>CAYUBQ010000184.1:0-1583 GCA_964443135.1 uncultured Desulfobacterales bacterium | reverse complement strand
ACCTCAACACCTCAACACCTGCTTTTCCTCACTCCTCCAGCTGCTCGACGAACGCCTCGATGTTCGTCTTGGCCTGCTCCTCCGAGTAGCACCGCAGGTCGCACAGATCCCCGTTGATGGTGAGCGTCGGCAGGCCCAGGTTCCCGCCCAGCCGCTCGGGCATGCCGTAGCGGTTGTTGGAGTTGTTGGGGCAGGTCTTGGCGTCGTGGAACACGATGCCGTCGAACTTGAACCGCTCGCAGCAGTCGGTGATGTACTTCTCCTTGTAGGCCTCGTCCCGCGCGATGAACAGCTCCGTGTAGGCCCGGGCCATGCTCTCGAAGGGCTCGGCCGGGTCCAGCTGGTCGAAGATCCAGCTGTTGCAGTAGGTGGACGCGACCACGCAGGTCTCGAGCGATGCGAACTGCTCGGCCAGCGGCCTCAGCTTGCCCCAGATGGGCATGCCCTCCCAGTAGAGGCGATGCCGCTCGCCCTCGACCGCCGCGACGCCGTCCTCGATGCGCTGCTCCAGCTCGGGCAGGAGGTGCTCCTCGTAGTAGGAAACGCCCTCCTCGGTGCCGCGCGCCACCACGGCGGGACCCATGTGGATGGTGGCGTCGAAGAAGGTCCAGGGGGAGGGGACGGCCGCGGCCGACTCCAGGCAGGCCCGCCACAGGACCGAGGTCCTGCGGGAGAGCTCCACCGCCTCCTTGAACCGGTCCATGTCGAACGGCTCCCCGGTCACCGCCTCCAGCTGCGGGACCAGATCCTCGATCTGCTGCGCGATGTCCCTGATCTGGTACATCCGGATGGGCCCGATGTCCCGGTGGGTGTGCACGCCCACCAGGGGCACCCCGAACTCCCGGGCGTACCAGGCGAACCAGTCCTGCACGTCCCGGCACTGGTTCGTGTTGAAGACGAGGACGTCCGGCCTCGGCACCGACTCGATGTTGTAGGCCTTGGTGAGCGGGGTCTTTCCCCGGAGGTAGGAGCCCACGTCGCTCGTGAGGTAGGAGCAGATGTCGGGCGAGTAGCCCATGGCGTTGGCATAGGGGATCAGCTCGGTGGCCATGCGGGTGGCCCCGAGCATGGCCCCGTGGTTCTCCGGGTAGTAGACGAGAAACCCCATGCCTCGAAGCAGCTCGGCCGGGCCCACGCTGGTGCACCAGGCGATCTTGCGGGACCCGGTTTTGGCGGCCTCGTCCAGCTCGTAGAAGTGGTCGGCCATGATCTTCTTGCAGACCTTGCCTGCGGCGATGGATTTCTTCGGGGGTTCGTTCGACATGGGGTGGTCGTCCTCCTCGGCGCATGCCGTGTGGACACGACCCGGAGGTCCGGGTCGTGCGCTCGCTTTGCGGCGGGGTGTAAAACCCCGCTCTACAACACCGTTCAACCGGGCCGGTCGCCGTGCCGGGGCACAAGGTTCCGGGCGCGGCCGGCGCCCTTCGGCGGGGTGTGAAACCCCGCCCTACAACACCGTGGCCATCCGACAAGTCGATGGGGCATGGGCCGGTTGGGGGGCAGGCACAGCAGGCCGTCCCCCCTCAACGGCTCAACAGCTTACCAGCTCAACAGCTGCTTTTCCCCTCAACACCTCAACACCT
>CAYUBQ010000183.1:0-1611 GCA_964443135.1 uncultured Desulfobacterales bacterium | reverse complement strand
GCACGTGCTCCCGGGCATACTCCTGAAGCATCAGGAAGGCCTCGAGACCGGACTGGCGAATGGTCTCACTCGCCCAGGGGATGGTGTAGGCCGCGATGAAGGTCAGGACGATCAGCAGCAGCTTGGTTCGTTCTTTCATCGTGACAAACCCCCCAAATTCAAATATCGGCATTCGGTGATTTCAAAAGATCGAAGAAATTAAGCGACCCGCTTGCAGCAGATCTCCTCTCTCCGGATGTCGGGAAGGCGATCCACGAGCTCGCTGACCTCGGGGTCGTCCTCCAGCCAGTGTCGAAGATTGCCCATGAGCGCGGAGACGTACGGCGACGCTTCCCCGTCCGTGAGGTGATAGTTGACCCAGAGCCCGTCCTTCCGGTGCTCGACAATGCCCGCATCCTCGAGAATTCTGAGATGCTTGGACACGCTGGACTGGGCAATCCCAAGTGCCTCCTGGAGCTCGCACACGCACATGGATTTCCTCTGCAGCATCTTCACGACCTTGACCCGATTCGGCTCGGACAAGGCCTTCATGACCCGAATGAAGCCCTTCATGGCGTCCCCCCATTAAATTCAATATTTGGAATATAGACCCCGGGCTTCGAGCTGTCAACCCCCTTTTTGCCCGTGGCCCCGGCTCCGCACGGGGTCCTGATCTGATGCGTTGCCCTTTTGGAAGGGCATGTGCATAATAAGCGACGCCAACGGATTCTCTCAACCGGTCCCGACGTCGCGAGAGGGCGATTGCGTGTTCTTTCAAACATCCGGCATCGAGGTCTCACCCTGGGTCCCGCCCCTGGTGGCATGTGCCATCTCGTTTTTCACCTCCATGGGCGGCGTTTCCGGGGCCTTTCTTCTCCTGCCGTTCCAGATCTCGTTCCTGGGGTACACCGGCCCCTCGGTGAGCGCCACCAACCAGCTCTTCAACGTGGTGGCCATTCCCTCGGGGGTGTACCGCTACTGCAAGGAAGGGAGGATGGTGTGGCCGCTCACCTGGGCCGTGATCGCCGGCACCCTTCCCGGGGTGTTCATCGGGGCCCTCGTCCGCGTGGCATGGCTTCCGGACCCGGATCACTTCAAGCTCTTTGCCGCGGCCGTCCTGCTCTGGCTCGGGCTCAAGATGGCCCGGGACCTGATGAAGGCCCCCTCGGCGAGCGACCGGTCCATGCGCCTTGGCCGCGCTTCGGGGGAGCGTTCGGAAAGAGGGGGCGGCGCGCCTCCGCCCGTGGTCAGGGTCACCCGCCTCACCTTCAAACGAATGGGTTACACCTTCAACGACGAGGCGTTCGACGTCTCCCTCTGGGGCATTCTCCTGCTCAGCTTCCTGGTGGGCATCGTGGGGGGCGTCTACGGCATCGGCGGGGGGGCCATCATCGCGCCCTTCCTGGTCACCTTCTTCGGGCTGCCGGTCTATACCGTGGCCGGGGCCGCCCTCATGGGCACCTTTGTGACCTCCGTGGCGGGCGTGACGTTCTACCAGGCGATCGCCCCGCTCTACCCGAACCTCTCCGTGGCCCCGGACTGGCTCCTGGGGGTGCTGTTCGGCCTGGGGGGCATGGTGGGGATGTACCTGGGGGCCCGCTGCCAGAAGTTCGTGCCGGCCAGGCTGATCAA
>CAYUBQ010000182.1:0-1902 GCA_964443135.1 uncultured Desulfobacterales bacterium | reverse complement strand
CCGTAAAAGCTCCACTCGGTCTTGTCCGCGGCCGCTGCGGGCATCGCAAAGGCGCCGATGAGGGCGACGGCCATCAGGACGATCAATGCCTTTTTCATTCCTCTTTCCTCCTAAAAAAAGTGGTGTTGAAATCAGAAATCAGACGAAAATCAGACGAACTCGAATACACCAAAACGAACTCGCTCCATCTCACCTCCTTTCCTCCCGGGATGGGTGCGCGACACTCCCGATATCGCGCACCGTTCCGCCTCTAGGCGGAAATGTAGTCGAATTCAACACCATTCCAGGGACCCTGTCAAGGTTTTTTCAATGCGGTTGCAAACATTTTTTCAAAAGGAGTCGGCCGGTTATCCGGGCCCTCCTTTTGCCGATGCAGGGTCCGATCCTCCTAGGAGGAGGCCTGGATCTCCTCCTCCAGCCACTGCAGGTAGTCGCGCCCCCCCGCTTGGATGGGGACGGCGATGATTTCCGGGACCTCGTAGCTGTGAAGAGTTCGTATGGTTTTCTCCAGGAAATCATAGGCTTTGGAGGTGGTTTTCATGATGCACAGGAACTCCTCGCCTTCCTCCACGCGGCCCTTCCACCAGAAGGTGCTGGTGACGGGGCCCACGATCTGGGCGCAGGCCGCGGCCCTGGCGCGCACGGTCTCCCGGGCGATGGTCCGGGCGTCCTCCCGGGTCTCGGTGGTGGTGATCACCTGCAGGCAATCGGCCATGGCTCCCTCCGTGAAAGAAAAAGAAAAGGCGTGTCCGTGTCGGTGTCGGTGGAAAACATTTCCGAGGGGATCTCCCCCGGCCTCGAGCAGAGCCCCCGGGCGGGAACGGATCCTTGTCCGGGCGCGTTTCCATGATAGGATATCCTCCGCGCACCGAGCAAGAAGTGAGTGGTGAACCCAATGACCCATGCATCCGGACAAATCCTGATCATCCGGCCCGGCGCGCTCGGGGACACGCTGATGCTCCTTCCGCTTCTCGCCGGGCTGGAGGGGGCGGCGGAGCCGATCGCGGCCGGGAGAAGGCCGGGCATCGATGTGCTCCGCTCCCAGGGGGTCCGATGTGCGGACGTGGAGGTCGGGGGGTGGCACGTCCTGTTCGAGGAGAGGCCCGAGTCGAGGCCGCCGGCCGCCGCGGATCTGCGGCCGCAGCACGTGCTCGCCTTCCTGAACGACCCGGACGGCCGGGTGGCGCGGAACCTCGGCGTGCTCTTTCCCGAGGCCCGGACCCGGGTGTTTCCCGGCCGGCCCCGGGAAGGCGGGTCGGTCCACGCCGCGCTCCACCTGGCGCGGTGCGCCGCGCGGGCCGGGCTTTCCGTCGACCCCGAGGGGTGCGTGTCCGCGGCCGGGAGGGCGCCGCTCTTGGGGGTCCCGGACGATCGCCCGGGGCGGTCGGGGCTGGTGGTCCACCCGGGCTCCGGCGGGCGCCGGAAGAACCTCTCCCCGGGGTTCTGGTCTGCGTTCCTGGACCGGACCCAGGGGAGGCTGGAGACGACCCTGCTCGTGGGGCCGGCCGAGGAGCCGCTCCTTCCCCGGCTCGAATCGCGGATCTCCGGCGGGACGCTTCGGGCGGCGCTCTCGCCGGACACGGCCGGCCTCCTGTCCCTGCTGGGCCGGGCGGCCTGCTGCGTCGGTCACGACAGCGGGATCTCCCACCTCGCGGCCATGCTCGGCACCCCGACCGTGGCCCTCTTCAAGGAGAGCGACGCCCGGGTGTGGCGGCCCCTGGGCCCGGCAGTCCAGGTGATCGAGGCCCGGGAGGAGGACGAGGCGCTGCTGGAGCGGGTCGTTCGGGCGGTCGGGACCGCCATGCGGGACGGCCTTGTTGACGGGGCCACGGGCTGCGATTAGACTGGTTTCCATCCAGAAAGGGTCTTTTTTGCCAATCTCATCGTCGATCAGCGAGGTTC
>CAYUBQ010000181.1:0-1947 GCA_964443135.1 uncultured Desulfobacterales bacterium | reverse complement strand
CCCGGCGGTTCTCGAAGAACGAAAAGGGGGGCGAATCCATGCGGCGCGAAAGCGGCATCAACCTGGAGGGCGACGTCGTGCTCATCTACTACCAGGACGAGCCCTCGGTCTATGCCCGCATCGAGGCGATCGAGGCCGACGTCAAGAAAGACTGGTACCGGGTCACCCTGCTCATGCTGACCATCCCGGCCCAGACGGCGACGTGGATCCTCCGTGAGGAGTACTTCAACGGGACGCCGTTCACCATGGGAGGGCAGCCGCTCAGAATCGAGGGTGTAAACCGGGTTCGACCGTCCTCCGAGCCTTCGTTGGACGGCGATGCACCCGGGGAGGAGTCACGGCGGGAGCCGGCCTCCAAGGTGATTCCCCTGCACAGGAAACGGACCTGAAAAGACCGCCCGGCAAAGGGCGAACGGATCGGGTCCCTTCGCGGCCGGGCAGGGCCTTCGGCGGCCCGAAGGGAGCATGCACCTGGTTTCGAAGGCCGTCGGGTCCACAGCCATGGGATCGTTGAACGTCTTCTTGCTCAGGCTGGCGCTGGCGCTGGCTGTTGCGTTGTTGTTGTCCTACCTGTTCTTCGGAACCCTGGCCATTGCCCGGGTAGGCGGTCTGGCGTTGGCCCTTCTGGGGTTCGCCTACCTGTTCGAGTACACCAAGAAACGGGACGAGGGAGGCGGAAATGGCAGCTAAGAAGTTCGTGTTCGCGTTCGAGGAAGGCGATGCGTCCGACAAGAAGCTCCTGGGAGGGAAGGGTGCGAACCTCTGCGGCATGACGCAGATCGGCCTTCCCGTGCCGCCCGGGTTCGTCCTCTCGACCGAGGCCTGCCTGGACTATCTCAAGGACAAGAAGAAAAAGCTCAAGCCCGCCCTGATGGAGCAGGTGCGGACGGCCATGGCGGACCTGGAGAAGAAGACCGGCAAGGGGTTCGGTTCCGCCAAGGACCCGCTCCTCGTCTCCGTGCGCTCCGGTGCGGCCATGTCCATGCCCGGCATGATGGACACCATCCTGAACCTCGGTCTCAACGACGAGACCGCCCGCGGTCTGGTCAAGCTCACCAGGAACGAGCGGTTCGTCTACGACGCCTACCGCAGGCTGGTCCAGCTCTTCGGCACCGTCTGCCTGGGAATCCCGGACGAGGCCTTCGACGAGGTGTTCACCCGGATCAAGGAGACGAACGGGGCGGAGACCGACATCGAGCTGGACGCCGCAGCCCTGAAGGAGGCCACCGCGGCCTTCCGGGAGGTGATCCAGGAGAAGACCGGATCCCCCTTTCCCCAGGATCCTTACGAGCAGATGGAGCTGGCCATCCAGGCCGTGTTCAACTCCTGGATGGGAAAACGGGCCGTGGACTACCGGCGGGAGTTCCACATCACCGAGGAGATGGCCCACGGAACGGCCGTGAACATCTGCACCATGGTGTTCGGAAACATGGGGGACGACTCCGCCACCGGTGTGGCCTTCACCCGGAACCCCGGAACCGGTGAGAACCGGCTCTACGGCGAGTACATGATCAACGCTCAGGGCGAGGACGTGGTGGCCGGCATCCGCACGCCCAAGCCGATCCGGGAGCTCCGGCGCGACATGCCCCGGGTCTATCGTGAGCTGGAGGACCTGCGTCACACCCTGGAGAGCTACTATCAGGAGGTCCAGGACTTCGAGTTCACCATCGAGAAGGGGACCCTCTACTGTCTCCAGACCCGGAACGGCAAGATGAACGCGGCCGCCTTCATCCGAACCTCCATCGACATGGTCAACGAGGGACTGCTGACGGAGCAGGAGGCCGTTCTCCGCATCCACCCGGAGATGCTCACCCAGTTTCTCCACCCGCGGCTCGATCCCAACGCCACGGTGGACGTGCTGGCCCAGGGCCTCCCGGCCTCTCCGGGCGCGGCCTCGGGGAGGATCGTGTTCGACGCGGACCGGGCCGAGACCAAGGCCAAGCTGGG
>CAYUBQ010000180.1:0-1950 GCA_964443135.1 uncultured Desulfobacterales bacterium | reverse complement strand
TAAGTCAGATGCCATTGTATGAATACGCCAACGCCGAAGCTGTGCGGCGCAAACGGGACACTTTTACCCTTGAAAAACTCTTGAAAATGGCCGCGTGAATTTCTTGTTTTTTGTGACAGACTTTCACCAGTAAGACACTAAAGACCGCGTACCTCGCAGGACCGATTCGGCTAATTAAACAGACTGCCGGACCACGACCGCGTAGTCGATGACCAGCCCACCGAGGACACCGGCCACGATCAGGACCACCTGCCGGGAGCGGGAGGCGATGTCACTTCCTGAGTCTTCCGGCTTCATGCCCCTGCGCGCGCCTCGACCATGGCCGACACGCGATCCGCAACGGCCAGGGCCGCCGTGAGCCCCGGGCTGTCCACGCCCAGGAGATGAATCACCCGGGGGGCGGCGGGAAACCGCACCAGGGCGAAGTCGGGATGGTGGAGCAGGCGGGCCTGAAGCCCGGCCTGGTGCCAGATCAGGTCCTCGGCCTCGAGGCCGGGAAAGAAGGGCCGGACCCGCTCCACCATGGCCTCGGCCGGAACCGGCTCGCCGCTCCAGGCGTCCCGGTCCGGTGCGGGCACCAGGCGGGGTCCCACAGTGACGGTGGTGCCCAGGGACGGCGGGCTCGAGAGGTCCTCGAAGGTGGGGGTGAGGTGCACCCCCACGGTGAAGTGCAGGCCGCTGGCCGTCTTGACGGCCTCGGGGGTGGGGTAGATGTTCCGGCCCAGCACCCGGAGCTCCGGCCGGCGGTGGCTGTAGAACTTGTAGCTCTCCCCCCGGACCGGGTCCAGGACATAGGGGGCGTCCGGATCGATCATGCGCGCCACCCGGTCCGCGTCCACGCCGGCGGCGTTCACCACGGTCTCCGCCAGGGCCCGATCGGTGCGCCCGTCCGGGTAGCGGAACGTCATCTCCACGCCGCGGTCCTCGGGGCGGAGATGGATCACCTCGGTGCCCGGCAGGACGTGGGTGCCCTGGTGCTCGGCCAGGGTGTGGAGGCGGTAGACCAGGGACCCGGGGTCCACGATGCCCGCACTCGGAATCCAGAGCGCGGAGGAGGCCCGCACGTTGGGCTCCATCCTCCGGACCTCGGCACCGGAGATCCGCTCGAGGCCGGGGACGCCGTTGGCGCGGCCCCGGGCGAGGTAGCGCTCGAGGACCTCCTCCTGGGCGGGGTCCACCGCCACCATGAGCTTGCCCGTGCGAAGGGCCGGTACGGCGTGCTCCTCGCAGAAGCGGTAGAGCAGGCGGTTTCCCTCTACGCACAGCGTCGCTTTCAAGGGGCGCGTTTTCGCATCGTAGTAGATGCCGGAGTGGATCACTCCGGAGTTGCGGCTGGACTGGTTCTCTCCTCGCGTGATGCCGGGGTTCTTCTCGAAGAGGAACACGCCTTCGTGGCGGTCCGACAGGGCCCGGGCCACGGCGCAACCCACGACCCCTCCCCCGATGACGGCGAACGGCAGCCTCTCCATGCTCGAACTCCTTCCCCCTCCTCTCGCGCGTCAGGCGCTTTCCACCACTCGAAGGCAGAAACATCGCATTTTCGTCATTCCGGCGCAGGCCGGAATCCGGTCATTTCACCAACTCCTGGATACCGGAACAAGTCCGGGATGACGATGGGGGCTTTATACGAGCCCATCAATATTGGCTTGTTTGGAACCCAACGGGTTCCTTAACCGGCGGGTACGAAGCGGAGCGGAGTAACCGCCCAAGTGAAAGGGCTGGTTCGCTTTAACGATAAACATTTTTTCGATGCCCCACCTTCACAACCCAAATGGTAAGTTCTTCATCCTGCATGGAATAAATAATACGATATCGCCCCATCCGAAACCGATATCTTTCCTGACCGCTCAATTTTTTACTTTCAGGTTGGCGTGGATCCTCGCCCAAAGACTCAATAGATTGAAGAATTTTGTTTAAATCTTTATCCGGAATTGCTTTAAAATCTTTCCA
>CAYUBQ010000179.1:0-2038 GCA_964443135.1 uncultured Desulfobacterales bacterium | reverse complement strand
CTATGCCGACCAGTTCGAGGCCCTGGAGAAGGCCCGCCAGGCCCGGAAGGAAGGGCGGGAGCCCGAGCCGGTGGAGGGCGAGACGCGGCTCTCCATGGCCCCGGTGCGCTCCGTCAAGACCAGCAACCGGGCGTTCAACCGGTGGTTCCAGGGGTCCCAGGTGGTGGACAAGAAGGGGCGCCCCCTGGTGGTCAAGCACGGCACCATGGCCGCCTTCGCCGCGCTCGACCCGGAGAAGATCAAACAGGACATGGGCGGTTTCTGGTTCGCCACCAAGGCCGGCGTGGCGGGTCTTCACGCCACCGGCCGGGGCGGGTCCATCATGCCGGCGTTCCTCTCCATCAAGAACCCGGCGCCCTGGGACGTATTCGAGCGGGCCGTGTTCGAGACCTCGGGGCACTGGAAGCAGGTCCAGAAGCGCCTGAAAGCGGAGGGGTACGACGGTGCGGTGAAGCGGGACACCACCCACGGAGACATCTGGGTGGCCTTCGATTCCACCCAGGCCAAGTCCGTCTTCAACCAGGGCACCTGGGACCCGGAGCTCGGTGAAATGTCCCTCCGGCTCGGCACCGACCAGGAGCTCCCCTACCTCCTCTCGCCGAGGCAGTTCCGAAACACCCGCAAGATCGCCCAGCAGGTCCGGGAGTGGCTCAAAGAGGCCGGGGCCAGCCCCGAGGTCCTGGAGCGGATCAAGGTGGACCTCAAGCCCGTCCTGGGGGCCTACGGCGAGAACGTGGAGCGGAGCCTGGAAGAGTGGGCCCGAGAGCTCGAGGACGGCGAGCCGAGGGCCGTGCTGGGCTCCACCACGGTGAACCGGATGCAGGCCCTGGTGCAGCTCGCCTTGAACGTCCAGGACCTCAAGGGGCTGGAGCGGACCAGCTACCACGAGTTCTTCCACGTGGCCATGCGCTGGCTCCTGCCCGAGCGGGACGTAAACCGTATCCTCCGCCACTACAAGACCGAGGAGCGGGCCGCGGAGGCTTTTGCGGACTTCGTGCTCCGCCACAAGGGCGCCCGCACGGCCAGCGGCCCCACCACGCTGGTGGATGCCGTCTTCCGCAAGCTCCGCCGGATCCTCCAGATCATCCGGAACGGACTCAACGGCCTGGGTTTCCACCGCCCCGAGGATGTATTCGGCCGGGTGATCCTGGGCCAGTACCGGGCGCACTTCGCCACCGGGGAGGGCCCCACGCAGGTCTCCTTCGCCTTCGGCGGGCAGTGGGCAAAGACCGCCCACAAGGGCCGCCTCATGCAGGCCGTGGAGATGGAGGCGGCCGGCATGGACCCGGAGAAGATCCGGGGGAAAACGGGCTGGTTTGCCGGCTACGACGACCTGTGGCGGTTCGAGATCGACGACTCGAAGATGCGGCTCAGGGGCGACGCCTTCCAGGAGGCCCGGGGGCAGCAGGTCAACATGAAACCCGACCTCCGCACCCTGGGCGACATCATCGAGCACCCGGAGCTCTTCGAGGCCTACCCGGAGCTCGCGGACATGCGCGTCTTTGCCGGGTACGGCGAGGGCTACGAGACCTCCGGCCGGTTCATCCCGGGCCGGCCCAGGTTCCTGGAGAACAAGCTCCAGGCCTTCGGCGAGACCAAGGAGGAGCTCCTCGACTCCCTGATCCACGAGATCCAGCACGCCGTCCAGGAGATCGAGGGGTTTGCGGAGGGCGGGAGCCCCGGCCACGCCGTGGCCCTCTACGAGGACCCGAAAAGCCAGAGGCTCTACAAGAAGAGCCAGCAGCTCCTGGAACGCGGAAAGAAGGAGCAGGATCCCAAGAAAGGGGACGCCCTGGTCTGGACGTCCGTCGCGCTTGCGAACAAGGCCCGGGATCGCGCCGAGGTCCTCGGGTATAAGCGCCTGGCGGGCGAAATCGAATCCCGGGACGCAACGGCCCGCCGGCGCATGGGCAGGCCCGAGCGCCGGCACACGCCCCCCTACCAGAGCCAGGGGATCCCGCGGGAGCAGGTGCTGGTCCAGGTCCTGGGCCCCAACGAGACCATGCTCCGGTTGCAGGAGCAGCCCCGGGGCGCCGAG
>CAYUBQ010000178.1:0-2081 GCA_964443135.1 uncultured Desulfobacterales bacterium | reverse complement strand
GGGTCCCGCATGACCATGTCCCCGGCCGAGGACCAGCCGTTGTCGAACGCCTCCTCGGTCTTCTCCGGCTCCTTGAGGTACTCTTTGAAGAGCATGGGCGTGCGGTAGAAGAGCTCGCCCACCTCGCCGTCCGGGACCTCGTTGCGCTCCTCGTCCAGGATGCGGATCCGATCCGTGCCGAAGATCTCCCGGCCGATGGAGCCCAGCTTCTCGAACTGCTCCTCGGGCCGAAGGAGCGTCACCAGGCCGCCCTCGGTGCTCCCGTAGGCCTCCCACAGCTCCGCGTTCTCGAAGTAGTCCATGATGGCCGCCTTGAGGTCCTTCCGGGCCGGGGCCGAGGAGATGAGGAGCTGCCGGATGCTGGAGACGTCGATGCTCTTCTTCACCTCGTCGGGCAGGGAGAGCATCATGATGTAGTGGGTGGGCACCAGGGACGTGAAGGTGATCTTGTACTCGTCCATGGTGCGCAGCAGATCCTCCGGGTCGAAGCTCACCATGTTGTAGACGAAGACCGGCGCCGTCACCAGGGTGTAGGCGAAGGAGTAGAAGATGGAGTTCACGTGGCACATGGGCATGACCAGCATGACCTTGTCCGTGGGCCGCACCCCCACGTTGATGTCGTTCAGGTAGTACTGGGCCATGTAGCTCTCGTGGGTCCGCATGACGCCCTTCGGCCGGCCCGTGGTCCCGGAGGTGTACATGATGGTCCAGACGTCCGCCCCGTCCACCATGTAGTCGGGCTCCTCGGGGGAGGACTTGGCCAGCCAGTCCTCGAACCCCACCCAGCCGGCGGGCACCGGCCCGTCGCCCAGGTAGACGTAGGCGTCCTCGGGCACGGGCAGCTTGTCCCGGATGCCGTCGATCAGCTCCACGAACGGGTCCTCCACGATGAAGGCCTTGCACTCGGAGTGGTTGACGATGTACTCGATCTCGGGCCCGGCCAGCCGGAACATGACGGGGACCACCATCTGCCCGCCCTTGGCGCACCCGGCGTAGATGTCCATCCACTCCCCTCGGTTGTAGGCGAGCACGGCGAAGGCGTCCTTGTGGCCGCAGCCGAGGTCGCCGAGACCGTTCGCCAGCCGGCACGACCGGTCGTTCCACTCCTTGAAGGTGCACTCCCGGGACTTGTCCTGCCAGCCCAGCTTCTCCGGGTAGTTGGTGGCGTGCATCTTGAGGACCGTCCCCATGTGCATCCAGCTGCTCTGTAGTGTCATCGTCTACCCCCTCCTGATGAGTTGTCGTTGATCTCCATGGCAAAAAGCGCCGCGCCGACGGCGCCCGTCAGCTGCGGGTGTCTCGGGACCAGGACCTCCCGGCCGGTGGTCTCGCGGACCATGTCCACCAGGTGCGGGTTGTGCGCCACCACCCCGCCGGTCATGACCACCCGCTCGGAGAGCGAGTCCATCTCCAGGACCCGCTTGACCACGGACAGGAAGATTCCCTTCACGAGGTCCGGCACGGCAACGCCCCGGCGGATCTTCCCGAGCACCTCCGTTCCCGAGAACACCGTGCAGTAACTGCCGAGCTCCTCCGCGTGCTCCGAGATCCGGGCCAGGCCGTCCATCTCCTCCAGGGGGATGTCCAGCCGCATGGCCATCTCCTCGAGGAAGGCGCCCGTTCCGGCCGCGCACTTCCGGTTCATCTTGAAGTTGAGCCTGCGGCCCCGGTCGTCCAGCTTGATGACCTTGTTGTCCTGGCCCCCGATGTCGATGATGGTGATGGCCTCGGGGAACTCGTGAAAGCACCCCTTGGCGTGACAGCCGATCTCGGTCTTGGTGTTTCCCCGGAAGGGGACGTTCTTCCGGCCGTAGCCGGTGGAAACGCACGGGAAGCCCTCCCGGCCGGGCACCCCGGCCGTGGCGAGGGCCTCCTCCAGGCTCGCTGCCGCCGTGCGTTCGAAGTCCGTCCCCGAGCGCAGCACCGCGTGGCCGAGCAGGTTCCTGCCGGCGTCGAGCACCGCCGCCTTGGTGCGGGAGGCGCCCACGTCGATGCCGACGAAAAGATCGTGGTCGTTCATTCCAGCCATCGCCTGTCTATTGCCAGCCTTTGGGAGCTGCGGGGTTTGGGTGTATAGGTGT
>CAYUBQ010000177.1:0-2323 GCA_964443135.1 uncultured Desulfobacterales bacterium | reverse complement strand
TGGCGCCGCCCACGGTGAAGGCGGCCAGCTTGTAGCGGCCCACGTTGAGGGTGTTCAGGGCCACCACGTGTCCCCGGCCGATCTCGCCCAGGACGTTCTCCACCGGGACCTCGACGTCCTGGAAGATCACCGCGCGGGTGGAGCTGCCGTGGACGCCCATCTTCTTCTCCTCCTCGTCCACGGAGACCCCGTCCCAGGTCCGCTCCACGATGAAGCTGGTGAACTTGTCCCCGTCCGCCTGGGCGTAGGTCAGGAAGACGTCGGCGAACCCGGCGTTGGTGATGAACTGCTTCTGCCCGTTGAGGATGTAGTGCTTCCCGTCCTCCGAGAGCGTGGCCGTGGTCTCCGCGCCCAGGGCGTCGGAGCCGTGGCCCGGCTCGGTGAGGGCGTAGGCCCCCACCCACTGGCCGCTCGAGATCTTGGGCAGGTACTTCTTCTTCTGCTCGGGCGTCCCGAAGAAGACCACGGGCAGGCTGCCGATGCCGGTCTGGACCGCCATGGTGACGCTGAAGCCGGTGATGCCCTGGCTGATGTGCTCCGTGATGAGGGTCGCGCTCACCTTGTCGAGCTCGGATCCCTCGTACACCTCGGGCATGTCCGCCCCCAGGAAGCCCAGCTCGCCGGCCTTGACCATCAGCTCGCGCAGGAGCTCGGGGTTACACTCGTCGAGCTCCTCCTTTCTCGGCACCAGCTCGCCCTGGCCGAACTCCACGGCGCTCTTGCCGATCATGATCTGCTCCTTGTCGAAGTCCTCGGGCGTGAACACCTCCTCCGGCGACGCGTCCACGAGCAGGAACTCCCCCCCCTTGAAAAGCTTCAGTTCACCCATGTTGTCCTCCTGTGTTCGGCTGATGAGCCGATGAGCGGTTAAGCTGTTGAGCTGTTGAACCTTTGAGCTGTTGAGCTGTTGAGCTGTTCAGCTGTTGAGTTGTTAAGTCGTTAAGTCGTTGAGTCGTTAAGTCGATTAAAAATGCCCCCGCCTTGAGATCTGCCCCCGGCATTTCTACAGGCTATAGCGTATCCAGCGGCGCGTGAGCGGTTTTTGCGAATGCGTCAAATCTTGTGGCTCGCCCGGTCGGGTTTCCTGCCCGAAAACGAGGGATTTCTTCCAAGGTCAAGGAGGTCGAGGGGTCGGGAGGAGGCGTGCTTGGAAGCACGTCGCACGACCAGACCCCGAAGACCGACGCAGAGATTGGGAGAAAGCACCGTTTTCGGCGGAAACCCCCTAATAGTCCTCTCTTTCGAAGATCGCCGCCGCCCCCATGCCGAAGCCGATGCACATGGAGACCAGCCCCCACCGGGCCTTGCGCTCCAGCATCTCGTAGACCAGCTGGGTGGTCAGCTTGCTCCCGGTGCAGCCCAGGGGATGGCCCAGGGCGATGGCCCCGCCGTTGACGTTGGTGATCTCCTCGTTGATGCCCAGCTCCCGGATGCAGTAGATGGCCTGGGCCGCAAACGCCTCGTTGAGCTCGATCAGGTCGATCTGGTCCAGGCTCATGCCGGCGATCTTCAGGACCCTGGGGATGGCCACGGCCGGTCCCACGCCCATGTACTCGGGGGGGCACCCCTCCACGGCGTGCCAGCGGAAGGTGGCCATGGGCTGGAGGCCCAGCTCCCTGGCCTTCTCCTTGCTCATGAGCACCACGCCCGCGGCCGCGTCGGAGGTCTGGGAGGAGTTCCCGGCGGTGACGCTCCCCGTGGGCTTGAACGCGGGCCGCAGGCCGGAGATGCTCTCCTTGGTGGTGCCGGGGCGCATGCCCTCGTCCGTGTCGAAGACGATCTCCTCGAACTCGAACCGGCCGTCGGGGAGCTGCTTCTGCTTCTTGACCGCGAGGGGCACGATCTGCTCCTCGAACTTCCCCGCCTTGATGGCCGCCTCGGCCTTCTGCTGGCTCCGGGCGCCGAACTCGTCCTGCTCGTCCCGGGTGATCCCGTACTTCTCGGCCACGTTCTCGGCCGTCAGCCCCATGCCGGTGAAGGCGCCCGGCCGTTCGTCCACCAGGGCCGGGTTGGGGTACATCATGCTCCCGCCCATGGGGATCTGGCTCATGCTCTCCACGCCGCCGGCCACCACCACGTCCGAGTAGCCGCACATGATCTTCTCGGCGCCGATGGCGATGGACTGGAGACCGGACGAGCAGAACCGGTTCACGGTCATGCCGGGGACCCGGTCCGGCCAGCCCATGGACATGACCAGGACGCGTCCCAGGTTCAGCCCCTGGGTGGCCTCGGGGAAGGTGCACCCGATGATCACGTCGTCGATGAGGTTGGGATCCAGGTCCCCCGCCCGCTTGACCAGGTCGCCCAGCACGGTGCAGCCCAT
>CAYUBQ010000176.1:0-2354 GCA_964443135.1 uncultured Desulfobacterales bacterium | reverse complement strand
GGGCGGCTTCCTCCTGGGGCGTCATGGGCTCGGGCTTGAGCCGCTGAACCACCTCAGTGTCTCTTCCGTAAAACAGCATGGCATCCCTCCGATTCTCAATGCTCGGAATTTTTCGAGGTCTTCGCGTCCTTCGCGGGCCCCGTTTTGCGTTTTCCTCTTCTTGCTCTTCCTAGTCTTCGTGGTGAAACACATTCGAACCAGCGACGACCAAGGCTGCTACACCCGCTCCAGCACCCCATTCCGGAACCGGTCCATGGTGAAGCGCCAACCCGGCTCCACAACAACGGTGGTGTCCTCGGCCTCCACAAGGGCGGGGCCCTCGATCACGCTTCCCGCCTGCAGGGGGTCCATGGCAAAGACCGGCGTCTCGGTCATGCCTCCCTCCGACTCCCAGTAGGCCTCCCGAGGCTCCAGCCGGGCCTCGGCCGGGGGCTCGGGGCCTTGGAGCTCGTACTCGGGAAGCTGGAAGTCCGGCTTCTCCACAAAGGCGGTCAGATGAAAGCACTCCAGGTTGATGCCCCCCACAGGAAAGGTGGCCTCGGGGGAGTAGACGGCCGAGTACTGCTCGGTGAACCGGTCGCAGATGTCCTTGAACTGCTCGGGGGTCTCCACGCGCAGGTGGGGTGAGACGACCTTGGTCAGGTTGTACTGCATGCCGTAGCGCATGTCGAGCTCCAGCCGGAACCCGATCTGATCCTCGCCGTACCCCTCCAGCTGAAGGTCGCGCACGGCCAGGTCGCAAAGCTCGTTCACCACGGCATTGAAGCCTTCCAGGTCCTCGGAGTAGCTCTGGGTGGCCCACTGGAAGATCTTCATGGTCTTGGACTTTTCCCAGACCTGCTGGATGCTCACCGTGGAGGCCCCGAACGCCCCGAAGACCGGTGAATGGGGCGAAACGATGACCTTTTGCACCTGCATGTAGGGCGCAAAACCGCAGGCGTGAGTGCCCCCGGCCCCGCCGCAGGCCAGCAGCACGAAATCCCTGGGGTCGTGACCCTTGAGGGCTACCTCATTGAACACCTGCTGACCCATGCGGGCGTCCACGGTGCGCCGGATGCGGACCGCCGCCTCCAGCACGTCGATGCCCAAAGGCTCCGCCACCTTGGTGCGAATGGCCTCTTCGCTCAGGTCCGGGTCCAGCAGCATACGGCCGCCCAGGTAGTTCTCCGGGTTGAGATAGCCCAGAACCAGATCTGCGTCCGTGACCGTGGGCTCGAGACCGCCCTGGTCGTAGCATGCCGGACCCGGCATGGAGCCGGCCGACTGAGGCCCCACCTCCAGGGCGTTTCCCAAGATCTTGTTCACCCAGGCGATGGAGCCGCCCCCTGCGCCGATGGACTTGACCTCTACCGCCGGGATGTTGGTTCGCCACCGGTCGATGAGGGGGATGAAGTCGTAGGTCCGAAGCCGTCCGCCCGTGACCACGCCGATGTCGAAGGAGGTCCCCCCCATGTCCGTGAAGATGATATCCTCGAGCCCGTACTGCCGCCCCACGAAGAGACCGCCGTGGAGACCGGCCACCGGCCCTGCGTTGTGGGTGAGCACGGCCCGGGTGCGGCTCATCTTCTTCATTCCGCCCGTGTTGTGGACCAGGATGAGGGGCCTCCGGTAGCCCCCGTCCCGCAGCTCGTTTCCGAGCTTGTTGAGCTCCTCGGCCATGACCCCGTGGATGTAGGCGTTCACGATGGTGGTGGTGAACCGGGTGTACTCGGCCGACTTGGGTGACACGTCGCTCGAGAGGATCACGGGCATGGAGCCCAGGTAGTCCTCGGGGTACTCCTCCTCGATGATGTCCTTAATCATGCGCTCGTGGGCCGGGTTGGCGAAGGACCAGAGCAGGCCCACCACAAAGCCCATGGCGCCCCGGTCCACCAGAACCTGGAGTTTCTCCAGGACCTCCTCCCGTGTGAGGGGGCAGAGGACGTTCCCAAAGGAGTCGACCCGCTCTCTGACCCCCACCACCATGTCCGGGACGACAAGGGGCTCAGGCTTCTGGATGCGGGCCAGGTCCTTGTTCTCCTGGCTCGAGCCCCCGTCGGCCCAGCTCCGGGAGCGCCCCAGGAAGATAGCGTCCTCAAACCCCGCCGTGGTGATGAACCCGAGCTTGGGTCCGGTGCGCTCGAGCAGGGCGTTCGTGCCTACAGTGGTGCAGTAGCGCACCGCGTCCGTGCGGGAGAGGAAGTCCTCCAGAGAAATGCCCCGCTTTCGGGCCAACTCCCGCACCCCCTTCATGAACCCCACGGAGAGATCGTAGTGGGTGCTCGGAGACTTGGTGATTTCCCTTGACCCGTCGTCTCCAGCGGAGAAAAAGTCGGTGAACGTGCCGCCGATGTCCACGTTGATCGAGTACCCCA
>CAYUBQ010000175.1:0-2362 GCA_964443135.1 uncultured Desulfobacterales bacterium | reverse complement strand
TCTTTCGGCATCACTCTGCGTGTCTTCGCCGGGTCGTGTACCTCGCCATACGGGTTCGGAGGGGTCCTCGGTCGGTTTCACCCCTTCGTGAAAAGACGGAGAGGTGGAGCACCCTCCCCTCCAGGGCCAGGGCGAAGCCGATGACCGCGTCCGAGGAGAGGCGGCCGTCCCGGCCGAGGGCGGCGGCGTCGAAGGACTCGGTGCGGGCCGCCCTGCAGTCCTCGAGGAAGGCGGCCGCCTCCTTTTCCGGGTCGGGCGCCTCCCGGGGATCGTAGCGGTCCACCGCGTCCAGGGCGTAGCTCCTGAGGAGCTTGGGGAAGGTCGCGGCCAGGGTCCGCCGGCGGCCGTAGGCGTCGAGGCCCGCGGCCTTGCCGTTCACCAGGAAGAGCGCGCCCAGCTGGTCCGGGACCGGGTGAAAGGCCTTCTCGTAGGCGTCCAGCAGGGGCCGGTCCTTCTCGTAGATGGAGGACATGGCCATGCTGGGGGAGAAGGCGTCCCTGCGGGCGGCCTTGTCCGAGATCTCGTGCCAGAGGGCCGCCTGGTTGGAGCGGTACCCGCTCGAGCGTTTGAGGGAGGCGTGGACCTGGCCCGCCTTCATGGCGCGGAGGTCCGCGTTCATCATGCGCCGCTCGCTCCGGAAGGAGGGCGTGTCGTAGGACCAGCGGCCCTCCTCCACGCAGCTCACCGGGATCACCGTGGTGGAGGCGGCGGCGATGAGGAGGGTGGTGTTCACCACCCGGTTCTGCTTGGCGCCCACCAGCTCCTCGCCGTCGAGGATCAGGACCGGGCGCTCGGCCTTGTTCTCCACCCGGAGCTCGGGCACGGAGCCGGCCCCGCTCACCTCGGTGACGGTGAGAAGCTCCAGGCCCAGGGCCTCGTCCAGGAGCAGGTAGTCCGCGTCGGTCTGGTCCGGGCCCAGGAGCGGCACCAGGGTGAGGTTGCAGTAGCCCTGGGGCTCGCCCGGGGCGAGGGCCTCGAGGTACGGTCCGATGATCGCTTTCATGGGGCTTCCTCCTTGGATCGTGTTGATGGGAGGAGCCTAGCAGGGGCGTGCGACGGATCCGGTCGCAGGGGGACGAAAAAAGTGAAGGGCGTCCCGATTTTTTTTCTGTCAAACGTCCACGACCGGCGTCCGGTCCTGCCGGCGAAAACCTGCGGCGGCCCATCGAGGGGCATGCTCACGGCAGAGAGCGGGGCGAACGCGTGGATCGTTCCCCGTTCGGGGCTGGATGGTTCGGTTTTGAGGGGGGATGATAGCAGAAAAGCGCCGAATGGTGGAGCTTTTTGTGGGACAAAAAGGATCATTTCTGTGTTAGAGGTATCCCGATCAGGGTGGGGGGAATGAGAACCCGTGGGCCCGGGACGGAAAGGCATCGATGTTCCGGGGGCCGTGTCGTATGCATGGGGGATCGTCAACCGAGGAGTAAGGAGGGGTCATGGCCCGGGGGGATCAGCTGGGAAGGCAGTGGCAGATCATCCAGCTCCTGGTGTCGGCGCGGAGGGGGTGGTCCGCGGCGGACCTGGCGCGCGAGCTGGAGGTGAACCCGAGGACCGTCTACCGGGACCTGGAGGCGCTCCAGGTGGCGGGGTTTCCCCTGTACACGGAGAAGGTGGAGGGGAAGAACCTCTGGTCCGTGCTGGACACGGTCAAGCACCAGGTGCCCGTGCCCTTCAGCCTGCCCGAGCTGATGGCGCTCTACTTCGGGCGGGACATGCTGCGGGTGTTTCAGGGGACGGTCTTTCACGATGCCCTGGACTCGCTCTTCCACAAGGTGCGGACCACGCTCCCGCCCGAGTCGGTGAACTACCTGGAGCGGGTGGAGCAGACCCTCCACGTGGGGCTCAAGCCCTACAAGGACTACGCGCGGTTCCGGGAGATGATCCAGCGGGCCGAGGAGGCCGCGCGGGAGCAGCGGACCCTCGAGATCGTCTACTACACCATGAGCCGGAGGCGCGAGGGCCGGAGGCGGGTGGACCCCTACCGGATCTGGTTCTTCAACGGGACCTTCTATCTGATCGGCCACTGCCACCAGCGGTGCGAGGTGCGGATCTTCGCCCTGGACCGGATCCGCATGCTCTCGGTGTCGAAGGAGCGGTTCGAGGTGCCGGAGGATTTCGACCTGGAGGCCTTTCTGCGGCCCAGCCTGGGGGTGTTCCAGGGGGAGCCCGTGCGGGTGCGGATCCGCTTTGCGCCCGAGGCGGCCGGCTACATCCGGGAGAAGGTGTGGCACGAGAGCCAGGAGATCACCCCGGAGGAGGACGGCTCGGTGGTGTTCGAGGCCGAGGTGGCGGGCCTGGAGGAGGTGCGGTTCTGGGTGCTCGGCTGGGGGTCCCTGGCCGAGGTGCTGGAGCCGGAGGCGCT
>CAYUBQ010000174.1:0-2371 GCA_964443135.1 uncultured Desulfobacterales bacterium | reverse complement strand
TTTCTGGTCGGGACGAGAGGATTTGAACCTCCGACCCCCTGAACCCCATTCAGAGAATACCCGGAACCCCTACCCTAACCGCCTGAAATCATTAAGGGCGGTTTTTCAAAATTGCCACTGAGCCCCGCTGAAACCCGCCAGATTGGTTGCCAATTGGTTGCCAAAATCAGGCCGCCTCGAGGAACCTCCCGGTGTAGGAATCGACGGTCACCTGCAGGCGGGCCTCCTTGCCCGCGGTCGCGTTCCACACGAACCCCGTGGCCGCCCGCTTCTGCCAGTTGAACCCCTTGATCTTGTGGTACTCGTTCGCCGGCACCAGGCCCGCCAGGAACTCGATGGAGACGCCCTGCTCCTCGAACACCAGGAGCTTGCTCATGCCCTGGCGGTGCTGATCCCCGCAATGCCACTCGCAGAACCGGGCCTCGGCCCACCCGCTCGTCCGGCACTCATTGGCCATCAGTCCGGCCATCCGGTTCGGGTTGATGGAATGGCCATGGTCGAAGCCCAGGAGATTCACCCCGAAACGGTGGAATTTATACGGCTCCGGGCCGGCGGACACCTCCACGTTCTTGTCGTTTGCGTACCGGGCCGCCAGGACCCGGCCCAGGGAAAACGTGGTCTGCCGCTCGTGGTTCCCGGGCACCACGATCACCTTGAGCGGGGCCTCGGCCTTCAGCCGGTCCGCGATCCCGAAGGCCAGGAGCTCACCGCGGAGGAACACGTGGTGCCAGGAGTCCGCGTCGGGCTGGGGAGTCCCCTGCGTGGTCTTACCGAAAACGGAATCCGAGTGCAGGTAGTCGTGCCCGAACACCCACACGATCCGCTCGAGGGGCATGTACGGCCTGGCCAGCTCGAGCAGGCGCTCCACCGCCTCGAGGCACATCTGCTCGCACTGCTCCAGGGACCAGGAGAGGTCCGCGCCTCCCATCCAGGCCCGCAGGCCCAGGTGCGGATCCGGGAGGTCGAGCTCCAGCTCCCGACGCGGGGCGCCTTTTTTCACCGGGGCCCGCTTCAAGCGGGGCACCTGGGGGGATTTCCGCCGGAGCTCCTCCAGGAGGGTCTCCAGGGACTTCACCTCGGGCGTTTTCCGTTTCAGCCGCACGGTGATCTTGAAGTTCCTCACCGCCATGGGCTCTTCGTTCACCAGGACCTTGTTCTTGTCAGGGCTGAGCTTGCTCTTTTTCAGCTTCATGGGGGTGCTCCAGCCCCCCGTGGTGATCTCCGCGATCTCCCAGTCGCCCAGGTCCTCGCCCACGCTCGAGGCGGCCACGCCGGCCCGCTCCAGCACCTCGCCCTTGGTCAGCGGCTCCACGGTGACGATCTGGATGATCCCGCCGTCGCCCGCAAAACTCGCCGTGAACCCGTCCGGGCCTGCAGGCTCCGGGGGCTCCGGGGCTTTTTTCTCCCAGGAGCCGTGCTGCGCAGCCCGCTTGGCCTTCTGAAACGAGCCAAACAGCCGCACCAGGGAGGAACGGCTCGGCAACCCGCAGCTCTGGCCCAGCTCGTCGTACCGGCTGGCAGGCACGTTTCCTTCCCGGGCCAAAAACCGGGCCAGGGTCTCCAGCGCCAGCCCCCGCGTCCACTTCGGTTTCCCCGCCATGATCTCCTCCGCGCCGGCGCATCATCCCGGGCCGGCTTGAATTTTCTCCTGCTTGTGGGTCAGAAGGGCCCGCTCCACCACCCCGCCCAGGTACTCCTGGAGCATCCCGTTGACGGCCCGGGTCAGGGCCTGCCGGGTCACCCCGTCGAGCTGGCTCTCCACCAGGTGGACAGCCTGCTTTTTCAGGGTGAAGGCCTGGGGCCCGGAGAGCCGGCCGTCCCGGGCCAGGTTCTTCCGGGTGGTCGCCTCCAGCTCCGCCACCACGCTCTGGGCCGCCTCGTGCACCCGCATGATGGCGCCCTGGGTTTCCTCGGACTTCACCCGCCCGCGCATCCACCGGGCCACCTCGGCCAACCCCCACGTGACAATGGCCCCCGCCACCGTCACGGCCACGGGCGCCAGGACCTCCACCAGCATCTGCTCAAACATGGCCGTTCCTCCTTATAGGTAGATGTGCTTCCGGTTGACGAAATCGAAGATCGGCAAGCGCTCGAAGTCCCCGGGCACCATGGCGATCTCACACTTGAAGAGGAGCTCCATCTCCTCGGACATGGGGTAATTGGCCAGGACCTCCCGGGGGATCCCCTGGCGCAGGGCGTACTGGGCGAGCTCGGAGCAGATGAATGAGTCCGGATCCAGGTCCTGCCGGCCCAGGGCGTTCCCGAAGAGCGTCCAGTAGTCGTAGGGCTTGCCTTTCTGGTCCCAGAGAATGCGGCAAATCGGCCCCCTGTAGGCCTCGAGCTCCGGGCGGAGGGGGTACCAGACGCATTG
>CAYUBQ010000173.1:0-2422 GCA_964443135.1 uncultured Desulfobacterales bacterium | reverse complement strand
CTAGTCGATCCGTACGATCTTGACATGGTGGTCGACCCAGTCCAACGGAAGGTACACCCGGCCGCTTTTCCCGCTCGGCCTGACCTTCTTCTCGATCATCACCTCGCCGTACATCTCGAACTTCACCTTGCTCTTGCGGGCCTTGCGTGTGGGGCTCTGGTTCCGTGGTTCCTCGGTCATACGGTCTTTTGTTTCCTGCGGATGAACAGGGCTCCCGGGTCCCAGTCGGATAGATGGTTATATTGTAATTAAAATATAGCTATAGCCGCGTCAAGGAAAAAGTGCGGAACCCTGGACCCGACTGCCGGAAGCCCCTGAGCCCACGGGTATCCCGACGTCCCATGGACGGGAAGCGGCTGGCCGAGACCCTGCGGGAGACCCTGAACAACCGCCCCGGCGCAGCGCCTGAGGACGGCCGGCCGGATCCCGGTCACGCAGCCTCGGCCTCCGAGATCCCATCGACCTCCCCCCAGCCGGACACCACACGCAGGAGCGCCAGCGCCGCGGCCAGGATGGCGGCGAACACCCCCACCGTCAACCCCGTGCTCCAGCCCCACCACAGGGGGCCGTTCACGAGCACGGTGCATCCCCCCACCACGGGCAGGGCGAAGACGTTCATGACGGCGATGTCCACGGCCACGGGGGTGCGGAACTCGGGATCCGCGATCCGGAGCAGGAGCAAGCCGCAGGAGACGGTGCCCGTCACCGTCCCGAAGATGGCGGCGGTCCGCTCCAAGGCATGGGCCCCGGACCGTTTGCCCAAATAGACGACCACCGCCGTGGTGGCGATCCCGTTGGCGAGGGCGAAGAGGGTGACGGGGAGAAGGTGGTCCCGCAGCGCGGGCAGCTGGATCGCGGTCACCGTGGTGACGATCAGGAAGTCCACGGCCGACCCCGTGACGCGCCGCTGAACGCCCGGGTCCACCGTGTGGTCCACCCGGAGCAGCCCCATGACCCCCTTCACGCCCAGCGCCACGGCCAGGCCGAAGAAGAAGAAGAACCCCCACAGGATCCGGCCCGCGTCCGGGGGCAGCAGACCCGCCAGAAGGACCACCAGCCCGTAGGTGAGGAGGTAGACCAGCCCCACGAGTGCGATCTGAAAGGCCAGGGTGTCCGTGTTCCCGCTGTGGAGGGCCAGCGTCCCGGCCGGCGGCCCCTCTTCCCCCCGGGCGAAGACCCCGGTGAAAAAAGACCGTGGCAGGGCGGTTTGGGCGCGGCCGGACCACCCGCGGCGCAGCCCGAGGTTCACCAGGGGGACCCCCACGAGGAAGGAGAAGAGGTACCCGATGGTGGCGAAGGAGAGCCCGATGGTGGCCGCATCGAGGAACCCGAAGCCCTCCCACACCTTGCCCAGGCTCAGGGCCTGTCCGGGCCCTTCGTTGAACCCCAGGGGGACCAGGAACCCGAAGGTCGGAAAGAGCTCCAGGCCCGCCAGGCCCAGGAGGATCACCAGGAGGCCGCCGATGACCGCCTGAAGCGGAAAGGTGACGGCCTGGACCAGGGCCATCCAGACCGGGCCCTTGAGCCGGGCCCGGCCCGTTCCGAGCCGGTCGGCCGACCCGGAGCGCGTCAGGCCCACGGAGATGAAGGAGACGTTGAAGGCGTGGTAGGCCAGGTTCTCCAGCATCGACGAGGAGGCCTCCACCAGACCCGTGCTCACCAGAATCAGGCCCAGGACCCCGCCGATGAGGCAGCCCGGGAAGAGCATTCGCCGGAGGGCGGGCACCGTGGCCCGGAAGAGCACGCCCGCCAGGAGCATCAGGCAGAGGAAGCAGAACAGCAGCACCGGCTCGAACGGGAACGGGCTCTCCATGCATTACCTCCCGTCAACGTCGGGGTCGAAAGAGGTCGTTGACGAACGCCGTGAGGAGGCGCTCCCGGAGCGCCGGGGGCAGCGCGTTCATGGCCCCGTTGACCGCGGCCATCTCCTCGGGAAGGCCCTCGCCCGTCATGCCTGCGGCCTCGAGGATCCGGCCGAAGGCCTCGTCATCCAGGGCAGCGGGGTCGAGGCCCGAGAGGGTTCGAAGGAGCCCCCCGGGCAGCGCGGCCGGCGCTGCCTCCCGGGCCGCCGCGACCGCCGCCTGCAAATCCTCGAGGAGCGGCTCCACCCAGGCGGTGTTGGACGCGTTGATCGAGAGGTGCACGTGCTGGGGGGAGACGCCGAAGGCGAAGGCGGGCTGGACGTACCAGCTCCTCTTCGCCATCTCGTCCACGACCCGGAAGACGTCCACCGTGTCCGAGGCGAAGGCCACCAGGCACATGTCCGGGCGCCCCAGGAGATAGAGGTCGTCCATGGCCTCGACGGCCTCGGCGATCCGCTTCGTGGCTTCGAGCTTGCGTTTCGCAATCTCCAGATACCCCTCTTCGCCCACGTGGTGGAGCACGGCCCAGGCCGCGGCCATGGGTCCGCCCGACTTGCTGC
>CAYUBQ010000172.1:0-2430 GCA_964443135.1 uncultured Desulfobacterales bacterium | reverse complement strand
AGGCCATCGTCCTCAGGCACTTCACGGACGAGCAGATCATCGCCAAGGAGGACGCCCTGTTTCGAACGGGCTGAACAAGATCCCGGGCCGGAAGTCGCTCAGCCGAACCCGGCCCCGATTCGGACAACCTTGACCGAGCCCCGCTCTGCCGACCACGCCCCGGACGCGGCCGGCCGCCGGGCGGATGGGCTGATGGAGACACCATGGCTGATTTCGAACCCCGAATCCTGGCGTTCTGCTGCCAGTACTGAGCTTACTCCGCTGCGGACCTGGCAGGTTCGATGAGACTCTCTTACCCCAGCAACATCAAGGTGATTCAAGTGCCCTGCTCCGGACGGGTGGACATCATCCACCTGCTCAAGGCGATCGAGGACGGGGCGGACGGCGTCTACGTCGCGGGGTGCCTGGAGGGGGAATGCCACTTCCTCACCGGCAACCTGAAGGCCCGGAAGCGGGTCAACTACGTAAAAAAGGTGCTCGAGGAGCTGGGCATCGAGCCCGAACGGGTGGAGATGTACAACCTCTCCGCCGGGGAGGGCCCGCGGTTCGTCGAGATCGCGAGGGAGATGGCGGAACGGATCCAGGAGCTGGGGCCCAGCCCCTTGAACGTGCAGAAGAACGCGGCCTGAGGCGGATCGCTCCGGAATCGACGCGCTGGAACGCAGGTTCGGAGCCGGTCCCAGCGGGAACGAAAGGGTGAGAACATGATCATAGCGGACAGAAAACCCCTGGCCGAGCTCCTGGACATGATCCGGGACAGCGACAAGATCCTGATCATCGGCTGCAAGGGATGCGTCACCGTGTGCAACGTGGGTGGCGTCAAGGAGGTCGGCATCCTCGCCTCGGCCCTGAAGATCGCACGCAAGAAGGAGGGCCGGCCCCTGGAGGTGGACGAGATGACCCTCGAGCGCCAGTGCGACCCCGAGTACATCGAGCAGGTCAAGAACGAGGTGGAGGACTACGACGCCGTCATCTCCATGGCCTGCGGCGTGGGCCCCCAGTTCCTCTCCAGGGCCTACCCGGAGCAGCGTTTCTTCCCGGCCGTGAACACCACCTCCTTCGGCGGGGCCGTCCAGCACGGCGTCTGGGAGGAGCGGTGCGCCGGGTGCGGCCAGTGCGTCATCCACTACTTCGGCGGCATGTGCCCCATCGCCCGCTGCTCCAAGAGCCTGCTCAACGGTCCCTGCGGGGGGTCGGCCGGCGGCAAGTGCGAGATCAGCAAGGACGTGGACTGCATCTGGGACATGATCGTGCGAAAGAAGATGGAAGAAGGCCGTCTCGAGGACCTGCTGGACCTGAAGCCGCCCAAATCCTGGGACACGGCACGTGACGGCGGGCCCCGGAGGAGCGTACGGGAGGAGCTGGTGCAATGAGCGATCTGAAGTCAGGGAGCAACCTGGAAAAGGTTCTGAAAGCCGGCCACTTTGCATTCACCGGGGAGTGCGGTCCCCCCAAGGGGGCCAACGTGGAGCACCTCAAGGAAAAGGTCGCCCACCTCAAGGGCGTGGTCGACGCCGTGAACGTGACCGACAACCAGACCGCCGTGGTTCGCATGTCCAGCTGGGCCGCCGGCACCATCATGCTCCAGGAGGGCGTGGAGCCCAACTTTCAGATGGTGGTCCGCGACCGGAACCGGCTCGCCATCATGAGCGACATCCTGGGCGTGAGCGCCATGGGGATCCGGAACATGTTGTGCCTCTCCGGCGACCACCAGCGCTTCGGAAACCACCCCCAGTCCAAGAACGTCTACGACATCGACTCCATGCAGCTCATCGCCCTGGTGAAAAAGATGCGGGACCAGGGTCTGTTCATGAACGACGAGGAGATCGACGTGCCTCCCCGCCTGTTCGTCGGTGCGGCGGCCAACCCGTTCGCCGAGCCCTACGAGTTCAGGCCCTACCGCCTGGCCAAGAAGGTGGAGGCGGGGGCCGACTTCATCCAGACCCAGTGCATCTACAACATGGAGCGGTTTCGCGACTTCATGAAGAAGGTGGTGGACATGGGCGTCCACGAAAAATGCGCCATCCTGGCCGGGGTCACGCCCATGAAGAGCGTGGGTATGGCCAAGTACATGAGCAAGATGGTGCCGGGCATGGACGTCCCGGACGAGCTGATCCAGCGGCTCCAGGGGGCCGGCAAGGGCAAGGTGGCGGAGGAAGGCATTCGGTTCGCCCTCGAGCAGATCCAGGAGTTCCGGGAGATGGAGGGCGTGGCCGGCGTCCACCTCATGGCCATCGAGTGGGAGCACCGCGTGCCGGAGATCGCGGAGCGGGCCGGAATGCTGCCGAGACCCCGGGTCTGAGCACCGGACCGAGGCTTTTCTTTCCCTTCGTGACGAAGCCCCGGAGGAACGCGCTCCTTCGGGGGCTTCGTCGCCCGGCCCTCCTTCCCTTCCCGCCCCTCGCCCTCGGCTTTTTTCCTTGAACTCGC
>CAYUBQ010000171.1:0-2498 GCA_964443135.1 uncultured Desulfobacterales bacterium | reverse complement strand
ACACCAGGAACCCGAACCCGCGATCCTCCACCTGGAGGTCGCCAAACACATCTACGTCACCGGAGCGCCGGCAGACCTGGCCGCCGAGGTTCGCGAGGCCCTGACCTTCCTGAACCCCAAGTGGATCGAGAACGACCGCATGGGCCGGTGGAACGGTGACACCCCCCGCACCCTCTCCGCTTTCATCCAGGACGCTGACGGTTTCCGGGTCCCGCGAGGATTCGGCCGGCAGCTGGTGGGCATTGCCCGGGGGCACGGTCTCGAGTTGGAGATCGAGGACCGCACCCGGCTCATGCCCGAGGTCCCCTTCGACTTCAAGGGCACCCTCAAGCCCTTCCAAGAGCGGGCCGTCCGGGACGTGCTCGCGCGGCCGTGCGGGGCCTTGAGCGCACCGACCGGCAGCGGCAAGACCGTCATGGCCCTGGACGCCATTGCCGAGCGGAGGCAGCCGGCCTTGATCGTGGTTCACACGAAGGAACTCCTGCACCAGTGGGTTGACCGGATCGGGTCCTTCCTGGGGATCCCGGCCGAGGGGGTGGGCGTCATTGGGGACGGCCGGAGGGACCTCGGGGCCCGCATCACCGTGGGGATCGTGAACAGCATCTACAAATGCGCTGAGGAGATCGCGCCGATGATCGGGCACCTCGTGGTCGACGAATGCCACCGGACCCCCTCCAGGACCTTCACGGCGGCCGTGAGCGCTTTCGATGCGCGGTTCCTCCTGGGCCTGTCTGCAACGCCTTGGCGCCGGGACCGGCTCTCGAAGCTCATCTATTGGGCGCTCGGGGACCTGGCGCACAAGGTCGAACCACAAGCCCTCCAGGAGGCGGGGGACATCCTGCGGGCTGAGGTCTTGTGGAGGGAGACCGCTTTCAGGACGCGCCTCGATCCGAGGGAGGAGTATCCGCGCATGCTCTCCGAGTTGACCCGGGACCCGGAGCGCAACGCCCTGATCGTGCGAGACGTGGCCGAGGCCGTGGGCAACGGCGGCGGGATCATCCTTGTGCTCTCCGATCGGAGGGAGCACGTGGGGGCCTTGGCCGCCATGCTCCGGGAGCTGGAAATCGAAGCCGTGACTTTGACCGGCGACATGAGCACGAAGGCCCGCGCGGAAGCTCTCGAGGCCGTCACGACGGGGAGGGCCCGGGTCCTCGTGGCCACCGGTCAGCTCATCGGGGAGGGGTTTGACCTGCCCGCCATGGGGACGCTGTTCCTGAGCACGCCCATCCGGTTCGACGGCCGCGTGCTTCAGTACCTCGGGCGGGTGCTTCGACCGGCCCCCGGGAAGGACCGGGCCGTGGTGTACGACTACCGGGACGGGCACGTGGGCCCGCTTGTGGCATCGGCCAAGGCCCGGGCGCGGGTGTACGACAAGACAGCCGCCGCATAGACAGGAGAACAGACCATGGATCCAGAGAAGGAGCTCGAAAGAATCACCGAGAAACGACGCCGCATCGAGCTCATTGTGGGTTCGATGCATGCCGACCGGCGCGCCTTCCATCGAGAGATAGGGGCAATGCTCGACAAGTTCGAGGAGGACATCGACCTGAGGGAGGCCGGCGGTGATGACGTGCAGGAGGCAAGGGCCCTGTTGAGGTCCTTCCGGCTGAGGCACAAGCAGATAATCACAGACCTGGAGAGGAACACCTCAAGGGAAACCCGGGATGCAGCTACCCGAATGACACCCCTCGACAATCAAGCCGTTCACTGAAAGGAGAAACACCATGGCCACCCTCGAGCAAATGGAACGAGAAGCACAGGAGATGCGTGAAAAGGCGGGCCTTCTGTTCGACAAGAAGGTCGAAATCCAGAATGAGAAGCAACGCCAGCTCGATGAGCTGAGGTCCATCCTTCCTCGGAAGATCGTCGCCTGGGCCACGGGTGAGATCGCGCGGGAGGAGGTGGACCGCATCAAGGCCCTTATTCGACAAGCTGAGAGCATCATAGAAGACCTTCCCATCGTCCAACAGGCATCAGAGGCCATGCAGCGCCAGGCTGCACGCAAGGCGCAGCTTTTGAACAGGCACAAGGAAGCAAGCGAGCACTACCGGAAGATCCTGGACGATACCATTAAGGCCGCCAGAGGCCGAAACGCCGAGGAGATCGGCAGCAGTACGGCGGAAGAGTTGAGAGCCTATGCAGCCAAGCTGGGCCCGGAGGCCGTCGCGGAGGTGGAGCGGGTCATAAAGGAGAACCACGAGGCAGCCGCAGAGCGTAGGCAGAAGCGGCTGATGGATTCGGGTCAGGCATTCCGTCAGCGGATCGAAGCCGTTGACCGGGGCTTCGAGCCCGACGAGGCCGCTTGATTCGCGCGTGGAGAGTGCGGACCCGGTGCGGACCGTCCCTCGCGTTGGGGGTGCGCACTTCACTGCGCATTACCCGCGTCGACCCCGCGAACCATCCGAGGGCCGCTTGATCAACTTGCGCAACCCTGGCCCCATTTTGACTTGAGCGGAGACCCATGCCGAAACCGAAATTTGATAGAGCCCAGTTATCTC
>CAYUBQ010000170.1:0-2509 GCA_964443135.1 uncultured Desulfobacterales bacterium | reverse complement strand
GAGTTATCGAATTATGCAAGAACGTCCCCTCTTTTTCAGGCCTCCCGGATGCCGTCGCCGTGGGGCTCGAAGGCCTTGCCGCAGGTCAGGCAGGTGAGGTCGTCCGGCAGGCGCTCCCCGCAGGTGCAGACCCAGCCGATGCGGCGGGCCGGGTTGCCCACCACCAGGGCGTGGTCCTGGACGTTGCGGTTGACCACGGCGCCCGCGCCCACGAAGCAGTACCGGCCCAGGGTGTTTCCGCAGACGATGGTGGCGTTGGCCCCGATGGTGGCGCCCTCCCGGGCCAGGGTGGGCCGGGCCTGGTCCATCTTGCGGAGCCCGGCCCGGGGGTTGTAGACGTTGGTGAAGACCATGCTCGGCCCGCAGAAGACGTAGTCCTCGAGGGTGACCCCGGGGTAGACGCTCACGTTGTTCTGGAGCTTGCAGCCCCGGCCGATGGCGACGTCCGGGCCGATCACCACGTTCTGGCCGATGTTGCAGTTCCCGCCGATGCGGGAGCGGGCCAGGACGTGGGAGAAGTGCCAGATCCGGGTGCCGGCCCCGATCTCGCACTCCTCGTCCACCACGGAGGTCTCGTGGACGAAGTAGGGTTTCTCGGGCTCGATCGCCCCTTCGGGCCGGGTCTCGCCGGCGCGGATGGGGACGCTGCAGCCGCCGTTGTCGAGGGAGGCCTGGGCCGCGTTCAGCACCTTGAGGACCCGCACGCCCTCCCGGCCGTCCGTCAGGGGCGTCCGGCCGTTCACGAAGGCGTCCAGGAAATGCTCGCACTCCAGCTTGAGCGGCTCGTCCTGGGGGATCTCCAGCCGCTCCGGCTCGGCCTTGGCCGGCACGGGCACGTGGTCCTGCCACTGGATCTCGTGGGCGTAGAGGAGGAGCTTGTCCTCCCAGGGCCGGGTGTCGTCGAAGACGGCCATCTTCTTGTCGCCCACCACCACCAGCTTCTGCTCCTTGAACGGGTGGAGCCAGGAGACGAACACCTGGGCCCGGAGCCCCGAGGCGAAGGCCAGGTGGGTGGTGGTCACGTCCGCGATCCGCTGGTGGAGGTAGTTGCCGCCCGTCGCCAGCACGCTCTCGGGCTCCTCGCCGGCCAGGGTCAGGATCATGGAGATGTCGTGGGGCGCGAAGGACCAGAGGATGTTCTCCTCCCGGCGGATCTTCCCGAGGTTGAGCCGGTTGGAGTAGATGTAGTTGATCCGGCCCAGGTCGCCCGCCGCGGCGATCTCCTTGAGCCGCTGGAACACCGGGTGGTACTGGAGGAGGTGCCCCACCATCAGGGTGAGCCCTCTCTCCTCGGCCAGCGCCACCAGGGCGGCCGCCTCGTCCTCGTGCAGGGCCAGGGGCTTCTCCGTGAACACGTGCTTGCCCGCCAGCAGGGCCTCCCGGGTCACGGTCACGTGGGTCTCGGCCGGCGTGGCCACGGCCACGGCCCGAATGTCCTCCCGGGAGAGCGCGTCGTTCAGGGCGAGGCAGGTCTCCACGTCCGGGTACTGCTCCCGGAAGCCCTCGAGCAGGGCGTCGCTCCGGTCGCAGATGAGCTTGAGGGCGCCGATGCGGTGGAAGTTCCGGACCAGGTTCTTGCCCCAGTAGCCGCTCCCGATCACGGCCACGCAGGGTGCGCATGCTGCAGCGTTCGTCATGTCTCCTCCTCGAAAATTAGGGGACGTTCTTGCATAATTCGATAACTTCTAAAGAGACGTTTTTCGGGGATTCTGCTCCCGGATGGTGAAGTTATCGAATTATGCAAAAACGTCCCCTAGTTTCCTTTGTAGATGAGGCGCATCATGGTGATGTCGTCGGTCTGGGGGGCGCCGTGGGAGAAGGCCAGGACCGAGGCCATGACCCCGTCGATCAGCCCCTTCATGGGGGCGTCCCTGAGCTGCTCGATCACCGGGACCAGCCGCTCCTCGCCGTAGAGCTCGTCCTGCGCGTTCATGGCCTCGGTCACGCCGTCGGTGTAGAGGAAGAGAGCGTCCCCCGGCTCCAGGGTCACGTGTCTGGACCGGAAGGCGAACTTCTCCACCACGCCCAGGGCCACGCCGCCGGTCATCTCCAGGGGCTCCACCTCGCCGCCGGCCCGGATCAGGTAGGGCGGGTTGTGGCCGCCGTTGGCGTAGGCCAGCTCGCCGGTCCGGATGTTCAGGATGCCCAGGAACAGGGTCACGAACATCACGGACGGGTTGTCCATGGAGAGATCCTCGTTCACGCGGCTGAGCACGTCCTCGGGGGAGAGCCCGCGGGTGGCCTTGGTCTTGATCAGGGTGTTGGTGATGGCCATGAAGAGGGAGGCGGGCACGCCCTTGCCCGAGACGTCCCCCACGGTGAAGCAGAGGTGGTCCTCGTCCATGAAGAAGAAGTCGTAGAGGTCGCCTCCCACCTCCTTGGCCGGGACCAGGGTGGCGTAGATGTCGAACTCGTGCCGGTCCGGGAAGGGGGGGAAGATCTTGTGGAGGATCCCCATCTGGATGTCGTGGGCGATCTTGAGCTCGCTCTCGATGCGCTCCTTGGCCGC
>CAYUBQ010000169.1:0-2621 GCA_964443135.1 uncultured Desulfobacterales bacterium | reverse complement strand
CCTCGGGGAGGATCGTGTTCGACGCGGACCGGGCCGAGACCAAGGCCAAGCTGGGGGAGAAGGTGATCCTGGTCCGGGAGGAGACCAAGCCGGACGATATCCACGGGTTCTTCGCGGCCCAGGGCATCCTCACGAGCCGCGGCGGCAAGACCTCCCACGCGGCGGTGGTGGCCCGGAGCATGGGCAAGCCCTGCGTCTCCGGCTGCGAGGCCATCCGCATCAATCACACCGCCAAGGAGGCGGTCATCTCCGGGGTGAACCTGCACGAAGGGGACATGATCACCATCGACGGGAGCAACGGGAACGTTTTCCAGGGCCAGGTGCCCACCATCGAGCCCGAGTTCGTGGAGGACCTCATGGTCCTCCTGGAGTGGGCCGACGACATGGCGACGCTCAAGGTCATGGCCAACGCGGACACGCCCGAGGCGGCGGAGAAGAGCAGAAAGTACGGCGCCGTGGGGATCGGCCTCTGCCGGACCGAGCGCATGTTCAACCAGCCCGAGCGGCTGCCCATCGTTCAGGAGATGATCCTCGCGGACACGCCCGGGGATCGGCAGGACTCCCTGGACAGGCTTCTGCCCTTCCAGCGGGAGGACTTCAAGGAGATCTTCCGGTACATGGACGGGCTGCCGGTCACCATTCGGCTCCTGGATCCGCCGATCCACGAGTTCCTGCCCTCGGCCGAGGAGCTGGTCAACGAGATCGACCACTTGCGGGAGCTCAAGAAGACCGTGGAGGGTATGTCCGCGCTGCCCGACACGCTCAAGCTGCTCGACCCGGAGTTCCTCAACCGGTACGCGGCCAACCTGGAGGGCATCACCGTCGGCCTGGAGGAGTTGAAGAACAAGCATCTGGCCGAGGACCTGATCGAGAGCAGAGAGGCCATGCTCCAGAAGGTGCGCGCCCTGGCCGAGACCAACCCCATGCTCGGCCACCGCGGGGTGCGCCTGGGCATCACCTACCCCGAGATCTACGCCATGCAGATCCGGGCCATCCTGGAGGCGGCGGCCGAGTACCTCCAGGAAGGGGGCGACGTGGCCGCGGAGATCATGGTGCCCCAGGTCTGCACCCTCGAGGAACTCAAGTGGGTGCACCGGTATGTGGAGGAGATCCACCAGGACGTGGAGAAGCGGTTCGGGATTCAGGTGCCGTTCAAGTTCGGCACCATGATCGAGGTGGTGCGGGCCTGCATGCGGGCGGGGCGCATCGCCGAGCTGGCGGAGTTCATGTCCTTCGGGACGAACGACCTGACCCAGGCCGCCTTCTCCTTCTCCAGGGAGGATGCGGAGAACAAGTTCCTCCCCCTCTACAACGAGCGGGGCATCCTGCAGCACAACCCCTTCGAGGTCCTGGACGTCAAGGGCGTGGGACGCCTGATGCTGATCACGGTGGAGTGGGCCCGCAAGACGCAGCCCGGCATGAAGATCGGGGTGTGCGGGGAGCAGGCGGGGCACCCGGAGACGATCCGCTTCTGCCACCACATCGAGCTGAGCTACGTCTCCTGCTCGCCGCCCAGGGTCCCCATCGCCCGACTGGCGGCCGCCCACGCCAGGTTGAAGGAGAAGGAGTACGAGTTCGTGTAGGGGGAAGGCCCGCCGGCACTCCCCTCACAGAAACGCCTTTTCATGTTCCCGCGGGACCCGGGGCCCCGCGGGAACGTGCGTTCCAACCCTTCCTGCTTGACGTCTCCACCGGTTGCACTATCTTTTCAGACAGGATATGAAGGACCGAGACACCAACCATTTCCAAGAGAAAGGATTCGTGCCAGACGCGATGAACGACCAGACACCCGGGTTCGAGCAAGGACCCATTCGACCGCCCAGCGAGGCCCAGAGCCTGCTGCTCCGCTTCACGCGGAACTGCCCCTGGAACCAGTGCCTGTTCTGCCCGGTGTACAAGGGCCGGAAGTTCTCCCTCCGCTCGGTGGAGGAGATCAAGGAGGACATCCGGGCCGCCCGGGACGTGGCCGACGAGATCGAGGCCCTCTCCTGGAAGCTCGGAGAGAAGGGGGAGGTCACCGACCGGGTGGTGAGCGAGCTCTTCAACGGCCCCGGATTCAGCGACGCCGCCAGGAGCGTGGCGGTGTGGCTCTACTACGGCACGGGCTCCTGCTTCCTCCAGGACGCGGACAACCTGGTCATGAAGACCCGGGACCTGGTGGAGGTCCTCCGGTTTCTCCGGGAGACCTTTCCGGAGATCCAGCGGGTGACCACCTACTCCCGGTCGCGTACCATTGTGCGCAAGTCCGTGGAGGGGCTCACCGAGATCCGCAAGGCCGGGCTCGACCGCGTGCACGTAGGTCTGGAGACCGGGTACGACCCTTTGCTCAAGCTGGTGAAGAAGGGGGTCTCCAGCGACCAGCAGGTGGAGGCCGGCCGCAAGGTGGTCGAGGCCGGCATGGAGCTCTCCGAGTACGTGATGCCCGGTCTCGGCGGGCAGGAGATGTGGAGGGAGCACGCCCTGGCCACGGCCCGCGTGCTCAACCGGATCAACCCCCACTTCATCCGCCTCCGCAGCCTGAGGGTGCCCAAGCGGGTCCCCCTGTACGAGCTCCTGGAGGAGGGCACCTTCACCCCCCAGACCGACGACATGCTGGCCGAGGAGATCCGGGTGTTCATCGA
>CAYUBQ010000168.1:0-2622 GCA_964443135.1 uncultured Desulfobacterales bacterium | reverse complement strand
TTCTGGTCCTGGCGGTCTGGTGCGGGCCTGCCGGGGCGGGCGAGGTGGTGATCAAGCGGGACGGGTACGGGGTGCCCCACGTGTACGCGGACACGGTCTACGGGGTCTTTTACGGGTTCGGGTACGCCATTGCCCGGGACCGGCTGTTCCAGATGGACATGGTGCGCTACACGGGACAGGGCCGGGTGGCCGAGGTGCTGGGCGGCGAGTACGTGGACTTCGACAAGAAGGTGCGGGCCAACTACCGGCCGGCGTCCATCCGGGCGCAGCTGGCAGGGCTTCCCGAGGAGGACCGGGATGTGTTCGAGGGGTACGCGGCCGGGATCAACGCGTGGCTGGAGGAGATCGAGAAGCAGCCCGGGCTCCTGCCCCGGCAGTACACGGCGTTCGGGTTCGAGCCGGTCGAGTGGGACGCCTTTGACGTGGCCATGGTGTTCGTGGGCTCCATGCTGAACCGGTTCGGGGACTTCAACACGGAGCTCGCCAACCTGCAGATCTTGAAGGGGCTGGAGGCGCAGCACGGGAAGGAGAAGGCCATGGCCCTCTTCGACCAGCTGGTCCCCCGGGTGGTGGCGGGCGCGCCCACCACCATCCCCGAGGGCGAGTGGCCCAAGGGCGCCGGGTCCTGCAGGGCGGACGCGCCCCGGCTGGCCTCGCTGGTTGCGCCCGGGGTGTCGCCGGAGGCGTTCGTGGAGGGGCGGCCCTTCAGCAACGTGGTCATCCTGGGGAAGGGCAAGGCGCGGGAGGCGGATGCGATTCTGATGAACGGGCCCCAGTTCGGGAACTACGTGCCCAGCTACGTTTACTCCATCGGGCTTCACGGGGCCGGGTTCGACCTGGTGGGGAACACCCCCTACGGCTACCCGGTGGTCCTCTTCGGGTACAACCGGGACATCACCTGGGGGAGCACCTGGGGCGCGGGGGACATCATCGACGTCTACCAGGAGGCGCTCAACCCGGAGAACCCGCTGGAGTACCGGCACCAGGGCGCGTGGAAGGAGATGGAGAAGCGGACCGAGACCATCCGGGTGAAGGGGGGCGACCCGGTGGAGGTGGACGTCTTCTGGACGGTCCACGGGCCCGTGCTCACGGTGGACACCGGGAAGCACGTCGCCTTCAGCAAGCGGCGCTCCTGGGAGGGCTACGAGCTGGACACCCTGATCGGGTGGATGAACACCTGCCGGGCCGGGAACTGGGAGGAGTGGAGCGAGCAGGCGGGTCGGAGCGCCCTCAACGTGAACATGTACTACGCGGACCGGGAGGGGAACATCGGCTACGCCTTCACGGGCAAGTATCCGGACCGGGTGGAGGGGCACGACAACCGGCTCCCCGTCCCCGGGGACGGCTCCATGGAGTGGAAGGGGTTTCTGCCGTTTCAGTGGAACCCCAAGGTGCTCAACCCCGAGCAGGGCTTCATCACCAACTGGAACAACCGCCCGGCCTACGGCGGGGTGCTCAACCCGGACATGTTCTGGTACTCCTGGAGCCGGGCGGACCGGGTGGAGGTGCTCATGGACTACGTGGAGGGGCGCGACACCCTGGACGCCGGGGAGCTCTGGGGGGTGATCGAGCACGCGAGCTTCTACGACGTGAACGCGGACTACTTTCTCCCGTTCATCGTGAAGGCCGGGTGCATGGCCGGGGACGGGGCCGTGAAGGAGGCGGCCCGGGCCCTGGAGGCGTGGGACCGGACGAGCCGCGACCGGGACCGGGACGGCCTGTACGACGAGCTGGGGACCGCCCTCTTCCGGACCTTTTTGCCCCTCCTGGTGGAGGAGGTCCTGGCGGACGACCTGGGGAAGGTGTTCCCCTTCTTTGCCGGGGGCGGCTACCCCACGCCGGAAAAGCCCATGGGGAGCGGTCTGAACCTGGGCGTGGGCACCAAGACCGTGGCGGAGGCCCTGCTCGACCCCGAGGCGCAGGCCTACGACGTTTTGAACGGGAAGAGGCCCGAGGAGGCGGTGCTGGCGGCCTTGACGGCCACGGTGAAGGCCCTGGAGGCGGAGCACGGAAAGGAGATGGCCGCCTGGCGGATCCCGGCCGCGCCCGTGGCCTTTGTGGCCGAGAACTTCATGGCCATCCCCCAGGCGGAAAAGGGGGAGGCGGAGATGCTGACGCCGGCCATGAACCGGGGGACCGAGAACAACATGACGGTCTTCCGCAAGGGGCGGCCCGTGGGCTGGGAGGTGACGCCCCCGGGGCAGAGCGGGTTCGTGGCCCCGGACGGCACCCCGGACCCCCACTACAAGGACCAGATGGGGATGTACGAGACCTTCGGGAAGAAGCGCACCTGGCTCTTTCCCGAGGACGTGGACGCGAACAAGGCGGACGAGATCACCCTGACCTACGGCGAGTAGGGGGAGATCACACGGCGGGCCGCTTCTCGCGGGAAGGTCGTTCCCGGGGATGCGGCCCGTTTTCTTGGGTTCCCTGGCCGATAACGCTTTCCCGTTCTGAAAAACCCGCGCAGCGGGTCGTTTCGAAGATGGGCCAAAAACGAGGGGCGGCGGAGAAGGTGGGGCTGGGGCTCTGGAGGTTGTAGGGGGGCGTCTGTCGTCGCTTCTTGTTCATGGCGATTTCCCCAGAAGAAGGCGGCCCGGAAGGCACTGGAGGGGTTGAAGT
>CAYUBQ010000167.1:0-2769 GCA_964443135.1 uncultured Desulfobacterales bacterium | reverse complement strand
ACAGCTTCTCAATATCGGACCAGGAGATGTCGGAACGGACGGGCTTCTCAAACACCCGTTCGAGCGTCCGGCGTTCCTTCTTGTTCATGATGATATGATATCATCAAAAGATATCATATCAAGGAAGTCTTTGTAACCAGCCGGGGATGTACGCCACCTTCGGGAAGAAGCGCACCCGGCTCTTTCCCGAGGACGTGGATGCGAACAAGGCGGACGAGATCAGCCCGATCTGCGGGGGCAGGGGGAGCAACAGAGCGGGCCGCATTCCCCGGGAGGGTCGTTCCCGGGGGATGCGGCTTTTTTTTGTGGGGGTTGGCGGCGGGGTATGAATCCCCGCCCTACGAACACCCCGGCTTTCATCAAGCGCAATGGAGGCCATGAACCGTTGAAACATTGAACCCGCTTGACACGTCAATTTATGCATTATATACTCTGATCAAATTTAATCAATGACCAGAGATCAAATTGGATACCCGTTTTGCCGCACACAACGCCCATCTCGACGATCCCGAGGCCTTTGCCGTCCTGGATCCCCACCTGCGTCTGCTCGCCCGGCAACCGCTGATCCACCTCCCGCCCCTTCTGGACCGCCTTCCCGTGGGAAAGCCCGGAATCTACTCCATTGCCGGGGGGCGCCAGATCGGCAAGACCACCCTGCTCAAGCAGTGGATGCAACGACTGCTCACGCGGGAGAACATCCCGCCCGGGGACATCGCTTTTTTCACCGGAGAGCTGGTGGACGACCATCACACCCTGGTCCGGGTCCTCTCCAGCCATCTGGAGGGCCGAACCTCGACCCAGTTTGTCCTGCTCGACGAGGTCAACTACATCCAGGGCTGGGACAAAGGCGTGAAGTTCCTTGCCGACGCAGGACTCCTGGAGAACACGGTCCTGGTCCTGACCGGATCGGACACCGCCTTCCTCCAGGAGGCCCGCATGCGATTTCCCGGGCGCCGCGGGAAAGAGGATGTGGTTGATTTTCATCTCCACCCCCTGACCTTCCGGGAGGGGGTTTGCCTCAAGGGAGCCTTGGGCTCGGAGGAAGCATCGCTCCTGGACGATCAGCCGGAAAAGGCCTCGCCGGAGCTGCTCAAAAGGCTCTTTGATCTCTTCGACGCCTACCTGGCCCACGGCGGCTTCCTGACCGCCATGAACGACATGGCCCGGGACGGCGCCATTGCACCGGCCACGTCGGCCGTGTACAGCGACTGGATTCGCGGGGATGTGCTCAAGCGCGGAAAGCACGAACCCTACCTTCGAGAGGTGCTGGCTGCCGTGATCAAGAGGCTGGGCAGCCGGATCTCCTGGACCAACCTGGCCCAGGATCTCTCCATCGACCACCCCAGGACCGTGAGCGACTATGCCGCCCTCCTGGCCTCCATGGACGTTCTCATCATCCAGGGGGCGGTCCTGGAGGACAAACGGGTCGAGGCGCCCAAAAAGCCTCGGAAAATCCATTTTGCCGACCCGTTCATCTTTCACGCGGTTCGACACTGGCTGTACCCGGTCAAAAACCCCTACGAGGAGCAGATCAAGCCCGCCGTGGCCGACCCCGGCTTGTCCTCCCGACTGGCCGAGGCCGCGGCCGTTTCGCACGTGCGCCGCCTTTTCACGACCTACTACATCAAGGCCGAGGGGGAGGTGGACATCGCCTTTGTGAGGGACAACGCGATTTATCCCGTGGAGGTCAAGTGGGCTGGGCAGCTGCGACCCAAGGACCTGAAGCAGGTAAAGAAGTATCCCCAGGCCCGCATCTGGACGCGGCAGGCATCGTTTCGATCCGTTCACGGACTGCCTGCCGAGCCCCTGCCTGCGGCCCTGTGGAGGCTCGGGTCTTGAGCCGTGCCCTGGTCACGGACGCTTGACGTAGGCAGGAGAGAGCCCCTTCACCATGGGGTAGTGCTTGACGTTGAGGGTTTTCAGCTCCGCGTCCTCCAGCTCTGCGGTGGCCGCCAGCACGGCGTCTGCGAGCCCCACGCCGTGAGATCTTCCGTACTCCCGCTTGCACAGCCCGCCGGCCTTCGCGATCCCGGCACTCACCGGGACGATGCGAAAGAGGGACAGGAACGCGTCCAGGGTCTCCCGCTCCTCGTCTCCCCGGACGCCCGCGTACAGCTCCGCCGCCGCCAGGGAGGAGAGGATGATGCGATGGGACCGGGCGCGGACGAACTCCACGGCCTGGGGGTGTCCACGAAGATAGTCCACGAGCACATCCGTGTCCACGAGAAGAGGCCTTTCCACGCTCAGCCCCTGTCCCAGCCGGTGCGCACGGCTCGAGCATCGGGAAGGTCGTCCCGGTCCTTCCAGAGACCGGCGGCTTCCCGCAGCACCGCCTCGCGCCGGCTCCGGCCCTTTTCCTGAAGGAACCGATCCAGGGCGTCTCGAATGAGCTCGCTCTGTTTTCTGCCCGAGGCCTTGGCCATGGCGGCCAGCTCGTCCCTCTGGCTCCGGGTCAGATAGATCTGTGTGCGGATCATTCCACCTCTCCTATGATGTATACAGCCAACATACACATCGCCCTTGCGCCTGTCAAGGAGGTACAAGCCAGCAGCAGGAAATCGACTACATCGTGAAAAACCAAGGGACGTTCTTAAGAAAAACCGAGATCCTTTTTCTTAAGAACGTCCCTTGGTTTTTGCCACCAGGTTTTGACCAGATCCAAGCTCCTCCAGGAGAGGACCCGCGCGTTGGACCTCTCCTGGTCCGTGGCGCCCCCGTAAACAATGCAGGGTTTTGACGCCCGGCCTGCGGCCAGTCTCGAAAAGTAGT
>CAYUBQ010000166.1:0-2834 GCA_964443135.1 uncultured Desulfobacterales bacterium | reverse complement strand
TGGCTACGGGGGAGATTTATCCCTTGACAGGGGCCTTTTAATGGGTGACCCCATTCCCTCAGGTTGACCGGTTCAGGTGCCAGTCGTAGGCCATGTGCTCGATCCGGCATCGGGGGCCGCGCTCGAGGAGGAAGTCCCGGTCCTCCTGCCGGTAGAGGAAGGGCGCGATGAACCGGAGCCGCTCCTCCTTGTTCTCTCCAAAGTCGTCCCGGTACCAGTGGAGCACCTTGGAGAGCCGGACGGTCTCCGACTCCCGGTCGATCTCGATCCCCCCGCCGTTCAGGAAGGTCCTTCCCGACTCGGTCAGCTGCCGGTCCAGGTCGTCCGCGGTGTACACCTCGATGGGCGGGCAGGAGGAGGAGGCGCAGACCAGGGCGAAGTGGATGCGGGGATCCACCTCGGGCAGGGCGAGGGCCAGGCGGGGGTCGCCCGCGCCAAACATCCGTGTCAGGGCGTGCGGGGGGCGCCGGTTCCCGCGCAGGATCCCGTGCTCGATGTCGTCCGGGGTGAACTCGTGGGCCCCGACCCGGTAGGCGATGCGCTGGAAGAAGCCCCGCACCTCCCGCACCGAGTCCCGGATCCCCAGATCGATCACCCCGTGGATGACGATCACGTTGTAGAGGTTGATCCAGAAGGCGGTCCGCTCCTCCAGCGTCTCCAGCCGGTGCGGGGAGAACCGCTGCAGGTTCCGGCTGAGGTCCCGGTAGGTCTCGTAGAGGTCCGAGCGTTTCATCCGCTCGTACCGGACCCGGCCCTCGGCGGTGCGAAAGAAGGCCCCGCGCAGGCGGTTCATGGCCGTCTTGAGGCGGCGGGCCAGCTCCTCCTCGGGGACCGTCTCCTCCGGCTCCCCCTCGTTCAGGACCACCTTTCGGAAGAGCAGCTTCTTTCGAACGAACGACAGCGCCTGGTCCGAGAGGTCCGGCTCGGGCCCCTCCCGCCGGCCCTCCCGGGCCCGGACCAGCCGGACCACCGAGTTGACGTACCCGATGTGGGTGAACGCCTGGGGAAAGTTGCCCAGGGCCTCCCGCCAGATCGGGCAGTACTCCTCGGGGAACAGCCCCAGGTGGTTGGCCGCGCGCTCCACCCCCTTCAGGAGGGACTCGGCCTCGTCGAGCCGCCCCAGGTCCACCAGGCAGTCGACGAGCCAGAAGGTGCAGAGGAGAAAGGTGCCTTCCCGCCCCTCCAGGCCGTCGTCCCCCAGGTAGCGGTAGACGAAGCCGTCCCGGCCCAGCTCCTTCCGGATCGCCTCCACCGTGCCGACCACCCGGGGATCGTCCACGGGCAGGAAGCCGAGCAGGGGGATGAGAAGCCCGGTGGCGTCCAGGTCGGTGGTGTCGTAGTGCTGGACGAAGGCCTGCTTCCCCCGGCAGAACCCCCGCTCCAGGACCTCCTCCCGGATCTCCCCCATGGTCCGGCGCCAGCCCTCCAGGTCCCCGGGGAACCCGTAGCGTTCGGCGACGGCCGTGCCCCGGTCCAGGGCCACCCAGCACATCACCTTGGAGTGGACGAACTGGTGGGGTCCCCCCCGCACCTCCCAGATCCCGTGGTCCGGCTCCCGCCAGACCTTCGTCACGTGGTCGCAGATGCGCTCGAGCATGGTCCAGAGCCGGTGGTCGATCTGGCCCACGTAGTCGGAGAGCTGCATCCCGGCGTCCATGAGCTCGCCGTAGATGTCGAGCTGAAACTGGCCGGCCGCCCGGTTGCCCACGCGAACCGGCCTCGAGCCCTTGTACCCGTCGAGGTGGTCCAGCTTGCGCTCCGGCAGGTCGGTCTCCCCCCGGAGGCCGTAGAGGACCTGGAGCGTGTCCGCGCCCCGGTCGGCGATGATCGACTCCAGCCAGCTCAGGTAGCCCTGGGTCTCGGACATGTGCCCCAGCTCGAAGAGCGCCCTCAGGGTGAAGGCGGTGTCCCGGACCCAGGTGTAGCGGTAGTCCCAGTTCCGGGAGCCGCCGATCACCTCGGGCAGGCTGGTGGTGGGCGCCGCGGCGATGGTCCCGCTGGGGTTGTAGTAGAGGAGCTTGAGCAGCAGGGCGGAGCGGTGGAGCATGGCCCGGTAGGGTCCGGGCTCCACCTTCCGGCCGGTCTCGCTCCGGTGGAGCCAGCCTCGCCAGAACGCCTTCGTGGTCTCCAGGTCGGCCTCGGCCTGGTCCGGATCCAGGGGGGAGGTGTCCCGCTCCGAGCACTCCCGGGTGTCCGTGAACCCGAGGCGCATCCAGACCCGCTCGCCCGCCTCCAGGTCCCAGAAGCACCGGGCCCGGTCCGCGGGCGCCTCCATGTCCAGCCCCCGCGTGCAGGTGAGCCCCATGCTCCAGCCCTCGGCCGTGGCCAGGATCCCGCCGTGGGCCGGGGTCAGGAGGGTCTCGAGGGAACCGTAGTCGAACCGTGGCTGGAAACGCACCTCGACCCGAGCCCGGCCGGTCTTGAGCTCCAGCCGCCGGTAGAGGACGTGGGACGCCGCCCCCTCCTCGTCGCTGGGTTCCTCCCGGAAGGAGACCGGCATGAAGTCGGTCAGCTGCAGGATGCCGGTCCGGGTCCGGAACCGGGTGACCAGGATGTTGGTCTCCTCCAGGTAAAAGGCCACGGCGTCGAACGGGTCCGCCGGCCGGACCGCGAAGCAGCCGCCTTTCTCGTCGTCCAGCAGGGCCGCGAACACGGAGGGCGAGTCCACGTAAGGGTAGCAGAGCCAGTCGATGCTTCCGTCCCGCCCCACCAGGGCCGCGGTCTGCAGGTCCCCGATGATGCCGTAGTCCTCGATCTTCTTGTACATGGCTCACCCGCCAATGGGGTCACCCATTAAAAGGCCCCTGTCAAGGGATAAATCTCCCCCGTAGCCA
>CAYUBQ010000165.1:0-2953 GCA_964443135.1 uncultured Desulfobacterales bacterium | reverse complement strand
CCGCACAAGGAACCTCGCTGATCGACGATGAGATTGGCAAAAAAGACCCTTTCTGGATGGAAACTAGGTCAGGCCGTGCTGCTGATCCAACAGCCGATCCGCGTCCTCGAAGGTCGCCGTCCTCCCGAGGAGCCGTCCCTTTTCCTCGGTGGAAAGCCGGGCGTCCAGGGGAATGCAGATGCGGCAGCCCTCGTCGGAGCCGCACACCCGGACCACGTTCCGGATCTCCAGCAGGTCGAAGAACCGGTCGAAGCAGGCCGACAGCTCGTGGGGCTGAGCGGTCTCGACGGAGGACATGCTCTGATGATCCGTGATCAGGTCCATGGGACGTTCCGTGGCGCCGGCGGCGGCGACAAAGGCCTTGTCCACCTCGTCCCCGGAGGGCGGATCGGTGATGGGGATGTAGACCCGGTCCTTGTCCTCGTTGAACCAGATCTCGAACCGGTCGGTCTCGTAGATCCGTTCGTATCCGCTGTCCTGCAAGGTCTTGGTGTCGGGCATGGCTTGATCCTCCTGATTGAGTGTTCGGCGACCCATCCTACCGGGTCGGGGCGAAGGGGGACATCGGGTCAACCCTGTATTGTCGGACGAAAAAGCGGTACGGGCAGCGCGGGTTCGTTTCGAGGGAATGCCGGCGGCGGCGGCGCGCCGCGACCCCCGCTGACCCGGCGGAGCAGGCGGGGAGTTCAGGTTTCGGAATCGCCCGGTGGCTTCCCGTGCCCGTGGAGGAGCACACCCCGGAGAGCGAGCTTCGACGAAAGATTCGCATCCGGAAGCTCAGGACCAACCTGGGCCTCCCCGACGGCATCTTCAGCCTGGAGGGCTGAACTGCGAACGCGCTCGGGCCGGTCCGCCCTCCGGGGAGATCCGCACAGAAACCCGCCTTCCGCATTTTCGCGAACTTACCTCCTTTTCTTGCCAGACGGTTCCCAGCGGGTTCGCCCGGTGACGGGATGTTTCGTGACACCCGATTGGCGTTGAAAAGCCCGGGGGCCTCTGCTACATTCGCGCTGCTTCTCCCACCCCGGCGCGAAAGGAAGCGCACCGTGATCATCGACCCCCGAAGGGTCCTCCTGGTTTCCCCGAACATCGAGTCCCTGCCCGACCCGGTGTTTCCCATCGGGCTCGCTTCCCTGGCGGCCTCGCTCACCGTGCACGGCATCGAGCACCGGGTCCTCGATCTCTGCTTCGAGAAGAACCACGAGGAGGCGATCCGGCAGGCCGTCGAGGCCTTCAAGCCCGGGCTCGTGGCCGTCTCCATGCGGAACGTCGACAACATGGGCCATCCCCACTCGGTTTCCTACCTCCCCTTCTACCGATACGTGATCCAGGCGATCCGCCGGTACGGCGGGGGCCGGATCGTCCTCGGCGGAAGCGGCTTCTCCCTCCTGCCCGAACCCCTGATGCGCTACCTCGGGGCGGACGTGGGGATCGTGGGCGAAGGCGAGCACGCCCTGGTGCGGCTGGTGAACGACCTCTCCGCCGGCAAGGTCGTCCCCCGGGGGACCGTCCTTCGGGGCTGTCCCATCGAGGATCTGGACCGTCTCCCCGCGCCGGACCGGACGGGGTTCGACCTGGCGGCCTACCTGGAGAAAGGGGGCATGGGAAACCTCCAGACCAAGAAGGGATGTCCGTTCGGGTGTATCTACTGCACCTACCCCCTGATCGAGGGGAGGCGGGTGCGGCTGCGCTCACCCGCCGCCGTGGCGGACGAGGTCGAGGCGCTGCTCGATCGAGGGGTGGACACCCTCTTTGTCGTGGACAACACCTTCAACCATCCGGTGGATCACGCCGCGGCCGTCTGCAAGGAGATCCGGGGGCGCGGGCTCCGGGTCCGGTGGAGCTGCTACGCCGAGCCCGGCCACGTCCGCCCGGACCTGATCGAGACCATGACGGCGGCCGGATGCACCGGCGTGGAGTTCGGGAGCGATGCGGCCGAGGACGGGATGCTAGAAAACCTGGGCAAGGGCTTCACCGTGCGGGACCTCGAGTCGGCCTCGGCCGCGTGCCGGTCCGCAGGGATCTCCTTCTGCCACTCCCTCCTCCTGGGAGGCCCCGGCGAGACCATGGACACGGTGCGCCGGTCCGTGGAGTCCGTGGTCCGCATGGACCCGACCGCCGTCATCTGCATGGCCGGCATCCGCATTCTCCCGGGCACCCGGCTGGCCCGCCGGGCGGCCGGGGAGGGGGTGGTGGGGCCGGAGGAGGATTTCCTCAGGCCCGTGTTCTACCTCTCCCCCTCGGTGCGGGAGGAGCTGCTGCCGTTTCTGGAGGCGTTCAGCAAGGACCATTCCACCTGGATCTTCCCGGGCATGAACATCAACATGCGACAGAGCCTGCAGGAGAAGCTCCGGCGGTTCGGGGTGAAGGGACCCCTGTGGGAGTACATGCGGAAGTTCTGGCGCGACTGAGGGTGGGGGCCCCGACATCGTGAACCCCCGCTGCGGCCGGCCTACTCCCTGGAGCGCTTCTTCTCCAGGAGCCCGTGGTGATAGGAGCCCTCCCGAAGCATCTTCGCCCCGCAGTCGGGACACTTCTCCTCCTGGCAGGGGACCCCCCGGGAGTGAGGAATCCTCCGGTCGCACTTGGGGCAGACGCAGAAGCCGCCGGCCCCCATTCGCTCCTGTTGCTTCTCAACCATGAACCCTCCTTCGCGGAAAAGACCGTCATCCGCCCTGCGGAGTCGCCGCCGTCCTTTCTCCGGTCTCCTTCAGCACCTCGTCCACCATCCGAGGGGCGACCAGTCGATGTCCGAGATGAACTGCTTGATGATGCCGATCTTCATGGGCCCCCTCCAGATGGTGGCCGCGTCCTTGGCATCCCCCATGAGAGACTCGATGGAGATCACCTCCAGGTTGGGAACCCGGTTCGCCTCGCTCAGATCATGCCGAGCAGCAGGACAAAGAGAATGCCCCCCACGAAGGTGAAGATGGTCCGGTGGTCCTGCCCGGCG
>CAYUBQ010000164.1:0-2975 GCA_964443135.1 uncultured Desulfobacterales bacterium | reverse complement strand
ACCATCGAGTGGCGCGACGACCGCGTCTGCATGATCGACCAGAGGAGGCTCCCGGCCCGGGTGGAATGGTACGTCTGCCGGGGGTATCGGGACGTGATCCGGGGCATCCGGGAGATGGCGATCCGGGGTGCGCCCGCCATCGGCGTGGCCGCGGGCATGGGCCTCGCCCTGGCCGGGAGGTCGATTCGGACGAGGGACTACGATCTGTTCAAACGCCGTTTCATGGCGGCCGCCGACGAGATGGCCGCCGCACGGCCCACCGCGGTGAACCTCCGTTGGGCCGTGGATCGCATGCGGCAGGTGGTGGAAGCAGGGGCCGGACGGCCTGTCGAGGAGACGCAGAAAGCGCTCCGGGAGGAGTCCGAACGGATCCTGGCGGAGGACATCGAGATCAACCGGGCCATCGGGCGGAGCGGCCTGGATCTGGTCCCGGACGGCGCGGTCATCCTCACCCACTGCAATGCCGGCGCCCTCGCCACCGGCGGGTACGGGACCGCCCTCGGCGTGGTCCGCGCCGCCCACGAGGCGGGCAAGGCCGTCTCCGTGATCGCCGACGAGACCCGGCCCTGGCTCCAGGGCCTGCGCCTGACCGCCTTCGAGCTCATGGAAGAGGGTATCCCCGTGACCGTGATCGCGGACAGCGCGGCCGGCTCCCTGATGCGGCGGGGCGAGATCGATCTGGTGGTCACCGGGGCCGACCGCGTCGCGGCGAACGGGGACGTGGCGAACAAGATCGGGACCTACCCCGTGGCGGTCCTGGCCCGGGAGCACCGCATCCCGTTTTACGTGGCCGCACCCCTCTCCACCATCGACCCGAAGGTCCCCGACGGGGACGGGATCCCCGTGGAGGAACGCGACCCCCGCGAGGTGAGCCACTTCCGGGGACGATGCGTGGGACCGGAGGAGGTGCCGGTCCGGAACCCGGCCTTCGACATCACCCCCGCACGGTACGTCTCCGCCATCGTCACGGAGAAAGGCGTTCTCCGGCCGCCTTACGGGAAAGCCGTCAAGAAGGCCCTGGGCTGACGGGCTCCCCGTCGCACCGCTCGATCCGCGCCACCAGGACCCGTTCGGTCTCCTCCGTCACCTTGAACCGGTCATCGATCCGGCGGCCGCAGAGCCAGACCGGCGTGCCCGCGCTGAGCAGGAGCGGGACGCCCGCCCGCTCCCCGGCCGGCACCTTCCGGTCGATCAGGAAATCCTTCACCTTCCTGCGGCCCTGCATTCCCAGGGGGACGAAGCGGTCCCCGGGAAGCCAGGGCCGCATCTCCAGCGGGTACCGGAGGCGTTCGGCGTCCAGGAAGGCCGTCCACCGGGACCCGGAGAGTGACGAGACCGCGCGCCGGGGTTTCTCCTCGAGCAGTACCCGAAGGCCCGCCTCCTGCACGACGTGCGAGCCGGGCCCCGGGAACCGGGCGTGAAACGCGGGCCGCCCCCCCGCGCGGCGCGGGCCGAGCACGACCCGGTCGTAGGAGCGCCGGGCGCAGCGCCCGCCGGGCAGGTCGATGCGGGCGTTGGGCCTGTCTCCCAGGACCAGCCCCTCGACGGCCGTCACGTGGTTTCGCCGAATCCCCGAAAGACCTCCCGCCGTGCTTCCAAGGGCCTGCCGGACGACCCGCCTGCGAAGGGCCGGGGGGAGCCCGGCCAGGTCCGGCCCCGGAAGCGTGACCCGGCCGTCCCGCTCCGGCCCGCGGCGGGCGTCCAGCCACTCCCGCGCCAGCCCGTCCAGAACGGCGTTCTCCTCCCGAGCCAGGTCGGCCAGCTCCCCCAGGTGCTCCACGAGCCGAGGCTGGTACGCCAGGAGCACGGGCAGGAGCTCCAGGCGGATGCGGTTGCGGAGGGGGCCGGTCTGGAGGTTGGTGGGATCGGTCCGCCAGGGGAGCCGGTTTCGGTCCAGGTACTCCTCGACCTCCCGGCGGCGGACGCGGATCAGGGGACGGACCACGCCCGGCTCCCGAACCGGCGGAATGGCGGAAAGGCCCGAGAGGCCCGTGCCCCTCAGGAGCCGCATGATCACGGTCTCGGCCTGGTCGTCCAGGGTGTGGGCCGTTGCGACGCGCTCGGCCCCGTGCCCTCGTCGAACGCGCTCCAGGAACGCGTACCTCGCCTCCCTGGCCCGCTCCTCCGGCGAACCGCCCGGGTCCCGGACGGAGGGACCCGCCCGGTCCGTCTCGAAGGGCACCCCGCGCTCGCGGGCGAGGCGGGCGACGAAGCGGGTCTCGGACGCGTCCTCGTCCCCCCGCAGGCCGTGGTCGAAGTGGGCGACCACCAGCTGCACCCCCAACCCGGCGGACAGGCGGTGGAGCGCGTCCAGCAGGCAGACCGAGTCCGCCCCGCCCGACACCGCGACCACCACCCGGTCCCCCCGCCGGACCATCCCGTGATCCGCCAGGGTGGATCGAACGGTCCTGAGCAGGGGATCGTCCATCTAGAACCTGGCCACGCTCTCCGCCAGCTCCGGGTCCTGGAGCAGCCGCTTGGCGAACTTGACGTACTTGTTCACGATGGAGCGCACGGCGAGCTGGAGGGCATAGGCCCGCACCGGCTTTTCGAGGAGGTGGGTGATGTCGGAGGCCACGCACATGTTCACCACGTCGTCGCTCGCGTTCCCGGAGATGATGATGGAATCCTCGTAGGCCATGGGAAAGCGGTCGGTCACCTCGTCGAGAAACGAGAAGCAGGTCCCGTCCCCGACGTAGACGTCCAGGACGAACACGGCCACGCCGGCCCCGCGGTTCCGGCAGTGGCCCAGGGCCTCGGCCATGTCCGTGAACGGGATCACCCGCCCCCACGCGTAGAAACGGCGGACGACCTCCGTCACGACCTCGCACACGGAAGGGTCGTCATCCAGCACGATCACATCCAACCCGTCGGACATCGTCTCCTCCCTTCTCACCCACGGTCACTCGACGTCAGTCTAGTTCCCATCCATAAACGAACTTTGGGCATGGCTGCGTTTCCAATTCAGAAAGGAG
>CAYUBQ010000163.1:0-3284 GCA_964443135.1 uncultured Desulfobacterales bacterium | reverse complement strand
ACGTTTTAGATCGCTAATGCGCGGCGCTAACCCGCGAGCACGTCGGCTGGGCCAGGCCGCAGGCCTGAGCCCAGACGGCGCGCGCAGCCGGCTGTTACTCGCTTTTCTGAAAAACCTGCTTCTCGGCAAAGTCCCCGGCCCAGGGAAGTTTATACATTTTCCCCTGAAATGACTTAATCATCATCATAATCCAGAGTACTATCGTCAGCAGTAATATTATGGGCGTCAGCAGCCCGAGGACCGGAATCGCCCCCAAAACAAGGCTAAGGACAAACAGGGCGATGGACCCCTCGGGCCGTTGCGTGACCCCGTAGAGGTAGAACTTGTCCCACTCCCTCGGCTGCCGGTCGTCGAGCACCGCCGGAACCGAGTGGCGGAACCCGCGAACCTCCTGCGAGGGCCGTGAGCACCCTCTCCGAAGTTGGCCGTTTGCTCGCGCGCCGAGCGTTCTCAGCCCGGAAGCTCCCCGATCCATGCCGGTCTCCAGACCACCTCTAGGGTTCTCCGCTCCGCCAGCCTCTTGAACTTGCGAATCATCCGGCGGAGCCAGGATGCATGGCGAAGATCCGTGACGGTCATCCCCTTCGGCAGGAGATCGGTTTCCCAGTGCTCCCGGACCCATTGGGTGTGTGCCTCGGAGAACAGCGCCGCGTACGCCTCCAATGCGTCCTCCAGGCCTTGCACCGCGGCCCGCATCCTCTCCTGGGTGTTGATCCTGGCGCGGTTCAGCAGCGACAGCTCCATCTGCACCCGGATGGTGCCGAGGTAGATGCGGACACTCCGGGTCTCCAGCCCGTCGATCGACTCGCTCAGATCCCGGATGAAGCCCTCTGCCCTGGGCCTCTCCTGTGAGTCCAGCGGGCTCGGGTCGGATGCCCGCTTGTACCACCACACCAGGCAGGCGTGGTGCTCGAGCAGGGCCGCATCGCGCTCCGTCCTCAGCGCGGAGCCGTCGATGCGCCTCCAGCACGCCTCGGCGAGGCTGTCGTGCCGGTTCACGGTCAGGAGCATGGCCTGGCGGACCCTCAAGTGGTTGACCAGGACGGGCTGATCCGGGTTGGACGCGATGAGCCGGTCGATCCGGGTCACGGCCTCCTTCCAGGAAGCCTCCTGCTCCCCGCCCGGGATGTCCGGGGAGGGGGTGACCATGGCCGCGTTCGATTCCGCGACCATCGCCTTCACCTGCTGCTGGGTGACGCACCCGCCGAGGAGCAGCAGGGCGAGGATGCCGATGGTCAACGTGTGGACCCAGGTCCTTCGTGCCTTCCACATGATCCCGCTCCTTTTCATTCAGTGGACCGCGCCTACAGGGTCTCTGCCAGGGTCGCGAAGCACGCGATGAACCCCTCGTCCCGGGGGTCCACGCGCTCGATCCCGCCCCGGGCCCACGCCTTCACGAGCCCTTCCAGCACATCGGGCAGGGCCTGGAGCCCCATGCAGACCCCCAGCTCCGCCTCGGCACGGACAAGCCCGGCGCGAAGGAGCGCCTTGAGCTCCTCCCGGAACGCATCCACGGACCGGTCCTCCAAGGCCGCCCTCCCGGACACGGCCACTGCGCGGAGGACGCCCGCCACCGCGTCCGCCGTCCATCCCCCGGCGTCCTCCCCGGCGACCTCGACGACCGCCTCCACGACCACCCCCGCCAGCTCCTTCTCCAGGTCCATCAATAGCTTCGGGTTCTCCGCAAGGGATGCCATGGCCGCCCTTGCGATGTCCTGCCCCTGGAGGTTCGTCACCTTTTTGTCCCTCACCAGGACGGCGATCCTCCCGGCAAGATCGGCCACGACCTCCCCATAGTCGAACCTCAGCAGCTCCGGATGATCCGAGACCGTCTCGAGCGCCCCCTCCACGGCGGCGTTCGCCAGGGGTTCCACATCCAAGGCCCCCGCCTCGCTGATCGACCGGAGGACCCCGCCCAGCAGCTGCCGGGCCAGGCCGGGGTCCCGCACGATCAGCTCCGGCTGCTCGCCGAACGTGTGCAGCACGTTCACGGCCATGGTCTCCAGGCCTTTCCGGGTGAACGTCCCGAGAACCCCCTCGTCGCTCATGGTGCCGGCCACGGAGTGGATCAACCCCGCCAGCCAATCCTCGCTCAGGATCTCCTCGATGCGGTCCGGGTGGGCGGCCACGGTCCCCGCCACCGTGTCGACGACGCCCACAAGCGTCTCCCGCGTCAGGAGCTTGCTCTCCGGCCGCCTCGCCAGCGCCCCGGCCACCGCCGTGACGATCCTTTCCAGGAGAGGCTCCTCATCGGCCAGAAGGGCAGGGCCGTGCTTCTCCACGGAATGCAGCCCGGCCCGCAGCAGGTCTCCCCAGTGGTTCTTGAAGAAGCCGTCAAACGTGGGCTGCGCCTCCACGATCCCTGCCACGGATCCCAGGAAAGAGGCCGCGGTGCGCTCGAACGCCTCCGCGTCGCCCACACCCAGCTGACCGCTCGCCGTGGCCATCACGGACCCGACCAGCAGCGGGTAGCCCTTTCCCTGGACCAGCCCCACCAGGAAGTTGTCCGGGTCCGAGGCCCTGGTGCGGGCCGCTGCAAGGGCGTTCACCAGCGCCTCCACCCAGCCGTTGTCGACCTCCAGGTGCTCCCTGGCGTCGATCACCCCGTTCAGGGTGGCGCCCAGAACGGCACGCAACAGTGCGTCCGGGGCATCGGCGGTCTGAAGATCGGCCTCCCCGAACCGGTTCAGCACCGCACCGACGATCCCCTGGAGGTCCGGATCCCGCACAAACAGGGCCGTGTTCTCCGCCCCGAACTCGGCGACCACGTCCACCACCGTCAGGGCCAGCCGCCAGGTGTAGCTTTGATTCCGGTCGACCCGCCCGGCGTGCACATACATGGCGGCCACCCGGATCTCCGGGTCCGCAGCCCAGTCGGGGCGCGCCTTGCGGAGGGTGCGCATGAAATCGGAGCTCAGGTCCACCGATTCGCGGATTTCCATCTCGGGCAGGTACTTCCGGACGAACGGGTACATCTCCTCCGACGAGGGATCCGCCCCGGGCCTGAGAAGAGCCAGCATCTCCTCCCGATCCTCAGCGATCGGATCCTGCCCTGCCGGATAGGGCTCCGCCAGCAGGGCACCGAGCGCCTTCTCCATCTCTTCGGGAAACGGCGCGAGGTTCAACACAGGCACAGGCAGCGACATCGGCTCGGTTGCGGCCTCCTTCTCCGCAAGCACCCGGTCCACCCGGTGCGTCAGCTTGACAAGCCCCTTGGCAGTCTTCAGGACCAGCCCGGCGGCCTCCGTTGTGAGCATGGGCACTCCTCTGTTTCCGAACACCGA
>CAYUBQ010000162.1:0-3471 GCA_964443135.1 uncultured Desulfobacterales bacterium | reverse complement strand
CACGATCAGGAGGGAAGAAGATGCACCAACTCTACGGATTCGTCGTGGGGCCGCTTGCCTGGGTGGCCTTCGCCGTGTTCGTCCTGGGCTCGATCTGGAAGGTGGTCACCATGTATCGGTCGGCCAAGACCCGGGACGGTCAGGTCCTGGCCTACTGGGACTTCAAGTACGCCCTGCGATCCATCCTCCACTGGTCCGTCCCTTTCTGGCCGGTCAACTCGAGGCGCCACCCCGTCATGACCGTCGTCGCCTTCACGTTTCACATCTGCCTGCTGCTGGTCCCCATCTTCCTCCTGGCCCACGTCGTGCTCTGGGACTACTACCACGGCATCCGGTTCTGGAGCCTCCCGGAGAGCGTGGCCGACGTGATGACGGTCCTGGTGATCCTCGCCTGCCTGTTCTTCGCAGGACGAAGGATCTTTCTCCCGCAGGTGCGCTACGTCACCTCCGCCATGGACTGGGTGGTGCTGCTCATCGTGCTCCTTCCCTTTCTCACCGGGTTCCTGGCCTACCACCAGGTCGGGCCCTACAAGGTGACGATCATCCTGCACATCCTGTTCGGGGAGATCATGCTGGCGGCCATTCCCTTCACGCGGCTCAGCCACATGCTCCTCACCCCCTTCTCCCGCGGCTACATCGGCTCCGAGTTCGGCGGGGTGCGACAGGTCAAGGACTGGTAACCCACGCCCTCGAGGAGGCGTTCATGGAAGCGAAGGCTGAAAAGTCGGAAGAGAAGCGTCAGATGGATCCCGGGATCCGGAAGGGTCTCGAGCACCTCACCCCGGAGAAGATCGAGAAGGCGATCGACCGGGTGTTTCGCGCCGAGACCGGGGCGAGGCTCAAGGCCTACGAGGAGATCTGCGTCCGCTGCGGTCTCTGCGCGGAGGGCTGCCACTACTATCTCTCCCACGACGGCGACCCCATCTACGCCCCCGTGGCCAAAACGAAGCAGACCCTCTGGAAGCTCCTGAAGAAGCGCGGCCGCATCACCCCCGAGGAGCTGGAGCGGGTCGCCCTGGTGGCCTACACCGAGTGCAACCTGTGCCGCCGGTGCGCCATGTACTGCCCCATCGGCATCGACACCGCCTACATCATCTCGGTGGTCCGCCGCCTCTGCCACCTCCTGGGGATCACGCCCCGGTACATCCAGGACACCGCCCACAGCCACTCGGTCACCATGAACCAGATGTGGGTCAAGGAGGACGAGTGGATCGACAGCCTCCTCTGGCAGGAGGAGGAGGCGCGGGAGGAGATCCCCACGCTGCGCATTCCCCTGGACAAGGAGGGGGCGGATATCATGTACTCGGTGATCGCGCCCGAGCCCAAGTTCCAGCCCCAGCTCATCTACCTGGCGGCCGTGATCATGAACGAGAGCGGCATGGACTGGACCATGCCGTCCATGCCCGGCTGGGACAACAGCGACATGGCCATGTTCACCGGCGACGTGGAGCTCATGGGACGGCTCAAGCGGAGCCACTTCGAGCGGGCCCAGAAGCTGCGGGTCAAGCGGATCGTCATGGGGGAGTGCGGGCACGCATTCCGGGCCGTGTACGACGTGGGCAACCGCTGGCTGGGCTGGAGGGATTTCCCCGTGGAGGTGGTGCACGCCATCGACTTCTACTGGCAGATGCTCCAGGAAGGGCGACTCGAGGTGAAGCGGAAGTTCGAGCGGCCCGTGACCCTCCACGACCCCTGCAACATCGTCCGCGGGCGGGGCCTCCACGAGAAGGCCCGGGACATCGTCCGGGCCTTCTGCTCCAACTTCGTCGAGATGCACCCCAACCGGGAGCACAACTACTGCTGCGCCGCCGGCGGCGGGGTGATCAACTGCGGTCCCCCGTACAAAAAGGTCCGGGTGGAGGGCAACCGCATCAAGGCGGACCAGCTCGAGGCCACGGGCGCCGAGGTGGTCATCGCACCCTGCCACAACTGCCACAGCGGGCTCAAGGACATCATCGAGGCCTACGAGGTGGGCATGGAGCTGTCCTTCTTTTCCGAAATCATTTACGAGTGCATGGAAAAGCCCAACGCTGTGGAGGGCTGATCCCCGATCCGGCCGGCGGTTTCCGTGGGAGCGGTTTCGCCCGGCGCCGGATCCCGATGAAGGCCGTCTCCGGGGGAGGTCGAGACCGAGGAAAAGAGAGAGGGAGGAGATGACGATCAGAAGGGTTGGTGTCACGGCCGTCGCCGCGTTCCTGTTCCTGTTTCTGTCCGTTCCGCCGGCCGTGCCGCAGGACGAGTTCTCTGTCTTTCCACCGGGCCTCTTTCCGGACTCCGAGAGGCCGCTCTCCCGGTTTCCCCACGAGGAGCACATGGTCTACGATGCCGTCGAGGACTGCTACGTCTGCCACCACGTGTACCGGGACGGCGAGCTGGTGGAAGGGGAGACCTCGGACGGGGTCCTCTGCGGGGAGTGCCACAAGCTGAAGGCGGACGACGGCGTGGACCGCCTTCGGGCCTATCATCAAAGGTGTAAGGGATGCCACGAAGAGATCGAAAAAGGGCCTATCACCTGCGGAGAGTGCCACGTGCGGGACTAGGCCTTAATCCCTTGACATTTATTTCACAAGGATTTATCTGAAGGAGGTGTGAATTCAGGCCACAACGCTCGAGACGGCGTGAAGCGCGGTGCCCTTCACCGGGAGGGAAGGCTCTCCCGAGGAGGGGACGGCCCGAGGCGTACGAGAGGGATTTCCCAACACGAGAGAGGATCGGTGCATGGAAGAGAAGGAAATACTGGAACTAAGTGACCAGAAGCACGAGTTCCGCGACAAGGTCAAGGAGATCCTGCCCGACAGCAACCTGGAGCTCTGCCTGACCTGCGGGACCTGCGCCAGCGGCTGCCCGGCCACCGGGCTGGAGGGCATGGACCCGAGGAAGTTCGTCCGCATGCTCGCGCTGGGGCTCTACGACGAGGCCACCAGCTCCCCCTGGGTCTGGATGTGCAGCATGTGCCAGCGCTGCATCCACGCCTGTCCCATGAAGGTGGACATCCCCCAGATGGTGGGGCTGGCGCGGCAGACCTGGCCCCGCGAGGAGCGTCCCAAGGGGATCATCGGATCCTGCGACATGGCCCTCCGAGGCGACAGCTGCAGCGCCATGGGCGCGTCCGAGGAGGACTTCCAGTTCGTGGTGGAAGACGTCCTGGAGGAGGTGCGGGAGACCCAGCCCGGCTGGGAGGACCTCCAGGCCCCGGTCAACAAGGAGGGGGCCGAGTACTTTCTCAACCAGAACTCCCGCGAGCCCGTGACCGAGCCCGACGAGATGGTGCCCCTGTGGAAGATCCTCCACATGGGCGGTGCCGACTGGACCTACGGGACCAAGGGTTGGGCTGCGGAGAACTACTGCATGTTCGCCCAGGACTGGGAGGCCTGGGAGCACATCACCCGGGTCAAGGCCAAGGCCGTGGACGACCTCGGGTGCAAGTACTGGCTCAACACGGAATGAGGGCACGAGCTCTTTGCATTCCGG
>CAYUBQ010000161.1:0-3572 GCA_964443135.1 uncultured Desulfobacterales bacterium | reverse complement strand
GAATTTTGACATTTCCGAGCAAAATGTCAAAATTCAAGACCTGACCCCATTTTCAAACGAACAGGAGGGCGCTTCCCATGAAGATCGGACGCAACGACCCCTGCCCCTGCGGCAGCGGGAAGAAGTACAAGAAGTGCTGCCTGCAGAAGGAGACCCCGGACCACCGGGACCTCGACTATCGGAGGCTTTCCAAGGTCTACGACCGCCTTGTGGACGAGCTGGTCGACCGAGTCCCAAAGGTCTTCGGTCCGGCGGCCGGGTTCCGGGCCCTGGACGAGTTCCTCCTCTGGCCCGACCCGGACGACGCCCCCTCCGACGAGGCGGTCGCGCGCTGCGACCCGGTGTTCGCCCCCTGGTTCGTGTTCCACTGGGAGTACGAGCCCGAGGAGGAGGAAGAGGCGGAGCTTCAGGGGCCGCCGGGCCGCACAGCGGCCGAGCTCTACGCAGAGGAGAAGGGCGACCGGATCGACCCGCTGGAGCGGAGCATCATCGAGGCCTTCAACCGCAGGCCCTACACGTTTCTGGAGATTCTGCGCGTGGACCCGGGCCGGGGCATGCGGGTGCGGGACGTGCTCACGGGCGCCGAGACCGAGGTGAAGGAGCGGTCGGCCACGGCCCACCTCAAGCCCGGGGACCTGATCTACGGGATGGCGGCCGAGGCGAGCGGCGTGGGCATGCTGGTCGGGGTCGGGACCACCGTCATCCCGCCGGCGCAAAAGCCCCAGGTCATCGACCTGAGGAAGGTATTGAAGGGGTCGGGGAGGGACGTCACCGAGGACACGCTCTACGACTGGCAGGAGGAGATCCGGGAGCTCTTCCTCCACATCCAGGAGGCCCTCCACACCCTGCCGCAGCTCTCCAACACGGACGGCCATCCCCTCGAGTTCCACAAGATGGACTACGAGATCGACTCGGCCGACGAGGCGTTCGAGCGGCTCTGGGACCTCTGCACGACCTGCGGGTACGACGAGCTTCGCGCCGAGGCGAAGACGGACCGGCAGGGACGGCTTACCCGGGCCGAGATCCACTGGGACCGGCGAGGGCACAAGCAGAGCAAGGGCCTGGAGAACACCCTCCTGGGGACCATCAAGATCCGGGATCGGCGGATGACCGTGGAGGTCAACTCGGCCGAGCGGGCCCGGACCGTCCAGGGAGAGATCGAGTCGCGCCTGGGCCCGGCCGTCCGGCTCCGGGCCGACGCCATCCAGAGCACCGCCGCCATGCTCGAGCAGGCCCGGCAGGGCCCGCCGCCCGGAAAGGCGTCGCGCGACCAGGAAGCGCTCATGCAGAACCCCGAAGTCCAAAAGCAGATCGTGGAGATGCTCGCCAATCACTGGGAGGGCTGGGTCCACGAGAAGCTGCCGGCCCTGGGCGGCCTCTCCCCCGAGGAGGCCGTGAAGACGCCGGACGGCCGCGAGGCCGTGGAGGCCCTGCTCCTGGATGTGGAACGGGGCCGATCCGGCGACCCGCTGACGGTCGAGGCCAACCGCAAGGGCGCCCGCCGGGCGCGGGAGCTCCTGGGGTTGTGAGCCTCAAGGGCGGCGGCGTCCCCCTCCGACTTCGGAACCACGAGCCCGGCTGAATTCGGCCCTACCGCTACTCGCGGGAACGCTCTCCGTGCACACCCAGGAACTCGAGCACCTCGTCCACCACCAGGATGGAACCAGGACGAGCACATTCCCCGAAACCACCAGCCCTGCATCGATGTCGTGAATTTTGCCCTCTCGAAGGACCTTGGCGTGTGGCGCAGTGAGCTCCTCGGTGACGAGCTCTGATCCGTTGGCTCACCGCACCGGGCCGAGTCCGGAATCTTGGAATCCGAAGGCGGTTTTCCGGTTATCTGGACGGATGCGCTTGATCTTCCGGCCCCGATCCCCGCATTGAGTCAGTGATATTGTCCTACACGGCGGTTGGTTCAGTCCGGCTAATGCTTCTTCTGGTTTGGTATGCCCGATGCAGAGTGCAGGAGGTCAACCACTGGAGAGGACCGTTCAAATCACACCACCAGGAGGACAACATGAAGAAAATGAAGCTGAGTGCAAAAATCGGTCTGGGATTTGGCCTGCTGATCCTCATCGCCTTGATTCTGGGGGGCATGGCGGTCTTCAACATGAAAAACGCCGCCAGGGAGAGCACCAAGCTGGCCAAGGAGTACGTGCCGGAAGTGGATGTGGCGGCAAGGATCCGGGGGGCGTCCAACCGGATCATGTACGCCATGCGGGGCTACGGCTTTACGGAGAACGAACAGTACTACACCGAGGCCCTCCAGGAGCTGGAGGCCATGAATCAGGCCGTAGCAGCCGGGGGTGCCCTCTCAGAAGAGGCCCAAAACCTCCAGAAGCTGGGTGGTCAGCTCGAGGAAATCAAGAAAGCCAAGGGGGAGTACCAGGCCGCCATGGAAGACACCAAGCGGATCGTAGGCGAGCTGGACGCGCTGCGCACCGCTTTGGACGAAAACGCCTCGAAGTACATGAGCGCGAGTGCGGAGTTCCTGGAGGGTCAGAACCGGGCCTTCGGGCAAGACCTCGCTGAGCGTCAGGAAAAGATCCGGATCGTGACGGAGCTGGTGGAGATCGGATCCACGGTCCGCGTCACCAATTTCAAGGCCCAGGCGACGGACGATCCAGTCATGATGCAGGAGGCCATCAACAAGCTGGACGGCGTCACGCCGCTCACTGAGGAGCTGCGGGAAATCACCCGGGAAGACGAAGACATCCAGCGGATTGACGCGACGGTGGCCGCTGCAACGAAGTACCAGGCCGCCATGAAGGATTTCCTGGAGGAGTTTCGAAAGGGCATGGCTGCCAACGAGCGCCTGCTCAATGTGGCTCGCCGGGAGATGGACACCAACGCAGAGATCTATGTCACCAACTGCGACGCATTCCTGGCCGGGCAGCAGGAGAAACTCACCCGTGACATGACCGAGCGGCACGCCAAGATGACCCTGGCCAATGACGTGATCGACCTGGGGAACGACACCCGGATCAAGGCGTTCAAGAGCCAGGCGATGCGCGATCCCGCCCTGATGATCGAAGGGGAGAAGAACTTTGCGGAGATCGAGGCCAAGTTCGACGAGCTTCGAAAGGTCACGTACCTGAAGGAGGACCTCGCGCGCATCGACACGGTTGCTGCGGCGGCCCGGGGCTATCAAACGGCGATGAACACCTTTCTTGCGTACTGGAAGGAGCTCCAGGCCCTGGGCAAGACCCGGGACGGGCTCGGGAACACCTTGATTGACGCCTGCGTCGTGCTGGCCGATGCCGGGATGGATGCGACCACGCAGATCGCAACCGATGCCATGAATTCGCTGAACCGATCCTCCTACATCATGATCGTGGGTCTGATCATCGCCCTGCTCGCAGGTATCGGACTGGCGATCACCATCACGCGAAGCATCACCAGGCCCATCAACCGGATCATCGAAGGGCTGAACGAAGGCGCGGACCAGGTGGCCTCGGCCTCGGGTCAGGTCTCCTCGGCCAGCCAGTCCCTGGCCGAGGGAGCGTCCGAGCAGGCGGCCTCCATCGAGGAGACCTCCTCATCGCTCGAGGAGATGTCCTCCATGACCAAGC
>CAYUBQ010000160.1:0-3593 GCA_964443135.1 uncultured Desulfobacterales bacterium | reverse complement strand
ATCCAGACCATGCCCACCAGCCAGTACTGGGAGAAGTGGACCGAGGTGGACCTGGGCGTCACCCCCTGGACCCACCGGCCGCTGGGCACCATGGTCCTGAACCTGGCCTACGTCCTCGGAGAGGACGGCAAGCCGGTGGCCTGGAACGAGACCAACTGGTCCGACCCCGAGTTCAGCAAGCTCCTCACGGAGGCCAACGGCACCCTGGACCTGCAGGAGCGGACCAAGATCATGTGCAAGCTGGAGCAGATCCAGTGGGATCGCGGCTCCATCGGGGCGCCCTTCTGGCAGTACAACTGGCAGGTGACCACCGCGCGGGTGATGGACTCCGAGCCGCACCCCACGGGGTACTACTTCCTGAACGAGGCCTGGCTCTCCACCTAGGCCTCCCGCGCCCGGCCGCCGGCCGGCGCGCAGCAGCCTGACCCGGGGCGGCCCGGCTCCACGGGCCGCCCCGTCCACCCAACCGCATCGAGAAAAGGGGCCTGTGTATGGCGAAGTTCATTGTGAGGCGCTTTTTCCTCCTGCTCCTGACCATGTTCCTGGTCTCCATCGCGGTGTTCCTGATCACGGAGTCCTCGCCCGGGAACGTGGCCCGGAACGTGCTGGGCGCCTTCATCACCCCGGAGCAGGAGAAGTCCTTCCTGGCCCAGATGGGCCTCGACAAGCCCGCCTACGTCCGCTACGTCTACTGGCTCATCGGGAGCGACTGGCAGGCCGAGGGCAAGATCGGGCTGCCCCTGAAGCGCACCCTGACCGACAAAGGCTTCGTGGAGTGGTGGGCCAGGAAGGACGACGGGAGCCTCATCCGGTGGAAGCTGGAGGGGGAGGACTTGATCGCGGTGGAGAAGACCGCGGACGGCACGGTGCGGGAGTACGAGGACAACGACCGCTGGGAGACGAACCGGAAGGGCGTGAGCACCTTCTGGGGGATCGACACCCTGAACCACGCCGTCCGGTGGGAGAAGGGCGCGGACATCAAGGTCTGGTCCTTCGTGATCGGCACGGGCTGGATGGAGACCTCGGGCGGTCCCGTGGAGTACATCCCCCTCAAGAAGGGGTTCGTCCGGGGGGACCCGGGCATCAGCCTCCGCACCGGACGTCCGGTGAACAAGGCCCTGTTCGTCCGTCTCCGGAACTCCCTGGTCCTGGCCGGCATCGCCTTCGTCCTGGTCATGCCCGTGGCCCTGCTCCTGGGCATGATCGCCGGCCTGAGGGAGGGGAGCCTGCGGGACCGGGTGCTCTCCATCGGGGGCATGACCTTCTCGGTGATCCCGGAGTTCGCCACCGGAATCTTCCTCATCCTGATCTTCGCCGTGTGGCTCGGTTGGGTCCCCGGGGCCACGGTCTTCGGGGAGCAGGCTCCCTGGCAACGGCCGGACATGCTGATCCTGCCGGTCCTCACCCTGACGCTGGTGGAGCTCGGCTACATCCTCCGGATCACCCGGGCCAGCATGGTGGAGGTGATGCGCTCCCCCTACATCCGGACCGCCTTCCTCAAGGGGCTTCCCTACTGGCGCATCGTGTTCAAGCACGCCATCCGCAACGCCCTCATGGCCCCCATCACGGTGATCATGCTCCACGTGAACTGGCTCATGGGCGGCATCGTGATCGTGGAGGTGGTGTTCGGGTACCCGGGTCTCGGCAAGTACCTCCTGGACTCGGCCATGTTCAAGGACATCAACGCCCTCGAGGCCGGGGCCATGATCCTGGTCACCCTGGCCGTGGGGACCCAGCTGATCGCGGACATCGTGTACACGTTCCTGAACCCGCGGATCCGGTACACCTGATCCCGGAACGGGTGCGGAACGGGATATCGGATCGGAACCAACCGGAAGCCATAGGAGAAACGATGACGGAGCAACAGGAAGCAGCCGCCGGAGGAGACCTGGAGATCGCCCCGGAGGAGACCGCACCGAGGACCCGGCGCCTGCAGCGGATGTGGGGCGGACTGGCTGTTCTCTTCGCCTCCAAGACGGCGATGGTGGGCGTCTTCATCGTGTTTTTCTGGATCTTCGTGGCCCTGTTCGCCCCCCTGCTCACCCCCTACACGCCCCTGGAGCAGGACTGGAAGGCCCCCAACGAGGGACCTTCCGCCAGACACATCCTGGGGACCGACGAGCTGGGGCGGGACCTCTGGTCGCGCCTGATCTACGGGGCGCGGGTGGTCCTGGTGATCCTTCCCGTCTCGGAGAACCTCTGGATCCCCGGCGGCACCGCCATCTGGGGCGTGGCCGTGGCCCTGATCGTGGGCATCTTCCTGGGGCTCGTCGGGGGGTACCACGGGGGGTGGCTGGACGAGGTGGTCATGCGCGCGCTGGACGCCATGATGGCCGTCCCCATCATCCTGCTCTTCCTGATCATCATGGCGGCGCTGGGCCAGTCCGCCCTGAACGTGGTGATCGCCATGACCATCGTGGGAACGCCGGGCATCGCCCGTCTGGTACGCAGCCTGACCCTGGACATCAAGACGCGCGAGTACATCCGCTCGGCCGAGACCCGGGGGGAGAGCCCCTGGTACATCATGTTCGTGGAGATCCTCCCGAACGCCCGCGGACCCATCATCGTGGACGCCATGCTCAGGGTCGGGTACGCCATCTTCGCCATGGGGACCCTCGGGTTCCTCGGGCTCGGGCTCCCGCCCCCATCCCCGGACTGGGGCAGCATGGTGGCCAAGGGCCGGGAGTTCATTCTCGCCGGGAGCCCGTGGGCCGCGCTCTGGCCCTCCCTGGCCATCGGGACCCTGGTGGTGGGCCTGAACCTCTTTGCGGACGGGCTCCGCGAGGAGTCCATGCGCTACCAGTAGGCGGATCCGACCCCCGGACAGCGGGCAGCCCCGGCTCAGCGGAGCCGGGGCCCTCGAGCGCGACACGCTCAACCACCCAACGGAGTGACCCCATGAACGATTCATCCGGCCGGACCGACGGCGCGCCGGTCATCGAGATCGAGAACCTCGGAATCGCCTACGAGACCCGCACCGGGGACGTGCAGGCCGTACGCCACATCAACTTCTCCGTGCGGGAGGGCGAGACCATGGGTCTCGTGGGCGAGTCCGGGTGCGGCAAGAGCACCATCGCCTTCGGGATCGTGAACTTCCTGGGACCCAACGGCAAGATCACCGAGGGGAGCGTGCGGTTCCAGGGCCACGAGCTCGTGGGCCGCTCCGAGGCGTCGCTCAAGCGGCTCCGGGGCGACCGCATCGCCATGGTGTACCAGGACCCCATGCAGGCCTTGAACCCCTCGGTCCGCCTGGGCGAGCAGCTCACCGAGGTGCTCACCTACCACACGGACCTGAGCGAGAAGCAGGCCTGGGAGCGCTCCGTGGAGATGCTCAGGCGGGTCTACATGCCCGACCCGGGCGACGTGATGAGGCGCTACCCGCATCAGATCTCCGGCGGCCAGCAGCAGCGCGTGGTGATCGCCATGGCCATGCTGAACAACCCCGCCCTCCTCATCATGGACGAGCCCACCACCGCCCTGGACGTGACCGTGGAGGCGGCGGTCCTGGACCTGATCGAGGACCTCAAGAACGACTTCCAGGCCGCCAACATCTTCATCACCCACAACCTGGGCGTGGTGGCCCGGGTGAGCGA
>CAYUBQ010000159.1:0-3618 GCA_964443135.1 uncultured Desulfobacterales bacterium | reverse complement strand
GTGGTTCAGGTACTCCACCTCGATCTCCGCGTAGGGCACGGGCCGGCCGTTGCTCTTGACGATCCCCCGGAAGACGTTCCCCGTCCAGAGGGCATAGGGCTTGTCCAGGGGGACGATCTCGGCCGGAAGACCGATCTCGGCGTCCCAGTCCGTGGGAAAGCCGGCCGTGTTGATGACCGTCTTGGTGATCTGCTGGATGTAAACCTCCTCCTCTTTCTCATGGTAGGGAGCGGGCACCAGGCAGAAGACGTTGTCGCCCATGCCCCGCAGCTTGTACGAGGTCTCGTAGGCCTTTCCGCTGTTGGCCGGGCCGGTCCACTCGATGGGCTTCAGCGTGTCGAGCAGGTCCGTTTTTCTGCCTTTGCGGACCACGAAGAACTGCTCGGGCGCTCCCATGTCCATGGTGTGGCCGGCGTCGAACGGGTGGGTGAAGAACAGCTTCAGGTCGATGGGCTGTCCGCGGTCCAGGGCCGACTCGGGGGTGTAGATCATCTGAAAATGGGCCGTGGCGGGAACCGCCGCGGCGAGCATGAGCAGTGCGGTCACAATCGTCAATGTGTACTTCATCGGATCCTTCCTCCTTTAAAAGATGTCCTTGCCGTCCACTTCCACGACGTGCCCGTCTCCGGCATCGAACTCCACCGTGTAGTCCCCGGACGGCTTGTCAAAGGTGAACTCGCTGTACTCGTCCATGGTCCCCTGGACCAGGACCTTGCCGTCCCCGCCCTTCACCCGCATCTCCACGCCGGAGGCCGACGATCCGTCCGAGAAACCGCCTTCGCAGGTGACGGTGCCGTCCCCGTTGTCGTAGCAGGAGCAGAGCGGGGTGTGGGCGAACGCCTGGGCGGCGAGGAAGATCCCCAGCGCCAGGACGAAAGCCCCCATGATTCGTTTTTCGAGCATTGAAAACCTCCTTTCTAATGTGCGTGCGCTTCGTGGTTCTTCAAAAGACCCATGAACACCGTCAGGGCCAGGGCCAGACCGTAGAACACGAACATGGCCTGAAGCCCGGACAACCCCAGGGCGCTTCCCCCGGAGTAGACCATTGCTGCCACCCCCAGTCCCTGGACCATGGGATAGGTCATAGAGAAGAGCATCCACTTGATGGACCCGGACTGGACCTTCACGGCCATGGTGGTCGCCAGGCAGGGGGGGTAGAGCACCATGAAGAGCATGAGGGCCAGGGCGTGGAGCGGCGTGAACTGCTCCTCCTCCCGGGCCATGCGCGTCTCCAGGGTCTCGTCTTTCTCCTCCTGCTGGTACAGGGCGCCCAGGGTGGCCACGCTGCTCTCCTTGGCCGCAAAGGCGCTCAGGAGGGCCACGTTGACCCGCCAGTTGAAACCGGCCGCCTGGGTGGCGGGCTCCAGCCACCGGCCGAGCCTTCCCAGGAAGCTGTTGTTGATGCGCTCCTTGCGCATGTCCCTCAGGAGCCCTTTTCGTTCCCGGACGAGCCCCTTGAACGCCCGGTTCACGGTCCTGGCGGCGCGGTCCCGGCCGGGCTGGACAATGGGGAAGAGGTCCGCGTCCCTCGCCTGGAACCGCTCGTTCAGGGCCTCCATGGCCGCCCGGTCGCTGACGCGCATCCGGGCGTTCTTGTAGCCGTTCCAAAAAGCGACCAGGTCCATGAGACGCTCCTCGTCCCGAAGAGACTCCGCGTAGGGCGTTCCGTCGATCTTCTCGTAGAAGGCGGAGAGCGCCTTCTCCTTTTCGCGCTCGAAATGGGCGGCGCGCTCGTCGCTCAGCCCTGGTAACTGGAGGAGCACGAAGATGACCACGGCCACGGCCGCCACGATGGTGGTGATCTTCTTGATGAAGAGCCAGACCCGCTCGACGGCGCGCTTCAGCACCCCTCGGACGGTGGGGATGTGGTAGGGCGGCATCTCCATGACAAAGGGGGCGGTCTCCTTCTTCCGAAGGACGGTCAGGGTCAGGGCCTTGGAGACCGGGAGGACCATGAGCAGGCTGATGGTGGAGATGAAAAACATGGCCAACCCTTTGTGGGCCGCGAAGTAGATGTTGATCATCAGCACGTACAGGGGGACCTTGGCCAGGCAGTTGAGCATGGGGATGATCAGGACGGTGGCCAGACGGGAGCGCTCGTCCGGGATGCCCTTGCAGGACATGACGCCCGGCACCGCACAGCCCCCGACGTAGATTCCTCCCAGCACCATGGGCAGGGTGGACTGCCCGTGCAGGCCGAACCGGCTGAAGAGGCGGTCCATGATGAAGGCCATGCGGGGCATGTAGCCGCTGTCCTCCAGGATGGCGATGAGGCCGAAGAGGATGAAGAAGATGGGGATGTAGTTGAGAAGCGCGTTGATGCTGTCCACGAACCAGAGGGCGAAGGATCGGATCAGGGGGATCTCGACGAACCCGGGCGCCGGCATGACCGCCTCGGTCAGGGCGCGGAGCTTGGCCAGGAGAGGCCAGGTGTAGTTGGTGACGTTGTAGCCCTGAACGATGGAGAGGTAGTAGAGGAGCCAGATCACGCCCACCAGGATGACCGGTCCGGCGATCTTGTGGCAGACGAAGCGGTCGATCCTGTCGGAGAGGGGGACGTCCCGGTCGGACGCGGCGGTCACGCAGGACCGGACCATCTCGTCCGCCGCGCCGTATCGGCGGTGGGCGATGTGGGTCGCCGGCGCGATCTCGTGGCGGATCTCGAAGGTCTCCCGTTCCGAAGCGACGAAGGCGAGAAGGTCCTCGCCTTCCGGGTGGCGCTCCCGGATCAGCTGCTCGATGCCTCCGTCCCCTTCCATGAGCTTGATGGCCAGCCACCGGGCCGGGTAGGTCCCGCAGAGCTCGGCGGCGGAGGCCAGCCGGGCCTCGATGTCCCGAAGCACGGGCTCCATGTCCGTGTAGTCGATCAGGGCGGCCCGGGTCGCTCTGGGGGCTTCGGCGACCTCGGAGATCGCACGAAGCAGGTCCGGCTTCCCCTTCCCCTTCTTGATGACCGTGGGGACCACCGGCACGGCGAGGCGCTTCTCGAGCTGCTTCGCGTCGATGCGCATGCCCCGGCCCTCCGCCACGTCCATCATGTTGAGGTCCAGGACGAGCGGGGCTTCCATCTCGGCCAGCTGAAAGGTGAGATAGAGGCTTCGCTTCAGGTTGGAGGCATCCAGCACGTTGACGACCGCCCTGGGGTTCCCGCGAAGAATGAAATCCCGGGAGACGCGCTCCTCCGGGGAGTAGGAGGTCAGGCTGTAGGTCCCCGGCAGGTCCACCACCTCGTAGGCCGCATCGTTGTTCTTGAAGACGCCCGCCATCTTGTCCACGGTCACGCCTGGGTAGTTGGCCACGTGCTGGCTGGCCCCGGTCAAGGCGTTGAACACGGTGGACTTCCCGCTGTTGGGCTGCCCGGCCAGGGCGATGAGAACGCGTCCGGCCTTCATGAGATGTCCACCTCGATGAAGCGCGCTTCGCTGTGGCGAAGGCTGACGAAGTAGCCGTCCAGCTCCACCTCCATGGGGTCCTCGAGGGGGGCGTTTCGAATCACCTTCAGCTCGAGTCCCGGATAGACGCCCATGTCCAGGAGGCGCTGCCCCAGCTTGTCTCGGGCCGAGAGGCGTTTGATCCGGGCCGTGTTGCCCGGTTTCAGTTGGTCCAGGGTCATGGATG
>CAYUBQ010000158.1:0-3639 GCA_964443135.1 uncultured Desulfobacterales bacterium | reverse complement strand
TCCGACCCCCGCGTCCCGAACGCGGTGCTCTACCAGACTGAGCCACGTCCCGACTCGTCTCGACGTATACCGCAATCCCCCCGGGGAACGCAACCCCAAACTGTGGTCCGGTTCTACTCCAGGGCGAGGGCCCTCCGGCCCGAGCTGTGCGAGGCGGCCTTTTCGATCTCGCTGAGGATGCGGCCGCCCCGGAAGACGGTCACCTTGCCCGTGGACTCCGAGATCACCAGGCCGAGGGAGTCCGTCGCCTGGGTGATGGCGGCCGCGGCTGCGTGTCGGGCCCCCAGCCCCTGGGGGAGCGGCTCCCCCTGGTAGCCCACGTTCAGGTACCGGCCGGCCGCCAGGAGCACCCCGTCCTCCCGGATCACGAAGGCCCCGTCAATGGAGGAGAACTCCTTGAGGGTCTCCTGGACGTCCGTGTTGTGCACCCGGAGCGCCTCCTCGGAATGGCCCTGGAACGGGTTGAACACGAGCTGGTAGGAGAGCTCCATCACCCGCTCGTGGTCGCCCAGGACGAAGATGGAACCCACGGGCTTGCCCTCCCGCCCCTCGTTCGCCAGCTCGATGACCAGGTCGAGGACGGTCTCGAACACGTCCGGGTGGATGCCCGAGGGAAAGGCGATCTCCTGGCCGCCCCCGAAGAGCTCGGACTCCAGGCCGGCCTCCACCAGCATGATGGTGTCCAGGAATCCCTGCTCCGGCACGCCGCCCACGCAGACGATCACGTCCCCGCTCTTGATCAGCCCCTTGGAGATGGCCGTGAGAAACCCGATCTTGAGGTAGCCCACGCGCGTGAGCTGCACGTCGGGCAGCAGCACCGCGGTGATGGAGAGCTTCGCCGCCTTCTCGATGCACTCCCTCCGCTTGGTGAGGAGGATCAGCCGCGCGTCGCTCTGGAGCCTGGAGAAGGGATCGAGGTCCTTGGTGCTGTCCATGTAGAAGAGCACGGCGTTCGCCTCGACCCGCTTGGCCATCTGGATCGCCTGGCGGATCACCAGGCCCGTCCACTTGGCGGGCTCGGGACGTTCCGGGGGCCTGGCGGGCGCCTTGCCCTTCGAGGTGCGGCCGGTCGGGGCCTTCCTGGCACCGCCGTTCCGCTTGGCCGGCTTCTGCTTTTCCTGCTTTTCCTTCTTTTCCTTCTTTGCGTTCATCTCGGGACCCGGTGTCAGGTTGGAGGATCGAATGGGGCGGCTCAGCTCGGTTCCGGTTCCACCCCGTAGGTGTCCAGGTAGGCGTCGAACCCCGCCTTGGTCTTCGGGTCGATGGGTCGATGCTCGCCCCGGATTCGGACCGGGGTCTCGCTTTCCCACAGGTGGTCCACGATCTCCCGGACCCCGGCCGCCGCGTACACGGGGATCCCGGTCCTCGCGGTGAAGGCCTGAATGGCGTTCTCGCCCTTCCGGCCCGGCAGGGGCCGCCCGACCCCGTCGTAGACGGCCGTGGTCTGCTGCCGGTCCACGGCGATCCCCACCCCGAGCCAGGAGACGGTCATCCCTTGCCGCCGGCTCTCCTCGGTCACCCGCTCGACCAGCTCCACCTTGGTGCCCATGGAGGTGGCCACGTCGTCCACCACGAACACCCGGCAGCCGTCGAACAGGGTCTTGTTTACGAGGATGCTTCCGCCCTTGCTCCCCTCCCCGTGGGTCTTCGCCTCCTTGCGGTCGTAGTCGAACAGGAGGTCCCGGCCGTGATCCCGGTAGAGTGCGATGGCCGCCGAAAGCGCCAGGGCGCTTCCCTTGTAGCTGGGGCCGAGCACGATGTCCGTCCCGTCCGCAAGGCCCTCCTGGATCATCATGTCGGCGAAGACGGCGCCCAGCTCCATGGCCAGCCCGCCGGTTCGGAACATCCCCAGGTTGACGAAGTAGGGTGTGGGGCGGCCGTCCTTGAGGACGAGACCCTCGTCGAAGAACAGGGCTCCGGTCTCGGCGAGGGTCCGGGCCAGACGCTTCTTGTAGGTCTCCATATCCCGATCCTAATGGATAAGGCCCCGGCCTTCAAGCGGAATCTCCGGTTCCGGGATCCGCCTTCCCCGGTTCGCAGGTTTGAGGGCGGATGCACCCGGGCGGGGTGACGGGTACACAGGTGTACCCGGGAAGCAGCGTGTACCCGGGAAGCAGCGGGAAGCAGCGTTGACACGGAAGGCCGGCCGGGCGTACAATGCGCACTCCGGGAAGGGCTCGAAACGACCGGAGAAAGGAGGCTTCCCATGCCCGAGGAAGAGGTCGGCGCCACCACGGACTTCACCGAGGAGGTCGACTCCATGGAGGTGGACAACCAGCCCGTGGACGAGGCCAAGCCCGGGGATCTCATCGGAATCCAGGTCAAGGAGCGGGTTCGGGAGAACGACCGGGTCCTGCGCGTCGTCGATTAGCCGGAGAACGCTTCCAGCGCGGCCGGGATCATCTTTCGGATGAAGGACTCCTTTTCGAACGTACTCACCGTTCGGTAGACCTCGTAGTCCGGATGGTCCCGGTTCAGCTCGGGTACGGCGGCCTGGAGGGCGGGGGCCAGGGTGTCGTAATGCCGCACGAGCTCCACCAGGGATTCGTCCTCGCCGGGGAAGGCGTCCACCCACCCGAGCCGGCGCATCACCTCGAACCGCAACCGGTCCAGCACGAACAGGTAACGGTCCATCACCCGCAGCCGGTCCTCGGGGGAGAGCTCCCGAATCTCGAAGCCGCTTCCCAGCTGAAGCACGCTCATGATCAGGTCGTAGAGGTAGAACGCCGCCTCTTCGCTCCCCCGGGAGAGGGTTCGGAGGGTGGCGTCGGAAAGGTCCGTGGCCCGCGTGGCTTCGTCGAACTCCTCCTGGAAGCGGCTTCGCCAGTTGCGATAGCCACGCCGCACAGCCGCCTCGTGCCTCGCCCTGTCCAGGTCGACGACCTCCGTCATGAACACCTCCAGAGCAGCACCGGTCGGGTTGCGTCCTCCTCCGTTCGACGGATTCGCAGAAACCCGCTCATCCGCCGCTGGATTCGGCATCGCCTGCCGGCATTCCGGGGGCGGATCTCGAGGCTTCCGGCCCCCGGCGACCCCATCACGTCTCCAGCGGACACCCGCACCGCTCGCAAACGTCCTTGCGCAGCTGCTTCATGCCGCACTCCGGGCACTTCGCAAACGCCCCCAGCGAGGGGATCTCTTCCCCGTCCGGAGGCCTTTCCTCCTCGACCCGGCCGTACTCCTGAATGGCGACCTTCCCCCCGGCACCCTGCACGGCGTCCGCATACCCGCGCGCATCCCGCAGGGACAGCTCCCTCTTCATCTCCACCGGCGCGCTCCTCAACAGACGCACCACCACCTCCGCAGGAACGCCCAGGTCCCCCATCCGCTTCCGAAAGGCCGGCTCTTCGCCCGCCAGGCCTTGAAACACGACGCGGTAGATCTTCTCCATCCCCGCTCCTTTTAGGGGACGTAGTTGCATCATTCGATAACTCGCCCGAGATCCTCAACGGTTCGCTTCGCAAGAATCGTGCGACTCCCCGCCTGATCGTTGAGAAAGTTATCGAATTATGCAACTACGTCCCCTTTTCTCTTCCCGCCCGAACGGCCCCATTGAAGCGTTTCGTCACGGCCCTGCTCGTTCTCATGAAAAACATCCCCCGCCAGTTTAGGGGACGTTCTTGCATAATTCGATAACTC
>CAYUBQ010000157.1:0-3781 GCA_964443135.1 uncultured Desulfobacterales bacterium | reverse complement strand
ATGGAGGGGGCAAGGGGAATCGAACCTCCTCCCGGTTTTGCAGACCGGGCCGACGGATTTGAAGTCCGCGGGGCGCCCAGCACCTTTGCCCCCCGAAAAAACCCACGATTCAACGTTTCGAGTGCATTTCCTCCGCCATGATCGCCGCACCCAGCGCCCCGGTCATCTGGGGCTGCTCCGGCACCACGATCTCTTTCCCCGTGGCCTCGGCCAGGTACCGAACCATGCAGGGGTTGAGCGCCACCCCACCGGCAAAGAGGATGGGATCCGTGGCCTCGATCCTCTTGAGCATGCCCGATGCCCGGCGCACGACCGATCGGTGAAGCCCCGAGGCAATGGCTTTTCTGTCTTCGCCCCGGGCCAGGAGGGAGGTCACCTCGGACTCGGCAAACACCGTACACATGCTGTTCACCTGGATTTCCTTTTCCGCCTCCAATGCGGCCGGCCCGAACGCCTCCAGCGCGTACCCCAGGGAGTGGGCCATGATCTCCAGGAACTTTCCGGTCCCCGCGGCACACCGGTCGTTCATCTCGAACTTCTTGACCCGGCCGTCCTCGCGAAGGGCAATGGCCTTGGAGTCCTGCCCCCCGATGTCCAGGAGGGTCCGCACCTCCGGGAACAGGAAGCCGGCTCCCACCGCATAGGCCTTGATCTCGGTCACGGTCGGGGCATCCAGGGCGAGCTCGAAGAGGTGCCTCCCGTAGCCGGTGGCCAGGATACGGTCATAGGAAAGTCCGTCGAGAAGGGCCCGGGCCTGCGCCATCGGGTCGAACCCGGAGTCCGCCTGGCGCTTTTCCAGGATGCGGCCCGCTTCCACCACCACCAGCTCGATGCTTCGGGACCCGATGTCAATGCCGGCACATCTCACGAGGGGATTCCCTTCGCCTATCGAAGCTGCTCCACAAAGGCCTCGACGCGGGTCTTGAGCTGGCCCACGTCCTCCATGCTGTAGTCGGTCTCGATCCGGAGCGTGGGGATGTCTGCGTCCTCCAGGGCCTTCTCCACGGGCATGGACTCCGTGATGTAGGGCTGGCAGAACTGGAGCCCGTAGTGGATCACGCCGTCTGCCTTGTAGGTCCTGGCCATCTCCCGGACGTGGTCGAGCCGATCCGGGTTCGGCGTGAAAACGGCACAGTCGATCTGAACGTATCGATCCACAATGGCCTCCATGAGCGCTTCCACCGAGTCCCCGGAGCCCCCGGTCAGATTTCTCGTGCCCCGCTCCCCCACGCAGGACTCCTCTCCCACGATCGCCGCGCCGGAGGACTCGATGATCCAGGGGAGCTTCCAGTTGGGCACGGCCATGGGGCAGCCCGAAAGGAGGATCCTCGGCGCGCCTTTGGGGAAAGCGCCTTGGCCCTGTTCGATCCGCTTCTCCAGCTCGTCGCAGATCTTGTGGACCGACTCGGTGAACCGAACGGGATCGTCGTAGAAGAAGACCTGGTTGGCGAGAAGCGCGTCCAGACCGGAGATGGGCGCCGGGTCGTGCTTTCGCAGATCGTAGAGGCGATGCATGGCCTTGCGCTTGTTGTTGACGATCTCGATCCCCTTCTTCAGCCGCTCCACATCCAACGCCACACCGGAGAGGTCCTCTATGGCCTTTTTGAACCGATCGTACTCGGCCGCGAGCAGTCTCCGACCCTCCGGCGACTTGGTCTGTGGAAGGTCCATGACGTAGAGGTTCGGAACGAGCTCGTCCAGGATCTCGTAGGACTTCTTCTTCCCGTCGCAGGTGTTCTCCCCCACGATCATGTCGGCGGACTCCATGTACGGACACACCTTGCCCGCCTTGAAGCCGAAGGCGGACTTGATCAGGGCGCACGTGTTCCGGGGAAGGAGCTTTTCCACCTCCTCCACGGCGAAGTCCGCACCCGTGCAGAGCCCGACCAGGGTGGCGTCCACGGCCCGCACGATCTCCTCCGGCACGAAGACGCAGAACGAACCGACCACCTTTTTCCCGGCGGCTTTCTCGTCCAGGAGCTCCTTGATGCGAAGCCCGTGCACCTCGCTCATCACGAAATCAAAGGTTCCCATGCCTTCCGGCCGTTGCTCCTGGGCCATGTAGATGTCCTGGTACGCCTTTCCCAACACCTCCAGAAGGGCGTCGTGGGCTGCCAGGTCCAGACCCAGGCCTTCCCACATGCTGCGGTAGGCCTCACTCATGATGGTCTCCTTCCTTGTTCTAGCCCCATGGCTGCTTTGCACGAGGGGCAGGGTTCGGGAATCCGCGAGCCGCGCGCGGTGAACCCGGCGGCTCGAATGCGGATTCCCAGTGCTGGAAAAGGGGCGTGCGTGACCGGTTCTCAGGGATGTCAGGAGGTGGGGATGTTCAGCCTTACCTCGCGGTCCACCGAGCCCGGGCGGATACGCGAACATTCTGTCAGGTAAAGCCGAAAACCGACGGCATGGGGACACTCCTCGAGGAATCGGAGGAAATACGGCCATTGCTTGCGCGGGAGATTAATATTCAAATATTCGATGTGTCAAACTGGAAATACCGATAGAAAGGCGGAGAGGGCCGGGAAAAATCGATGCGAGCCGGAATCTTCCCGGACGCACCCATCCCGGCGTCGCGGCATCAAACGCCTTGACAAGGCTCCGGCGCTGTGTGTACAAGCGGGCTGGAACATGAATCGGGCAGGAAGCCCGGCGCAGCGAAGCAGCTCCCGAAAAGACAGGTCGAAAGCAGCCACGAAGGCGTCTCTTCCAGAAGGAAGGACACGGTCGTGGCTTTTTTTGTTTCCAAAGGACCCTTTCGTGAAATGGAGGAAAGAATGAAAAGAGTGGCACTGTTTGCAGCGTTCGCATGGGTCATGATCATGGCTCCCCTAGCCTTCGCCTCGGGCGTCATGGCGCCGCCGATCCAGCAGGCCATGGAGGAGCTCGGGGTCGAGAAGGGCGCCCCCCAGCTCTGCGCCCTGACCAACGCCCCTTACGTCGCCTTGAACGGCGAGAGCTGCCCGGAGGTCGTGGACACCCTTCAGGACCTGACGGGCTGCTCGGTGGGCCGAAAGAACCTCCTCTTCTTTCAGCGGCCCGTGAACCACCCCCTCCTGGTGGCCCTTCACCGGGAGGACAACGGCGAGACCGTGGTGATCCGCCATGACGGGGATTCCGCAGAGACCCTTCGATTCAACATGAAGGGGGACACGGCCGCAGAGCCGGCCACCTTCGGCGAGATCCGGAAGAAGCTGAAAGGGGACGCCTTTAGCGTGGTCACCCTGTTGACGGCCCACGCCAAGGGGGCGCCCTACGATTTCCTCAAGTGCTGCGAGCACCACAACCACTACTGCCCGGGCGTGACGTCGGGGTACTTCATCGCCGACTTCATCCTGAAGCAGTATCCCACGTCGCCCGGAGAGCAGTACGTTTGGTTTGCGTGCCCGCCATGGTGCAAGGACGATGCGATCTCCACGATGCTGGACCTCTCGCCCGGCAAGCAGAGCCTGTTCGTCAAGGACATGGCCGAAGGCGGGGCCACGGAAGGACCGGACGGGCGTTACGCAGGCATCATGGTCCGCTGGAATCCCAAGACCCGGACCGGAAAGGCCGTGGTGCTCCAGTTCGACTGGAACGAGGCGTACGAGCTGGCGGACCTGACGCCCGCCGACTTCACCCCCGAGGGGGGCAAGTCCAACCCGGCGTTCTTCACCGCCAGGATTCGCAGCGCCTGGGCCTTGATCCCCCATTTGGACGAGCCGGAGCGCTTCGTCACCCTGTTCAAGGAGGTGGACGTGGATGCGTCGGCCCTCAAGCGCATGAAGCAGGCCGGAGAAGATCC
>CAYUBQ010000156.1:0-3846 GCA_964443135.1 uncultured Desulfobacterales bacterium | reverse complement strand
ATCCTGATCCGCCTCGGGCTCCAGGCGTGCCTCCTGGTGGGGTCCGCCTTCTTCTCCGGCTCGGAGACCGCCCTCTTTTCCCTGTCCGACGTGGATTTGGAGGAGCTCCGGCGAAGGCGCCACCCGCGGACCGATCTGCTCCACGACCTCCTCAGCCAACCGCGCCGGTTGATCGTCTCCATCCTGTGCGGAAACGAGCTGATCAACATCGCGGCCACCATCAACATGGCCGGCATCCTTCTCGCCCTGTACGGACCCGAACGGGCCGGCCTGATCAGCGTGCTCGTCATGGTTCCCCTGCTCCTTCTCCTCGGCGAGATCACCCCGAAGACCATCGCGGTCTCCTTTCCCATTCCCGTGAGCACCCGGATCGTGTCGGCCCCCATGGGCCTCTGGGTCCGCCTGGTCACGCCGCTCCGGTGGCTGGTCCGGCTGGTCGCGGACCGCGTCACCACCTGGATGGTGGGGGAGGCGCGGGACGCGGACCACCTCCTGCGGATGAGCGAGTTCCGGTCCATGGTGGCGGAGATCGAGGAGGAAGGGCTGGTGAGTGCGACCGACCGGGTGCTCGTCTACAACCTCCTCGACGCGGGGAACACGGACGTGGAGCAGATCATGACCCCCCGGACGCGAATCCAGTTCGCCCGTCCCGACACCCCCGTCAGGGACCTGGCGAGCCTCCTGGTGGAGCACCGGCGCCTGCGGGTCCCGGTGTACGATGCCACCCCCGACGACGTGAAGGGCTTCGTTAACGCCGAGGAGGTGACGAGGCTGATCCGGGAGCGCCGGGACGCCGGAACGACGACCTGCGGGGAGATCCTGCAGCCCGCCCTGTTCGTCCCCCTGACCAAGAGCGTGGACGAGACGCTCGACTTCTTTCAAGCCCACGACGAACGGGCCGCCGTGGTCCTGAACGAGTTCGGGGGCGTCTCGGGCATGGTGACCATGGAGGACATCCTGAACTTCGTCTTCGGCGAGATCGCCGGGGAGTTCATCGACGCCGCCTCCTACACCGAGGAGGAGGAGAACGTCTTCACGGTCGCCGGGGGGATGAAGCTCCACGAGTTCGAGGCCCTCACGAACTTCGGTCTCGAGGACCCCCGCATGACCACCATCGGCGGCTTCGCCCTCCGGCACCTGGACCGGCTCCCCGGCGAAGGGGACACCGTTGTGGTGGAGGGCATCCGCCTCACGGTGCTCGAGATGGAGGGCCACCGCATTGCCCGCCTCCGGGCCGCCAAGATCGAGGGCCTGGAGGAAGGCCCGGGGAACGGGCCTTCCCAGGGAGAAAGGAGCCCGGCATGACCGACCTCCTGATCCTGATCGGCTTCATGATCGCGCTGCTCCTGGTCAAGGGCTTTTTCTCCGGCTCGGAGATCGCCCTGGTGAGCGCGGACAAGATCCAGATGCGCCACCGGGCGAGGACGGGCGACAAGGGGGCCCGGCTCCTCCTCGCCATGCTCCGGAAGCCGGACCGGCTTCTCACCACCACCCTGGTGGGGACCAATCTGGCGACCGTGGCCCTGACCGCCATGGGCACCATCCTCATGGTGGGGCTCTTCGGGGAGCGGGGCGATGTCTACGCCTTTCTCCTGTTCACGCCGGTGCTCCTCGTCTTCGGGGAGATCGTCCCCAAGAGCGTCTATCAGCAGAAGGCGGAGACCCTGGCCCCCGTCATCATCCATCCCCTGAGGGCGGCCTATCTCCTGTTCTTCCCGATCATCTTCCTCTTTTCCCAGGTGGCGCGGTTCGCCACGCGGCTGGCCGGGGAGGGCAATGCGGCCCAGAGCGTGTTTCTGACCCGGGAGCAGCTCCGGGCCGTGCTGGAGATGACGGAGCGGCGGTCCGAGGTCGCCAGCTTTACCCGGGGCCGCATCCGGCGGGCCATCCGGTTCGGCGACACACCCGCGGCAAGCGTCATGACGCCCCTTCGGGACGTGATCCTGTTCGACCGCAGGGGAACGGTGGAAGCCCTGGTGGAAACGGCCTACCGGACCGGATTTCGACCGGTACCCGTGTACGAGGGGAGCGGCTCCAACATCGTCGGCGTGGCATCTCTCTCGCCCTGGGACCTGATGGGAGAAGACCTGCAGGCCAAGACCGTGGACGACCTGGTGCATCCCGCTCATTTTGCCGCGCCCCAGCAGACCCTTGCCGAGCTGCTCCCGGTTTTGCGCAAGCGGGACGACCGGGCCGCCTTGGTGGTGGACGAGTTCGGCTCGGCCATCGGCCTGCTGACCGCCCGCGACATCCTGGAGGTGGTGGTGGGCGACGTGCACGTCGGGGACCGCTTCGAACAACATCCCCGCACGGCGCGGCGTTCCTTGGAGGCCCTGGGCGACGGGGTCTACCTCCTGGACGCCCGCCTTCCCATCTCCGAGGTGAACGACCTTCTAGGGCTCAACCTGCCGGCGGAGAACCATCGGACCCTCGGGGGCATGTTTTTGACGAACCTCCGGCACATTCCGAGACAAGGGGAGTTCCTGGTGGACTCGGGTTACCGGTTCACTGTCGAAGAAGCCACCGAGAAGACCGTGGTCCGGGTCCGGGTCGAGCCCGTGAGTTGAGGGCGAACCGGCAGGAAGGCTTCAGCGGATAGCGCCCGGGAGGATGATGCGCTCCTCGACGGGCGGCGCGCTCCTGCGGGCCGCCGCGCCGGAGGAAGGCCGCCGAATCCATTTGCGAGCCCCTACCCAAGCGGGTATGGTCCCGTCCGGAGAACCCCGTCCGACGAGGAATCCGACTGCGCATGAAGGATCGACCCGCAACCCCCTCCCCTCCGCCCCGGAGGACCCCCTGGGCCGCCGTGCTGATCGTGATCGGCGCCGGGGTGGCGGCCTCCTTCCAGGTTGGCAAGGCCCCGCCCGTGCTCAGCGAGATGCGCCGGGAGTTCGGCATGGGCCTCGTTCTCGCCGGCTGGATCCTGGGCACCTTCAATGTCATCGGCCTGGCCCTGGGGGCCTTTTCCGGCGCGGTGGCGGATGCCCTCGGCCACCGCCGGCTCCTGATCCTGGGTCTCGTCACCCAGGCCGCGGCCAGCCTGGCCGGAGGCTTGAGCCGGCACGTCTGGCTGCTCCTGTTCACCCGGGTCCTGGAGGGACTGGGGTTCCTGGTGGTCGCTGTATCCGGGCCCGCCCTCATCTTCCGCCTCGCGCAGGCCCGGGACCTTCGGCTGGCCCTCTCCGGGTGGAGCTGCTACGTCCCGGCCGGGATGTCCGCCGTCATGCTGATCGCCCCCCTCATCACGGGGCCCTTCGGCTGGCGGGGGCTCTGGGTCTTCAACGCCCTGCTCCTCGGGGGGTACGCCCTGCTGGCCCGCGCACTCATCCCCCGGTCCTCCCGGCCCGACGCGCCTGTGCGAGCGATCGTCTCGAGGATCTTTCGAGACCTCCTCAGGACGTCCACCTCTCTCGGGCCCGTCCTCCTCGCCCTCACCTTCTCCACCTACACGCTCCAGTGGCTGGCGGTCATGGGCTTCCTGCCCACGCTCCTGGTGGAGGCGTACGGACTCGGGGCGGGCCTCGCCTCAATCCTCACCGCCCTCGTGGTGGCCGTCAACGTGCCCGGCAACCTGGCGGGCGGCTGGCTCATGGGGAGGGGCTCCGGCAGGCGGTCCCTGATCGTGACGGCCAGCCTGCTGATGGGGCTCTCCAGCCTGGTGATCTACGCGGAAGGGTTCCCCTTCGGGCTCCGTTACGCGGCCTGCCTGTTCTTCGCCGGCGCCGGGGGCCTCCTCCCGGCCGCCGTGATCAGCGGGGCGCCGGTCCACGCACCCACGCAGGACCTCGTGGCCACCACCAACGGCCTGCTCATGCAGGGCTCCCAGCTGGGCCAGATGGTGGGTCC
>CAYUBQ010000155.1:0-3862 GCA_964443135.1 uncultured Desulfobacterales bacterium | reverse complement strand
CGGGACAAGTCGATTTCGAGTCGACCCCGTTACGACCACTTCGGTACCTCTCCGCTTGTCGCCCGATTCCCGCCTTCGTTCCCGAAAGAACGCCTGGAGCAGCCGACGGCAGGCCTCCTCCCGGACCCCGGGGATCACCTCGACCCGGTGGTTCAGTCGGGGGTCGCCCGCCAGGTCGTACAGGGAGCCCGCCGCGCCCGCCTTGGGATCGTGCGCCCCGAAGACCACGCGCGCCACTCGGGCGTGGAGGGCCGCCCCCATGCACATGAGGCACGGCTCCACCGTGACCACCAGGGTGGCGCCGGTCAGCCGGTAGTTGCCGCGACGGGCGGCGGCCTCCCTCAGGGCCAGGACCTCGGCGTGGGCCGTGGGATCCCGGAGGGAGATGGGCCGGTTGAAGGCCCGTCCGAGAACGGATCCTTCGGCATCGGCCACCAGGGCCCCCACGGGGACCTCTCCTTCGAGGGCTGCGGCCTCCGCCTCCGCCAAGGCTTCCTCCATCAGATGATAGAGATCGATGTCCATGATGTCAAAGGCTTTATCACGTTTGCCCGGGGCCGGTCAACCGGAGTCGATCCAGGGGAACGCCTGTTTTTCCTTGGCTTTGGGGTCAGGACTGATAGTCTGATGTCGAGAAACCGGACGCACGGGTGGGCGCATGGAGATGTTCTACGAGACGGCGGGCGACGAGCACGTGGCCCGGGAGAAAGCCAAGGCTCGGCGGTTGAGGGCCACCGCCTGGTGGGACCGGCGGGTCCAACCGGGAATCTGTCACTACTGTGGCCGGAACGTGGGCCGATCAGGGCTGACCATGGATCACGTGGTCCCCCTGATCCGGGGCGGACGGAGCACGAAGGGAAACGTGGTGCCGGCCTGCAGGGACTGCAACAGCCGGAAGAAGTACCTCCTCCCCCTGGAGTGGGAGGCGTACCTCCGGGAGCTCGAGCGCAGGAGATCGGAGGACTGACCGCAGGGCGGGAAACCGCTCACGGGCCGGGACGGACCCGGACCTCCACCCCCGAAAGATCCCCGCCTTTCGGCGCCGCGCGTCTCGAGGCCGCTCCCCCGTTCACCGAGAGCTCCAGGCAGTCCGTGCTCCCGATGAGCGCCAGGGCCTCCCCGGGCGCCGCGTCTCCGTAGCAGCCGCGGATCCCTTCCACCTCCAGGGCGCCCGCCTCGATCCGGGGCTCCCTTCCTGCGAGAAAGCCCTCCAGCACGTCCCGGCGAAGGTTCGTGACGAGGTTCCCGAACCGGTCCACCCGGGTCACCACGCCGACGAGGGCGCCGTTCTCCTCCCGGGGTCGATCCTCCTCCAGGGCCACGGGGTCGCCGATCCGGTCCCCCATCTCGTCCGGGTCCCGTCCCGAGGCCAGGTGGGCCGCCACGGGTGCGAACAGGTCCCGGCCGTGAAAGGTCCGGCTCACGGTCCGCCGGAAAAAGCGGGCCTCGGTCAGGTGCACCACCCGGCGCCCGGGGTCCTGCGCCAGCAGCGGCCAGAACAGGCCGTTGTCCGGCCCCACGAAGAGCTGCCCTCCGGCCTCTGCGGCGATGGCCCGCCGATCGGTCCCCACCCCCGGGTCCACCACGGCCGCATGGACCGTTCCGGGAGGGAAGCAGGGGGCCGCCTGGGCGAGGGTCCGGGCCGCCCCCCGGACGTCGCCGGGCGGGATATCGTGGGTCACGTCCACGAGCACGGCCCCCGGGTGAATCGACAGGACGACCCCCTTCACGGCGGCCGCGTAGAAGTCCCGCCACCCGAAGTCCGTGGTGAGGGTGACGATGTTGGATCGCCTCACGGCGCCCCTTCCACGAGGCGGGGGACGATCTCCCCGGCCTTTCCCTGGAGCACGTAGTCCATGGAGGCCGACTGGCCCGTGGGCTCCAGGTTGATCCCCGCCACCGGGGCCCCGGCCGCCTTGGCCTCCAGGGCCAGGGAGGCCGCAGGCTGGACCACGGCGGAGGTCCCGATCACCAGCATGAGCCGGCAGGACCGGACCGCCTCCACGGCCCGCCCGAGGAGGTCCGGGTCCAGGGACTCGCCGAACCAGACCACGTGGGGCCTGAGGAGTCCGCGGCAGTCGTCGCACTCGGGCAGCGTTCCCATGTCCGGGCTCCGGTCCAGGCGGACCCGGCCGCAGCGCGTGCACCGGACCTTCCACAGGTTCCCGTGGATCTCCAGGAGGTTCCGGCTCCCGGCGAGAAGATGGAGCCCGTCCACGTTCTGGGTGATGAGGGTGAACTCCGGGACCCGTTCCTCCATGGCCACCAGGGCCGCGTGGGCCGCGTTGAATGTCACCTTTCCGATGAGGTCCCGCCGCCAGTTGTAGAACGCCCAGACGAGCTCCGGGTCCGCGGCGAAGGCCCGGGGCGTGGCCAGGTCCGTGGCCCGGTGGTTCCTCCACAGTCCCTCCGCGCCCCGAAACGTGGGCACCCCGCTCTCCGCCGAGATCCCGGCCCCGGTGAGAACGGCCACGCGCCCGGCCCGGGCGACCTCCTCCCTCAATCTTCGGATGGTCTCTTCCATGACCGAAACGCTAGCCGGGAACGGACCGCAAGTCAAGACCGGCGGCGTTCGTTGCCTTCGGGGACGGGTTGTCCTATGCTGCGGGGAAAAGGAGGCCGCGACTGCCATGGACGACTGCCGATTCACCCCCGTCGGCGTGATCCACTCGGACTACGCCGAGAAGAGGGACGCCCCGTTCCAGGGGCGGCACCGAAACGAAGTGAGCACCCTGGAGGTGTTCGAGCCCTTTGAGCCGGCCCTCGAGGACGTGGAGTCCTGCACCCATCTGATCGTGCTCTACTTCCAGGACCGGGGGGAGCGAACCACGCTCCGGACCCGGACCCCGTGGGGACCGGAAATCCACGGCGTGTTCGCCACGCGCTCGCCCAACCGGCCCAACCCCATCGGGGTCTGCACGGTGGAGCTGGTGGAGCGGAAGGGGCGGTTCCTTGCGGTCCGCTGGCTGGACGCCCTGGACGGCTCGCCTCTCCTCGATATCAAGCCGTACTCGGCCGGGGTGGACGCCGTCCCCGAGGCGACCGTCGGTTGGCACCGGGAGGGGGATCTCGGGAAGCGTTGAACCGCCCCAGATTTGGTTTGAAAATCCCGCAGTTTTGTGCTATCCACTGCCGCAGATTTCTTGTATTTTTTTCTCAAGCTTGCCCCGCCGGGGAGCGACCCCCGCACGACATCTCAGAGGAAAGGAGAAGGAAACATGACCGCGAAACTGATCAAGGGAACGGAGATCCGCGAGGAGATCCTCAAGGAGATCGAGGAAGAAGTCGCCAAGCTGAAGGCGGAGAAAGGGACGGTTCCCGGCCTGGTCACCATCCTGGTGGGTGAGAACCCGGCGTCGATCTCCTATGTCACGTTGAAGATCAAGACGGCCGACCGGCTGGGCTTCAAGGAGGTCCAGGACAACCAGCCGGAGGACATCTCGGAAGCGGACCTGCTCGCCCTGATCGACAAGTACAACCAGGACGACAGCATTCACGGCATCCTGGTCCAGCTCCCCCTGCCCAAGCACATCGACGAGAAGAAGATCCTGAACGCCATCGACCCGGACAAGGACGTGGACGGCTTTCACCCGGTCAACGTCGGGCGGTTGATGATCGGCGGGAGCGAGGTCAAGTTCGCACCCTGCACCCCGGCCGGCATCCAGGAGATGATCGTCCGGGCCGGCGTGGAGACCAGCGGCGCCGAGGTCGTGGTGGTGGGCCGCTCCAACATCGTGGGCAAGCCCATCGCCAACATGATGCTCCAGAAGGGTCCCGGCGCCAACGCCACGGTCACCGTGGTCCACACCCGCACCAAGGACCTGGCCGCCCACTGCAAGCGGGCCGACATCCTCATCGTGGC
>CAYUBQ010000154.1:2955-4005 GCA_964443135.1 uncultured Desulfobacterales bacterium | reverse complement strand
CAAGGAGCGAGCGACGTTTTCGTGAAGCTCGTTTTCGAGAGGATGGGAGTATGGACAATCGGTATCGGCTGGCAGTGGACACCGGGGGAACCTTCACCGACCTGTGCGTGGTGGACCTGCACCAGGGCGGCCTTGCGGTCGCCAAGGTGCCGTCCACACCGTCCAACCCCGCGCTGGCGGTGATCGAAGGCATCGAGAAGCTGGTGGCGGAGGGAAAGATCACCGCGGACGCGATTCAGTTTCTTCTGCACGGCACCACCGTGGCCACCAACGCCCTTCTGGAGCACAAGGGCGCCCGCACCGCCCTCATCACCACCGATGGGTTCGAGGACATCCTCCAGATCGGACGGCAGAACCGCCCCGATCTGTACGACTTCTGGGCCCGGCGGCCCGCTCCCATCGTGCCGAGGCATCTCTGCTACGGCGTGCCGGAGCGGGTCCTGTACACGGGGGAGGTGTCCGTGCCCCTGGACACGGCCGAGGCCGAGCGAATCATCCGCGACATCAAGCAGAAGGGGATCGGTTCCATCGCGGTCTCCCTGCTCCACTCCTACGCCAACCCGGTGCACGAGCGGCAGCTGCGCGATCTCATCGAGCGGTTGTATCCCGAGGCCTACGTGACCCTCTCATCGGAGGTGCTTCCGGAGTTTCGAGAGTACGAACGGACCAGCACCATCTGCATCAACTCCTTTGTCATGCCCAAGGTGAACAACTACGTGGCGTTCCTGGAGGAACGCCTCCGCGAGGTCGGCGTGGCCTCGGAGCTTTACATCATGCAGTCCAACGGCGGGGTCATCACGGCGGGCATGGCCCGCGAGATGAGCGCCAGGACCGTCCTCTCCGGGCCCGCCGGAGGCGTGCTGACCGGTGTGCTCCTGTCCCAGGCCACGGAGCACCACAACATCATCACCATCGACATCGGAGGAACGAGCTCCGACATCTCGTTGATCGAAAACGGCAGGCCGCGGCTGACCACCGAGAGCCAGATCGGCGGCCACCCCATCAAGCTCCCCATGATCGACATCAACACCATCGGGGCGGGGGGGGGGA
>CAYUBQ010000154.1:0-2945 GCA_964443135.1 uncultured Desulfobacterales bacterium | reverse complement strand
GCATCGCCTGGATCGACTCCGGGGGTGCACTCCGGGTGGGCCCTCACAGCGCGGGAGCCGATCCAGGACCCGTCTGCTACGGCCGGGGCGGGACAGAGCCCACCGCAACGGACGCCAACGCAATCCTGGGGCGGATCAACCCTTCCTACCTGCTGGGAGGAGAGATGGAGGTACACCTGGAGGACGCCTTCCGGGCCGTGGAGGAAAAGATCGCCCGCCCCCTGGGCATGGACGTTCAAAGGGCGGCCGAAGGGATCATCGCCGTGATGAACGCGAACATGGTCCGCGGGATCCGCAGGGTGTCCGTGGAAAAAGGCTACGACCCGCGGGAGTTCACCCTGGTGCCCTTCGGAGGCGCCGGTCCGCTGCACGGGGTGGAGTTGGCCCAGGCCCTGAACATGCTCAAGATCGTGGTGCCTCCCCATCCCGGTATCGCCTCGGCCTTCGGCATGCTGTCCGCGGACGTTCGGCACGACTACGTGCAGACCCACATCACCACCATCGACAGGGCGGATGCAGGGGCCATGCAGTCCATCTTCGAGTCCCTGGAGCGGGAAGGGGGGACGCAGCTGCGACAGGAGGGGTTCGAGGGCGATTCCGTCCAGCTGGAGCGGTACGCCGACATCCGTTACGCCCGCCAGGCCTACGAGCTTCGAGTGGCCATGGCCGGCGGCCGCCTCTCCCGGGACCGGCTGCACGAAGCGGCCGAGGCCTTCCACCGGGAGCACGAACGGACGTACGGCCACGCCCGCAGGGACGAGCAGGTGGAGTTCGTGAACCTGCGCGTGGTGGCGTGGGGAAGGCTTCCCGAGGCGAGCCTGGACGCAGGGGCAGGCGCGGAAGGCGCCCTTCCCGAGCCCACCTCCAGAAGGGACGTGGTCTTTTCGGACGGTAAACCCCGGGACGCCCCCGTTTATCAGCGGGAAGCGCTGCCCGCGGCCCGGGTGGTCGAGGGGCCCGCGGTCTTCGAGCAGCTCGACTCCACCATCCTGGTCTTTCCCGGGTACGAGGCGGTTGCGGACCCCTATGGAAACCTGTTGATCACGCACCAAGGAGGGAAGGAATGAGCACCGTGGATCCCATCACCCTGGAGGTCATGCGGAACGCCTGCCAGTCCGTGGCCGAGGAGATGGGCGCAGCCTTGATCCGCACCGCCCTCTCGCCCAACATCAAGGACCGGCGGGACTGCTCCACGGCCATCTACACGGGGAACGGCGAGCTGGTGGCCCAGGCCGAGCACATCCCGCTGCACCTGGGTCTGATGGTGTCCGTGGTGCGGGAGACATTGAAAATGTACCCCGTCGACCGCATGGAGCCGGGGGACGCCATCATCACGAACGACCCCTACATCAGCGGCTCGCACCTCCCGGACATCGTCATGATCTCGCCCGTCTTCATGGAAGGGGAGTGCGTCGCCCTCCTGGCGAACCTGGCGCACCACGTGGACATCGGGGGCATCGTCCCCGGCGGCATGCCCACCATCTCCACGGAGATCTTCCAGGAGGGGATCCGCATCCCGCCCGTCAAGCTGCGCAAGCGCGGAACCGTGGACGAGGAGGTGATGTCCATCATCACCAACAACGTGCGCACGAGCTACGAGATGGGGGGCGACTTCCAGGCGCAGCTCGCGGCGAACAACGTGGGCGAGCGCCGGATCCGGGAGGTGATCTCCAAGTACGGCGTGGAGACCACGCGCTTCTATATGAACGCCATCATGGACTATGCGGAACGGCGCATGATCACCGCCATCCGGGAGATCCCCCGGGGAACCTACACCTTCGAGGACTTCCTCGAGGGGGACGGGCTGACCGACAATCTCCTGAAGATCCGCGTGTCCCTCACCGTGGAGGAGGGACGGATCCGGGTCGACTTTACGGGGACGGCCCCGCAGGCCCGCGGCTCCGTCAACTGCACCCGGGCGGTCACCCTGGCCTGCGTCTACTACGGGATCAAGTCGGCCATCGGTCCGGGGCTCCCGTCCAGCGGCGGTACCTTCCGCCCCGTGGAGGTGATCACGCCCGAGGGCACCCTGGTGAACCCCCGGTTCCCGGCGCCCGTGTCCAACGCAAACATCAACACCAGCCAGCGGATCACCGAGGTCATCCTCGGGGCCTTGGCCCAGGTGATTCAGGAGCGCGTGCCGGCCGCCTCAACGGGCAGCATGAGCATCTTCACCGTGGGCGGCGTGGATCCGCGGAGCGACGGTTACTACTCCTACGTTGAGACCTACGGAGGGGGGCAGGGCGCCCTGATCAACGAGGACGGCATGGACGGGGTGCACGTCCACATGACCAACACCATGAACACGCCCACCGAGGTGATCGAGATCGCCTACCCCTTGATGGTGGAACGCTACGGGCTGGTGCCCGACTCGGAAGGCCCGGGACGCCGCCGAGGGGGGCTCGGCCTCACGAGGGAGGTGACCACCGTGGGCCACCGGGCCACCATCTCCATCGGCACGGAGCGGCGGAACATCCGGCCCTGGGGGCTCATGGGAGGAAAGGAAGGAGGGGGCTCCGACGCCTGGGTCGTGGAACCGGACGGCGAGAAACGGCCCCTGCCCGCCAAGACCACAACGCAGGTCGAGCCCGGGACCCGGATCGTGCTCCGAACGGCCGGCGGCGGCGGGTTCGGGGATCCCCTGGAGCGGGAACCGGAGCGCGTGGCCCGGGACGTTCTGGAGGGCTTCATCGGTGAGAAGCGGGCCCGCGAAGCCTACGGTGTGGCTCTGGACGAAGCGGGCCGTCCCGACGGCGAGGCCACCGAACGGCTCCGGAAGAGCATGAGGGGGTAGCGGCCTCGATCGGGGCCGAAACGATCATCTCACCAAAGCAGAGGGGGACATACCATGAAGATCCTGGTCCTATCGCCCTTCGGCAGGACCGAGCCGTTCGGCAGGGAAAACCTGGAGCGGGTGGCCCGCGACGACACCACATTCGCATTCG
>CAYUBQ010000153.1:0-4209 GCA_964443135.1 uncultured Desulfobacterales bacterium | reverse complement strand
GGATCACCGGGACGAGGAGAAAGCCGACTCCTGTGTACAGGACCAGCACGACGGCAATCGCCAGCGCAGCCTTCCACCACCAGCGCATGGATCGGATTCTCGTAAAAATACTCATCTTCCCTCTCCCCGGATCCGGGGCCGTCCGGCGCGGATCGAGTCACGTTGGAGTTATGTGGGCTACGAGCCTCTCTCGTCCTGGATACCCCTTTTGTGCCGGCTGCGCAATGCAGTGGATGCTGTATTTCCGGCGGAATCGTTGCTTAGTCGGCGGCCGCCGGGAGACCGGGACGGGGTGCGACGATCGCGAGGGAGGGGACATTCGTTTGTCTTCCTGCGCACGATTGACACCGCAACGCCCGATCCGCTATCATGGGCATTGTTCTTTCGACTCCCCCCGAACCCGACCATTCACATCTGTGCGATCCGCCCTCCCGTGACCCTGCACTGCCATGGAAGGACGCGATCGGGGACGCGTGATGGGACACATGCCTGAAAAACCCACCTACGAGCAGCTGGAGACCCGGGTGATGGAGCTGGAGAGAGAACGCCTCGAGGCGAGGGAGACCGAAGACCGCCTCCGAAAGGTGGAGGACGACTACCGCATGCTCGTGGAAAACCTGAGCGTCGGGGTCTACCGCAACACCGGCGGGGCGCGCGGGGGGTTCATCAAGGCCAACCCCGCCATTGCAGAGATGTTCGGATACGACTCGGTCGAGGCCTTCATGGAGGTCGCGGTCTCCGATCTCTACGTGGACCCGGACGACCGCAAGCGCTTCGTGGACGAGGTCAAGGAGAAGGGCTTCGTCAAGGAGCGCGAGCTCCGCCTCAAGAAGCGCGACGGGACCCCCTTCTGGGCCTCCTGCACCGCCGCCCTCACCTGCGACGACCACGGCGGCATCCTCTGGATGGACGGGATCATCTACGACATCAGCGAGCGCAGGGAGGCCGAGGAGCGACTCCGGGAAAGCGAGGAGGAGCACCGCACCCTGATCGAGAACCTGAGCGCGGGGGTCTACCGCAACACCGGCGGGGCGCGCGGGGGGTTCATCAAGGCCAACCCCGCCATTGCAGAGATGTTCGGATACGACTCGGTCGAGGCCTTCATGGAGGTCGCGGTCTCCGATCTCTACGTGGACCCGGACGACCGCAAGCGCTTCGTGGACGAGGTCAAGGAGAAGGGCTTCGTCAAGGAGCGCGAGCTCCGCCTCAAGAAGCGCGACGGGACCCCCTTCTGGGCCTCCTGCACCGCCGCCCTCACCTGCGACGACCACGGCGGCATCCTCTGGATGGACGGGATCATCTACGACGTCAGCGCCCGCAAGAAGGCCGAGAAGGCCCTGAAGGGGACCAACGAGATCCTCAACAACATCCTGGCGGCGTCCCCCGTGGGCATCGGTCTCGTGGACAGGGGGGAGATTCGGTGGGCCAACGGAGAGATGGTCCGGATGTTCGGCTTCGAAAACCGGGACGACTACGTGGGCCGGAGCATTCGCATCGTCTACCCGGACGAGGAGGAGTACCAGCGGGTCTTCAGCGAGATCCGGGCGAGGTTCGAGCGGGGCGAAGCGCCCGAGGTGGATGCCAACTACCGCAGAAAGGACGGCTCCACCTTCATCGGCCACTTCAAGATGAGCTGCCCGGATCCGGGCGATCCGTCCAGGCGGGCCGTGTTCGCCATCAACGACATCTCCTGGCGTGCCCAGGCCGAGGCCGAGCAGGTCGAACGCGAGAAGCTCCAGGCGGTTCTGGAGACCGCGGGAGCCGTCTGCCACGAGATGAACCAGCCCATCCAGGGCATCTCCAGCCTCTCCGAGACCCTGCTCATGGACTTCGACGAGGAGGATCCGAACCTCGCCCAGGTCCAGCGGATCAAGGACCTCACCGTGCGCATGGGGGGCATCACCCGGAAGCTGATGCACATCACCAAGTACGAGACCCGGGACTACGTCCAGGGGCTGCGCATCATCGACCTCGAGAAGTCGTCGGAGACCTGACGGGGTGTTCGACCGGGCGCCTCACGGCCTCAGGTCCAGGTTCACCACGTGGATCTCCCCCGTGTCGGCCCCCCTGAGCTGCATGCGCAGCCGGGCGGCGGACTCCGCCTCCCCCGGGAAAAAGATGAAGCCGTAGCTCAGACCGCCGGGCTCGATGGACCGGTTCTGGAGGGACTTGGACCGGAGGTCGTCGACCACGGCCCTGCGCGCGCCGTCCGAAGCGTATCCCTTGGCCCCTCCCATGGTCGCACCGGCCGCGGCTCCCACCGCGGCCCCCTTGCCGGCCGCCGATCCCACGCTGCTTCCCCCGACGACCCCGATGGCCGCCCCGATCACGGCCCCGGCCGCGGCCCCCAGGAAGCCGTGATACGCTCCCTCCTTGAATATCTCGTGGGTCTCGGCGTAACGGGTGGCCCGCTCGTAGGCCAGCTCGCGGGCCATGATCGGCCAGAGGTTTCCCGCGCGGTCCTCGAGGAAGGTCTGGCCGGGATGGATCTCGAGCTCCTTGTCGCCCGGGTTGTCGAACACGACCTGCACGGGCAGCATGCCGGCGCCGCGAATGTCGAAGCCGAACGCCTCGGTCGCCTCCTCCTTGTCCGAGAACGCACGGCCTGCCACCACGACGCCGTCCACCCGCACCGCGTTTCCATAGGACCCGGGGCTTCGAAAGGGCATGGGTTGGGCCTTGTAGCGGGTTCCGCAGGACGCCGCCAGCACCAGAACCGCGGCCATCGCGGCGAATCGCATCCATGGTTTCATGTCTCCCTCCTTGCCGCGGGACCTCTTCGGGCCCCGGGGGCGTCAAGCGTGGGGAAAGGCCCGGGACTGCGGCCCTTGCCGAACCCGGAACGCTTCCAGTATACTCGGTCCGCCCGTTTCGGGTCAAACCGTGCGCACGGCCCCTTCTCGAAGGGTGCCCGGGAGGTGTTCATGCCCGCCTGGATCTGGGCTTTCCTGCTCGTTTTCTCGATCCTGTTTGCGGCCAAGCTGATCTACGTCGTCTTCACCGGCTGGTCCATGCCCGTCACCCGGGGGGCCCTGTTCGTCCCGACCCACCGCGTGCGGATCGACGCCGTCCTGGACGCCGTCCCCATGCGGCCGGGCGACCTGTTCGTGGATCTCGGCTGCGGGGACGGCCGGGTGCTCCGGGCCGTCCGGAAACGGTACGGGGTCAGGGCCGGGGGGATCGACGTCAACCCCCTGGCCTGCCTGGCGGCGAGGCTCCGGAACCTCGGCGACCGGAACGTTCGGATTCAGCGGGCGGACTTCTGGAAACGCGACACGGGCGATGCGGACGTGGTGTTCTGCTATCTCTTTCCGGACGTCATGGACCGCCTGGCCCGGAAGCTCGAGAGGGAGCTCGCCCCGGGGACCCGGGTCGTCTCCTGCAACTTCCCCCTGCCGGGATGGCCTCCCTCCGCCGTCCTCCACCCGGAATCGTCCGACCACGGGGACCCGATCTACCTCTACCGGAGCAGTCCGCCTGCCTCCCGGGATCTCCGGAGCCGGTGAACCCCCCGCCTCGGGCGCGGGACCGAAATGCGGGGCGGGACCTTGAAAGGGGCCCCTGCGGGTGTTATGTTGATCGCGCGGAAACGAAGGCGACGGAAGGCGGGAGGCAGGACATGTACGAGAACGGCACAGGCGTGCTCATGACCAAGGGGTACCGGGGCGTTCGGGGGGTCATCCTGGACCGGCCCGACTCCCCGTTCGACTTCTATCTCATTCGGCTGGAGAACGGGATCCATCTCGTGGCCGGTCCGTCGGCGTTCGAGGCGGATCCCGGCAGGTAGACGGCCGGCGCCTCGAGGGCTCGAGCCGCGCCGTCCGGCAGGAGGTCTTCATGGAATGCAAACCCAAGGTCTGCCACTACTCCGAGGTGCCCGCCATGGTCTTCGGGGACGAGGCCCCCGGGGTCACCATCCGCTGGCTCATCGACGAGGAGAACGACAGGGCGCCGCACTACGCCCTTCGGCTCATCGAGGTGGCGCCGGGCGGCCACACGCCCTTCCACGCCCATCCCTTCGAGCACGAGAACTACGTGATCGCGGGGAGCGGCCGGCTTCGCATCGGGGAGACCCGGCACGAGGTGGGGCCGGGAAGCGTCATGCTCGTGCCGGCCGGCGAGGACCACAACTTCGAGAACACCGGCAGCGAGCCGTTCCGGTTCCTGTGCGGCATCCCGGTTTCCCGCCTGATTCCCGAAGGGACCTAG
>CAYUBQ010000152.1:0-4286 GCA_964443135.1 uncultured Desulfobacterales bacterium | reverse complement strand
AGCGCCGCTGGGGCGTCCGGGACATTGCGGACCGCCTCTCCAACAACGGGAAGGCTCTTCTGGTGGAGCACACCGAGCGGCAGGCCCTTCTCACGGACTGCATGACCATGTGCAAGAACATCGGCCTGTCCATGGACGTACTGGACTTCGAGTTCGCGGCCCGGCTCCTCCAGGCGGGAACGGGGCTCGACTTCACCACCGACCGCATGAATCGGAGCCTTCGGGGCATCATCGACGCCGACCGGCGGTTGAACATCGACCTCGGCATCGACGCCTCCATGGACACCCTGCCCTACCGGTTCACCGACGAGCCCCTGGAGGAGGGCCCCTCCAAGGGCCAGGTGGTGCCGGTGAAGAAGATGGTCGAGGAGTACTACGAGCTGCGCGGCTGGGACCCCGACGGGACCCCGCCGTCCAAGTAAGGGTCGGCATCGGAACGGCATGCCGCCCGTGCGGTTGCGCTGGAGCCGGTTGGGAAGCGTTTCAGGATATTCATCCATTCACATCAACGCGAAAAGTGCCCGGCCCGAAGGGGTCTGCGGGCACGAGCGGGTTTCCGGACCGGAACGGCGCGGCCTCCTTCGGAGAGAGCGCAACGGGCCGGCGGAAACCGGGGAGGGAGACCATGATGAAGAGAACGTTTGCCGTGATGTTTACCCTGACGGCCACCCTGCTGTTCGCCGCCACGGCGCCGGCCGCCGAGGTGAAGGACAGCATCCACGTGGGCGACGCCGGGGCTTTCACCGGGGACGCAGCCGCGCCCTGCATGGAGATCTTCAACTCGGCCCAGATCGCCGTGGACGAGTGGAACGCCAAGGGCGGCATCCAGGGCGCCAAGATCGAGCACGTCATGGGGGACGACGCCATGGACCCGGCCCAGGCCGTGAACGTGGCCCACAAGTTCGCGGCGGACGACCTGATGTTCGGGGTCATCGGTCCTCCCATGAGCCACACCGCACAGGCCACTCTCAAGATCTACGGCACCAACGACATGGCCTGCATCACCACGGCCGCGTCCAAGCCGGAGCTCACCGAGCAGGGGTACGACCACTTCTTCCGGGTGAACGCCCGGAACGACGCCCACGGGCCCAACTGCGCCCGTTTCATCGTGGAGGAGCTCGGCGCCGAGAAGGTGGCCATCCTGAACGAGAAGGTGGCCTACACCGTGAACCTGGCCAACCAGACCATCAAGGCCCTGAAGGAGCTCGGCGTCACGGACATCATGCAGGACACCATCGTGGGAGGGGCCAAGGACTACTCCGCGGTGATGACCAAGGTCAAGTCCTACGACCCGGACGTCCTCTTCTTCATGGCGACGGCGGCGCCGGATCACGCCATCGCCGTGCGTCAGATGGAGGAGTTCGGCATCGACGCCCACTACTTCGCCACCGAGGGAGGCCGGGACAAGAAGGACTTCATCGAGGCGGCCGAGGGAGCGGCCGAGGGAGCCTACATCTACCACTTCTCCCCGGACATCTACGCCATCCCCGCAGCCAAGAGCTACATCGAGAAGTACGAGAAGCAGTACGGCAGCATCAGCGGGTTCGGCCCTCCGGCCTACGAGGCCATGAACATCCTGCTCCTGGCCATGAGCCGGGCGGCCGAGGACGGCGACATCACCCGCAAGGAGGTCATCGAGGAGCTCCACAAGGTCGAGGGGTACGAGGGCATCCTCGGCTTTCCCATCACCTTCAACGAGAAGGGCGACCTCGCCGGCGGGGCCACCTACTTCTTCAAGGTGGTGGACGGCGACTTCAAGCAGGTCGGCGTCATGAGCGGCAACATGTAGGAACCGGAAGCCGGAACCCCGGCCGGCCCCCGGCCGGGGTTCTTTGACCTCGCACCGCCGCTCCCGGCGCTCTTCGCTTCGGCTGGTTCAAACTCCATGGACATCCTGTCGCAGCTGCCCCAGCAGCTCATCAACGGTCTCACCCTGGGCGGGGTGTACGCGCTCATCGCCATCGGCTACACCATGGTGTACGGCATCCTGTTCATGCTGAACTTCGCCCACGGCGAGATCTACATGATCGGCGGGTTCGCCGGCTGGTGGGTGCTGAACCTTTTCAGCTCGGGGAACCGGCTGGTGATGCACGCCGCCCTGGTGATCGCCCTCATGATCGTGGGGGCCATGGCGGTCTCCGGCTTGGTGGGTGTGCTCTCGGAGCGCTTCGCCTATCGGCCCCTGCGCCAGGCACCGCGGATGAACGCCCTCCTGAGCGCCCTGGGCGTCTCCATCTTCCTGCAGAACCTGGTGCTGAACTTCCAGGGGGCCAAGCCCCGGTTCTTTCACGTCTCGGCCCTGATCCCCGACGGCCTGCGGGTCATCGAGTTGGGGGGCGTGGTCTTCTCCTTCATGCGGGGGCTGGTGATCTCGGTCAGCTTCCTGTTCATGGGGATCCTCACCTACGTGGTCAAGAAGACCAAGATGGGCAAGGCCATGCGGGCCACGGCCCAGGACATCGAGGCGGCCAACTTCATGGGCATCGACACCGACCGGATCATCGTGATGGTGTTCCTGATCGGATCGGCCCTGGGAGGCGCGGCCGGCACGCTGGTGGGGATGCTCTTCACCCAGGTGGACTACTATGTGGGGTTTCAGGCCGGAATCAAGGGGTTCACCGCCGCAGTCCTGGGCGGGATCGGCAACATCTTCGGGGCGATGCTGGGCGGGATCATCCTGGGACTCTTAGAGGCCCTGGCCACAAGCTTCTTCCCCTCGGCCTACAAGGACGTGGTGGCGTTCGCTGTGCTGATCGTGGTGCTCATTTTCAAGCCGAGCGGACTGCTGGGCGAACCGATGCGCGAGAAGGTGTGATGGCCAACATCTTCCTGGAGTGGGGAACCCGGCGCAGCCACCGCGTCACGTTCTACGCGGCCGCGGCGGGGCTGCTGATCGTCCTTCCCCACGTCATGCCCGACAACTACTGGCTCCGCATCTACAGCATGACGGGCGTCTACGTCATGCTGGCTCTGGGCCTCAACGTGGTGGCGGGCTTCACCGGCCTCCTGGACCTCTCCTACGTGGCCTTTTTCGGCATCGGCGCCTACACCTTCGCCCTGGTCTCCTCGGCCCAGTTCGACGTACACTTGCCCTTCCTGGTTGCCCTCCCCGCGGCCGCCTTCATCACCATGGGGTTCGGGCTGGCCCTGGGCTCCACCAGCATCCGGCTGAGCGGGGACTACCTGGCCATCGTGACCCTGGCCTTCGCCCAGATCTTCAAGCTCCTGCTCCTCAACCTGGACCAACCCGTCGACATCACCGGCGGCGTGAACGGCATCTTCGGCTTCGACCCCATCGTGATCTTCGGCTGGCGGCTCGTGTCTCCGGTGGCCTACAGCTACCTCATCTGGGGAGCGGCGCTCCTGGCCATCATCGCCAGCTGGCGCCTGAAGAAGTCCCGTTTCGGCCGCGGGTGGGAGGCCATCCGGGAGGACGAGCTGGCGGCCGAGGCCCTGGGCGTGAGCACCACCTGGATGAAGCTCAAGGCCTTTGCAGGAGGCGCGTTCGTGGCGGGCGCCACCGGCGCGATCTTCGCCTCCTTCCAGGACTCGGTCTTCCCGAACAACTTCGACTTTCCCCAGCTGGTGATCGTCTACTGCATGGTGATCCTGGGAGGCCTCGGCAACATTCCCGGCGTGATCCTGGGCGCCGTCCTCCTGACCGTCCTCCCCGAGTTCCTCCGGGAGTACGGGGCCTACCGGATGATGTCCTACGGCCTCATCCTCGTGGTGCTCATGGCCATCCGGCCCCAGGGCCTGCTCGGCTCGGTCCGGTTCCTGGTGAAGGGGCAGCGCCGGCCGGACAAGGACGAGACCGGCGTGCTGCGGGCGTCCACGGACCTGTACTACACCGGGGAGACCGGTGCGGGCGATCGCGGCAAGGCATACGCCGCCGGAGATCACACGGTGCTGGAGCTGGAACGGGTGACCATGGCCTTCGGCGGGCTCACCGCGGTCCAGGACCTGAACCTCCACCTGCGGGAGCGGGAGATCCTGAGCATCATCGGCCCGAACGGCGCGGGCAAGTCCACGGTCTTCAACATGATCTCCGGGATCTACCCCCCCACGGAAGGCGCAATCCGCTACGAAGGCCGGGGGATCAACGGGCTCAAGCCCCACCAGGTGGCCCGGGCGGGCATCGCACGCACCTTCCAGAACCTCCGCCTCTTCACGAAAATGACCGTCCTGGACAACGCCAAGGTGGGCCAGTTCTGCCGCACCCGGGCCGGGGTGCTCTCCATCCTGTTCCACCTCCCGCGGTTCAAGCGGGAGGAGGCCGAGACCGA
>CAYUBQ010000151.1:0-4421 GCA_964443135.1 uncultured Desulfobacterales bacterium | reverse complement strand
GCGGGAGCGGTACGTCTTCGACATCCTGCCTTTCCGGCTGAAGCACGGCTGCCCGTGGGGGCGATGCCGGTTCTGCTCGCTCTCCAGGGGCTGGAGCTCCGGCTACAGGGAGCGGGCGGCGGACCGGGTGATCGAGGAGCTGAGGGAGCTCTCCGACACCTACGACCCGCGCATGTTCGTCTGCAACGACAACGCCGTCTCCGGCGGGAACCTGCTGGACTTCTGCCGGGGGATGGCGGACCTGCAAAAGCCGTGGGGGGCCATGGCCCGGCCGGACCTGGGACGGGAGGAGATCGCGGCCCTCCGCAGGTCCGGGTGCCGGATCCTCTACTTCGGGCTGGAGTCCGGAAGCGACCGGGTCCTGAAACGCATCCGCAAGGGGGTCACGGCCGCAGGGATCTCCGATTTCGTCCACAGGGTCTCGGACAACGGCATCATCCCGGCCCCCTCGCTCTTTGTCGGCGCCCCGGGGGAGGACGAGCGGGACGTGGAGCAGACCATCCGGTTCCTTTCGGCGCACCGGGGGTGTTTCGAGATGGTGAACGTCTACCCGCTGGCCGTCACCCCGGCCTCGGACTACGCCCGTTCCCGGGAGGAGCCGGACCACGGCACCCTGACGAGGCTCTGGAGGGTGATCGCCGCCTGCACGGATCTGGGCCTGAAGGTCTATGTCGGGGAGCAGTGCGCGGAGTATGCCATGGGCCGGAGCGCCTATCTTCGGACCGCGGGCCCTTGAAAGGGGCCGGCCCTGCTTGGGGGGCTTTCCCGGAAGGAGGGATCGGACATGAACAGGACCGTCAATCCACCGTGGATCCTGCGGGCGCTTCTGCTGGGGGCCTGCTTCCTGATCGGATCGGGGTGCGCCCGCCCGCCCGGGGCCGGGGCGCAGCCGCCGGGGTCGTCCCCCCCCTTCCTCCCGGAGATCACCGAGATCTCCCCCTACGCCGGCGGGGGGGAGCCGCCCTGGATCGAGCTTCACAACCCGACGGAGGAGCCGGTCGAGGCCTCGGGTCTGACGCTCCTGATCAACGACCACTTCGAGTACACGTTTCCCGAAGGCGTGCCCGCCCTGCCCCCCGGGGGGTTCCTGGTGCTGCACCTGGACGGGAAGGGCGAAGGCGGCGAAATGCCGGCCGAAAGCGAACGGGTGATGACGCTCCACGCCCCGTTCGATGCGACCCCGGCCATGCGGGGGAAGCCGGGCCAGGTCGCCGTGTACCGGCGGGACCGGGAGGGGAAGGCCCGGCTGGTGGGGTTCGTCTCCTGGGGCGCCCCGGGGTCCCCGAAGAGCCTGACCCCGGAGCGCCGTGCCCTGTGGCGTCCCGGCTGGTTCGTGGAGCGGGCGCACGGCTCCGGCGACTTCGATCCCCAGGGCCTGGAAAAAGCGGACTACTCCATCGGCCTCTACCCCGGGAGTCGGTCCTCCGGCCTCCAGGACTGGATGATCTTTCCCGGAAAGGATGCCAGCCCCGGCCGGGAGAACGTCGTCCCGCGTCCGTTCCTGTTCATCCCGCCCGAGAACGCGGAGTGGATCCCCGGGCGCGTCTCGGTGGCGTGGATCGCCAACCGGCACGCGCGGGCCCACCGGTTTCAGGTGGCCGGGGACGCGGCGTTCGGCGAACCCCTGGTGGACGTCACCCTGAAGAGGCCGGTCTTCACGCCCGAGCGCGCCCTGCCCGAAGGCCGGTACTTCTACCGCGCCAGGACCGTCGATCAATCGGGACGGGAGAGCGCCTGGAGCGAGCCCCGGACCGTGGTCCGCCCGAAGCGGTCCCCGAACCCCGGCTACGGGTGCGACAGCCGCACCCAGGAGACGGTGCTGGAAGGCGTGGTCTACCGGAACCAGCGGAAGGACAGCCCGCTCCTCTGCCTGGACGGGTGCGATGCGGGAGACTGGGACTGCGATCACGCCGCCACGGAGCTGGGCGACGACGAGCACGGCTCCAAGAACTGTGTCCGGGCCGGCATCTCCATGATGGCCTCCTACTACAACGCCGGCCAAACCCTCAGCCAGGACCGCATCGCCTTGTTCACGGAGGTGGAAAACGTCCCCGGCGGGAGCGTTTCCCCGGAGGGCGACCTGGCCCACGTTCTGGGCATGAGCTCCACCCAGGCGGAGACAGAGGCCCTGGAGTGGGCGCTGGGTACGACGGTCGACTCCTACCCCGGCGCCCCGAGCTTCGCCCAGCTCGAGCAGTGGCTGGACCAGGGCCGCCCGGTGATGGTGCGGGTGAGCCTCTTCGGGGGCTTCGGCCACGTGCGCGTCATCGACGGGTACGGTACGAGCAGCGGCGGTCAGGGCTGCGTGCACGTCCTGGATCCGGCGCTGGACGCGAGGTGGACGACCCTGGACCCCAACATCACCCATGCCTGGGTGGGGCCCGTGACCGCCCCCGCAGCCCGGTCGGACGAGGCCTCCGTCTCCACCGACTCGGACGGCGACGGCATCGTGGATTTCGACGAGGAGACCCGCTTCGGGACCGGCCGCTACGACGTGGACACCGACAACGACGGGGTGCACGACAAGGAGGACGTCCGGGCGTACGTCCTGGACGCGGCGGGGGCCTACAGCAAGCGGGATGCGGACCTCGACGGCGACGGGGCCCGCAAGGAGACCGACCCCGACAACGACGGCGACGGCGCGGGCGACGGGTGCGAGGACGCGAACGGCAACGGCATCCACGAGCCCGGCCTGGGGGAGACCGACAACTTCGATCCCCAGGACTTTCCGGCGTCCTGCGCCGGCAAGCCGGTTCACGCCGTCATCGTGTTCGACCGGTCCGGCAGCATGGTCTTTCCCCCCTCGGACCCGGTCAAGAAGTACGACGAGGCGGCCGGCGCGGCCGCCCTCTTCCTGGACACGTGGCTGGCGAACGATCCGCCCCCCGGCACCGAGGTGGGCCTCGTGTTCTACGACGACACCGCCCGGTTCGACACCCGGCCTGCCACCGACACGACCCTCGAGCCCCTGAGCGAGGGGAAAAGGGACCGGATCGTGGCCGCGTTCGATGCCAACCGGCCCGACCACGGCACCACCTCCATCGGCGCCGGGCTCCTCGAGGCCACGGGCCCCCGGGGGTTCCGGGTGGCCTCGCTGCCCGCCGGGGACCAGGACCGGGTCCTCCTGGTGCTGACCGACGGAAAGGAGAACACCGCCCCCCGCATGGACGACCCCTCGGTCACGCAGGCGCTGGTCGAGGGGCGGGTCAACGGCTACGTGCTGGGCATCGGCGAGGCGTACGCCGTCGACGCCGACCGGCTGAACGCCCTGGCGAGGCGGCTCAACCCCCGCGATGCGGCCCTGGCCCGGGACATGAACGACTCGGACATCCAGAAGTTCTTTCTTCAAACCCTCGCGGAGACCCAGGGCCTGGAGTTCAGCGTCGACCCTCCCGGGGAGATCGCACCGGGCGAGACCCGGACCCATCGCGTCCACGTGAGCGAGGGAACGGAGAGGGTCACCTTCGTGGTGGTCTGGCACGCACAGGAGACGCCCGTGCGTTTCCGGCTCCTGAACCCGCAGGGAAGACCCGCCGGGCCCGACACGGAGAAGACCGGCCGCCTCTACATGATGTCGTCCAAGCGGTCGCCCGCCCCCGGTCCGTGGACGGTGAAGATATCCGCGAAGCGGGCCGGCGCGAGCCCGGTTCGGGAGACGATCCCCTACACCCTGATGGTCCTCGAGAAGAACAAGCATGTCCGGAGCCGGTTCGAGGCCGGCCCCGGCCGCTGCCGGACCGGGGACCCGATCCTGCTGACGGCGAGCCTCTCCCGGGACCGAAGGCCCGTGAAGCGGGCGCGGGTGACGGTGGAGGCGACCCGGCCCCGGATCGGCCTGGGCGACCTCGTGGCCCGGGTGCGCCCCGGGGGAGAAACGCCCCCCGAGCTCCCGGAACGGAGGGTCGACCTCCGTCCTCCGGAGTCCAAGCCCCTGCTCATCTCCACCGTCTTCGAGCTGAACGACGAGGGCGTGAAAGGGGATGCGATCCCGGGCGACGGCGTCTACTCCGCCTTCTACCGGGACACCCGGGTGGACGGGCTCTACGAGTTCAAGTTCCTGCTCCGGGCGTCTCAAGACCGGCGGAAAGGGGTGGTCACCCGGGAGGGGGTCCGTTCCGTCTGGGTGAAGCCCCGGCTCGACATCCGGGCCAGCAAGGCGCACTTCGTCGGCAGGCGATACGACGAACGCCTCGACCGGACCCGTCTGCGGTTCCGGCTCACGCCCATGGACCGGTACGGGAACCGAATCGGCCCGGGAAACGAGGACCGGATCCGGGATCTCCTCCCGGCCTCGGGCTCGAGGGTCACGGACAACCACGACGGGACCTACGAGGTCGAGGTGACCAGAAAAGGGCGCGTGGATCCAGCGGACGCGAACCGCATGGGGCTGTTCGGGCGGTCCGGAGGGTAAATCCCGCGGA
>CAYUBQ010000150.1:0-4563 GCA_964443135.1 uncultured Desulfobacterales bacterium | reverse complement strand
GAGGTGGTTCAGCGGCTCAAGCCCGAGCCCATGACGCCCCAGGAGGAAGCCGCCCAGGCGGCCATCGAGGAGCTGGACTTCGACATCTTCACCCACAAGGCGAACATGATCGCCCAGGAGGGCAAGGAGACCACCATGAAGCTCGGCGCGTCCTCGGGCATGCGCTGGGGGGACGTGGCCTTCGGCATCTACACGGCACAGGGGGACCTGGCCGTGGTGGCCACGGGCATCTGGTTCCACGCGGTGCTTGGCCAGATCCCGGTCAAGTACATCGTGAAGCACTGGATCGATGAGCCTTCGGTGGGGGTGCGTGAAGGGGACTCCTTCTTCTGGAACGATGCCTACTATGGCGGGGTGCACGGTGCGGACATGGGGCTGGCCGTACCCGTCTTCTACAAGGATCGGCTCGTCTGCTTCACCGGTGCGGTGGTGCACACCGGTGAGTGCGGAGGAACGGAGCCCGGCGGCATGGCCGGCAGTGCCAAGAGCAAGTACGACGAGGGGCTGCTGGTTCCGCCCCTGAAGGTTGGGGAGCACTACGCCCTCAAGGAAGATGTCTTGAATATGTTCGCGGCCATGAACCGCGACCCTCGAACCATGATCCTGGACATCAAGGCGCGCCTGGCGGCCTGCCGCATTGCTCAGCGCCGGATCGTGGAGCTCATCGAGAGCAAGGGCGAGGACTTCTTCCTGGGTGCGCTTCGAAGGATACTGTCCGTCACGGGTAAGGCGGCCCGAAAGAAGGTGAGCATGCTGAATGACGGTGTTTTCCGCCAGCCCCGGTTCATGGATACGGTGGGCACCGAAGACGCCCTCACCAAGGTCAACATCACCATTCACAAGCAGGGAGACCGAATCAAGCTTGATCTTTCGGACTCCTCGCCCATGCTGCCGGACAAGCCCCTGAATACCTTTTTTCAGGGCATCATCGGTCTGTCCATGGTTTACTTCTGCGGGTGGTTCCTGCACGACCTGCCGGCGAACAACGGCCTTCTGGAGGCGGTGGACTGGGAGTTCCCGGAGAACAGCCTGGTGAACGCCCAGGGAGAAGCACCCACATCCCTTTCCCCGTTCACTCAGACCTGCTTCAGTCATGGCATGTTCCTGGCAGGGGCCCGCATGACCTACCACCTGGACCCCCTGCGCGCCGTGGCGGCCTGGTACCAGGGGTTCGGCGTGCCCATCTACGGCGGCGTGAACCAGTGGGGCGAGCCCATCGCGGACATCACACCGGAGATCAATGCCACGGGCTGCGGCGCACGCCCGGACATGGACGGGGTGAACGGCGCCGGCGCCTACTTCGCCACCATGAGCGACTGCTCGGACGTGGAGACCACCGAGTCGGACCGGCCCTTCCTGTACCTGTTCCGGAACTACTTCAAGAACTCCTATGGACACGGCAAGTTCCGCGGGGGTGCAGGCGTGGGCTTCGGCCTGATGATGCACCACGTGCCATGGGTTGCCATGGGGGCCTTCGGGTACGGGTCCCGGTTCCCGGCGACACTGGGCATCTTCGGTGGTTATGCCGTTCCGCCGGTCTTCATCAAGACCGTGAACGGGAGCAACGCCACGGCCCTCCTCGAGGAGAGCAGCACTGCGCTTCCGGTGAGCTACGACCAGCTCTACGAGCCCGAGGCCCCCGAACTAGGAGATGAAACCATCAGTCACATCTCCATGCCAATCAGACCTCTTATGAACGGGGACACCTTCTATCTGCCCGTGGGCGGGGGTGCAGGGTACGGCGATGTCCTGGAGCGCGACCCCGAGTTCGTGCTCAAAGACCTGCGCGAGGGCAAGGTGACCCACTGGGCCGCTCGGAACGTCTACCGTGTGGCCTTCAACGAGAAGACCCTGCGGCTGGATGCAGAGAAGACCGAGTCGCTGCGCGATGCGACCCGAAAAAAGCGCCTGGCCAGGGGCAAGCCCTTCGATGACTTCGAGGCCGAGTGGAAAAAGCAACGCCCGCCCGACGAGGCGCTCACCTGCTACGGAACGTATCCCCATCCCAGCGAAGGGCCGCCGCCGGGACCTCCGGGAATGTAGGGGCGAGCGGAAATCATTCATGAAAGCATAACACGACATTCCGTCCCGACGGGATGTGGAGGAGCGGTTTTCGGTGACGCCGCACCTCGAGGAGCTGAGCGCATGCCTACGGACGATCGGGTGTTTCAACGGACCATTCACGGGGCCCTCAAGAACAAGGTGAACCAGTGCGGCGACCGGACGTTCTTTTTTTTCAAGGAACGTTCCTTCTCCTACGAGGACCTGGATCGGGAGTCGGACCGTATGGCTGCGGGCCTTCAGGCCCTGGGCATCGGCCGGGGGGACAAGGTGGGCCTCATCATGGGAAACCGTCCCGAGTTTCTGTTCCTCTGGTTCGGCCTGAGCAAGCTGGGCGCCGTAGAGGTGCCCATCAACACGGCCCACCGCGGGGACCTGCTCACCTACATGGCGGACACCTCGGACTGCCGGCTGCTGGTAGTGGAATCGACTTACATGGACCGGGTCGGTCCGGTCCTGGGCCGACTGCCCAAGCTGGATGGGCTCGTAGTTCTCGGAGAGCCGGGAGAGGCGCTTCCGGACGTTTCTCTCCCGGTGAAGGACCTCCGGGAGGTCGTGAGCAACGACGGCGCCTATGAGGCCGCGGAGGTGACCTGGTCCGATCCCTTCATCATCATGTTCACCTCTGGGACCACCGGGCCGAGCAAGGGCTCGCTCATGCCGCAGAACTACGCACTTTTCATGGGCGAGGTGTGCATGGAAACCGCCGAGTACTCCGAGAAAGACGTGCTTTACAACGTGCTGCCGTTGTTTCACGGGAATGCTCAGCTCCTCTCCACCATGCCGGCGCTCATGAGCGGCGCTCGCATGGTGCTGGCCGAGCGGTTCTCGGCGAGCAGGTTCTGGCCCGACGTGCACAAGTACGGATGCACCGAGTTCAACTACATCGGCGGCATCCTGCCCATCCTGCTCAAGGCGGACCCCCGTTCGGACGACGCGGACAACCCGTTGCGGGTGATGTTCGGAGGCGGTTGCCCGCCCCACCTCTTCGACGAGGTGGAGCAACGCTTCGGCGTGACCCTTCTCGAAGGATACGGAACCAGCGAAATCGGTCTTCCGCTCCTCAACACCCTGAAGGAACGAAAGCCCGGTACCTGTGGGAAACCTTCTTACGGCTGCCAGGTCAAGCTGGTGGACGACTACGGCCTGGAGGTGGAGCCGGGGATCCCCGGAGAGCTCCTCATGCGGAGCCGCGATCCATACACCATGCTCCTCGAGTACTACAAGATGCCCGAGAAGACCGTCGAGGCATGGCGGGACCTCTGGTTCCACACCGGCGACTATCTGGTCATGGACGAGGATGGGTACTTCAACTTCGTGGACCGCAAGAAGGACGCCCTACGCCGCCGGGGGGAGAACATCAGCTCCCAGGAGGTGGAGAAGATCTTCGCCGGACACCCGAGCGTGCTCGAGTGCGCGGCCGTGGGGGTGAAGTCCGACATGTCCGAGGACGAGGTCATGATCTGCCTGTCCCTCAAGCCCGGCGAGTCTCTGACGCCCGAGGCGCTCCTCGACTACGCCCAGGAGCGCATGGCCTACTTCATGGTGCCCCGGTACGTCCGCATGCTGCAGGATCTTCCGAAGACGCCCACGGAGAAGGTTCAGAAGGCGGTGCTTCGCGAGGCAGGGGTCACGGAAGACACCTGGGACCGGGAGGCAGCGGGCTATGAAGTCAAGAGGTGAGAGAGGACGGCGCCGTGGAGGCGTACGACCTTTTTGAGAACCACAAGGAGCAGTGCCTCGAGGTCCTGCTCAAACCGTAACGCCTGCAGGAGCGTTCTGCCAGGCCGGAGAGCCCGATGGAAGAAGAAAAGACGAGCATCATTCCTGCTGTGAACCCCGGGACCTTTTCGGTCCCCGAAGACGGCGCGTTCCCCGAGCTCCTCGGCGGGTACTGCCCGGCCTGCGGGACCTACCATTACCCGCGGCCCAGAAGCTGTCCTTCCTGCCTGGGGGCGATAAAGTCCCGGCCCGTGGGCAGCCGGGGCCGGATCTACAGCTTCACTGTGGTGCGGACCAAGCCGCCCCTGGGCCTGCCCGAGCCCTACAGCGTGGGGTTGATGGACCTGGACGAAACGGGGCTCAGGGTCTTCGGCCTCCTGGAGCCGGAGCGCATCGAGGACCTCTCCCTGGGCGCACGTGTGCGTCTCACCGTGCGTGCCTTGGGCCACGACGGTCAGGGCGAGACCAGGCTCCGTCCCTGCTTCGTCCTGGACGACACCAAAGGAGGGGCATAGATATGGCGGAGGTCAAGGTCATCGGAGCCGGGGTGATCCCCTTCGGCAAGCACCCGGAGCGCACCCTGGTGGATCTGGGGGCCGAGGCGGCGTTTCTGGCTCTTCAGGACGCGGGGTTGCTATCTTCCCGCGTGGAGGCGGCTTTCTTCTCCTGCGGCCTGGCGGGACGTCTCTTCGGAGACATGACCATCGGGCAGAACGTGCTCTGGGAGGTGGGGATCCACCGCATCCCCGTGGTGAACGTGGAGAACGCCTGCACATCGGG
>CAYUBQ010000149.1:0-4795 GCA_964443135.1 uncultured Desulfobacterales bacterium | reverse complement strand
GGAGTCCCGGTCGAGGCGATAGTGCAGCCTCGCCTGTTACGATCCCTTTTCGTCCACCTTCAGGTGCAGGACGTTCGCGTAGGTGAAGGCCATCTGATCCACGAGCTCCGATGCATAGGCCCTCGCCTCCTCCTCGCTGTGGAACTTCCCCACGGTCACCCGGTAGAGCATCCCCTTGCGAGGGGAGTAGAACGGGACAATGAACGCCTCGTAACCCGAGTCCAGGAGCCTTTGAAAGGCCTGCTGGGCGCTTTGATCGGGATGATAGGAGGCCACGTGCACCGTGTAGATCTTCCGGCTGGCGGGGGAGGACAGCGCGGGGAAGAGGATGACCTGCCCGACCTCGATCCGATGGATGTCCCTCAGACCCGGGTTGTGCTCCTGAATCAGCGCGAAGATGGCGCCGTCCGCGCGGCCGTAGACGTCCATGGCCATCTTCGCCAGGTAGTCCCCCGGCTCGACCGTGACCCGGGTTCCCTCCACCCGGCGCTCGCTCCGGGGACCGCCGGCGTCCGGCGAACCGGCCTCCTCGGTTTCCTGCTCCCGGACCATTTCCGGCAAGGAGAGCCTCTTCGGGCTCGAACCCGTCGCGGCCCGTGCGACATCATCCGACCTTCCGGTCTCCGCAGTCCGGGGCGCGGGTTCGGGCGCCGGCGCCGGGGCCTCCGGGCCGATCGCCTGAGCGGCCTCCGGGGCTGCGGGCGGGGCAGGGGAGGGAGGCGGCCGGCTCTCCGGCTGCTCCCTGAGCCAGGAAGGAACCAGGCGGGCCTCGGCCAGGAGACGCTCCGGCGCATCGAAGAAATCGAAGACCGAAGCGCCCGAGAAGTGGATCAGCAGCGCCAGCAGCGCGCTCGCGGCGAAGGCCCAGCGGAACCCCTTTCGAAGCCGGGTGGGATGCGCCGCAACGACCTCCGGTCCGGTCTCCGCCTGCGGTGCGGCCTCGATCGCGGTCCCGGCACGCGCCCCGTCCTCCTCCTCTCCCATGTGCATGTCCCGAAAGGACTCCTCGATCATCTCCCGGGATATCTTCGCTTTGTTGCGGGAGTAGCCGATGAGGAGGGCGTTGTCGGCAATGATGTTGATGGTGCGGGGGATGCCCCGGCTGCGGTCGTAGAGGGCCTGGATCGCTCGTTTGGTGAAGATGCCGCCGGGGTTCCGGGATCCGGCTACGCGAAGTCGATTCGTGACGTAGCTCTCCGTCTCCTCGAGGCTCAGCGGCCGGAGGTGGAAGCGGCTGGCGATTCTCTGATACACCGCCCTGCACCGCGGATCCCGCAGCCGGTCGATCAGCTCCGGTTGGCCGACCAGGAAGATGTTGATCAGCTTCTCCTCGGCGGACTCCAGGTTGGAGAGGAGCCGGAGCTCCTCCAGCACCTCGAGCGAAAGGGTCTGCGCCTCGTCGATGATCAGGATGAAGGCCCGCTGGTGCTGCTGGGCCCTCTTGAGGTAGGCCTCGAACTCGTAGAGAAAATCCGACTTGGATTTGAAGTGGAGCCGTTTCTTGAAGGTGGCCGAGGCGAGATAGTCGATGAACTCTCCCGGCGTGAGCAGGGGATTGGAGAAGTGAACGCATTCGACGTCGGTGCTCAGGCTCTTCAGAAGGGCCTGGATGATGGTGGTTTTCCCCGTTCCCACATCTCCTGTGAGCATGATGAACCCCTTGCGTTCCATCACGCCGTACTTCATCAGGGCGAAGGCCTCCTTGTGTCCTTCGCTCAGGTAGAGAAACCGGTGGGAAGGCGTGAGCGAAAAGGGCTTTTCCTGGAGCTTGAAAAACGCTTCGTACATGGGTGTCCCCCTAAGGAAAGCACCCCGACGCCCCTCGGGAGGATCGGGATGGAAAATACGTTCTCGGCTTGCACTTTCCTCTTCGATGACTAATGTAGGGCTGAGCGGCTATTTTCAGACCGTACTCGTGTCATATAGATCATATATTTTGGATATTTAGGGCATTTTGTACTTCTTCAGTGCCCGAAAGCGGTGGGTCCATGCCTCAGCTGGTGGTCGTAGAAGGCGTTGACAGCGGCCGGGCCTTCGAGCTTCTGGAACGGTCCACGTTCGTCGGCCGATCCCCCAGAAACGACGTCAAGCTCACGGACCGTACGGTTTCCAACCGGCACCTCAAGTTGTACTGCGTGGGGAGTCGATACTTCGTCGAGGACCTCAAGAGCACGAACGGCACCTTTGTGAACGCGGTGAAGCTGGAAGCCGGCGAGGGCTTCGGGCTGGGGGAGGGCGACCTGCTCCGCCTGGGCAGGACCCGGCTGATCATCCGGGGTCTCCCCGTGCGAAGCTCCGTCGAGCGCGCCGTCGACCGCCGAATCCACAAGCATCATGACGCCGATAACTCCCTCCTGCGCCTTCCCCTGCTCCGGGGCTCCCTCCTCCAGGGACCTTGTCCCGCCTCTCCCTGAGGGCGCCGGGGCATTGGACGGGAGGACCGCCCCGTCGGGGCCGCCAAGGGGGGCTCACCAGCCCCCGGCTTCGGAAACCCTCCGGGCACCGCCTTCGAGGGCGGAGCTTTCGGATTCCGCCTGGATCTCCTCCTTCACCATGTCCCGGAGCATCGCCCGATCCCGGTAATTGGAGCACTTGACGAACTCGGCGATGATGGCGTCCTTGGTGTGATACGCAGCCAGGAGCCGAATGCCGTGGGCGTACCGGTTGCCCTTCAGCGGGTGGCAGTAGACCACCTCGGCCTTGATCTCCAGAATCTGGTCCAGGAGGCCGATCAACAGCAGCAGGATCTTCGGGGTCTCGATGCGACAGGCGGTCTCCACCCGCAAACCCAGCCGGCTCAGGTTGATCATCCAGCCGTATCCCTCGCCGATCTCGATCCCGTCCTCGTCCAGGCAGACGTATCCCAGGAAGTTGGAGGAGGAGATGCGCGCTGCACCTCGCCTCTCCTTCGCCTTTTTGGGGGGCGTCCTGTTCATGGGTCCGTTATCCCTCTTCCTTCTCAAAGGCCTTGCGCAAGCGGGGATGTGATCCCCGGTCCTCGCCGTCCCAGGCGTTGGACAACCGCAGGATCCCCCGCAAGACCCTCCTCACAAAGAAAAACACCGTCACTTCGTAAACCCTGCAGTAGAAGAAGGAGACGCCGTGGCGGTATCCTCGCTCCATGCACCGGCAGTAGAGGTGAAGCGGGTTCATTCGGTGCTGAAGGGCAAAGATGCTCGGGATGACGCCTCGCATGCGTTCCTCCTTGACCAGGGTGCGGAGCAAACAGCATGCCAAGGATCTACCCGAAAAACCCATGTGATTACAGCAGCTCTCAGTAGAGGACCCGGGGCTTCCTCAGGGTCGATGTAAGGACATGCCACATCTGGTTCTGTCTCTACACGGCGATGGAGGCAGCTTTCACGGTCAAGCCCGGACCGTCTCCCGGCCGAGGGCCTGCGGGGCGTACCCTCTCTCTCCGGCGTGCTCGAGAAATGAGTTGCCCGCAAATCCTGCTTGAATTTCTCCGCGGAAAAGATAAGGTAGATGGGACCTGGCCGGTTCTTGCAGGCATCCATGTACTGCACTGGTTTGTTCGCCTTCCGTTGACACCCTTACCCCCCGCGGCTGCGCGTTCAGAGGCCCCGACGTGTGAAAGGTGTGGATGGTCATGTTCCGATGGGTCGTCATGGACGGCGTAAACAGAGACGAAACCGCCGGGATCGATGAGGGGACCTCCTTCCTGGGACGGTCATTGCGGAACCACTTCGTGCTCGAGGACGGGAGCGTGTCCAACCGCCACCTCAAGGTGGTTCGCGTCGGCCGGAAGGTCTTTGTCGAGGACCTCAGGAGCACGAACGGCACCCGCGTGAACGGCAGACAGGTGGAGCCCGGCCAGAGCGTGGCGGTGGCGGCGGGCGACCTGATCCGCGTGGGGAGGACCCTGATCCGCATCGATGCGGTTCCGGAGAAGAGCGGCGACTACGCGGACACCTCCAAGGGGGTGCGGGTGCGGGGCGTCTCCTTCACGGCCGGAGCCGACCCGGATCGGCGTCAGCCCACCAAGAACGGGACCGGGCTGGTCCGCGAGGTCTCGGCGCTCATGAAGGAGTCCATGGGCCTGCACGGCTTCTACAAGAAGGTGCTGGAGCAGATCCTGGAAGACCTCCCCCGCGTGGACCTGGCCGCCCTCGTCTACCTCGACCCCCTGAAGCCCAAGATCAAGAACAAGACCCTCATCCTGCACTCCCGGCCGGAGCTCGGGGTTCAGCAGGGAAGGCTGGTCAGCGAGAAGATCATCGACCGCGTCCTCGAGAGCGGCAGGCCCGTCCGAATGGTCAACAAGTCCCCCGGGCAATCCGGGAACGTCGAGCCGAGCCCGGAGAAGAAGCCGATCATCCGCTCCATCCTCTGCCTCCCCCTGATCAGCAACTCCATCCTTCGGGGGACCCTCTACGTCCACTCCATGAGCTCCTCCTGCGGGTTCCGGTCCGAGGATTTCCTGACCCTGGACACCGTGTGTACCCTGCTGGCCCTGGCGCTCGAAAACGCCCTGGCCGATCTCCCTTTTCACCAATCCTCCTGACCCTGCTCCCCGAGATGCACAGTTTCCGGGCTCGGATGCACTGCTTCTTGTGCAAATCCTCCGGCCCGGCGCCCATCTCCCGGCCCGGACCTGCCCCCGCCCCGCCACGGGGTCACGACCGGCTCCGGCCAAAACCAATCCTTTTTTCGACCAAATAGCCGTTACCCGCCCTTTGTGGATCCCGTTTCGTCCATCGCCCTCCCGAGAAAGTCCTCCCCGGCACGATTCTTGATCCAGGAGACCCCGACCCTGTCGCCGTTCGAGCCCTGC
>CAYUBQ010000148.1:0-4881 GCA_964443135.1 uncultured Desulfobacterales bacterium | reverse complement strand
GTCTCGACGGTTCCGCCGGAGACCATGCCGGTGATCACGTTGAACGGCAGGGCCAGGCCCGGGACTTTCTCGCCCACCTTCTCTGTCGCCATGCCGATGGGATAGTCCGCCACCGCTCCGGCAGTCCCGGCCGTCATGGCCCGGACGAAGGTCGGGGCAATGGTCTTCGCGCCCCTCAGGCTCAGCTTCGTCACAGCCCCGGCCCCGCCGGAAAAGGCCATGGTGGGGTCCACCCAGGGCTCCTCGAGGCCGGGGCCTGCCTCCGGGACAGCCCTCCCGCCCGCCGCCTCTTCTTGTCGGCGGCCCTGCTGGTAATCCTGGAAGGCCTCCTCCTGGCCGCCGGCAAAAGGCACTTTCCCCTTGCCTTCCCCGCCTTCCTCAGGCATACTGGAAGGGTTCGGCCGATCCTCCTCGCCACCCCCTCCGTACTGGACCAGCGCCTGCACGGCCGGGCTCTCCAGCTCCCCGGCGATCTCCCGGGTCATCCGGTAACCCTCGCTCAGGTCATCGTCCGATGCTGCTGAAAGTCTTGCTTCATCCTCTGGATTTCGCTCAGGCATTCGTCGAGTACCTCTCTGAGATGTTCGGGGCTCCCCGATGGATCACCGTCGTCGCCCTCGTGATCTTCTTCCTCGCCCACGCCTTTCTCTGGTTCGTCTGGGACATGTTCTTCTCGTCCATGAAGTCGCTGATTACTGGTTAGCCTTCCTGGTCCGATCCAGCCGGTCCTCGTCGGCATTATTGGATTCAATGGCCGCCCTGGACTGCTCCAGCTCGCGCGCGAGCTCCATCAGCTCCTCGATGCGCGTGGTTTCCCGTTGATAGACCTCCGGGCTCATCTGGCCCTGCTGCCACTTCTGGACTGTCTGCTGCATGGCGTTCTGGAGGGCCTGGAGGTCCTGCTTGTCGCCCTGGAGGAGCCGTGGCTTCGGGATGCCCGAGATCGACCGGCGCCGGTCCCGCATGAAGTTATTGACCACCTGTTTGCTCGCCACTTCCGGCGCGAGGCCGGATTGGACCAGGGCCGAATACTCGTCCATGGCTTCGGCGTAGCGTAGGTTTTTGTCCGGGCTCCACTTGTCCGCCATGCCCAGCTTGAGGGCGTCATCCACGTAGGCCGCCCCCGACCGATAGTTCTGATCAGCCGCCTGTCTGCGGAGGGACACGTAGGTGTCTCCGTCGATCTGGCCGTTTTCCCGCGCGCGGTCGAGATCCATCCGCACGTCCCGGCCGAGCGCCACGGCCTCGGCGAGGTTGGCCTTTACATACGGGTTCTCCTCCGCCTCCACCCCCTCGGCCTGATCATCCAGGGCATTGCGAAGCACGTTGACCTTGTCCGGGTCGATCTTCCGTTGCCGGATGGCCGATGCGAGCATGGGGCGCGTGAGCCGTCCCTCGACCAGGGCGAGCTGCAGATCGTTGTACGTGGCCTCCTGCGCCTCCTCGACCAGCTCGTCCGCCTCCCGCTCCTGCCTCTCCCGCTCGGCGATCTCCTGGGCCTCGATCTGATCCACGCGGGTCTGGGCGGCCTTGAGGTGCGACATGCGTTTGAAGGGATCCAGCCCGGGATAGTACGTCTGGTAATCGTCCGAGGAGAGGAGCGTCATGGTGGACTGTGGGTCGGCTGCCAGGTGCATGCGGACGCTGAGGTCCCCCGCCTTTCCCTGGAACTCCTGCAAGCGGGCCTCGGCCCACTCCTCGGTCACGATCCCGTGGCGCACCTTGTCCCGGAGGTCCGCCTCGAACTCTTGGGTCACCGTCTGCAGCTCGGAGAGGTTGTCCGAGAACGAGATCCTGAGAAGGGCGTTCGATTCGGACGTGTCAACGGAGGCCTGCTGCGCCCCCACTTCGCGCTCGTACGATCGCCATTGGACCCGGTTCTGGCGGTTCGTGGAGTACAGGCCGAACTTCTCTTCGAACAGCCTCCGCCCGGCGTCGGAGGAAATGCCCTGGACGTGCTCGTCGTAGATGCCCTTGACCCGCTCCTGGAACCGCTCCGGCATGGTCCGGTGATTCGGGTCCGTCTGGACGTCGATCTCAGCCTCGGTCAGCTCGGCCAGGGCGGCCATGGTGTGCTGATGGACGTCCTCCTTGATGACCCGCTCCTGAATGCTCTGGCCCCACGCCTGAATCTGATTGGCCAGCTCGCGCCCCGCTTGCGTGTTCGCCGCGCTCGCCTTCTGAGACACCTGGGGAAGGCCGGGAGCGCCGAATCCGCCCCGGACGTCCTCGGTTCGAAAGGTCGGGCGAAAGTATTGGAATTTGTCCGCGCTGATGATCGGCATGTCAGAGCATCTCCGAGATCACGTTGAAACCCGTGGCGACGGCCTTGGCGAGGCCCAACTTCTCCTGGGTCTCGCCTGTTTCGCGCGCGAGTCGGGCCTGGGATTCGGCCTGGCGCCCGCCGTGCTCGGCCTGGACCTGCTGCACCTCGGCGCGCGCGAGCGGGATGGTCACCTCGTTGAACTCGCGAATGGATCGGTTGAGGTCGATCTGCTTCAGCTCCTCGTCCAGGCTTTTGAGGAGCTGCCCGGTCATCATGACGGGCGTCCCGACATCCACGGCCACCCCGGCGGCGGCGTAACCGGACCGGGTGGCGGCATATCGGCCGATCCACTTGTCCATGGCCACGCTCCGGTCGGCCAGCGCCTGCAGCTCGATCACCCGACCCTGCACCTCCGGGACGAGCTTGTCCACGCCGGCCCACCCCGCCTGCAGGCCGTAGGAGGTTTCCAGGGCGTCGTATTGAGACCCCATGGTGCGGCCGGCCTGTCCCTCGACCTGGCCCCCGTACCATTGCCCCGCGCCCTCGACGATGTTTCCCCGCTGGTCGTATAGGTCCCCGGCGGCCCCCATCAGGCTGTCAGCGAGGGACGACCACGGACTCTTGGAGGGCTCCGCGTTGAACCCGGCGTCGTTGATCATGAGGTGCGTTCGTTCGTCCATGGCCTTTCCTTATTTCCTGGGTCCGATAACTCCTGCATTTACGCTACTTGGCCTCGATGCTCTCGGTCTCCAGCTTCTCCACCGTATCCGGGCTCACCGCCCAGTCCGGCACCTCGGTCTCCGTGCAGAGCGGGGCCTTGCCCTCCAGGGATACGGCGTCCCTGGAATCCAGCGCCTTGGCGTCCCCCACCTCCTTGTCCACGGCCTCCTTTTTGACCGGAGGCTTCATGGGAACCCAGCGGTAGCGGTACATCGTCACCCGCTCGCCCTCCATCTCCACCTCCACGGCGTGGACGTCGTAGTTGTAGTGGACGAAGCCACGAGACTTCACCAGGCGCTCCGGGGGGACGTTGCTCTCCGCCACCCGTGAACCTGCCTGGGCGGGTACACACAGCAGGACCAGAACTGCGGCCATCAGGAGAACGTATAGTATCGGCTGATCTTTTTGATGGCCGTTTCGAACGGGATCTCGTGAGCATATTTTTTGACCTGGCCGATCAGAACGTCGCTGCCGGTGAAGACGATGCATTTCCTTCCCTCCCTCTCGAATTGAAGCGTGAGATATTCACCTGACTCGTTTTTGCTGAACCGGCTCTTGCGCACCCGGTATCCGGTGACAATGATCGGCTCATTCAAAATGTCATCCAACCGGACCTTGTCTCCGTCCAGGGCCACCTGGTCGGTCGCAAAGTCGCAGAACCTTTTCACGCCGCAGACCCCAGCGGCGTCGGTACCCGCATTCCTCCCGCCTCACAGGCATCGGCTGCGATGGAGCGGATCTCGTCGTCCATGTGGGTCCGCATCAAATGATGGCAGTCCGCGTGCTTGAACCATCCGTAATAGCTCATGAGGCTGTTCACCACCTGGGCTGGCTCCATACCCCGGCCCTTCTTCCGGATTCGCCTGGTCTTCCGCTTGAACCGTGTGGCGATGGACTTCCGGGCCAGGGTGTAGTGCGGAAAGAACCTGTAGCCGAGAAAGTCAATCCCGCGAGCCGCCACCGGGAAGACCTGCCAGGTGTTTTTGAGCTCCAGGGCCAGCCGCACTTGGAGATAGGCCTCGATCTGACGGCGAAGGTCATGCAGGAACGGCTTGCTCCCGTGGAGCACCACCAAATCGTCGCAGTAGCGATAGTAATACCGGCAGCGCTTCCTTTCCTTCAGCCAGTGATCCATGCCTGAGAGATAGAGGTTGCCGAAATGCTGGCTCAAGTAGTTGCCGATGGGGAGCCCGGGGGCGGAGTCGATAATCTCGTCCAACAGCCAGAGAAGGTCCTTGTCTTTGATCTTCCGGCGCAGGATGGCCTTGAGAATGTCGGGATTCACCGATGGGTAGAACTGCTTCACATCGCACTTGAGGCAGTAGCGGGTGCCATCCTCGTCTCGCAGGGCCTGGCGAATCCTGCGGGCCCCCTTGTGGATTCCTCGGCCGCGGATGCAGGCGTAGGTGTCCGCAATGAGAGTGCGGGTCCAGAGCGGCCCCACAACCTGCATGACCGCGTGGTGCACGATCCTGTCAGGAAAGTACGGGAGCTTGGAGATCTGGCGCAGCTTGCCGCTGCACCGGGTCTCGAACCGCACATACGGACTGGTTCTGTAGGTTTTACACTGAAGCATTTCCTGAATCCTGAGGAAAGCCGGTTCCGGGTTGCGCTCGATCCGGCGCACCTCCGGGTAGTGGCTCTTGCCCTTCCGGGCATTCCGGTGCGCCACCCGGATGTTTTCCAGGTCGTGGACTTGCGGATATAAGTGCCCGTGTCTTTTCATGATCCCCTTCTGCTCATTCGCCCCGGAGCCTTCGAAACCTCCTCGGTCCTACCAGCACCTGTGGGGCTTTGTTTCGTGTTTTGCCCAGTGGCATGGTGCGTGCGCCGAACAGCATGTTTCATCGAAATGAGCTGAGCTGCCTGCCGATATTCGAATTGTCATTCGACGA
>CAYUBQ010000147.1:0-5002 GCA_964443135.1 uncultured Desulfobacterales bacterium | reverse complement strand
CTACGGCTGCAATGCCCTGCCCGGTGAGGCCCACCTGTCCTTCCTCCGGCACCTGGCGCACACCGTCTGCCAGGAGCCGGTCCCGGACGAAGACCTCCTGGGCCCAGACCCGGAATCCTTCGAGTGCTATGCCTACCTCCTGGGCTGGCTTGCACGCACGGTCCAACACCCCAACCTCCCTGGCCACACGGCCGTGGTCATGCGGGGAGCTCCGGGCACCGGCAAGAGTTTCTTCGGCAAACACTTCGGCCGCCTTTTTGGCCGGCACTTCCTCCACGTCTCCCACGCCTCCCATCTGGTGGGCAACTTCAACTCCCACCTCCGCGACGCCATCGTGGTCTTCGGCGACGAGGCCTTCTATGCCGGGGACAAGAAGCACGAAGGGGTCCTCAAGACCCTGGTGACCGAGGAGTCCCTGATCATCGAAGCCAAGGGGGTGGACGCCGAGGCATCGCCAAACTACTGCCACCTCATCCTCGCCAGCAACTCCACCTGGGTGGTTCCGGTCGGGGCCGGGGATCGCCGGTACTTCGTCATCGATGTCTCGGAGGAGTATGCCAAGAACACGGAGCACTTCGGGGCCATCGCCGCCGACCTCGAGAACGGGGGCTATGAGAACCTGCTCCACTTCCTCCGGCACTACGACCTGACCGGGTTCAATGTCCAGCACTTCCCGGACACCGATGCCGGGCGGGACCAGCAGGATCACTCCAGCAATGACGCCTACCGTGGGGCACTGTGGCTGCTCCAGAATCCCGACCGCCTGCCCGCCCCGATGGATCCGAAGACGCAGGTGAAGGGCTCCAAGGAGTTTGTGCTGAGCTCCGCCCTCGATGACCTCCTGCGTGGCCAAGGCTTCAAGGACATCAAGGACATCGCCAAATACATGCGGGTGATTTGCGGGAAGGACAAGGGTGCTGAAAGTGATCGGGAACGGCTCCACAACTCGGAGACCGGGGAGAAGGACCAACTTCGAGGTTGGTGGCTGCCGCCACTGGACCAGGCACGGGCAAAATGGGATCAGACCTATGGTGGCCGAACCAGACCATGGTCGGATGCCAATCACTGGGCCCATGTCGAGGAGCCGGACATCCCGTTCTAGGCTCTGGGACAGGCTCTGGGACAGCAGCCCAAATGGGTGCCGGCATAGCCTAAGTGGCTCTGGTGGCACCCATTCTCCGTTTCAGGCATGTTGTGACAGGTGACGGACGGGACAGAGGGTTTTGAGTTCCCGTGAGGATTTCGAGGTGTTTTTTCTCATGGTGATTTGTTTATTTTATTGTCACTGCTGTCACAAAGAATATAAAGGTAAGAAAGATAAAGGTTTAGGCTGTGACGGCACTCCTTAAATCCAGTGTCCCAATGGTGTCCCAGTGTCCCAGTGGCCAGGCCTCCTGGGCGGGCCTGTGTGCGGGCCTGGGCTGGGGGGATGCTGGTGGCAGGGGGAGCTGGTCTGGGCTCCGTGTGGAGGGACGTGGGTGAGTCGCCTGGCCCCTCATCCTTGAATCCTTGGCCCTGGAGCCAGGCGTCCTGAGCCCTCTCGTGGGGACTTCGTGGGGCGTCCGGCGATCGTGGGCAGGTGGGCTCTGAGAATGGGGCCGCTGGCGGATCTTTCCCGGCTGATTCGGCCCCGTCACCAGATTTATGATCTGGCGATTTAGGCCTTCTGAGTAGTGGCCGGGGTCTCTGGACATCGAGCCGGGGGCCCATCCCCCCACCCCAGGGCCCTTCGTCCGTTGCCCCCCGCCTCCCTCACCAGATAAAACGCCCCGACAGGGGAACCATCTACCAGGGTCGCGCATTGGAACCGCGCCGAAGGAGGCGTGATGAGGCGGGTTTACGTGCCCTTGGATGAGGAAAAACGTGAGGCGCGGGCTGCGGGCTTCGAGCCGGACCCGGGTGCTCGTGTGGTCTGGCTTGATCGCCGGATTCCGCCGGTGACTCGTGAGGTCCATGCCATCCTGGGCGACGTATATCGCCGGCTGCGGAACCAGCGGATCAGCGAGGGCATCCGGTCGAGTTCCAAGAGGCAGGGCCCCGACCGGGTCTTTGACCATGAGGAAGTCCGCCGGCTGGCGTCAACAGGCCTCTCGCAGAGGCAAGTTGCGCGCGCCATCGGCTGCTCCCAGGAGACGGTTCGCCGGGCGTTGAAGGAGGCAGGCGAGTGAGGGTCTACGCGAAGAAGGCCGACCGAGAGGCGGCCCAGGAGGCCGGTCATGAGCTGACCACGAAAGCCGAGGCGGAGGCGTTGTTCTATGCGGAGCTGCCGGGCTTCGATGAGATCCGGGCGTTGGGTCTGGCGGGCAGGCCGGTGGTCTGTCCGATCGCTGGGCTGACGGGTGAGGAGGACTTCTCGACCTGGGCGGATGGGTACCTGGCGTTCCGGGAGCATCATGCTCGGAAGTCGATCTCGAAGCGGCCGGTGCCGCATGGGCGGATCCCGGCGGTGAAGGAGGCGCGGATCCGGGAGATGCTTCAGGCTTCGTGGCCGAAGGCCCGGATCGCGCGGGTGATGCAGGTGGATGAGAAGACGGTCCGCCGCGTGCTGAAGGACATGAACGATGGTGAGTGAGAATCTGCCCACGACGAAGGTGGACCTGCTGCGGAAGCTGGCGGCCCAGGGTGTGGACGCTCAGACCTTGCGCAAGGTGGCGGACATGACGCCAGCCGCGTGGCGGAAGGCGACGGCGGAGGATGAACCTGGGGTGTTGTCTCCGATCTCCACGGCGATCGCCGAGGGTCGGGCGACGATGGTGGATGACTGCATGAAGGTGATGTATGGCGCGGCGATGGAGGGCGACACGGTCGCGGCCAGGTACATCATCGAGCGGTTCAGCCCGAAGGACCATGTGCCGGCGGGCAAGGGGACCAACGTGATGATCGTGCTGAACGCGCCCATGAGTGAAGAGGATTACCGGCGGGTCCACGCGACCGTTGTGGAGGAAGAATGAAGCCGACGAAGCTCCAGCAGAATATCCTCGACGTCCCTGGGCACTGGCACCTGGCGCTGCTGGGTGGGCGCGGGTACGGCAAGACCTGGTATATCTTCTTCGAGATCGTCCGGCACCTCACCACATGGGGCCCGGACGAGGCGGCGATTCTGGTGAGCCGGCGGCGGGCCTCCAGTCTGCACCAATTCGCCGACGAGTTGATGAGCTTCCTGCGGATCGCGTTCCCGAAGCGGGTGGCCTACAACGCCAATGAGCGTCAGATCAAGATCGACAACCGCGTGGTGGTCCAGCTCGCGCACGTCGAGAGCGACCAGGCGTTGAGTGAGGTCGCCCAGGGCAAGAACTTCTCGCTGATCATCTGTGAGGAGGTGGGAGAGGGGCCGGACCTGCGGGTGCTGGACAAGCTCTGGATGAGCCTGCGCGCGCAGTCGAGCAAGGGGCACCCCCGGCGGATGATCTGGGCTGGCAACCCCGGTGGTGTGAACTCGGCGGCGCTGGCGGCGCGGTTCGGGCTCAATGATGGTCGGCAGCCCCTTGAGCCCTTCGAGGTGAACGGTCAGACGTGGGTCTGGGTCGGCGGCGGGCCCCGCGACAACGAGACGCTGGACGAGGCATACCTCGCCGGGTTCGCCCAGCTCAAGGAGACCGACCCTCTACTTTATGAGGCCTGGTTCAACGGTGTGTTCACCACCGGCCAGGACGCCTACTTCGGCGGGGCTTGGTCGCCGGCGGAGAACGTGGTGTCGGCCGAGCACTTCGAGCCCGGGAACTTCCACAAGCTGTTCCTCGCCGGTGATCACGGCACGGCGGCGCCGGCGGTGTTTTACCTGATGGGGAAGCTGGCCTACGACGTCGAGCTGCCTGGGGGCCGGATCGCGTCGGCGGGCACGGTGGTCCTGTACGACGAGCATGCGGAGGTGTCGCCGGAGAACCTGAACCGGGGGACCTATCGCGAGGCGCCGAACGTGGGGGCATCGGTCCTTCACATGGCCCGGCGGAACGGGATCAAGTGGCCGCGAGGGGTCATCGACTCGGCGTGCAAGCAGAACCATGGTCAGCCGGTGACCCTGCTCGAGCAGTACCGGGTGGCCGGGTTGAACCTGAAGGTGGGGCAGAAGCCCAGGGGGGCGACCAGGGTGGAGAACATCCAGGTCTTCCGGCAGCACCTGGCCGAGCGGCGCATCCTGGTCACGGACCGATGCCAGTACTTCGCCTCCACCATCGGGCTGATCCCGCGGGATCCGAATGAGCCCGAGATGTATCTGGACGTGGGCACCCCCGACCATGGTCTGGACGCGGCCTTCTATGGCTGGCTGGAGATCCACAACAGCAAGCAGATTCAGAGCGGGAGCTTCAGATGAGCGAGATCAACGGCAGGGAATATTATCTGGACGAGCTGGGCCGCCCCCGGTGGCTGGACAACGACCGGCTGGTGCCCCCGATCGCGTGGGAGCTCCACGTGAATCAGGGCCGCAAGGTGAAGACCAGCCGTGGGGGGACATACGAGGTGGGCAAGTCCATCCAGCGGCCACCGAACAAGTCCGGGGACGACGAGGACGACTCCAAGAAGATCACCCAGCGGAGCTGGAAGTGACCGACCTGGATCCCAGAATCCAGCGGATGATCGAGCTTGAGGTCCAACGTCAGATGCCCCCGGCGCCGTGCCTCTGGCTCCTCCGATTCTGCCGCCGCATTTATTCTCTCCTGGGCCGTTAACTTACTGGGATAACGAAACTTCTGTCGCTCCTCCGGTGTTCAAATCCCTGAGCGGCCAGGCACTAGCGCCCGGCCAAACAGCGAAGCCTGAACAGCCGGAGGCCCCCCGTGGAAACGTCTCTCCTGACCACCGAATCCCTCGACACGATCGATCGCCAGCTGGCCGAACGCGGTGCTGCGCTCGCGACCCATTATGACCGGGCCGAGAAGCGCCTGGCCGAGCTGACCGCCAGGCACGAGGACGCACTGAAGGCCCAGCTCTCCGGTGCCCAGTCCGACGAGCGCCAGGTGATCCGACAGATCACCGGCCGCTCGCAGGCCCGCGAGCTGAACGC
>CAYUBQ010000146.1:0-5019 GCA_964443135.1 uncultured Desulfobacterales bacterium | reverse complement strand
GCTCCGGGTCGCGCTCGATGCCGTGGTTGGCGAGGCAGCGAAGCCTGTGGGCCAGGGCTGGATCGTTGGTGAGCACTGCGCCGCCCTCCCCGGTGGTGATGGTCTTGACCGGGTGAAAGGACAGGATGGCCAGGTCGGTGTGGGCGCACGAGCCGCAGGCATAGGTGGTGCCTTCATGGGTGTAGGAGGAGCCGAGGGCATGGGCTGCGTCCTCGATCAGGGAGAAGCCGTAGCGCTCGGCGAGGGACTGGAACCGGGGGAGGTTTGCAGGGACCCCGGCAAAGTCCACGGGGATGACCACCCTGGGGGGTGGTCCTTGCTCGCAGATCTCCTCGAGGCGGTCCGGGGAGAGGCAGAGGGTCTCCGGGTCGATGTCGGCAAAGGCCGGGGTTCCGCCGCAGTAGGCAATGCAGTTGGCGGAGGCCATGAAGGAGATGGGGGACGTGATGCCTGTGTGGCCGGTGCTGATATCGAGCGCCAGGCAGGCGAGATGGAGCGCTACGGTCCCGTTGGCCACGGCGATGCAGTGTGTTGCGCCCGTGAGGTCGCAGAGGGCCTGCTCGAACTCCTGGACCTTGGGGCCCTGGGTGAGGCGGTCCGAGCGGAGGACGTCCACGACCGACTGGATGTCCTCTTGGTTGATGGACTGTTTTCCGTAGGGAATCAAAGGCGACTGATCAGGAACGGGAATGCGAGAGAAGATTCGGGGTTGGGATCAAAGGTCCGCCAGTTTGCTGGCAAAGCCCAGGGCCACCAGGTGTTGCCGGGCCTGGAGCTCCTCCTCGGGGGAGTAGTCGCGCAGCTCGCACTCGTTTTCGCAGGGGATGTAGCGTTTGTCCTCGAGAAAGGCGATGACCCTGCGGAAGCAGTCGTCCTCGGATGCGGTCGAGGTGTCCAGCAGGATGTCCGGGTCGGCCGGGGCCTCGTAGGGGTCGGAGATGCCGGTGAAGTTGGCGATCTCGCCGGCCATGGCCTTGCGGTAGAGCCCCTTGGGGTCCCGCTGCTCCAGGACGTCCAGGGGGCAGTCGCAGAACACCTCGATGTAGCGGGAGATGAGCTTGCGGTTGAGGGCCCTTGTTTTCTCGTAGGGGGAGATGGCGGCCACGATGCTGATGATGTCGTTCTTGTTCAGGAGATAGGAGACGAAGCCGATGCGGCGGATGTTGATGTCGCGGTCGGTCTTGGTAAAACCCAGGCCCTGGGAGAAGTTGGTGCGGATGATGTCGCCGTCCAGGAGCTCGGCCTTGAGGCCCCTTCGCTTGAGCTCGATGTAGAGGCGGTAGGAGTTGGTGCTCTTTCCCGAGCCTGAAAGGCCTGTGAACCAGAGGGTGAATCCGTTTTGGGTCATGGGATTTTCTACTCCTTGAAGTAGTCGATCACGCTCTGGATGATGCTCTCGAGGTCGCGGGAGGGCTCGTAGCCGAGCAGGTTCTTGGCCTTCTCGATGTTGGGGCAGCGGCGCTGCATGTCCTCGAACCCGGGGCCGTAGGCCTTCTCGTAGGGGATGTACTCGATCTCGGAGTTGCTGCCGGTCATCTCCTTCACCCTGCGGGCGAGGTCCTCGATGCTCACCTCGTGGTCGTTCCCGATGTTGAAGATGTCGCCTTCGGCTTGGGGCTCCTCCATGATGCGGGTGAGGGCCCAGACCACGTCCTGGACGTGGGTGAAGCTCCGGGTCTGGGTGCCGTCGCCGTAGACCGTGATGGGCTTGCCGAAGAGGGCGCACTGGACGAAGTTGGGGAGCACCATGCCGTACTGGCCGGTCTGGCGGGGACCCACGGTGTTGAAGAGGCGGCAGATCACCACGGGCAGCTTCTTCTCGTCGTGGTAGGCGAGAGCCAGGAACTCGTCCAGGGTCTTGGAGCAGGCGTAGGCCCAGCGGCGCTTCTTGACCGAGCCCATGATGCGGTTGTCGTCCTCGCTGAGGGTGTGGTCCAGGTGGTTGCCGTAGATCTCCGAGGTGGAGGCGATGAGGACCTTCTTCTTGAAGCGGTTGGCGAGCCGGAGCACGGTCTCGGTCCCCTGGACGTTCACCTCGAGGGTCTCCACGGGGTGGTCCATGATGTTGCGCACGCCCACGGCCGCGGCCAGGTGGTAGATGTGGTCCGCCTTGAACACCAGCTCGTTCATGACGGACTCGTTCAGGATGTTGTCCACCACCAGGTGCAACCGCTCGTGGTTCTGGATCCGGGCGATGTTGGCCAGCTTGCCCGTCCAGAGGTTGTCGATGATGAACACCTCGTGCCCCATCTCCAGGAGGGCCTCGGAGAGATGGGACCCGATGAATCCGGCGCCGCCGGTGACCAGTACCTTCATGAACTCACTCCGTGATGTTACCGGGGGGGGCGGGGAAGCACGACGGAACCTACCACATTCCCCGGATCCAGACAAGCGCGGCTCGAGATACAGCTCCGCCCCTTCGATTCCATGGGCTCGAAGAGGCAAATGGTGGATCCTGCAACCGGCTCGGGTGCGTTCCCGCCGCCCCGGGGAAGCGCGTCGACCTCGAGGCCGTCGAAAACGGGTGAATCGCGTTATATAAATCGGCGGTGCGTTCGGATCAAGAGATCTTTTCGAGGGCCCACCCCTCGATCTCCACGGCCATGGACCGCTTGAGCAGCTCGAGGCTCACCACCACCTTCTCGGACCGGTCCTTGTGCTTCAGGTAGAACCCCACCAGGCCCTTGAGGGGTCCTTCCATGATCATGACCCGGTCCCCCTCCTGCATGAAGGAGCGGTTCTCCACGGTCCGGTCCGTCCCGTTCAGGATCATGAGGGAGTCGATCTCCTGGTCGCTCGCCGGCACCGGCTTGCCTTTGAAGGCCACCATGCGGACCACGCCCACGGTCTTGATGATCTCCCAGTAGAGATAGGGCTCCAGCTCGGCCTGCACGAACACGTAGCCCGGCAGGATGGGGACCAGGATCTTCTTCCTCCGGTCCTTCCGCCGGCTCATCACCTGGGCCTTCGGCAGAAACGCCTCCAGGGACTTGCCCCGAAGGCCGGTGTAGACCTTCTGCTCGAACCGGCTGCGGGTGTGGAGCGCGTACCAGCGCGTCCCTTCGGGAAACCCCTCGTTCCGGGTCGAACCTTCGTCCTCGCCCGGGAGGGTGAGGATGGACTCGTCCTGGTCTCGTTTGGTTCCGCTCATGGGTCTTCCGCTCAAATGGTTGCGATGCGGTCCACGGTCACCCACCGCTCGAGGAGGGATCGCATGTCCTGCTCCGTCCGGTCGAGCCGGGTGAGGAGGATCATGTCCCAGTCGGCTTCCTCCACCCGGTCCAGATCGGTGATGGGAGTCCCGAAGAAGCTCTGGTCCACCCGCTCGTCGTCGACGATGCCGGCGAGCCGGATGCCCGTGAGCTGGAGGTAGAGATAGGCCAGCTCGGCCACCTCCCCGGCCCCGAAAAAGAGGATGGACCGGACCTGGTTGGACTCCATCTCTCTGAACTTCTTCAGGAGGAGGTTTTTGATGTCCTTGTAGAAGTTCATGGAAAAGCGAAGGTACTCCACGGTGAGGCGGCTCTTCCGGGTGAGCCCTTCCGGGGTCAGGAAGTACTTGACCCGGTTGCGGGGCATGGTCTTGACCTTGAAATAGCCCTTGTTCACCAGCCGTCTCAGGAAGGTGTTCACGAGCCCCAGGGAGATGTTCAGCCGGCGGGAGAGCTCCCGCTGGCTGTGATCGCCGTTGCGATCGATCTCCCCCATGAGGCGAAGGATCTGAAGGTCTTCTTTTTCCATGGGAAAGCAGCGTTCAATTTTTGAACATCGGTGCCTGTTCAATATTTGAACGCCGGGCAAATGTCAAGGGAAATATGCGGCAGCTTCCCGGCTGCTGCTTCCCGGACCGGGCCGAGGCGACCTACGACCGCTCCTTCGAGCAGTTCGCCCGGCCGGTCGAGGGCGGGGAGGTCTAGAAGGGGCCGGCGGGAATCACTCCGGCGGGACCCGGGCGGGCTTTGCACCGGGGCTGCTGTTCACCACGATCAGGCCCGCGCTCACCAGGACCAGGGCCAGGACGAGGCCCGGCTGGATCAGCTCTCCCAGGATGATCGCGCCGCTCAGGAACACGCCGATGACGGGGGTCATGAAGGTGAACCCGTGGAGCAGGCTGACCGGGTAGCGGTGGATCAGGTGGAACCAGACCAGGTAGCTGAGGAAGGCCACGATGATGCACTGGTAGAGCACGGCCCCCGCGGTCAGGGCGGAGAACCCGGTGACCGGCGTCTCCCCGAGGCCCAGGCTCAGGAGGAAGAGGAAGGGGGCGGAGAAGAGGACCTGGTAGAACAGGGTCTGCAGGGGAACCGCCCGGTGGGCCAGAAACCGCTTGATGTAGACCGTGGTCGACCCCCAGAAGAACCCGGCCAGGAGCGCCATGAGATCCCCCGGCAGGGTGTCGAGGGTGAAGGCGCCGATGTCGCGGACAAAGAGGGAGACCACGCCCGAGAACGCCAGGACGAGCCCGGCGACCTTCCACCGGCTGAGCCGGTCCCCCTGGAGCAGGAGGTGGGCCTCCAGGGCCACGAAGAAGGGGGCCGTGTGAAGCAGGATGTAGGTCCTCGAGGCGAGGGTGTGCTGGAGCCCCACGTAGACGCAGCCGAACTCGGCCCCGAACAGGAGCCCGGTCACCACGCCGTGGAGGAGGATCGCCCGCGAGGGAAACAGCGGGATCCCCTTGATCCGCAGCCAGGCATAGAGGCAGCCGCTCGCCGCCAGCGACCGCAGCCCCGCCATGAAGAGCGGGGCCATCTCCCGGGACGCGATCTTGATGGCCGCCATGTTCGCACCCCACAGGGTGGCCAGGCAGAGCATGATGAGCACCGGCTGCCACTGCAGCTGACTCCTGTACACGAAAGCCCCCTTCGCTCGGACGGGACGAAAAAACCCCTTCTCGGTGCAGGCCCGGCTCCGAAAAGGGGTTTTGGCTGATCGGGAAAACTGGTCGGGACGAGAGGATTTGAACCTCCGACCCCCGCGTCCCGAACGCGGTGCTCTACCAGACTGAGCCACGTCCCGACT
>CAYUBQ010000145.1:0-5199 GCA_964443135.1 uncultured Desulfobacterales bacterium | reverse complement strand
GGGAGGCGGTCGTGGAACGCGGAGGGGGCAGGAATGCCCCCGGTCGTAACCGCCGGCAATGACCAGGCCGGGAGCTGAGGGAGCGGAGGAAGGCCTCACCCCCGGAGCCTCCTGAACAGGCGCCGTCCGCGAGGTCTACGAGGTTGTCGGCGGAGGAAGCCCCCAGCCCGGAGCCTCCCGAAACGGGGCTGTCACCGATGCCAGCGTCTCGGTCGGGTTCTCACTTTCCCAGGCAGAACTCGCTGAAAATGCGATCCAGAACCTCCCCGGGGGCGCGGGTCCCCGTGATCTCTTCCAGGGCGAGGAGGGCGTCCTGCAGGTCCAGGGCGACGATCTCCAGGGGGGACTCGGCCCGGAGGTTTTCCACCGCACGAAGCACGTGACGGCAGGCCCGGTCCAGGATCCGCTTCTGCCGGGCGTTGGGTGCCAGGACGGAGGGGACCTCGTTCCGGTCCCCGGCCAGGACGGCCTTTCGGATGGCGCGGGCGAGCTCCTCGACGCCTTCTCCGGAGAGGGCGGAGACCGGGATGATCGGCATCACTCCGCACAGGTCCCTGATGGCGGCTTCCTCGAGGCGGCGGGGAAGGTCGATCTTGTTCGCCACGGCCAGGGCGGGCGTCTCCCCGCATCGCTCCAGGATGCGGCGGTCGTCGGCCTCCAGCTCGCGGCTCCGGTCCACGACCCAGAGCGCGAGGTCGGCGTTCTCGATGCACTGCTCCGCGAGCCGGATCCCGATCTCCTCCACCGCCCCGCGGGCCGTTCGGAACCCGGCCGTGTCCAGGAGACGTACGGGCAGCCCGTCGATCTGCACGGCCTGCTCGATGACGTCCCGGGTGGTCCCCGGCTCGGGCGTGACGATCGCCCGGTCGGTCCCGACGAGCCGGTTCAGGACGCTCGACTTGCCCACGTTGACCCGGCCCACGATGGCCACCCGGGCCCCGTCCACCCAGACCCGGCCCCTTGCGTGCGCCGCACGCATCTCCTCGAGGGGGGCCAGGAGCTCCCCGTGCACCCGGGCCGCCGCCGTCTCCCCGGGGGCCAGACCGTACCCTTCCTCCGGGTAGTCGATGGCCACCTCGATGTGGGCGAGGAGGCCGACCAGCACCTTCCTTAGGGCTTCGATCCGCTCCTTCAGACCCCCCTGGAGCTGGCGGGAGGCGAGCTCGATCCCGCGCTCGGACCGCGCTCGAATGAGGTCCATGACGGCTTCGGCCTGGGTGAGATCGATCCGGCCGTGCAGAAAGGCCCTGAGCGTGAACTCCCCCGGCTGCGCCTGTCGGGCGCCCGATTCCAGGACGATGTGAAGGATGCGCTCCAGGAGTGCGTACCCGCTGTGGGAGTTGATCTCGACCACGTCCTCGCGGGTGTAGGAGCGGGGGGCCTTCATGACGGAGACGAGGACCTCGTCCAGTTCGGCCCCGGTGGCGGGGTCCACGACGGTGCCGAGGTGGAGGCGGTGGCTCCCCCATTCGCGGTCGGGGCGGGGCGGGCGGAAAACGCGGCGCACGACGTCCAGGGCCGACGGACCGCTGATGCGGACGATGCCGATACCGGCCTGACCCGGCGGCGTGGACAGGGCGGCGATGGTGTCGGCGGGTGCAAAATCATCCGTCATGGAACGGGCCGTCACTTGCGGGGAATGATCACCACCTTCTTCATCAGCCCCTCCCCCCGGCTCCGGGTGTCGAGCTCCTGATCGTCCTTGAGGGTCAGATGAACGATGCGGCGGTCGCCGGGGTTCATGGGGTTGGTGGTGACCGGCTTTCCAATGCGCTTGGCCTTCTCGCCCATGCGCCCGGCCAGCTGTCTCAGGGAGTCCCTGCGGCGCCGGCGGTAGCGCTCGGAGTCGACGACCACGCGGACCTTTCTCTCCAGCCGTTTGTTGACGATCTTGTTCACGATGAACTGGATCGCGTCCAGGGTCTTGCCTCGCCGGCCGATCAGGAGCCCGGAGTTGTCCCCCTCGATGTTCAGGGTGACGTTGCCGTCCATCCGCTGGGCCGTCACCCGGGTGTCCATGGGGATCAGGTCGAGAAGGGTCTCCAGGACCTCCTCGGCCACGCGCAGCTCCTCCTCCTGCTCCGGGCTCATGGGGCCGGTCTCGACCTCGGGCTCGGGCGGCCCGATTCCCGCTTCGGGCGCCTCGGTCCGTGTCTCCTCCGGGGCGAACCCCTCCTCCTCCCCTTCCTCTTCCTCGTACTCCTCCTCGTACTCGTCCTCGTACTCGTCCTCTTCCTCTGCTCGCTCGCCCTTCTGCGATTCCGGAAGGCCCGCGGTCCTCGCAAAGGCCTCCAGATCCCGCATGGTTTCGTCTTCCTCGTTCTCTTCCTTCCGCTCATCCTGGAGGTTGTAGCTGACCTTGATTTTCGCTTTTTTGGTGCCGACCAGTCCGAAGATGCCGGCGGAACCCGGCTCGATGACATCAATATCCAGATCTTCCACAGGCAGGTCCAGATACTCGGAGGCGTTTTCAATGGCCTCTTCGGTGGTTCTGCCTTCAAATTCCATGGTTTCCATGTGTGTCCTCCGATTCGATTCTTAATCCGACTTTTTGAGGATTCGATACTGCTGACCAATGGAGAGAATGTTGTTCGTCAGCCAGTAGAGCACCAGTCCGGAAGGAAAGTTGATGAAGACAAAGGTAAAGATCAAGGGGAGAAACATCATGATCTTGGCCTGCATCGGATCGCCCGGGGTAGGGGTCATCTTCTGCTGGAGGAACATGGAGGCGCCCATGAGCAGCGTGAGGACCGGAATCCCCGATGGCGGAGCCATGAAGGGGATCTGAAAGGGGAATGTGAGCAGGCGATCCGGTGCCGAGAGATCATTGATCCAAAAAAGAAAGGGAGCATGACGAAGCTCGATAGAGCTGCTTAGAATTCTGAAAAGGGCAAAAAAAACAGGAATTTGAATGATCATGGGGAGGCAGCCCCCCATGGGATTGACCTTGTAGGTCTTGTACAGCTGCATCAGCTCCCGGTTCATCTGCTCCTTGTTGTCCTTGTACTTCTCCCGCAGCTTGGCCATGAGGGGCTGGATCTTCTGCATCTCCTTCATGGACTTGTAGCTCTTGTGGGTCAAGGGCCAGAACAGGATCTTGATGAGCGCCGTGAGGATCAGGATGGCGAAGCCGTAGTTGTGGACGTAGCCGTTGAAGAACCGGAGCGCGTGCAGAAGGGGCTTGGCGATGACGTCGGTCCACCCGAAATTGACCGCCTCGTCCAGGTCGTTGCCCACGGCGCTCAGGATCTCCACGTCCCGGGGGCCGAGGTAGAGGCTGAAGTCGGCCGACACCTGGTCCCGGGGGCCGAGCCTCACCGGGGGCGCGAGGTAGTCGGCCTCGAGGATCCCGGAGGGAAGCGTCCTCCCTCGAAAACGGCCCCGGTTCGGGGTGGAGGGGAGCAGGGAGGCCATGAAGTAGTCGTCCTCGTAGGCGATCCAGGAGATGTTGCCCGACAGCCGCTTCTCCTCGTCCTTCATCTTCTTGGGCTTGATCTCCTCCAGCTCCCCGTTCAGGAGGAGGGCCACGCCGACGAACCCGTAGTAGCTCATCTTGTCCGGAGGGGGGAGGTTTCTCATGCGGGCCGAGACGGCGCCCTCGACCGGCGCCTCACCGCGGTTCACGGCCCGGGTCTCGACGTCGATCCGGTACCGGTCCGGGTAGAACCGGTAGGTCTGCTCGAGCACCAGCCCGTCGGCCCTCCGCCCCGTCATGACCAGGGTCTTGGGGCCGGAATCGGGGGTCACCTCCACCCGGGCGGTGCTGAGCTCGTACAACAGGGGCAGGGCCGGCTCGACGCCCTCGCGGGCGAACTGGAAGGCCAGGAGGCCGTCCCGGGAGTCGTCCAGGTTGACCAGGTCGACCCGGGGTGCGTTCGGTCGGGCCGCTTCCCGGTAGTTCTTGAGCTTGAAGCTCTCGAGCAGGCCGCCGGCGTTGCTCCACCTGGCGGAGTAGAGCGGGGTCTCGACGCGGACCACCTGCTCGGGGACGGGCTCGGCCGCGGGCGAAGGTCCGGCCGGTTGAGGCCGGGGTGCGGCGGGGCTCTCCCGGCGGGGCTCGGCCGGAGCGGGTTCCACGGCCGGCGGTTGCTCTTCCGCGACAGGGGGTTGATCGCCTCGAGGAGGGGCCTGCTTCCCCGTCGGCGTGTACAGGGCCGACCAGAGGACGAGGATGAGAAAGGAGAGCGCGAATGCGATCAGGGTACGTTTTTCCATGCAGTCACTCGATGGCTGTGAGCCCCCATCCGACCCGTCCCTCGCGGAACCGGGAAAACAGGACGGGTTCGCTCGTGATGAAGGGCGCCGGTCCGGCGATCGGCCGCTTCGTCTCTGCGCGCCCGGGTGCCGGCTAGTCCAGGGGATCGTAGCCGCCGGGATGGAACGGGTGGCATCTGGAGACCCTGGCGAGCGCTTTCATGGTTCCCCGGACCACCCCGTACCTCACGATGGCGAGGCGGGCATACGCGGAACATGTGGGGTGAAATCGGCAGGCGGGGCCGAAAAATGGAGAAATTCCAATTCGATACAGATCGATCAGGGCTATGGGGATGATGCGCAGCCTATGGACGGCGCACTTTGTCGAAAAGGATCGCACCCAGTTCCTCGCGCACCTTCCGGAGATCGAGGTCTGCGGCCCCTCTCTTGGCTGCGATGACCAGATCGACCCCTTGCGGAAGGCGGCTCGTGTTCAGTCGGTAGAATTCCCGGACGAGCCGCTTGATTCGATTTCTCTGGACAGCGTTTCCGGTCCGCTTGCTCGCCGTGATCCCCAGCCTGTTCGTACCCGGCCCGCCCCGACCCACCGTGATCGCAAAATGTTCAGTGTGGACTTTCCTGCCGGAGCGATTTAGATTGACAAAATCCTTTCGCTTCAATATTCTTCGCGCTTTTGGAAACGAAAAGGAGCCCATCCGGATTGGAACACTCTTCCATGGGAATATCCAGCCGTGCTGCAGACGTCACACGGACAAACGCTTCCGTCCCTTGGCGCGCCTTCGCCGTATCACTCGGGTTCCGCCGTTGGTCCGCATCCTGGCCCTGAAACCGTGCGTGCGGGCTCGCTTGATCCTGCTGGGTTGATACGTTCGTTTCATTGTCACCGCTTCCGATTCATGCTAGGGGTTACGGGTTCGGGTTGCTTAAGCACAAACCTCTATCTAAACCATTGAAATCGCCTTTGTCAAGAAGAGAAATCACCCT
>CAYUBQ010000144.1:0-5385 GCA_964443135.1 uncultured Desulfobacterales bacterium | reverse complement strand
GATACAAAGCTGGCGTCCCCAAGGGGATTCGAACCCCTGTCGCCGGCGTGAAAGGCCGGTGTCCTGGACCTGGCTAGACGATGGGGACGCAGTCGACGAAGTGAATCCGCCGGGTGCTGCAGGGATTGGCCACCGTCGGGGCTCTCGCCCCAAGAGGGTCCTGCCGGCAAGGTGCCGGCTGATGTCGGTCAAGAACCTCTTTTTCTACAACGCCCTGTTTCGTTTTTCAATGGTTTTTTCGCTGAGGGCCTTTCCCCGGCCGGGGACAGGAGGAGGTGGCACTCTGAAGAGAGGGGTCCGTCGAGTGGCGGGAAGAGCCTGTCTCCAAATGAGGGAAGCGTGAGCTCACCATCCCTGGGCAACTGTTTTGAGGAATCCTTTCGGAAGCATGGCGCCAAGAGGGCCGTCACGTACTACCGACACGGGCGCCCGGAGAGCGAGATCAGCTATCAGGACTTGGGTCGGGACGCGAACCGGATGGCCCACTTCCTGCGCGCGCAGGAAGTGGCGAAGGGGGACCGGGTCGTCCTGTTCTTCCCCAAGTCCCTCCTCTTTGTCACCGCCCACCTGGCCCTTCAGAGGCTGGGCGCCCTGGCCGTTCCCCTGAACCCCGGGTTCAAGCGATCGGAGATGTCCTACTTTCTCGAGGATGCCCGGCCGAGGCTGGTGATCTGCAGTCCGGAGCAGGCCGGGATGATTCGGGACATCGACCCCGGGCAGGCCGTCCTGAAGGTGGAAACGGGTAGGCCCTACCAGGAGCTCGACCTGTTCCGTTCCGCACCCGACCAGGTGGAGCCGGCGGCGCTCTCGCCTGACGCTCCCGGCCTCGTCATCTACACCTCCGGGACCACGGGGAAGCCCAAGGGCGCTGTGCTCACCCAGCGGAACCTGGTCCACGACACCGAAAACATCATCCGCGTCTGGGAGATCTCCGAGAAGGACGTGCTCTGCCACGCCCTGCCCCTGTTTCACGTGCACGGGCTCTGCTTCGCCCTTCACACCGCCCTCCTGGCCGGCGCCCATGTCCTGCTTCTGGACGGGTTCGCGCCCGAGACCGTCCTGGATCTCCTCTCCAACCGGGAGAACGGGCCGGTCTGCACCGTGTTCATGGCGGTCCCGGCCATGTACGGAAAGCTCCTGGAGACGCTGGGCGACCGGCGGCCGGACTTCAGCCACATGCGGCTCTGGACCTCGGGCTCGGCGCCCCTTCTTCCCCGGGATTTCGAGCGGATCCGGGATACGTTCGGCAAGGAGCCCGTGGAGCGGGAGGGCATGTCCGAGACCGGCATGAACTTCTCCAACCCGGTCCGCGGGACGCGGAAACCGGGCTCCATCGGCCACCCGCTCCCCGGGCTGGAGGTCCGCATCGTGGATCCCGGGACCTTTCAGGACAAGGACCCCGGGGAGACCGGCGAGATCTGGCTCAAGGGGCCGGCGGTCACGCCCGGGTACTGGGAGAAGCCCGAGGAGACCGCTGGGACCATTCAGGACGGCTGGTTTCGAACGGGCGACCTCGGGAGGGTGGACGAGGAGGGCTACTACTACCTGACGGACCGCATCAAGCACATCATCATCACGGGCGGGGAGAACGTCTCTCCCAAGGAGATCGAGGCGGTGATCAACCGGATCGACGGGGTTTCGGAGTCTTCTGTGGTGGGGGTTCCCCACGAGAAGTGGGGGGAGATGGTGGCCGCGGCCGTGGTGCTTCAGCCCGGTGCGGCGGTCACGGCGGAGCGGGTGAAGGAGGTCTGCAGGCAGCACCTGCACGACTGGAAGTGCCCCAAGCAGGTGGTGTTTCTGGACGGGCTTCCCAAGAACACCATGGGAAAAGTCTTGAAGGAGGACGTGAGAGCTGCGTTCGAAAGCTGAGCGCCGGTGGAGGGAGAAGGAGAAAAACTTCCGCAAGGGGCGGAACCAAGCGACCTCCCGGGTTTCGCATGGAGCGGACGCAAGGATTCCGACAAGGCGACTTGCGCGAAGCACGTGAGGGGGCGTGGGGCGGAGGGAAGCGGGTTTGGTGGGCCGTACAGGAATCGAACCTGTGACCAACGGATTAAAAGTGTGAACGATTTCAGTAACTTGGAATATCAAGATGCATCAAGAGACAACAAGGGCGAAGACTCGGGGCGGCTCATTTGCGTCTTGGTATCCCGTCATATTGGGTGATATGTTTTTTTCTGGAGACATTTTGGAGACAGACACGACCGCACACTGAGTCTCCGGGGGATAGGGATCGCGACCCGACAAGGCGGTTATCCTGGCCGCTTTCCCCCGGACCCCACCAGGACGGGAAGCAGGAGCCCGGACATGACCATAATTCGCGTTCCACTACCGCCGCAAGAGACCTCCCTTGAGAAGAGCTACCCGTATCTCGTGACTTGGAAGTGTTTGGGCCCCTCCTCCTTGCCGACCAGCCCCTTCCCGCCCATGACCCAAGAGGACCTCGAAGAGCACCGGAGGCGTCTTGAGGAGACCAGGACTGCCCTTGCGGCAGAATGGCGCAAGAATGACCCCAATGTCGAGCGGATCGAGCGCGATGTGGCGAAGGTCATAGAGCTCCTCGAAAAAAACCCGCCTATCCGCGCACGAAAGCACTTCAGAGAAAACATGCTTCCAAAGGCCAGGCAGTATGGAATGATTGTGCTATCTATACTGAATATTTATGAGCATGATCCAGAACATAGCCGAGAGCTTGCCCTTGATCTGTTTGCAAAACAATGCCTTCCCAACCGAAGGGGTGGCAAAATCATCCATAGCGAAGACAGAAAAAACATTATCAAATCATGCTATGATGAAATGCGAGAATTTATTGGGAAAGCCAGAAAGCGTCATGGGATAGAAAATTGGGACACTCCAAGGGCACACAAGCCCAACGATGATCAAATAGAAATCATCCTTCAAAAAGATAGCGCCATCCTGGAGCTGTTTTATCTCGAGGAGGCTCCCCTCCTTTTCGAGAAACTGACTCCGGCCACGATTTCAAAAAAGATCATAGTCCAGCGAATCTCCTCCATCACTTCTAAGTTTTCCGAAGAAACCCTCAACAATATCCTCTACCGATAATCCACCCACCCACCCCCGCCACCCGGGGGGCCCGCTTTTTCTGTCAAGTTCACCCCCTCGACTTGACAGACATAATTACCTGAAATCATTAGATAAAGCCTTGACAATCAGCCTGCGCTACCCGATAATTGGGGCCATCATGATGAGATGAACTCAATTCAAAGGGAGGGCAGCCATGTCCGCAATAGAGGGAAACACCGCCAAAAAGTATGAGGAGGAGCTGCTTACCGTCCCCGAACTCGCAAAGAAGTTGAAAACCGACCCTTCTTGGGTCTACGGGGCGACAAGAAAAGGCTTGATTCCGGTCGTTAAAATTGGAAAATATAACAGGTACAGGCTATCGGAAGTCCTGTCGGCTCTCGAGGCGGGGTGAGCCCGCCATGGGTACCACCGATCCGATCGAATCCTTCCGCACCGCCCTCCAGGAGAACGGGCTTTCCCCGGGCGAGATCATCCCCGACGGGAAGGTGCACCGCATCCCCACCGCCGACAAGCCCCGCGAGAAAAACGGCTGGTACGTTCTGCACACGGACCCACCGGCCGGCGCCTTCGGCAACTGGCGCACCGGGACCAGGGAGGCCTGGAACGGCAACGGCCGCCCCCTGGACCGCGCAGCCCGCCGGCGGATCGAGAAGGCCATCGAGAAGGAGCGCGAGGCCCGGGAGAAGGGGCAGGCCCGGACCCACGCCCAGGCCGCCGAGGAGGCAGCGCGGATCCGGGAGAGCCTGCCGGACGCCGGGGATGATAACCCGTATCTGAAGCGGAAGGCCGTGAGGGCCGTCGCGGGGCTGAAGGCGGACGGTGACGAGCTCGTGGTGACGGTCTATGGGCAAAGCGGCATTGCGAGCCTCCAACGGATCCAGCCGGACGGCACAAAGCGTTTCCTGAAGGGCAGCAAGGCGGCGGGTGGCTTCTTCCCGATCCGGGGGCTTGATGACGGCCCCCTGTTCGTTGTGGAAGGTGTGGCAACCGGGCTGTCGATCCACGAGGCCACAGGGCAGACGGCCCTAGTGGCCTTCATGGCCGGGAACCTTGAAGCTGTCGCGAAGGTGGGCCGTGAGCGGTATCCCGCCCGTGAGATCATCGTTTGCGCGGATGATGACCGGGAGACGGCCCGGAAAACCGGGAAGAACCCAGGACTGGAGGCCGCGACGGCAGCCGCCAAGGTGATCGGCGGGAAGCTTGCCACTCCGGGGTGCCCGGGCGATTTCAACGACCTCCATATGGCCGAAGGACTCAAGGCCGTCTGGAGACGCCTAGACGCCGCACAATCCCTCGAGACCCACTTTTCACCGGATCGCCCCCTCACCAAGGAGACAACGTCTGTTCTGCCATTTCTCGACCGGAAGCCTCCCGAGCAGGAGTACATCTTCGAGAATCTATTGCCCCGGCCTGTCGTGTCCGCTCTCATCGGCTTGGGAGGTAGCTCGAAGGGCTTTCTCCTTCTGGTCCTGATCTTGAGCGCTGCAATCGGGCAGGCCATCTTCCGGGGATTCGACCCCGTGCGGCCCTTCCGGGTCCTGGCCCTCTTTGCGGAGGACCCCACCGAGATCCTGCACGCCCGGATCTTCCGCATCGTGGAGCGGCTTCTCCCGGGCCTTACCGAGGAGACCAAGGCCCTGATCGGCAAGAACCTCCATGTTGCATCCGTGCTCGGTCGTGTGGGCCCCTTGATGCAGCTCCAGGATGGGAATCCCATCAAAAGCCCATGGTGGTCTTGGCTCCGGGACACCATCGAGGCCATGGGGGGCGTTGACTTCCTGGTCCTGGATCCGAAGTCACGGCTCTATGGCTTGGAGGAGAACGACAACACGCACAATACGATGTGGATTGCCTGCCTTGAGGAGCTGGCCCAGGAGTTTGGCGCGACCATCCTCTTCTCGCACCACGCGAACAAGCACAGCGGCGGGGCCTTGGATCAGGGCTCGGCCCGTGGCGGCTCGGCCCTCGTGGACGGCTGTAGGTGGGTGGCCAATGTCCGACAGGTCGACGAGCGGACCGCCAAGAAGTACGACCTGGAGAACCCCCGGGACTTCATCGAATTCGACATCACGAAGACGAACTACGCAGCCCCCCTGCGGCGGACCTTCTACTTCAAGCGATCCGACCACGGCGTGCTCGTGCCCGCGAACCTGGACTTCTCTCGGCTCCAGGAAAAGGCACGCGGCCTCTGTGCGCTACTCATGGAAGCGCAGCAGGATGGGCAGTCCTTCACCAAGCGGGACCTACGCGAGAAACCAGGCCGGGAGATCCGCGCTGAGCTTGGAACACCAGGAACCCGAACCCGCGATCCTCCACCTGGAGGTCGCCAAACACATCTAC
>CAYUBQ010000143.1:0-5452 GCA_964443135.1 uncultured Desulfobacterales bacterium | reverse complement strand
TAATAAGTTTGACGCATTCGCAAAAACCCGCTCACGCGCCGCTGGCAGCGTTATAACCTGTTGAAATGTCACGGGCAGATCTCGAGGCGTGGGGCTTCTTACGACGCCATCAATATTGGCATAACCGATCGCTGAACGCGGGCCGGGGGAACTTAATCGCTTTGAAAGGGTATATTTTCAATCAAGTTTTCGGCTTTTTGAAAGTTCTTGTCTTTTCTTTTCTCCCCCGGCCGGTTAGCATCACGTTATCGGCGGGCCACGCTGCAGGTCGGCATTTCAGGGTTGAACGCAGATCAAGCGGCCCTTAGAGTCAAGGAGGTGATCGACGATCTTGGTGTGTAGAGAATCCAACAGGCCAGGCCCGACCCCGTACCTTCAGGCGATGGCTGGGAGCTGCGCCTGGCGCCTGAAACACTCGCTTTACCGCAAGGAGGGTAGAGGCTGATGACCGATGGCTATGCGAAATAGATAGAAACACCTTTTGGAAGCCGATTTGTCTTACACTGCCGTCCACGCCCTAGCTGGTCCTGGTTTCAGGGTTCGGCTATAGGATGAAAGATGAGAAAAACAGAAGAAAATTACCAGAGAATAAACGAAGATCATCGCTCATTTGATATTCGTTTCTGGCAATCCCAAGGAGATATTGCTATTTTCGAAGCTGTGACCGAAATGATTAATGATTATCTTTTGATTCGAGGAAGAAATGCTGACGAGTCCAGACTTCAAAGAACTATTGAAGCTTTTCGAAAAGCATAACATTCGATACCTTATTGTTGGTGGCTATGCAGTAATGAAATATAGTGAACCTCGATTTACAAATGATCTTGATGTTTTTATAGCAACTGATCAAGAAAATGCTAAAAGTGTTTATTTGGCATTGAAAGAGTTTGGTGCACCGCTGGAAAATCTTACCTCAGATGATTTTGCTCATGAAGGATACTTCTATCAGATGGGAAGGGCACCTTTGCGAGTCGATATTATGATGTCAATCCCTGGAATTGATTTTGATGTGGTATGGGATAATCGTGAAGTGTTTGAATTAGATGATCTCAAAGTATTTTTCATATCCCGATCTGATCTCATTCGAGCAAAAGAAGCGAGTGGCAGACCACAAGATAAGATAGACATCGAAAAACTGAAGCAAGCCGAGTTGCTAGATACGTTTGAGGATAAATAGCGCACTGTTCACCTTTTCGCTGATATACAAGGGGGCTGAGCGATCCCAGCCCCCACCCGGCCTTTTCCATCCTACTGCTTGAACTCCGGCTTCCTCTTCTGGAGGAACGCGGAGATCCCCTCCCGGGCCGCGTCGGTGCAGCCGGTCCGCGCAAAGCCCTTGTAGCCCGCCTCCAGGGCCTCGGCGAGGGTCTCGGCCTTGCAGCCCTCCTCGATGGTCTCGGCGGTGATGGAGACGGCCTCCTTGCTGAGAGGCAGCTTCCCCGAGACGGGGCTCTCGGGCACCTCCACGGGCGGGATCTCCACCCGGCCGTCGGGGATGCCCGGGAGGTTGCCCTCCAGCCTTTCGACCTCCGCCACCGCGGCCCGAATCAGCGATCCGTAGTCCTCGGCCAGGGCCGAGACCATCCCTGCCTCGTGGGCGGCGGGGGCGAAGAGCGGCTTTCCCGTCAGGAGCATGTCGTGGAACTGCGAGGCCCCTTCGGGCCACCTGCGGTAGGGGACGATGCACCCCCCGATGCCGGGGAGGATGCCCAGGGTGATCTCGGGGAACTGGAACATGGCCTTCTTCAAGGCCACGATGCCATGGCAGCGGATGGCCAGCTCGAGCCCGCCGCCGAGGGCCATGCCGTTCACGGCCGCCACCACGGGTTTGCTCATCCGGTCCATGTAGAGCTGGGTCCGGGCCCACTCCCTGGTGTAGCCGTAGAGGGCGTCGAAGTCCCCCAGGTACTCGGGAAACTTACCGATGTCCGCACCGGCGCTGAACGCGCCCGTCCCGTACCCCGTGATGACGAACCCCTTGACCTTCGGGTCCTCCTCCCCGGCCTGGAGCACGCCCCGGATCTCGTCGGTGATCTCGGGGGTGAGGGCGTTCATGGCCTGGGGCCGGCGGATGGTGATCACCTGGACCCCGTCCACCTCGTCCACCAGGACGAACCGGCGAAAGGCCTGGTAGTCGGCCAGGGGGGCCTTGGCCGTGGGGAAGCCGGGCCGCTCGGAGACGAACCGCTCCATGATCCGCTTCACCTCGGCCTCCCCGATCTCCCGCATCACGTCGAAGGGCCCCTTGCGGAAGCCCAGGGCGATCTGGCACCCGAAGTTGAGGTCCGCCTCGGTGCCGATGCCCCGATCGATGATGTCGAAGGACTGGGAGAAAAAGATGCCCAGAAGCCGGTCCCGAATCAGGCCCCTCAGATCGTCGGGCACCTCCACCTTGGAGCCCGGGCGATGGGTGTTCCAGCGGTCCACGGAGTTCAGGATGGAGGCGGGCCGGTAGTGCTCCCCTTCCTCCATCTGGAGGGTGTTGGTCTCCACGATGATCGGGTTTCCGTTGGCCATGTTCAGGACGAAGAAGGGCCCCGCGAAGACGAACTCCTCGGCCACCTTGTCGATCCGGCTCGCCGTGGCGTGCTCCAGCAGGTAGGCGGCCTCGTTGCACCAGTTGTCGAAGATCCGGTCCAGGACGAAGCAGATGGCGTTGTCCGTGATGATGGGCGCCTTGCCCGTGGCGGCGAAGAACCAGAACAGGTCGTCCACCACCTGATCGTCGGCCTTCTCCCACCGGATGACCTCCACGGGGAGGCTTCGCCAGGCCGGGGCGAAGAAGTGGGTGACCGTGGCCCGGTCGGGCCGCTTCATGGAGCCGAAGATCCGGTCCGCCGGGATGGAGCTGGTGTTGGAGGTGATGATGGTCTCCTCGCTCACCCGCTCCTCGATCATCCGGAAGATCTTCTCCTTGAGGGGGATGCTCTCCGTGGCCGCCTCGATCACCAGGTCGCAGCCGGCGATCCGGTCGTAGTCCTGGGTGTAGAAGATGTTCTCCATCACCGCATCGGCCTGCTCCTGCTTCATCTTCCGCTTGTCCACGGCCTTTGCGGCGTAGCCCTGGAGCCGCTTCTCCGCGCTCTGGAGCGCTTTCTCGGCGACGTCCACCAAGTGGAGCTTGATCCCCGGCAGGGCGCTCTTCACGTAGTACCCGATGTCGGGCCCGATGGTGCCGGCGCCGATGATCGCCACCTCCTTGGGGAGCGGGCGTTTGGGTTGGATCAGCAAGGGGTTCAACGCCGTCGGGTAGAGCTTCTTCTCCGTATCCATGGTATTCCTCCTCGATTGCCTGCCTGGTTTCCGCCTGAGCGGTTCACGTCACTCCACGCCGCCCCTGCAGGAGACGCCGGGGAGACCGTGACGCGGTTTTTCCTTTTTCACGAACCACGGGCCACGAGCACGGCCCTACGGTTTCTCTTTTCACGAACCACGGACCTTCGGGTTTCTCTTTTCACGAGCACGAACTACGGACTACGAACCACGGCCCTTTTCACGACCACGGCCTTTCACACCTCCTCGCCCCTCAGCGCCTTCAGGACCTTCTCGGGCGTGATGGGCAGGGAGTGGATGCGCACCCCGATGGCGTCGTAGACGGCGTTGGCGATCGCCGGGGCCGTCGGGACCAGTCCCGGTTCGCCCACGCCCTTGGCGCCGAAGGGACCTTCCTCGTCGTGGGTCTCGATGCAGTCCACGTCGATGGGGAAGTCCACGTCCGGGGCGGAGAGGATCTTGTAGTCCAGGAAGTTGGGGTTCAGGTTCTTTCCGTGGTCCGCCTTGTACTCCTCGCACAGGGCGTAGCCGATCCCGGTCATGACGCCGCCGTAGATCTGGCCCCGGATGGTCTGCCGATTGAGCACCTGCCCGACGTCGTGGGCCGCCGCGAACCGGAGGACCTTGACCTTTCCGGTCTCCGTGTCCACCTCCACCTCCGCGCCCTGGGTCCCGAAGATGTACGTGGCGGAGAGATTGCCCCGGCAGGTCTTCATGTCGAGCATCTGGTTGCAGGGATCGTAGAAGGCCTCCGTCACGATCATGGTCCCCTGCTCCTTGTAGTGGGCCTCGCGCAGGATCTCTTCCAGTCGGAGGTGAAGGAGGGGATGCTCTGGATCGTTCTTGAGAAAGACCACGTCCTCCTTCATGTCGAAGTCGGACGGCTCGAGCATCCGCTCGTAGTCCAGGTCCGGAATCTCGTAGTCGGGATCCTTCTTCTGCTTCCGCTTCTCCTTGTACTGGAGGCGGGGCATGAAGTGCTCGGCGGCGAGCGTGAAGATCTTGTCCCGGGCCAGCCTGGCGGCCTGGATCGCCGCGTTGCAGGCCGTGAAGGCCCCGCGGCTGGCGTGGGTCCCCACGTCCCAGGGACAGGTGGCCGTGTCCCCGGTGACCACCTTGACCTTCCCGGGGGTCACCCCCAGGGCCTCGGCCGACGCCAGGGACAGGGACGCCTCGAACCCCTGTCCCATCTCGACCCCGCCGGCGATGACCGAGACGTTTCCGAAGTCGTCCAGCTTCATGATGATCCCGGTCCCGTCGGACCGGTAGACCCGCCCGGAGCCGCCCACGTGAAAGAGGGAGGCCATGCCGACCCCGCGGACCTTGCCGTCCTCGGCCTTTCTCCCCTGGCCCCGTTTCTCCTTCCACCCGAGCCGGTCCGCCACCGTCTCCAGGCACTCCTTGTGGCCGCAGGTGGTGATGTTCAGGCCCATGGGCGTCAGGTCGTTCGGGATGTTCCGATTGATCATGCGGAACTCGTACGGGTCGATGCCCGCCTGCTCGGCCAGATGGTCCAGATTGCCCTCCAGGGCCCAGGCGGCCTGGGGGTTTCCGTACCCCCGCATGGCCTGGCAGTAGGTGTTGTTGGTGTAGACGATCCGGGTGTCGTAGAGGACGTTGGGGACCCGGTAGATGCTGGAGACGGGCAGCATCATCACACTGGGCGTGGTGGCCCCCCAGGACGTGTACGCCCCGTTGTCGAGGATCATGTGGAGCTCGCGGAAGGTCAGCTTCCCATCCCGGTCGCACCCCTGGATGATGCGGCTTCGGGTGGGCTGACGCGGCGAGAGCGTGATGAACTCCTCCTCCCGACCCAGCACGATCTTGACGGGCCGTCCGGTCTTGTACGCGAGCAGGATGGCGATGAACTCGTAGCCGTGGGTGTCGAGCCCGGTCCCGAAGGAGCCCCCCAGGGTGGGCACGATCACGCGGGTGTTCTTTCCCTTGAGCCCCATGGCCGCCAGGGCCTGGTTGAAGTCGTTCTGGGCGAGGAAGGGAATCTGGGTCTTGGTGTGCATGATCAGGTTGTTCTGGAGATCGAACTCGGCGATGCACCCGGCGGTCCCCATGCAGGACTGCTGAATGAGCTGGGTCTCGAAGGCGTCCTCGGCCGTGTAGGCGGCTTCCTGCTTGGCCTTCTCCACGTCCCCTGCGGCGAACCGCCACGGCACGGGGACCA
>CAYUBQ010000142.1:2839-5484 GCA_964443135.1 uncultured Desulfobacterales bacterium | reverse complement strand
GCGTCCTCCTTGGCGATGATCTGCTCGTCCGTGAAGTGCCTGAGGACGATGGCCTTGCCCGGGCACTCCGCCACGCAGGCGCCGCAGCCCCGGCACTCGGCCGGGTCGATCACCGCGTGGCCCTCGGTCCCGATCCGCGGCACGCCGTACGGACAGGTCCGCACGCAGGTCACGCAGACGGCGCAGCGCTCGGGAATCACATCGGCCACCACGCCGCCCACCATGATGCCGTCCCGGCTCAGGATGGTCATGGCCCGGGCCACCGCGGCGTCCGCCTGGGCGATGGTCTCCTCCAGGGGCTTGGGGTAGTGGGCCAGGCCGGCGATGAACAGCCCTTCCGAGGACAGGTCCACGGGCCGGAGCTTGGCGTGGGCCTCGATCAGGAACCCCTCGTTGTCGGCCGGGACCTTCAGGAGCTCGAACAGGGCCTTGTTCTCGTTGGGGAGGATGGCCGAGGCCAGCACGAGGAGGTCCGGGGAGATCCGCACGTCCCGCTGGAGCACGTGATCCTGCACCACCAGGGAGAGGCCGCCCTCCGCGGTCTCCGCCACCTCGGGCGGGTTGTCCGGGTCGTACCGGATGAAGAGCACGCCCCGCTCGCGGGCCTCGCGGTAGAGGTCCTCCCGGAACCCGTAGGACCTCAGGTCCCGGTAGAGGATGAACACCTTCACGTCCGGGTTGAGCTTCTTGAGCTTCACGGCGCTTTCCAGGCTGTGGGTGCAGCAGATCTTGCTGCAGTAGGGACGCTCCGGAATGCGCGAGCCCACGCACTGGATGAACGCGGCCGTCCCGGCCTCACCGACCCGGGACTCGTCCTCCTTGAGGGCCTTGTCCAGGTCCAGGTGGGTGAGAACGTTCGGGTTCCGCCCGTACAAATAGTCCGTGGGCCGGTACTCGCGGCCGCCCGTCGCCAGGATGGTGACGCCGTGCTGGATCACCGGGGGCGCCTTGCTCCCGTTCGTCCCCTGCAGGGTCGTTACGAAGTTCCCCACGGTCCCCGAGAACTCCTTGACCTCCGTGCTCATGTGCACGTCGACCAGGGGGTGGTTCTGCACCCGTTCGGCGAGCTCCTCCACGAAGGAGGGGATGTCCTCTCCCTTCCAGGTGGTGCGGAGCTTTCGGGCCACGCCGCCCAGCTCCCCGGTCTTCTCCACCAGGTGCGCCTGGTATCCCTGCTCGGCCACCCCCAGGGCCGCCTCCATGCCGGCCACGCCGCCTCCGACGATCAGGGCGGAGTGCTCGACCGGGAGGGCGAACTGCTGAAGCGGCTCGATCAGGGCGGCCTTGGCCACGGCCATGCGGACCAGGTCCTTGGCCTTGGCCGTGGCCTTCTCCGGCTCGTTCATGTGGACCCAGGTGTTCTGGTCCCGGATGTTGGCCATCTCGAACAGGTACTTGTTGAGCCCCGCGTCGCGGATGGTTTCCTGGAACAGAGGCTCGTGGGTGCGCGGGGAGCAGGAGGCCACCACCACGCGGTTGATGCCCTTCTCCTGGAGGACCTCCTTCATCTTGTCCTGGGTGTCCTGGGAGCAGGTGAAGAGATTGTCCTCCACGTGGACCACGTGGGGGAGGGAGGCGGCGTAATCCCGGACCGCGGGCACGTCGGCGATGCCGCCGATGTTGATGCCGCAGTTGCAGACGAACACGCCCACCCGGGGCTCCTCGCCCGAGAAGTCCTTCTCCGGGGGCAGGTCCTTGGTCCGGGTCATGGTCCCGCGGGACTCGGCCAGGATCCGGCCCGAGGCGGCGGCCGCGGCCGAGGCCTCCATGACCGAGCTGGGGATGTCCTTGGGCCCCTGGAACACGCCGCAGAGGTAGACACCCTCGCGGTTCGTGGAGACCGGGGCGAAGGTGCCGGTCTCGGCGAACCGGTGCGGGTTCAGCTCGATCTCCATCGTCCCGGCCAGGGAGACGATGTCCTTGTTGGGGGCGAGCCCCACGGACAGGACCACCATGTCGAAGACCTCTTCCCGGATCTCCCCCGCCTCGGTGACGTACTTGATGCGAAGCGTATCGTCCGCCTGGGGGACCACGGAGTGGATGCGGGACCGGACGAACCGGACGCCGCTCTCCTCCTCGGCCCGCCAGTAGTACTTCTCGAAATCCTTCCCGTAGGTCCGCATGTCCATGAAGAAGACGGCCGCGTCCAGCTCCTCCTTGCTGTGCTCCTTGGCGATGACCGCCTCCTTGATGGCGTACATGCAGCAGACGGACGAGCAGTAGGCGTGGTCGCAGCGGTTGATGTCCCGGGACCCCACGCACTGGAGCCAGGCGATCTTCTTCGGCTCCTTGTGGTCCGACGGCCGGACCAGGTGGCCCTCGTAGGGACCGGAGGCCGACAGGATCCGCTCGAACTCCATGCTCGTCACCACGTTGGGGTGGTGGGCGTAGCTGTAGGTGTCGAATGCGGACGGGTCGAACGGGGTGAACCCGGGGGCCAGCACGATGGATCCCACCTCCAGGGTCTTTTCCATGGGCTGCTGCCCGTGGTCGATGGCCCCGGCCAGGCAGGCGGAGACGCACTGGTAGCACTCCGAACAGATGCCGCACTCGAGACACCGCTCGGCCTCCTTGCGGGCCTCCTCCTCGGTGAAGCCCAGGGCGATCTCCTCGAAGCTCCCCTCCCGCTCCTCGACGGGGAGGGT
>CAYUBQ010000142.1:0-2739 GCA_964443135.1 uncultured Desulfobacterales bacterium | reverse complement strand
TCGTAGCTCGGGTTGAACCGGCCGTTCTCGTCGAACACGGAAATGCACCGCTTGAACTCGACCCCGGTGAGGTTTTCCTCCTCCACCACGAATCGGGTGGGGCCGAGGCTGTTGACGATCTTCACCCCCTCCTCGAGGGCCTCCTCGATCTCGTAGTCCCAGGCGGGCATCTCCTCGCGTTTTTCCAGGCAGACCAGGGTGACGTCCTTCCCGCCCGTCCGCCTGGCCGTGAGCGCCACGTCCACGGCCACGTTGCCGCCGCCGATCACCACGACCCGGTCCTTCACCGGGAGGTCCTTGCCCAGGGCCGCGTCCCGCAGGAACTCCACGCCCTCGAGCACGTCCTCGTGGTCCTCGCCGGGCACGTTCAGTTTGCGGCTCGTGTGGAGCCCGGTGGCCATGAAGACCGCCCGGTATCCGTCCGCCTTCAGGCTCTCCAGGGTGACGTCCTCGCCGAAGGAGACGCCGGTCCGGATCTCCACGCCCATCTCCTCGATCACCCGGATCTCCTCGGCGATGATCTCCCGGGGAAGGCGGTAGGCGGGGATGCCCACGGCCATCATGCCTCCGGCGACGGGGAGCTTCTCGAAGACGGTGACCCGGTACCCCTGCCAGGCCAGGTAGTAGGCCGCGGTGAGGCCGGCCGGACCCGCTCCGATCACGGCGATCCTCTCGTCCCGTTTCTCCTCCACCTGGGGCACGTAGCGGGTTTTTTCGTCCAGGTCCAGGTCCGCCAGGAACCGGTGGAGGTACTGGATGGCGATGGGCTCGTCCACGTCCCCCCGGGTGCAGACGCCCTCGCACGGGTGGTGGCACACCCGGCCGCATATGGCGGGAAAGGGGTGGGACAGCTTGAAGAGCTCCAGGGCCTCCCCGTACCGGCCCTGGTTGATGAGCGCCACGTATCCCTGGATGCTGACGTGGGCCGGGCAGGTCGCCTTGCAGGGCGCGGTCCCCCGCTTGTCGATGGCGAAGGCGCTGGGCATGGCCTGGGGGTAGAGCTTGAACGCCGCCTTGCGGTCCCTGAGCCCCATGTCGAACTGGTTCGGCACGTCGATGGGGCAGGTTTTGGCGCACTCACCGCAGGCCGTGCACTTGGCCAGGTCCACATAGCGGGGTTCTTCCCGGACCTTGACCTGAAAGTGGCCCGGCTCCCCGGACACGTCCACGACCTGGGTCCCGGTCAACAGATCGATGTTCAAATGCCGCCCGCACTCGACGAGCTTGGGCGAGATGATGCACATGGAGCAGTCGTTCGTGGGAAAAGTCTTGTCCAGCTGGGCCATGACCCCGCCGATGGCGGTCTGCTTCTCCACCAGGTAAACCAGGTATCCGGAGTCGGCCAGATCCAGGGAGGCCTGGATCCCGGCGATCCCGGCTCCCACCACCATCACCGAGCCGTTGGGGCTGTTTTTCGTAGCCATGGGTTCGTTCTTCTCCTCTTGATTCTGGGTGCGCGATCGCGTGATCACCCCGAGAGCCCTTCGCACAATGGACCTTCGGGCGAGCTCCCGAAGGCGGCTGGATGGTTCCTAGCAGAGCAATAGGGATTGAAGGTGCAGCTGCGGGGTCCGGCTTCGACGACCTTGTGAAAATTGATGCATGCCACCCGGATTGTCAAGGAAAAACAAGGCGGGAGCGGAGACATCCTCGTCCCCCGCGATGCTGCGTCGCGTGGGGGGGAAGGGGAAGCTGCAGGAAGAGAAGGAAACGCCGGCACGATCAGAATGGGATTGACCCGGGAAATCCCGTTTTCTACAATGACCTGCGGAAAGAGCATCGGGGTACGGCACGCCGATTCGAATCCACACCACACAAGCCGGGGGGAGAACACCATGCCGAAGGCCGCATTCTGGACCGCGATCCTTTTGTCCATTCTCATCGCCGCCGGTACGGCCGTGCCCGCGGCTCACGCCGGCTCCGAGAACCGCGTTCGGGCCAAGATCGGCATCCAGATCGTCTCGGGCGACCGGGTCATGCGGGCCAAGAGCCGGGACCGGCTGAAGGCGGGAGACCTGCTTCGCATCTATGTCCACCCGGAGCGCGGGTGCTACGTCTACGTCGTCCACTCGGACCGACAGACCGCCACCCTCCTGAACACGGTCGAGCAGCGCCTCCAGGGGACGACGCTGGTGATGCCCTCCCTCCACCAGTACTACCAGGTGGACGGGGAGAGCGCGGCGGAGTCCTTCACGATCATCTGCAGCCCCCGGGAGCTCCCCGAGCTGGCCGGCATGCTGGAGGGGGGCCGGGCCCCCCATGGGCAGTGGGCGGCCGTGGAAGAGGAGTTGGCCTCCAGGAGCCGAATCGACCTTTCGCAGAAATCGGAGAAGCCGTTCGCCATCGCCGGGAACGTCCGGGGCGCCGGCGGCGGGGAGGGAGGCGACCCGTTCTCCAGCAAGCTTCAGATCATCTCCGGCCGCGATCTGCTGGTGAAGCAGTACGAGTTCCGGGTCGCCAGGTAGATTCCATCCGGAAGGGGCTTTTTTGCCGATCTCATCGTCGATCAGCGAGGTTCCTTGTGCGGCGTACTTCCAGTACGCCTCCGCGTCACCTCTTGATCTCTTCGATCTTGACAGGCACCGGACAGGGTTGCCCGCCCGCCCTGCGGGTGTTACTGTAAAAACGGAGTCTGTGGTTCGGGCCCTCAAGGCCGAAAGCATGTCCCGCCCGGGACGGGAAGCCCCGGCGGTTCTCGAAGAACGAAAAGGGGGGCGAATCCATGCGGCGCGAAAGCGG
>CAYUBQ010000141.1:0-5549 GCA_964443135.1 uncultured Desulfobacterales bacterium | reverse complement strand
CGCCCTCCCCCATCCACCGGGCCCGTGACATCGGCCGGGATGCGGGTCTCCAGTACGTCTACACCGGCAATCTGCCAGGGGACGAAGGCGAGAACACGGCCTGTCACGCTTGCGGTGAGGGGCTCATCGAGCGCTGGGGCTTTTCCGTGGGGAAGGACCGCATCCGGAACGGAGCGTGCCCCGCCTGCGGCGCCGCCGTGCCCGGGGTCTGGTCGTGACTTTTGAGGTTTGAACTTTTCCGGCCGATCTGTTAGCGTGAGCGAAATTGTGTGAGGAGGGCCTGTCCGGGTTCTTCTTACCACAAGGAAAAACCCCCGCTGAACCGTTCACGCGCCTTCTTTCATCAGCGGGGGTTTTTTTTGAGAGGATCGAGCCATGCTCAAGAAGGAAGACGAACTGGCCCTGAAGGTCACCAAGGAGATCGTGATCAAGTTCATCGAGGTGGGGCGGCTCTCCATAAACTCGTTCGACGAGGCGTTCAGCAAGGTCCACGAGACCGTGAGGGATGCCCTGGTGCACGTCGACCTGGAGGACCAGGCTCCGCCCGGGAACGAAGAGCCGGGCTAGAGGTCCTCGTAGCGGACCTCCACCAGGAACAGACCCGTCGCTGGCGCCTTGACGCCGGCCCGCGCCCGGTCCCCGGCCTCCAGGATCTTCTCCAACCCCTCCAACGAGATCTTCCCCGTTCCCACGTCCACCAGGGTGCCCACCAGGTTTCGCACCATGTGGCGGAGGAACCCGTTCGCCTCGAAGACCAGATGAACCAAACCGGGCCCGGGTTCACAGAGCTCGGCCTGCAGCATGCGCCGGACGGGGTTCCGGTTGCCGCTGCCCGCGGACCGGAAGGAGGAGAAGTCGTGCTCGCCCCGGAGGCAGGCCAAGCCCTGCCGGATGGCTTCACGGTCCAGGGGACGGGTGACGTGCCAGGTGGTGCGACGGAGAAAGACGTCCGGCTCCGGCCGGTTCAGGATACGGTACTCGTAGACCTTGCTCCGGGCGTCGTACCGGGCGTGGAACCCGGCAGGAACCCTCTCGGTGTGCACTACGTGGATGTCGTCGGGCAGCAGGCCGTTGAGGCCCTTTTGCAGGGCCTCGGGCCCGAGGCGGGAGTGAGACTCGAAGTGGCACACCTGGCCCAGGGCGTGGACTCCGGCATCGGTCCGGCCCGAACCGAAGACCCGCACCGGCTCCTGAGTCATCACGCGGAGCTTGTCCTCGAGGACCTCCTGGATGGTGAGGCCGTTCTTCTGGAGCTGCCATCCGTGGTACCGGGTGCCGTCATAGGCGAGGGTGAGCTTGATCTTTCGGGGGTCGGCCATGGTTCACGCCCGTCAATAAAAGAAAGGGGAGACCGGCTCCAGGCCGGCTCCCCTGATGGGTCGCGAATCGGTGGAAGCGGCGGGATGTCGGCCGCCGGAAGTATCAGCGCTTCGAGTACTGGTAGCGGGCCCGCGCTCCGGGCTGCCCGTACTTCTTGCGTTCTTTCATCCTGGGGTCGCGCGTGAGGAGCGTTGCCTTTTTCAAGGGGGTCCTCAGATCGGCGTTCACGTCCACGAGCGCCCGGCTGATGCCGTGCCGAATGGCCCCGGCCTGGCCGGTGTGGCCGCTGCCCCGCACCGTGGCCTGGATGTCGTACTTGCCCACCATGTCCGTGAGCTCGAGGGGCTGCTTGATGAGCAGCCGGTCCGCCTCGCGGGTGAAGTACTCGTCGACCGGCCTCTTGTTCACCGTGATGAGCCCCTGGCCGGGTTTCAGCCAGACCCGGGCGACGGCCGTCTTCCGTTTGCCAACGGCGTGATATACCTGTTCAGCCATTTAGATCTCCAGTGCTTCCGGTTGCTGTGCCTTGTGGGGGTGTTCGGGACCGGCGTAGACCTTGAGCTTTTTGAGTTGACGCCGACCCAGGCTGTTCTTGGGCAGCATGCGGCGGACGGCCAGTCGGAGGATCTCCTCCGGCTTCTTTTCCAGCATCTGCTTCACGGTGGTCTTTTTCAGCCCCCCCTGGTATCCGCTGTGCCGGTAATAGGCCTTGGTGTCCCATTTCTGTCCGGTCAAGGCCACCTTCTCCGCGTTGACCACGACGATGAAATCGCCCGTGTCCGCGTGTGGGGTGAAGATCGGCTTGTGCTTCCCCCGCAGGCGGTGAGCAATCTGGGTGGCGAGCCTTCCCAGCACCTTGTCCTCGGCGTCCACGAGGTACCACTTCTTCTCGACGTCCTGTTCCTTGGCCATGAATGTCTTCATATACTCAACCCTGTATTTGAACTCGAAATCACCTTTTCTAGGGGAATTCGGAGTTTCTGTCAAGACAAATTTTGGCCCGGGGAGAATTTCCAGGAGAAAGGGCATTGACAGCCCGTACAAGACCTGTTACAAGAAGATTTCTCAAATCGAGGGCGCCCGTAGCTCAGCTGGATAGAGCGCCGGGCTTCGAACCCGTAGGCCGCAGGTTCGAATCCTGCCGGGCGCGCCACACTCGAGCGGCAAAAATGTAAAGATCGTGGGCGTGTAGCTCAGCTGGTAGAGCAGTTGACTCTTAATCAATTGGTCGGGGGTTCGATCCCTCCCACGCCCACCAAAGCAATCAAGGGCTTACGGTGAAAAGCCGTAACCCCTTTTCTTATGCCCGGTCATTTTGTACCATACTTGTACCGCTCCGAAGCCGATGGCGTACACCAAGGCGCGGAACGGAAGCGCTCAAGGAAGCTCACGCTACGAAAATGACGAAATAGACGAAGTAAGGGTAGATCCTGCCCCACCCAAGAATGCCGACAACCCACCCAGATCGCCTTCGTCCTGATAGCTGTTGACTCCGACACCCGCATCGGATATAGTGTTTACTACATATTGATCATGGAGAGCGACGGTAGGGATCGGCCCAGTGACCGTCCACCAACCCGACCGTAGGGTGGTAATGCCGGCCCGTTCAGGGAACCATGGGGTCGAGATGACAAACGGACTCGCCATCATCAGACCTCCCCACCGCGGGAGGTTTTCTCGTCTTAGGGGTCGAGACACGCCCCGACGCACTCCTGCACGACCACCACCACAACCAGACGCTCGACGTGGGTGATTTGTGGCTGCTTGCTCCCCACGCTAAACCAAAAATGCTAAACTGCCTGCAGACCCTGGTGCCGGCTTTTGGCATCGGGGTTTTCGCATTCAGGAGGAAAACAACGGCATACGGAGATATCTACCCGGTCTTTGCCGCTCAGGACTTCATCAAGGTCGTCTTCTCCTCATTGATCGTGAAGATGGACTCGCTCAAAGCCAAGTACCCCGGCGGCGTCCAGGCGTTCGTGGAAGAGTTCGGCGCTTGCTGCACCCGTGAACTGGCGGCCATCTGCATGATGTCGCCCGAGTACATGGAGAAGCCCGCCCAGAAGCTGCTCGACCTCGGATTCGAGTGGGACACCGACATGGCCGCCTACGACGCAAACTGTTCCATCATGGGCCAGCTCGCCCGATACCACCTTGCCGAGGACAAGGACAACATCCCGACCGATGCGGACACAGGCTACGACTGGCTCGAGGCGGAGGTCGTCGGGGATTGTGCGCATGTCCGGTACCGGCCCCCGGGGAAGGCCGGAGCGGCGAAGAGACACTAATACGCCCGCGGGGCTGGTGCCGTCCCGGTAGCGGGCTCCGCGAGAGCAGGAGGAAGACAAGATGGCGAACATCCATGTACTGGCAGATTATGAACGACCCTCCCAGATCACCGACGTAGCGCTCCTGGCCAGGACAACGGCGCTGGAAGCGATGCACCCCGGGGGCGTCCTCGGCTTTGCGGAGGCATTCGATGCCTGCCTCATTCCCGATCTCGAGGCATGCGGCATTACAGGGAAGGACAATATCCGCGCCGCGCTGCGGGCCCTCGAGGACCACGGGTTCGAGTACGGCCGGGAGATGATTGCGGTGGAGGCGGAGATCAACCACTACGGCCCGCGGAGGATCCATCTGCTGATGAGCCAGGAGGAGAACCGCCGGGGCATTGAGAAGGGGGGCACACATGACAACTCTTGAAGAGGTTCTGGCCGAGGTCGAGAGGAACGACCGCATCTGCCCGCAGCCGAGGCGTTGGAACCAACTCTACGAGATGCTCCCCGACAAGAGGAGTGCGGGCGGAAGGAGCGAACCCGCCCTCCCCCTGATACTGGCCGCGTGGTGGGAAGCCCCTGCATTTGCAAAAATCGCCCGTCTCCGTGAGCACATCGAATGGGCGGATAGCCACGGGTGTCTGGAAAAGGTGTATGCGTTCCTGAGGGCCCTGCCGGAGGAGGAGGAGTGGCTTCATTTCAGGGATTAGCCAAAGGTCCCGGAGGGCCTCGCCTGAAAAGCGACTCGGGCGAGCTCGAGACGAGAGCGCAGCCTGCACCACAATTGAAGGAGATCCGAATGGAGAGACGAGGAACCGGAAACCGACGATCCATCAGAGAGAAGGTCCGCGGCTGCCTGCTCGGGGTGGCTATCGGGGATGCGTTGGGCGCGCCCTTCGAGCATGTCCCGCCGGGCGCGACCAACCAAGCCATCGAGCGAATGGGGGGTCGGATCACCGACTTTCACCCCTGCCAGGACCTAGCCCCGGGGATGTGGACCGACGACACGGGCATGACCCTGGCCTCGTGCACGGCCTTTGTCGAGGCGGAGCGGACCGGCCGGGGCGCAGCGCCCTGCTTTCGGGTGGCGTTCGAGCGCTGGTGCGGCTCGGACGAGTGCAAGCGACCCGGAATGACGGTCCGCCGCGCGGCGAGCTTCGGAAAGGCGGACAGGGGCTCCTGGGCCAACGGCGCGCTTATGCGGATCTCGCCCGTGGCCCTGTACGGGTTTCTCAAGGGGCTGGATGATCACGCCACCGCCACGCTGGCCTACGAGGTGGCCGGCTTCACGCACGGGCACCCGCTCGCCACCCTCCCAGCCGTCGAGGGCGCCCTCGCGGTTCTCTCGATTCTGAGAGGGGACTCAGTGGTTCCCGGGCCCTTGGAAGCCCCGAACGTTCCCGTGCCGGAACCGGTGGCGGATTCCGAGGCCCTGGAGCGATACCGGAGCTTGCGCTGGGCGGTGATCGAGGCGACCCACCCCTCCACCGGGCTCTACATGTGACGCCAAGTCCTGGAGAAGGGCTTGGGGCTGACTCCTGGCCGCTCCTCATGGGCCGAGCTCCCGCCTTTCGAGGAGGGCATCCTCACGGTGGTGAACGGGTTATGGGACAAGGATACCGCTGGCGCGGTCGGAGGGGCCCTTCTCGGCGCTCGGTGGGGGGAGAAGGGGCTCCCCGAGATGTGGAGGCGCCGGGTGTGGAGGGGCGAGAGGATCGTCTCGCTGGCGGATCAATTGACGGACACGGTTCAGCCCCTGGACTGAGCCTCATCTTCGAAGGAGGGAACCATGGATTTCAGCACGCACACGACGGGAAATGAGGCCTTCATCCCGAGCGACCGGCTGCGCGCTCGTTCGGGCCAGCGCACTCACTTGGCATTGCCCACACAGCCTCATTTGGGCTCCCCGGTCGCATCTTCGCACCGATGGGCCTGCTCCCGGGGTACCAAATG
>CAYUBQ010000140.1:0-5700 GCA_964443135.1 uncultured Desulfobacterales bacterium | reverse complement strand
CGCCGTTGGGCTCCAGGAACGCCCCGTCCTGCCGCTTGTTGAGGAAGGTGTCCGTCCGGACCAGGTCGCACTCCTTGAACGCCGACTCCACGTCCCCGAACTCCTGATGCACCTCCCCGCAGATGTTGCCGGCGTACTTGTCGTGGAGCTGGGGGGCGCCCTCGGCCATGGCCTCCTCGATGGTGAGGAGGGCGGGCAGCTCCTCGTAGTCCACCTTGATGAGCGAGAGGGCCTCCTGGGCGGTCTCGGGGTCCACCGCCGCCACAGCCGCCACCTCGTCGCCCACGTAGCGGACCCGATCGTGGCAGAAGACCGTTTCGTCGTACCGGGCGGGGCTGACCCCGTAAGGCACGAGTCCGGCGTCCTCCGCCGTGACCACGGACTTCACGCCGGGCAGCTTTCGGGCCGCGGAGGTGTCGATGTTCAGGATCCTGCCGTGGGCGATGGGGCTCTGGAGCAACGCCCCGTACAACATGTCCGGCAGGGTGAGGTCGTCAATGTACTTGGCTCGGCCCGTGGATTTGTCCGGGGCGTCCAGCCTGGGCGCTCTCCGGTTGATCACGTTGTAGGAAGCCATCTGCATTCTCCTTCATGGGTCGTCGCGGCGCTGGGCCTTCGACGGGTTTTCGGGTCTGACACGACCTTCGGGAACCGGGTGCTGCGGCCGGAAGAGGCCGATCATTGTTGGACGGCCTCGCCGGCGGCCTGAATGGCCTCGACGATCTTCTGATACCCCGTACACCGGCAGAGGTTGCCCGAGATGGCCGTTCGCACCTCCATCTCGCTCGGGGACGGAGTCCGCTCGAGCAGATTTTTCCCGCTCAGGATCATTCCCGACGTGCAGAACCCGCACTGGACCGCGCCGTGGTCCACGAAGGCCTGCTGGATGGGGTGAAGCCCGTGGTCGGTCTCCACGCCCTCGATGGTGGTCACGGACCTCCCGCCCGCCTGGACCGCCAGCACGAGGCAGGAGTTGACCGGCCGTCCGTCCAGGAGGACCGTGCACGATCCGCAGTCCCCCATGTCGCAGCCTTTCTTGGTCCCGGTGAGCCCCAGGTCCTGCCGGAGCATGTCCGCCAGGGTCCGGTTGGGAGGCACGGCCACCTCCACCTCCCGGTCGTTGATCATCAAGCTGATGAGCTTCTTCATCGGTTCCCCTCCAGGGTGTTCGTTGGACGCATGGCGCGCGTGGTTGCCGGAGTCTAGGCCCGGGCCCGCTCCAGGGCGGTCTCGAGGGCCCTGCGGGTGAGCACGGACACCATGTCCCGCCGGTACTCGGCCGATGCGCGGAAGTCGTCGATGGGCTTGGCGTCCCGGGCGGCCTCCGCGGCGGCCTTGGCAAAGAGCTCGGCGGAGGGCGCTTCCCCCACCAGGGCCTTCTCCGCAAAGGGGGCCCGAATCGGGGTCGGCCCCACGGCGCCGAGGACCACCCGGGCGGTCTGGATCTTGTCGCCTTCCAGGGCCAGGTAGGCCGCCGCGTTCACGATGGAGATCTCCAGGGTCTGGCGGACGCCCATCTTGAGGTAGGCCGCCCCGGAGCGTTCCGGCCGCGGTTCGAGAAGGACGGATTCGAGGATCTCGCCCGGAGCGGCGGCGGTGACGCCGGGCCCCTGGAAGAACGCCTCCAGCGGAAGGGTGCGTTCCCCCGAAGCCCCCTTCAGGCGGACCTGGGCCCCGTAGGCCATGAGCGGGGGAGGAAGGTCCGCGGCCGGCCGGGCCGACACCAGGTTCCCCGCCAGGGTGGCCAGGTTGCGGATCAAGGGGGACCCGAGCCGCGACGCGCCGTCGGCGAGGGCGGGGTAATCCTTCCGGATGTCAATGGACTCGGCCAGCTCCGCCGCGGTCATGCAGGCCCCGATTCGGAACCCGCCGTTGGCGGGACCCGTCATGTGAAGCTCCTCGATCCGGCCGAGCGAGACCAGGTGGCCGGGGGAGATCAGCCGTTTCTTCATGTTCACCAGCAGGTCCGTGCCCCCGGCAAGCGGCCGGGCCTCTTCTCCGAGGTCTCCCATGAGGCGGCAGGCCTCTTCCATCCCCGGGGGTTCGTGGTACTCGAAGCGGGGCAGCAGCATAACGTACTCCTCCCTTGGTGTGGGTTCAGGCCAGAGGAGCATGAGAGAAGCGAGGTTTTCCTTTCCTCTCACCTCTCACCTCTCACCTCTAGGGTTTGTCGTTTCCCCAGCGTTTGAACAGGTGGTGCTCGATCCCGATGTGGTCGAACACCTTTCCGATGGTCTGGTCGAGGATGTCCTCGATGGTCTTGGGTCCGTGGTAAAAGGACGGGACCGGGGGGAGGATGTGGGCCCCCATGTCCGCCGCCATGGTCATGAGCCTCAGGTGCCCCTTGTGGAGCGGGGTCTCCCGCACCACGAGCACCAGCTTTCGCTTCTCCTTCAGGGTCACGTCCGCGGCCCGGATGAGCAGGTTCGTGGTGAAGGAGTTGGCGATGCCGGAAAGCGTCTTGATGGTGCAGGGCGCCACCACCATGCCGTCCGTGAGAAAGGATCCGCTGGCCAGGGCGGCCCCCACGTCGCGGTTGTCGTAGACCCTGGTGGCCATGGCCGCAACGTCGTCGGCGTTGCAGGTCGTCTCGATCTCGATGTTCCTCCGCCCGGCCTCCGAGAGGATGAGGTGGGTCTCCACCCGGGTGCCCCTCAAATGCTCGAGCAGCCTCACACCGTAGATCACGCCGCTGGCTCCGGCGATGCCCACCACGAGCCGTCTTGTTTTCTCTTGACTCACGTATCCTCCTCAAAAACCAGGGGACGTAGCTGCATAATTCGATAACTCAAGTCATTCCTCAAGAGTGGGCGAATGAGCAAAAACCCCCTTCCAGACCTTATTCGTGTGAGTTATCGAATGATGCAACTACGTCCCCCTACCCGATAACTCAAGTCATTCTTCAAGAGTTGGCGCATGCATGAAAACCCACTTCCAGATCTTATCAGTGTGAGTTATCGAATTACGCAACTACGTCCCCTAACGAAGCAGTTCCAGGGTCGCGCGGATCACCTCCCGGGCGAAGGGCGGTTCCTCCATGTTGGCGTCCACCTCCACGATGGGGATGGTCGGGCTCAGGAGGCGTCTGAGCTCGTCGACGAACACGCGATCCTCGGCCGGGTCGTGGCTCGGGTTGCCGGGCGCGTCCACGGAGGACCACCCCTGGAGGGGGACGACCATCCGGACCGGGCCCTTCGCCTGGTTCAGCTTGCGGGCGAACTCCCCGGCCACCTCCTTCAGCTCCTCCGGGGCGTGCCGGATCCAGGTCCGGTGCTTGTCCAGGTCGTACTTCCGTCGCTCCGCGTACTCGGGCTTGTACTTTCGCTTGGCCGGGGTCATGTGGTTCACGCTGCAGGTGGAGACCACCTGGGGGATGCCGAGACGCCCGGCCGACTCCAGCCGGTCCGGGCCGGCGTCCCGCATGAACCCGAAGTGATGCTCGCCCACGCCGCCCGGCGCCAGGTCCACCACCGCCTGGAACAGGCCCTCCCGGATCATGGTCTCCATGGCGCGGTCCCCGATGCCCGCTGCCGAGAAGCCGATCACCTGGAAGCCCTCCGCCTCCAAGGCCTTTCTCACGGCGCTGCCGCACTGCTCGCAGGGCCCGAGCATGGTCAGGGCCACGGCCCGGCCGCTCGCCGGCCGGGGGGAGGAGACGTCGTCCGCCGCCATAGCGGCCACGGCGCGGGCGGCCCGATCCAGCACGTTCCGGAGGAGGTCGGTCACCCCCGAGATCTCCACCACGGAGTGAAACAGGGCGATGTCGCCGGTGCCGATGTAGCGGGTGGAGAGCCCCGGCAGGGCGGCGGTGGAGGAGACCATGACCTTGGGTACGCCGAAGGGCAGGGCCCGCATGACCTCGGTGGCCATGAGGGAGCCCGTGGAGCCACCCAGCCCGATGACCCCGTCCGCGCTTCCTTCGTCGTGAAGGCGTTTTGCGATCCGGGACGCCCCCTCGATGGTGATGTTGGTGATTCTGGATCGCTCGCGGGAGGCGTGGATCTCCTCCAGGGAGCTGCCCCCCGCTTCGGCCACCTCCGCGGGGGAGACGTCCGCGGGGGACTTCCCGTCCCCCCGCATGGAGAGGTCCATGAGCAGGGTGTCCAAGCCCAGGGAGCGGAGCTTGTCCCGGAGGTAGAGGGTCTCCGGCCCCTTGGTGTCCAGGGTGGAGACGACGAGGATGGTCTTCGGCATGAGTACGCCCTCTCAGGTTCCTGTGATCCGGAAGGATTTCATGTTCCGTTCATAACGACCGTTTGCCCGTTTCCAAGCCGGAAAAGGGCCATTTATTCCAACGCCCCATTTCCGGCCGGAAACACAGAGTCAGGCCTGCTCGGCGGCCACCTGCTCCGCGATCATCTTCTTGAGGGTCTCCTTGTTCACCTTGCCCGAGTCGCCCACGGCGGGGAACTCCTCCACGATCTCGAGCCGCTCGGGGATCTTGAACTTGGCCAGCTGCTTGTCGATGAGGAACGCCTTCATCTCGTCGAAGGTGAAGGTCTCCCCGGGCTTGGGGATCACGTACGCGCAGCAGCGCTCCCCCATCTCGCGGTCCGGGTACCCAACGATGGCCACGGACGAGACCTTGGGATGCTCGTTGAGGAGCCCCTCGATCTCCGCGGGGTAGATGTTCTGGCCCCCGCGGATCACCATGTCCTTGGCGCGTCCCAGGATCCAGAGACACCCCTGGTCGAACTTGACGATGTCCTCGGTGGTGCACCACCCGTCCTCGTCGAACACGGTCGCGGTCAGCTCCTCGTCCCGGTAGTACCCGGCCGGGGCGTGCGGGCCGCGGAAGTAGAGAATCCCGGGCTCCCCGTCGGGCACCAGGTTCCCCTCCTCGTCCACGAGCCTCACCTTGTTGCCGGGCAGCATCCGCCCCACGGTGCGCCGGCGAAGCTCCGGCGGGTCCTCCACCCGGCACCCGGAGACCGAGCCTTTGTCCTGGGTCCCCAGGTCGCTCGTGATGGAGGCCTGGAAGGCGGCCTCGGCCTCCTCGGCCACCTGCGGGGAGAGATACCCGCCGGCCGAGCGGATGAAGCGGAGCGAGCTCAGGTCGTACTTGGACGGGTCCGCCTCCAGCATGCGGATGAGGTGGGTGGGCACCACGCCGATGGCCGTGGCGCGCTCCTTCTGAATGAGCTCCAGGGCCCCTTCCGGCGTGAACTCCTCCAGCATGACCGTCTTGGCCCCGGCCAGCGGGGCCGCAAAGTAGGTGAGGGTGCCGGCCGCGCCTCCCGCGTGGGGGGCGATGGCCATGGTGATGTCGTCCTTGTTCAGCCCCCAGATGTCGACGCGCCCCTTGGAGGTGCAGACCCGCGGCGCGGTGGGCCACTCCACGAGCTTGGGGATCCCGGTGGTGCCGCTGGTGGTGGTGAGGATGGCCACGTCCCAGAAGGGGTCCAGCCTGCGCTCCTGGAGCATGGTCTCGTCCACGGGCTTCTCGGCCCGCTCGTAGGCCGTCTTGATCAGCGAGTGGGTTCCCTCCGGGGCGGTGGCCGGCACCTCGTCGTCGAAGAGGAAAAAGTGCTCCAGGTGGGGAAACTGCTTCCGGAGGCCTTCGTACATCTCCAGGTAGTCGAAGTTGCGGTAGACCGTGGGGATGACCACCGCGCTCGCCTCGGTCTTCTCCACCATGTACTCCAGCTCCCGCTGACGCAGGTAGGGGTAGACCGTGAGGGTGATGAGCCCGGCCCGCTC
>CAYUBQ010000139.1:0-5747 GCA_964443135.1 uncultured Desulfobacterales bacterium | reverse complement strand
CGCAGGCGGCGGGGGCCGGGGGTTTCCGGAGCGGACATCAGCGGGATTGCAGGGAGCGTAGGGAGCGGAGGAAAGCCCCGGCTCCCAGAGCCGGCCGTTCCTCTGATCGTTCCTCTGCCGCGTTGCGCGCGCCAGCCCGCCTAAGGACGAGCTTTCCGGCCGAAACGGAGGCCTTTTGTCCAAGATCGAGGAGGGCGAGAGGTCGGGAGGAGGCGTGCTCGAGGCACGTCGCACGACCAGACCTCGAAGACCGACGAAGAGATTGGGCAAAAGGACCCGTTTCGGCGAAAACCCTAGATCCGGTCGCACCGAATGTGAGCCAGCATCTCCTCCACCTCGTCGTCGATCTCCTCCACCTCGAGGGGGCGTTCCCGTCCGCAGGACCTGCAGACCCAGGCGACGCCGCGTCACCTCCGGACCAGTCGAAGCTCTCCCCTGCACTCACACGTCATGCTCGTGGTTCATCCTTTCCTGCGCCGCGACGTCCAGCTCGTCGTTGGTCATGCCCCAGGGCGCGACCTTGAAGAGGAGCAGCATGCCCGGCAGGGCCGCCAGGGCGCAGGCGATGTAGAAGCCGCTCCAGCCCAGGCCCTCCGCCATGAAGCCGGTGATCGAGGCGGCCACCGTGCCGGGGACCGCCATGAGGCTGGTCAGCAGGGCGTACTGGGTCGCGGTGAACCGCTTGTTGGTCTGAATGGCCATGTAGGTGGCGTAGGCCGCCTGGCCCATGCCCGTGGCCAGGAACTCGAAGCCCACGATGGCCGTGAGGAGCAGGTGCCGGTACTCCTCCCAGAAGGGTGTGCCGTGATCCACCCAGACGAGGGTGGCGAAGAACACCGTGGAGACCGCCTGGAGGAGCCCGAAGATCCAGAGGGACCGGGCGATGCCCAGCCGCACCATGGCCGCCCCGCCCGCCAGCACGCCCCCGAACAGGCAGAGCATGCCGATGCCCTTGACGATGACGAAGTACTCGGTCTTGGTGAACCCCTGGGTCAGGATGAAGGGGATGTTCAGGGCCCCCGCCATGTTGTCGCCGATCTTGTAGAGCAGGATGAAGGCCAGGATCAGGAGGGCGCCGCGGCGCTCGAAGAACTCGACGAACGGCTCCACCACGGACTCCCGGAGGGTCCGGGGGTAGGGCTCCTCGACCCGCGGCTCCGGCACCAGCAGCACGGTCGCGATGCCCCCCACCATCATCAGGGAGAGGAGCACGTGGATGGTGGACCAGGCCACGTCCGCGTCGGCCGCCAGGAAGGAGACCCCCACGGAGACGTACATGCCCAGCCGCCAGGCGTTCATCCAGACCCCGGTGCCGAAGCCGAGCTCCTCGTTGCTCAGGTACTCCCGGCGGAACGCGTCCAGGGCGATGTCCTGGCTCGCGCCGAAAAAGGAGACGCAGAGGGCCGTCACGGCGATCCACTGGAGGGAGCGGTTCGGGTCGAACTGCCCCAGCAACGCGATGGTCCCGATGAGCGCCAGCTGCGCCATCAGGATCCACCCCCGCCGTCTTCCCAGGAAGGGCGGGACGAACCGGTCCATCACCGGCGACCAGATGAACTTGAGGGTGTAGGGCATGGTCACGGCCGAGAACAGGCCGATGGTGGCGAGGTCCACGCTGGCGTCGGTCATCCACGCCTTGAGCACGTCCTTGACGATGTAGAAGGGGAACCCGGATGCGATGCCGAAGGCGAACATCGCGAGCATGCGCCAGGAGAAGATCACCTTGACCGTGTGGATGATCCCGTTCTTGGTCATAACCGAAAACGCCCGCTCCCGGGCTCGCGGCCCTGCCGGGCCGCTCCGGGCCCTACGCGCCCTCGTCCACCGCAAGAAAGGTGCTGGGGTCCATGCGGATCCCGGCCACGGGGGACCCGTAGGCGTCGTGGTCCTTGAGGAGGTTGAGGTGGATGCCGCCGGTGTCGGGAACGAGCTGGAGGACGATGTCGAAGAGATCCTCCGTGTCGCTCAGGGGCCCGGGGATCCCCCGCTCGTTCGTCTCGGGCAGGTGCCGGTGGCTCACGGCCGAGAACCAGGCCTCCAGGCGGAGGTCGCCGGCCAGGGCCTTGAACCCTTCGAGGATCTCCCGGTCCGTCCGGGAGAAGTCCAGCCCGTCCACGATGAGGACGTCCGGCTCGAACCCCACGTGCTCGGACAGGTTGTCCAGGTTCTCCCGCAGCCGGCCGATCCGGAAGCTTTGGTTCAGGTAGGCGAGGATCATCCGGTTCCCCTCCATGAGCGCCCGAACCTCGTCCTCGCCCTGGATGTTCAAGGCCTTGACCAGGTCGTAGAAGATGACGTTGTAGTAGGACGTGACCTTCTCCGGGACGTCCACCAGGGAGACGTGCACCAGCTTCTTCCGGCGGAACAGGCAGTCGAAGGCGATGTGGATCAGGCAGGCCGTCTTGCCCACCCCGGCCCGGGCCGTGAGCACCCCCAGGTTTCCCGGGCCGAGCCCCCCCCGGGAGGACTGCTCGAGGATCCTGAGCGGGCTGATCCTGGAGAAATCGACGATCATCTCTTCCCTCCCTTTCCCTTGTCCGCCGCCTTCTGCTTTAGCTCCTCGGCGATGGACTCCGGGACCTTCGCGTACTTGGCGAACTCCATGGTGAACTCCGCCTTTCCCTGGGTGAGGGAGCGGAGCACCGTGGCGTAGCCGAACATCCCGGCCAGGGGCACCTCGGCGTCCACCGTGGTGAAGACGCCGTCCTCGGCCGAGCTCAGGATGATCCCCCGCCGCTGGTTGATGGAGGACATGACGCTTCCCTGGTACTCCGAGGGGCACTCCACCGAGACCTTCATGATGGGCTCCAGGACGATGGGGGCGGCCTTGGGGTAGGCCTGGCGGAAGGCGCCCACCGCGGCCGTGGAGAAGGCCTTCTCCGAGGAGTCGACGGGATGCTCCGCCCCGTCGTTCACCACCACGCGCATGCCCAGCACGGGCACGCCCAGCAGCGGGCCCTTGTTCAGGCAGCCCCGGAAGCCGCTGTCCACGGCCGGGATGTACTCCGTGGGGATGGACCCGCCCTTGACCTGGTTGACGAACTCGTACTCGCCCTCCTCGGAGGGCTCCAGCCAGCCGGCCACGCGCCCGAACTGGCCCGCCCCGCCCGTCTGCTTCTTGTGGGTGTAGTTGAACTCCGCCCGCCGGCTCACGGCCTCCCGGTAGGCCACCTCGGGCACGCCCGTCTCCACGTCCGCGCCGAACTCCCGCCGCATCCGCTCCAGGTAGATGTCCAGGTGGAGCTCGCCCATGCCGGAGATCAGGGTCTCGCCGGTCTCGGGGTCCACGTAGGTGCGGAAGGTGGGGTCCTCCCGGATGAACCGCCCCAGGGCCTTGGCCAGGCGGTCCTCGGCCGTCGTGTCCCGGGCCTTCACGGTGAGCGAGATGACCGGGTCGGGCACGTAGATGGAGGTCATGGAGCAGTTCAGGCGGCCGTCCGTGAAGGTGTCCCCGCTGAAGCAGTCCACGCCGAAGAGCGCCACGATGTCCCCGGCCTCGGCCCGGCCGATCTCCTCCATCTTGTCCGCGTGCATGCGGACCAGCCGCCCCACCTTGACCTTCTTGCGGTCCCGGGTGTTGATCAGGTCGTCGCCCTTGCCGAGGCTCCCCTGGTAGACCCGCAGGTAGGTGAGCTGCCCGTAGGGGCTCACCTCCAGCTTGAAGGCCAGGGCCACCGTCGGCCCGGCCGGGTCCGACGCGAGCGCGATCTCCACGCCCTCCCGGTCCAGGTCCAGGGCCGTGTTCGTCACGTCCAGGGGCGAGGGCAGGTAGGCGGTGACGGCGTCCAGCAGGGGCTGGACGCCCTTGTTCTTGTAGGCCGACCCCACGAAGACCGGCGTGAGCTCCCGGGTGAGGGTGCCCTTGCGCACGGCGTCCCGGACGAGCTCCGGGGTGACGCGCTCCTCGAGGATCGCCTCGGTGAGCTCGTCCGAGAACATGCTGGCGGCGTCCAGGAGCTCCTCGCGCCGCTCCGCCGCCTCGTCGGCCAGCTCGGGGGAGATGTCCGCCTCCCGGAGCTCCTCCCCATACTCCCCCTCGAACCGGATCACCCGCATGGTCACCAGGTCGATGACGCCCTCGAAGTCGCCCTCCAGCCCCGCCGGCACCTGCATGAGCACCGCGTTGTGGTTGAGCTTCTCCCGGAGCTGGCGGGTCACCCGAAAGGGGTCGGCGCCGGAGCGGTCGCACTTGTTCACGAAGGCGATCCGGGGCACGCGGTAGCGCTTCATCTGCCGGTCCACGGTGATGGACTGGGACTGGACCCCGCCCACGGCGCAGAGCACCAGCACGGAGCCGTCCAGGACCCGCAGGGCCCGCTCCACCTCGATGGTGAAGTCCACGTGGCCGGGGGTGTCGATGATATTGATCCGGTGGCCCTTCCACTCGCAGTGGGTGGCGGCCGAGGAGATGGTGATCCCCCGCTCCTTCTCCAGCTCCATGGAGTCCATGGTGGCGCCGACGCCGTCCTTGCCCCGGACCTCGTGCACCGCGTGGATCCGCTTGGTGTAGTAAAGGATCCGCTCGGTGAGCGTGGTCTTGCCCGAGTCGATGTGGGCGCTGATGCCGATGTTTCTCAACCGTTGGATGTCGTTCACGACCAATCCCGCAAATCGATGTGTGGGGTGAAAGAACGAAAGAAAAAGAGGGCCTGTGCGCACCCAGACCCTCTTTACCTAGCACATGATGCTTCCCGCGGGAAGCAATTGGGCAATCTAAGCACCCGTTACATCTTTGTCAAGGTATACCTCGCCGCCGGGATGGCGTTTTCCGCCAGCTGGCGCCGGAGGGCCACCGTGTTGACGGGCGTGTACTTGGCCAGCTTCTTGATCCCCATGAGCTGGGTCCGGAGCTCCTCGCCCTCGGAGATGGCCGCGAGGATCTGCTTGGCCCAGAAGTCGATCCTGGGGAGCGTGTCGTTCACGTAGATCCGGGTGGCGGCCACGTGGAGGGCGGCCTTCTCCTCGCCGTCCTTGGCCACCTTCTTCCGGGCCCGGAGGAGCGCGCTCTCCATGGCGAAGATCTCGATGATCATGTCCGCGATGTAGCCGATGATCTCCTGCTCCTTGGCCAGCTTCTGCATGTACTTCTGGGCGGCCGCGCCCGCGGCGAGAAGCGCCATCTTCTTGGCGTTCCGCACCATCTTCTCCTCGGGCTCCAGCAGGGCCTCCTCCTCCATGCCCATGGAGGGCCGGATGCTCATGAGGTCGCCCATCACCTGCTTGACCGCCTCGAGGAGCGGAAGCTCGCCCTTCATGGCCGCCTTCATGATGGAGTCCACGATGATCATGCGGTTGATCTCGTTGGTCCCCTCCCAGATCCGGTTGATGCGGGAGTCGCGGTAGGCGCCCTCGGCCGGGTACTCCTGGATGTAGCCGTACCCGCCGTAGATCTGCACGCACTCGTCCGCCGTGTAGTCGAGCATCTCCGAGCCGTACACCTTGTTGATGGAGCACTCCAGGGCGAACTTGCGGAGCGCCTCGCCCGTCTCCTTGCCGGCCTCGGCCTTGGTGGGGTCGATGCCCTCCATGGTCAGGTCCAGGAGCCCGGCCGTCCGGTAGACCATGCTCTCGGTCACGTAGATGCGGGTGATCATCTCGGCGATCTTGGCCCGGATCAGGTTGAACTCGGCGATGGGCCGGCCGAACTGGATCCGGCCCTTGGCGTACTTGATGGTCTCGGCCAGCAGCACCTTGGCGCCGCCCACGGTGAAGGCGGCCAGCTTGTAGCGGCCCACGTTGAGGGTGTT
>CAYUBQ010000138.1:0-5785 GCA_964443135.1 uncultured Desulfobacterales bacterium | reverse complement strand
TCCATGGGCACCCCCTCCACCCGGGAGATCAACCCCCGGATCATGGGCACGAATGCGGGCCGGGGAAGCGGCTCGTCCTTCAGGAACTTGCTGAAGAGCTCTCGTCCGGTGACCATGGCTACTTCCCGTGGCGCTTCTTGAGCTGATCCACGTCCAGCTCGATGTCATGGGTGATGGGGTGGCCCGGCGGCAGGTACTCGTTCTCGATGACCACACCGCAGTCGGGGCAGTAGAACTCCAGGAGCCGGCAGTACCTCGGATCCGGCCGAAAGCTGTAGGCCTGTCCCTCCACCAGGGGCGGGTGCACCTCCTCCAGGGGCACGTCGGCCACAAGGCAGCCTTTCTTGTAGTTCTCGCGGGCACTGACGAGGGCGTAGCCGCAGCGCTGACAGACCCAGCTCTCGGTATCCAGATCGATCTCCAGGTGCTCGGTGATGCGTACCTTCATGACTGCCCCCCTTCATCGAGAACCGCGTTGTTGAACGCATCCACGCTCAGAGCCCAACCTTCCGCCACGAGCACGGTGGTCTGCTCGGACTCCAACAGGGCCGGCCCCTGCAGACGGTGCCCGTGGCTGAGCCGACTCCGGTCGTACACCGGAACGTCCCGATGCCCCCCTTCAGCATCCAGGAAGACCGCTCGGCTCCCCTTGCGCGCCGTCTCGGCGTCTGTCTCGGTTCTCGGTACCTCGCTCACCTCGAAATGGGTGACCGGCGCGCGGCTCACCAGGCTGATCATGCTGAGCATCAGCTCGCCCGTATAGGGCCGACCGTTCGTTGCCAGCAGGTCCCTCGTCCGGCCCACAGCTTCCTCGAGGGCCGCTGCGTCCCGGTGAAGCCCATAGGGCAACTCTAGCTTCACCTCCCGGTCCCCCTCTTTCTCCTGGACCAGCAGCTCCAGGGCCTTACGCACCTGCTCAGCTTCGTACCCTTCCCCGCGCATGTCCCGGGCGGCCTCCTGCTCCAGCCCGGCCAAACGCTCGTCCAGGAGCGAGAGATCCGTGGAGGCGTCAAGGGGGAGATCCACCCGGTCGTAGTACACGTGCCCCACGTCCATGCTCGACGAGGAAAAGGCCGAGAACACCGCTGAGAACGGCGTCACCACGATTTTCTTCAGCCCGGCCGCAGATGCCGCCCAACAACAGTGGGCAGGACCTGCCCCTCCGTAGACCACCAGGAGCGGCTCGCCTCCCACCTGCTCGCGCACGCGGGCGAGCTCCCGCCCCATGGCCTCGTCGATCTTGGCCTTCACGGCCAACGCCGCCTCTTCCACGGAAACGCCCAGGGGCTCGGCCACCTTCTTCTCCATGGCCTCCCGGGCCGCCTCGGCATCGAGCGGCATGCCGCCGCCCAGGAAAAAGTTGGGGTCCAGCACCCCCAGTACCAGGTCCGCGTCCGTGACCGTGGGCTCGGTGCCGCCCAGGCTGAAGCAGACGGGTCCGGGCAGGGCTCCGGCCGACTGCGGCCCGACCTGGAGCTTGCCGTCCTGCACCGAGGCGATGGATCCGCCGCCGGCCCCCACCGCGCGAATGGAGATCATGGGCACGTTTACGGCAAAGCCCTCCACGTCCGGTCTGAGCGTGTAGCTCGGCCGCGCCCGGCTTACGTAGCCCACGTCGAAGGAGGTGCCTCCCATGTCGGCGGAGATCACATTCTCGGAGTCGTAGAGGGCACCTGTGAGCCGTGCCCCCAGAAGCCCGGCCGCCGGCCCCGAGTTGTAGGTGTTGATGGCGCGGGTCTTGGCCACCCGGGCCACGGCATTGTTGTTGTGCACGATGAAGAGGCTCTTCTGGTACAACTTCTGACGGAGCTTCTCTCCGGCCTTGTAGAGCAGGCTCACGAGCTTGCCATGGATGTAAGCATTGAGCACGGCCGCGTTGATGCGCTCCTGCTCCCCAGAGCGTCTCGAGATGTCCGAGGATAGAAAGACCGGCACCGATCCCAGGAAGTCCCTCGGGTACTCCCCTTTCACAGTCCGGCGGACCTTGCGCTCGTTCTCCGGGTTGAACTCCGAGTGGGCCAAGGCCACCACCAGGCAGCGCGCGCCGCGGTCGATAAGCTGCTGGCTCAGGGCCATAATCTCCGCTTCATCGGGGGGATTTACCACCTCGCCCGAACGCGCCATCTCTTCCTCCAGCCCCAGGACCATGTCCGGCAGCACGAGCGGGGTCTTTCCTCCCGCGTCCGAGGTGGGAGCCAGGCCCTCGCGGCCGGCCGACACGATCAGACCGATGCGGGCCCCGTCCCGCTGGATGATCGTGTTCGTGCCGATAGTGTTGGAGAACCGGATGATGTCCGTGTCGTAGAGCAGGTCCTCCACCGGAATGCCGAAACGATCCGCACCGCTCTGAATGCACTCCTGGAAGCAGACCGTGAGGTCGTGCGGCGTGGTGGGCACCTTGACCGTCTCAACGCGATCGCCGGCAACAAAGAACCCGTCGGTGAAGGTCCCTCCCGTGTCAATGTCGATGGTGTAGCCCATGCCTTGTCCTCCTCTCTTGCCGAGCCCTTGGACGCAACGCCCAAACTCGGCCTTGTCTCCTGATTCGGCTCCTGCTCCCGCACGTTTCATGTGCCTTCGACCTTTGCACCCGCCGGGCCTCCCAGCACGCCATACAGGATGAACGAAACGATCTCGTCGGTGACCTGCTCGAAGGAAAGCGTCCCCTCCGGCCGGTACCACCGAAGCTGCCAGTTGATCACGCCCAGGACATTGAAGGTCAGAACGGTGAGGCTTCGGTCCTGCGCAATGCCCTCCTTTTGAAGCTCAGCCAGCTCCTCCAGGTAGATGCCCAGAATCTCCCGCTGTATGCGCCGGTTGATTTTCTCCCCTTCCTCGGACAGATGTTCCTCATCCAGTGAAAAAATCTTACCCTGATCGTTGTTCTTTCGTGATAGACGCAGGTGGGTCTCCACGAGATTGCGAAACCGGGCCACTGGCGTCAAATCCATCGAGCGGACCTCGTTGAGCCGGCGGACCAGCTCCTCCGACGCATGCTCCAGAATGGCCACGAGCAGGCCTTCCTTGTTCCCGAAGTAGTGGTAGATGTTGGAGATGCTCATGTTCATGGTGTGGGCGATGTCCCGGATGGAGGTGCCCCGGAACCCGCGGGCGGCAAACAGGCTGATGGCTGTCCGGATGATGCGTTCTCGGCTGCTCTCGTTCTGTTCCATGGCTCGAATCCCCACAGGTTGTATCGAACGATCGCTACATTATCGAACGTTCGATCTAGCGTCAAGCAAAAAAGCAGCCCCCTGGCTTTTCAGGGGGCTGGGGGAGGCCCCTTAGGCCGTCGGCTCCTCTTTCAGCCGGGCCATCTCCCGCTTCTGGATGGTGTCCAGGTAGGCGTCCACCTCCTGGATGTCCTTGAACACCCGCATGCTCGGCAGGGCGTTGATGATGTCGAACACCTTCTGGATCTGGGGCCGGAGGTTGCTCATGACGTATGACCCGCCATGGCCCTCGACCGCCTTGGCCGCCTTGAACAGGACCCGGAGCCCGGCGCTGCTGATGTAGTCCAGCCCGTCCATGTCAAAGGCCAGGACCCGGGTGGACGGCGCGATGAGGTTGGCAAGCACGTCCTCCAGAACGGTGTACGTGTTGGAGTCGAGGAACCCCCGGGGCCGAACCACGAACATCCCCTCCGCCCTCTCCTCCCAGGTGACTTCGAGATCCATGGCGATCCTCCCTGTTGAGTTTCGAGATCTCCGACCTCGCCGATCCGCACGGGGCCGGTCCTAGTGCTTGAAGGCCCGCTGCCCCGTGAACACCATGGTGGCGGGCGGTTCCGCCTCGTTACAGGCCTGGATCACCTCCCAGTCCCGGAGCGAGCCTCCGGGCTGGACGATGGCCCGCACTCCCTCTTTCAGGGCCACGTCCACCCCGTCCCGGAAGGGGAAGAAGGCGTCCGACACCATGGCCGCGCCCATGAGCCCCCCTTTGGCCTTCCGCGTCTCCTCGTCGATCTCCTCGATCCGGGCCCGGTCCCTTTCGCCCCGATCCACCTGGAGCAGCAGGTCCTTGTACGGCATTCCGTGCATGCGGAAGCAGAGGGCGTCCGCGTACTTGGTGTACGCCTTGAAGATGGCGATCTCGGCCACGCCCACGCGGTCCTGCTCCCCCGTGCCGATCCCCACGGTGACCCCGTCCTTCACGTAGATCACCGAGTTGGACGTGATCCCCTGCTCCACCTGCCAGCCGAAGAGGAGGTCGGCGTACTCGGCCTCGGTGGGGGCCCGCTCGATGGAGACGGTCTCGCCCTTGTGCTCGGCAGATGCGAGCGTGAAGTCGTCCCGGGTGCGGATCCGGTTGAGCGGGGACTGCTGCACGATGATCCCGCCGTCCATCAACCCCTTGAAGTCCACGGACCGGACGCCGGCATAGTCGGAGAGCCGGTCCATGCGGGGAATCTCCAGGATGCGCAGGTTGGCCCGTTCTTTCAGGACCTCCACCGTCCCCTCCTCGTAGGCCGGCGCCGCCACCACCTCCAGGTAGTTCTCCGCCACGCTCTCCGCGGTCATGCGGTCCACGGCCCGGTTGAACAGGGCACACCCGCCGAAGGCCGCGATCCGATCCGCCGCGTTCGCCTTCCGGTAGGCATCGGCCGGGGTCCCGCCGTAGGCCACGCCGCAGGGGTTGTTGTGCTTCACGATCACCGCGGCCGGCCCTGCGTCCAGGTAGCGCATGATGTTCAATGCGTTGTCCACGTCGGTGAGGTTGGTTTTGCCCGGGTGCTTGCCGGCCTGGAGCATGTGCTCCTCGTCGACGGCCGAGACCAGCCCCCGGCCCGGCTCGATGAACCGGCAGTCTCCCAGGACGAGGTTCCCGTTCACGAGCTCGTAAAGGGCGGCCTCCTGCCCCGGGTTCTCCCCGTAGCGGAGGCCTTTCTCGATGAGCTCCCCGTCCGCGTCCGGGATCTTCCAGGAGCGCTTCCGGTAGACGAGCGTCTGGTCCCCGAAGGAGATGGTGATCTCCGGGGGAAAGTGATCGTCCATGACCGTGCGGTACATCTTCTTCAGATCATCGGGCATCCGGGCCTCCTCGTTCGAATGGGGATCTCTCACCCTGGGACCGGGCGGCGAGACGGTTCAGCGTTTGACGGATTCGCAAAAACCCACTCACCCGCCGCTGGAAACGCCATAACCCATTGATATTCCCAGGGCAGATCTCAAGGCTTGGGGCTTTTTACGACTCCATCAGCGTTTGTGCTTCTCCACGTAGGCATAGGCGTTGTGGTTGTGAATGGACTCGTAGTTCTCCGACTCCACGGCGAACCAGGTGATGTTGGGATCATCGTTGAGCTTCTGGGCGATGTCGCGGACGATGTCCTCCACGAACATGGGCTTCTCATAGGCGTGCTCGGTGACGTACTTCTCGTCCTCGCGCTTGAGCACGCTGAACACCTCGGCCGAGGCGGAATCCTCCACCAGCCGGATCAGGTCCTCTATCCAGACGAACTTCTTGAACCGCACCTGGAGACGGACCTCCCCTCGCTGGTTGTGGGCCCCGAAGTCGCTGATCTCCTTGGAGCACGGGCAAAGCGTCGACACCGGGACCCGGATCATCAGGGCCAGATCCTTGCCGGCGTTGAGGGCTCCCTTGATGGTACACTTGTACTGCATCAGGCCCTCGCTCCGAGTGACCGGGGCCTCTTTCTTGATGAAGTAGGGAAAGGTGATCTCCATGTGGGCGCTCTCGGCGTTCAAGCGCTTCTTCATCTCCTCCATGATATCAGGGAAGCTCTGAAGGGAGATACGCCGGCTGTGCTCGTTCAGGATCTCCACGA
>CAYUBQ010000137.1:0-5787 GCA_964443135.1 uncultured Desulfobacterales bacterium | reverse complement strand
AAGGCCACGTCCACCGTCCCGGTCGTGGTCCTCGGCAGGTCCTCCCCCTCCCGGGTGATGGAGAAGGGCACCTCCGAGAGCACCGCCTCCGCCCCCTCGATCCGTTTCCACAGCTCAGACCCCCGGACCCGCTCGACGCAGGCGACCACGTCTTCCACGCCCGACCGGGGCATATCTTCCTCCCGGACCAGGCGCCCTGCCATAGCGCCCACATCCAGGGAGGGCGCACGAATCAGCAGCTCCAGCATCCGATGCACGATACGGCCCCAGGCCATGCCCTTTCCCCTGCCGGCCCTCACCGGGTGCGCGGCCTCCCCTTTGGCGGCATCGGTGACCGCTTCCGTGGCGTAGGAGGCCGTCATCGCGATGGAAAACCGTTCCTCCCGGATCCTTGCTCCTCCGGAAAAGGACTCCCTCGGGCCATCGAGCTTCAAGGGCACAGGCTGCGCCCCCTCGCCCTCCTCCGGCTCAGGCGCCTCCTGGAGATGGGGGTTGAACGCCCTCCACGCACCCTGATCCGGTTTTGCGGGATACTGGCTCACCACCAGGAGCTGCCTGGCGCGCGTGGCGGCCACGTAGAGGAGACGCATCTCCTCGGCCTCCCGGTACCGGGCCTCCCGTTCCTCCAGCCGGTCCCAGTCCGGCGGCAGCCCCAGGACCTCGCTCCCAAAATCGCCTTTCTTCCGGGAGACCACGAAGAACCCCCGGGCCCGGTCCCCGGTGCGGTCGATGTGCCGGTCCGGCGGGTGGGAGACCTCCTTCACCGGGTCGGCGAGAAACACCACCGGCGCCTCCAGGCCCTTGGCCTTGTGGAGGTTCATGATCCGCACGGCCTGCTTCCTCCCGGGCTCGAGGGACATGGACTCCACGTCCGGCCCCTCCACGTACCCGGCCAGGCGGTCCACCAGCTCGGGGAAGGAGGAAGCCCCCTTCTCCCCATCCCGAAACCCCATCTCCAGGGCCTTGAGCAGGTTCCCCGCCCGGGTCTCCCCGTTCTCCCGGGTCGCGGCCAGGGGCAGGATGCCCAAATGGTCCACGATCCTGCTGAGCGCGGCCGCCGGCGGCCGGGTCCGGGCCCACGCACGGTAGGTTCGAAGAGCGGCGAACGCCTCGCAGACCGCTCCTGCCGCCTCCGCATCCGCGCACCCCTCGGGCTCGGCAAAGAGGGAGAACACCCCGCCTCCCCTGCGGTACCGGTAGAGCCGGTCGTCGCTGATCCCGAAGAAGGGCCCCCGCAGGGTCGCCACCAGGGAGATGCGGTCCTCGGGCTCGGACACGGCCTTGAGCAGGGAGACCAGGTGCCCCACCTCCTCGGACTCGCCAAAGGCCCCGCCCCCGGTCACCTGGAAGGGGATGCCCCTCGCCTCCAGGGCCCGTCCGTAGGCGGCCAGGTGGGCCTTGTAGCGAAGGAGGATCAGGAAGTCCCCCGGCCCGGCCTGGGGCGCGAGCCCGGCCCGGCGCTCCGACGGGCTCCGGTGAACGGGATACCCTCCCTCCACCGCCCGGGCGATGAAGTCGGCGATCCGCGCCGCGTCCTGCCGGACGATCTCCTGTTGACTGTGGCCATATACCCGGGGAAGGAGGATCCGCCGGACGCCCCCCTCCCGGGCCTCCCGGTACGGATCCAGCCGCTCGAACGCGGCCTGCACGTCCGTGCTCTCCGGGGGGAACGCCCCCTGAAACACCCGGTTGGCCCAGTCGCAGACCGGCGGCAGGGACCGGAAGTTGGCCGTGAGGGCGAGCACCGTCCCGCCCGAGCGCTCGAGAACCCCCTTCACCTCGTTGTAGGTGTCGATGTCGGCCCGGCGGAACCGGTAGATGGACTGCTTGGGGTCGCCCACCACAAAGAGCGCCCCGGGCCTCACCCGCACCTTCCGCCAGGAGGTCTCCTCCACCCCCTCCCCGGCCAGGAGCAGGATCATCTCCGCCTGGATCGGGTCCGTGTCCTGGAACTCGTCCACCAGCAGATGCGTGAACCGCCGCTGAAAGTACCCCCGCACCTCCGGGTTCTCCCGCACCAGCGCCGCGGCCCTCGAGAGGAGGTCGTTGTAGTTCAGGGTGGACGCCTCCTCCCGCCGCTTTCGGTAGTGCTCCACCGCCGGCACCACCAGGTCCAGGATGGGGGCGTGGCAGTAGCGCCGCCACGCATCCAGAGCCCGGGCGACCACCCCGTCCCGAAAACCCTCGAACGCCGCCTGCTGGCCCCGGGCCGTCTCAGGATCCGGCCAACGATTGAGGGTGACGTGGGCCCGGCTCTCGAGCCCTTGTAGGACCTGGACCAGGGACGGGTTGTGTCCCCAATCGAGGTGGCGGGCCCGCAACAGGGCCGAGCGAAGGACCGACTGGAGCGAGCACCAGCCTCCCGGCGGCGGCTCCTCGGGCAGGTCCTTCCGGACAAGATCGAGATACGCTTCCAGCTTTTCCCGCACGTCCCCCAGGTCCGGCTCCTCCACCTCCTCCCTGACCGCCTCCACCTCGGGAAAGAGCGCCACCGCCTCATAGGCCCCCTGGAGGGCGAACGGGTCCAGGCCGAGGTCCAGGACCCTCTCGAGGACCGGGGCGCCCTCCAGATGGAGGGTGCCGAGGTACTCGGACCAGCACGCCTCCCGCAGGGCCTGGTCCTCGTCCTCCTCGAGCTCCGTGAAGTCCGGGTCCAGCCCGGCCTCCACGGGCCGCTCCCGCAGGAGCCGGGCGCAGAAGGCGTGGATGGTGCCCGCAAAGAGCCGCTCGAGCGAGGCGAGCGCCCGCCCGAACCGGGCCTTCCTCTCCGGGTCGGCCTCGCTCCGCACCGCCTGCTCCAGCCCCACCTGAAACCGCCCCTTGAGCTCGGCCGCGGCCTTTCGGGTGAAGGTCACCGCGGCCATCCGCTCCACCGTGCCCCGGCCCTCGCCGATCAGGGCCAGCATGCGGTCCACCAGGCTGGTGGTCTTGCCCGAACCGGCCCCGGCCTCCACCAGCACGGACGCATCCAGCTCCCGAACGATCCGCTCCCGCTCCTCCCGATCCGGGGGCTCACCCGCCATGCTTCAACCTCCTCAACGGCTCCAGCCGTGCATCCCCCTCCAGCCGGGCCTGGGTCCTCGAGACCGCCTCCTCCCCGCCGCAGACCGCCCCGTAGTCGCAGTACCAACACGACCCCTTGTCATACCGGGCCGGGAAGACCCCCTCCCGCAGAAGCGCAAAGAGCGCCCCCAGCGCCCGGTCCGCCTGCTCCCGGTCCCCGGCCCCCCGCGCAATCCGCTCCCCGTTTCCCCGGGGGCTCGGAAAGAAGTACCCGCTCCTCACGACCCGCACCCCGGCCCCCACCTCCTGCTTCAGGATCTCCTCCGCGGCCAGGGCGTAGAGGACGTGCTGAAGCACCCTCCCCTGCCTGTAGGCCTTGGGGTCCTGATGGACCCTGGCCCGTCCGCCCTTGTAGTCCCAGATCTCGTACTCGCCCTCCCTCACCCGGTCCACCCGGTCGATCCGCCCCCGAAGACGGAACACCCCGGCCTCCGGCAGGGAAAGCCGCACCGGCTCCTCGAGCCCTCCCTCCCCCGGGATGCCGAAGGCGAGCTCGAAGAACGCCGGCTCCACCCGCCGGCAGTGCGCCTCCTCGTCCTTCAAGAACACCCGGAGCGATTCCAACAGGTCCCGCGTCTCGTGCTCGGCCGCCAACGCTGTGGCCGGCGGGACCTCCTCCTTCCACCGCGCAACCGCCTCCAGGGCCAGGGCCTCGACGAGCCCCCCGTGCCGCTCCAGCCCGGGCCGCTCCCCCCGGGCCTTCAGCTCGGTCATGAACCGAAAAAGAACCTCGTGGAGCAGGCTCCCCCGCTGGAGCGCATCCAGCCATTGGCCCGGGTCCCGCTCCATCTCCTCCAGGGGCTCGAGCCCCAGCACATGCTGAAGAAAGTACCCGAAGGGGCACTTGGCGAGCTGCTCGAGCCGCGAGCTCGAGAGCACCACGCCCTCACCCCCCGGGTCCAAATCCCCCCGGGCCGACGGCAGAAAGCCGTCGTACTCGGTCAGCTCTTCCCGCGCCCGCTCGACCTCGGCCTCCCGTCCCGCCCTCAGCCCCGGGTACGCGGCCAGCACCGCCCCCTCGGCAAGCCGGGGCCCGCCCTGGGCGAGCCACCACTCCATCCCGTTCAGGGGCACCGCCCCCTCCCCGGGCGCGAACCCGGCCGGCTCGCCCAAATACCGCTCCAAATCCTGGTAGTCCCCTGCCCGGTCGCCCGTGATCAGCCGGTACGCATTCAACATGGCCGATGACGGAAAGACCGCCCGGTCCTCGGCCAGGTCCCGGACCGTGCAGCTCAGGGTGACCCGTCCCTCCAGGGACCCCAGGCACCGGGCCAGGGCGTGGCGGTTCTCCTCCACCCCCTCCCCGGAGAGCACCAGCTCCCCTCCCAGCGCCTCCCGCTCCTCGTCCAGGAGCACCGGGTCCTGGGCCGGGATCCCGGGAAACCGCCCCTGGTCGAGCCCCACCACAAAGGTGCATCTCCTCCCGCTGAATCCCCCCTGCCGGAAGGACCCCGCGTGAAGGTGCCCGGGCCTCGGGGAGGAGGCCCCCACTCGAACCCCCTCGAGGACCTTCTCGACCCAGGCGAACCGGTCCTCCCCTCCCCCCGCAAAAGACGCCCGGCCCAGCGTCCCCAGCACCTCCATCAACCGGCCCCGGGCCTCCGCGTCCTCCTCGCCCGCGACCCGGCTGAAGCGCGCCAGGAAGGCAACCGCCCCCTCCGAGATCTCCCCCAGCGAGGGCGACGCCCCTTCCTCCGCTTCCGGGGCCAACGCCAAAAGCTCCCCCACCAGCCGCCCCACCCAGGCAACCCGGGCCGCCTCCTCCATCGCCCTTTCGGCCTGCGCCTCCTCGCCCTCCTCCCGCAGGGCGTCGGCACGCACCCGGTACTCCTTCTCCAGGGAGCCCAGGCACGTGGGGTAGCGCGCCCTCCCCCACCCGATCCCGGCCTTCCGGACCAGGGCCGCGGCCCGGCCAAAGGAGAGGGCCTCCCCCTCGAACCCCAACCGCTCGAGGTCGAGATACCCCCCGGCCAGGAGACGAAGCAGGGGCCGTTGCAGAAAATCCTCCTTCTGCCAGTCCAGAAAGAACAAGAGCGCCCTTCCCGGCCGCGTCTGGGCAACGGGCACGCCCCCGGCCAAGGTCACGGGGAGGTCCAGGGACCGGGCAAGGTCCCGAATCAACGAGGCATAGGGCGCCTCCCGAGTGTAGAGGAGCTCCACGTCGTCCAGAGGGAGCTCCTGGGTCAGCACCCACCGGAGCACCTCCCGCACCTCGTTGGACTCGCCGGCCGCGTGAAAGAGCGAGACCGACCCATCCCCCACGGCCGGAGGCGCCTCCTCCGGGGCCCACAGCCACCGCAAGCGGTCCAGGTCCGTGGAAGGCGGGTTCCCCTCCGATCCCGGTCCCTCCAGGAGCCGCCTCGGCCTGGCAAGCCCCGGAACCCCCTGCTCCCCGATCACCCGAAGTGCGCCCTTGGCCACCTGCTCCACATACCGTTTCTCCATCGGATGGAGCGTCATCCCGGCAAGCGCCATGACCACGCGCCCTCCGGCTGTGGCCTCGGCCTCCTCCACCCCCAGGGCCACGCGAAGCAGACCGGCCTCGTCCAGGCGCCGCTCCTCCTCGAGCACCCTCTCGTAGGCCCCAAGAAGCCTCTGGACCGCCTCGCCCTTCCCGGGCACCACAAAGGCGTCCCCCCGCACGTCCTCCGGCCCGAGCCCGGCCATGCGAAGCTCGTGAACCGACTGCCACAGGGCGCGCACCACCCCCGGGAGCGAGGCGGC
>CAYUBQ010000136.1:0-5830 GCA_964443135.1 uncultured Desulfobacterales bacterium | reverse complement strand
GAGTTATCGAATTATGCAAGAACGTCCCCTAAAAACTCGGGAGTTATCGAATTACGCAAAGACGTCCCCTCAACTCGACTTCCGCTCCAGGCAGGCCTGGACGAAGCCGAAGAACAGGGGGGCGGGGGTCTCCATTCGGGACTTGAGCTCCGGGTGGGCCTGGGTGGCCGCGAAAAAGGGGTGATCCGGCAGCTCGATGAACTCCACCAGCCGTCCGTCCTCGGACATGCCGGAGAAGATCATCCCCTTTTCCAGAAGCAGGTCGTGGAACTCGGGGTTCACCTCGTACCGGTGCCGGTGCCGTTCGGACGCCTCCGGGGCTTCGTAGAGCCTGCGAACCCGGGTGCCTTCCTCGAGCAGGGCGCGATAGGCGCCGAGGCGCATGGTTCCGCCCTTGTCCACGATGTCGCGCTGCTCCGGCAGGATGTCGATGACGGGGTGGGGGGTGTCGGGATCGAACTCGGTGGAGTTCGCACCCTGCAGGCCGCAGAGGTGGCGCGCGTACTCGATCACGGCCAGCTGCAGCCCCAGGCAGAGGCCCAGGAACGGGATGTGGCGCTCCCGCACGAGCCGGATCACCTGGATCTTTCCCTCCGTTCCCCGGGTGCCGAATCCGCCGGGCACCACGACCCCGTCCACCCCCTCCAGGTCGTGCAGGTCCTCGAGGTCGGAGGTCTCGACCCACTTGAGGTTGATCTTGCAGCGCAGGTGGGCCGCACAGTGGTTGAACGACTCGATGATGGACGCGTAGGAGTCCTCCAGCTTGGTGTACTTGCCGCACATGGCCACCGTGATCTCCCGGTCCGGGCGGCGCAGGTTCTCGATGTACTCCCGCCACCGGCCCAGGACGGGCGGGCTGTAGATGTTGAGCTTCTTGTGGAGGATCGCCGAGAGCCCCTCCTCCTCGAAGACCAGCGGGATCTCGTAGATGTCCTCCACATCCAGCCCGGTGATCACGGCCTCCGGGACCACGTCGCAGAAGTTGGCGATCTTCCGTTTGATCTCGCGCGTCAGGTAGGTGGAGCACCGCCCGATGATGATGTCCGGAAAGATGCCCCGCTGCTTCAGCAGGTTCACGCTCTGCTGGGTCGGCTTGGACTTCTGCTCGTTGACCCCGTAAGGGATGGGCACGTAGGTCAGGTGGACGTAGACGATGTTGGACCGGCCGACGTCCTCCCTCATCTGGCGCATGGCCTCGAGGAACAGCTCGTTCTCGATGTCCCCCACCGTGCCGCCGATCTCCACGATCACCAGGCCCGCCGCCTCCTCCCGGGCGATGTCGAAGATGTGGTTCTTGATGATGTCCGTGACGTGGGGGATGTACTGGACCGTCTTTCCGAGGTAGTCCCCGCGGCGCTCCTTCTGGCGGACCATGTCGAAGACCTTGCCCATGGTCAGGTTCCACTGGCTCTTGCAGGTCACCCCCGCGAAGCGCTCGTAGTGACCGAAGTCCATGTCCACCTCGCCCCCGTCGTCGAGCACGAACACCTCGCCGTGCTCGTAGGGGTTCATGGTCCCCGGGTCCACGTTCAGGTATCCGTCGCACTTGACGGGAATGATCTTGAGGCGCGAGGAGAGGAGGTGGCCGATGGATGCGGCGGCGATGCCCTTGCCGAGACCGGAGAGGACGCCGCCGGTCACGATGATGTACTGGGTGGCCATGTCGTTCATGATCTCGTCTCCGAACGCGTTCCCGCCGACGGTCTCGGCTTCGCTTTCCTTGGGTCCGAACATAAAGGGATCGCCCCATTCAGTCAAGCCAAAATCCCTGTATCGAAACCCGAAAAAACACAACATATTCCACTTTTTCGGCAGGCATACAATATATCTTGACATTTGGCCGGGGGCCCCTGTATATTCCCGAAAATTCCCGCGGGCGTGCAGGGGGCGCGAGAAGGGGCGTTTCCGCCCGGGTGAGATGCACCGGGGCCGTCCGCCACGAAACCACCATCGGGGAGCCAGCGAGGGTGACCATGCCGGATTCGATCAGGATTCTTCTCGTGGACGATGACGAAGAGATCAACAAGATCCTGCAAGAGGCGCTTCAGATCATGGGGTACGGCGATGTGGCGTCCGCAGGGAACGGGGAGGAAGCCGTTCGACAGTACGGACGGTTCCTTCCGGATCTCGTCTTCATGGACATGGAGATGCCCGTCATGGACGGTCTCGAGGCGTCCCGGCGGATCGCCGCGATGGACCCCGAGGCACGGATCGTCGTGCTCACGGGGAATCCGGCCGATGCGAGGGTCGGGCTCATCCTCGAGGAAGGGATCACCGAGACGGTGGTTCCCAAGCCCGTCCGGCTCATGCACCTCCGTACCCTGATCGAATCCCGCTTCCCCGGAGCATCGCCCTCCCTCGCTTCGCCCTCCATCACCACGCAGGAGCATCCGGCCTTCGAGCCGCGACTCTGACCGTTCTCCCAGCCGCCCCCCTTTTGCGGAAACGCCCGGGCGGCCTCCTTTCCGCCGGTCGTTCGAGGCACCGGTTCACCGCCGTCACGCATTGACCATGACCGCCGTCGTCGCCATTGTGGGTCGCCCGAACGTGGGCAAATCCACCCTGTTCAACCGCCTGAGCCGCTCCCGGAACGCCCTCGTGGACGACCGGCCCGGGGTCACGCGGGACCGTCTCTACGCGTCGATCCACTGGGAGGGCGTCCCCCTTCGTGTGATCGACACCGGGGGGTTCGCGGCGGGGGAGGAAGAGCCCCTCCTGGCCGGCGTGAAAACGCAGGTCCTCATGGCGATCGAGGAGGCCGACGCCGTCCTGTTCATGGTGGACGGCCGGACCGGGCCGTTGCCGGGGGACCGGGAGATCGCGGACCTCCTGCGACGCTCCCGCAAGCCCGTGCTTCTCGCCGCCAACAAGATCGACGGCCCGGAGCACGATGCACGGGCCCTGGAGTTCTACGAGCTGGGTACGGCCGAGATCCATCCCCTGTCCGCGGCCCACGGCTACGGCCTCCGCGCGCTCATGGACCGCCTGGTGGAGCTCCTCCCCCCCTCGGTCGCCGACGAGCCGGACCCGAGCCGGATCCGGGTGGCGGTGGTGGGGCGGCCCAACGTCGGGAAGTCCAGCCTCATCAACCGGGTCCTGGGACTCGAGCGGCTCCTGGTGAGCGACCTGCCCGGCACGACCCGGGATGCCGTGGACACGCCCTTTTCCTACGAGGGCACGGACTTCACGCTGATCGACACCGCGGGGCTGCGGCGGAGGTCGCGCGTCCGGGAGCGGATCGACAAGTTCAGCATGATCAAGACCCTCCAAAGCCTCGATCGCTGCCACGTGGCCGTGGTGCTGCTGGACGCGGCCGCCGGGGTGGCGGAGCAGGACGCCCGCATCTGCGGCTACGCCCTGGATCGGGGTCGGGCCATGGTGCTGGCCCTGAACAAGTGGGACCTGGTCAAGCGGGACGACGAGCAGAGGCGCGCTTTCCTCGAGGAGGTCGACCGGCAGCTGGGGTTCGTCTCCTTCGCCCCGACCCTGCGCCTCTCCGCCCTGACCGGCGAACGTGTGAAACGGCTGATTCCCGCCGTCCGGTCCCTGTGGGAGCCCTTCTGCCGTCGGGTCCCCACGGGGGAGGTGAACCGGGCCGTGGGCGAGATCCTGGAACGCAAGCCTCCGCCCAGGACGGGACCGCGGAGCGTGAGGCTTCTCTACGCCACCCAGACCGCGGTCCGTCCGCCCACCTTCGTCATGTTCGTGAACCGGCCCGACCTCCTGCACGTCTCCTACCGCCGCTACCTGGCGAACCAGCTGCGGGAGCGTTTCGGCCTCGACCGGATCCCCATCCGCCTGCATCTCAGAAAACGGGAGGGGCGGTATGGCAGGTGAAGAAGGTGTCGGTGTCGGTGGCGGTGGGGGAAACAGGTGGGGGCCTAGAAGTACTTCTTGTTCTTGAAGATGATCTCCACCCGCCGGTTCCGGGTCCTCCCCTCTTGGGTCTCGTTGTCGGCCACCGGCTTGAGCGCGCCGTAGCCGGCCAGCGCGATGTCCGATTCCACCGTTCCGTACGCCTCCTGCAGCTGCTCCATGACGGCGACCGCCCGCGCGAGGGACAGCTCCTCGTTCGAACCGAACCCTCCGCGCATGGGGATGTCGTCCGTGTGGCCGTCGATGTAGACCTGGTAGTCCGTGAACTTCATGAACCGGGCCACCTTCTCGAGAACAGGGGCCATCTCCTCGCGGATCTCGGCGCGGCCCGAGTCGAACAGGAGACCGTCCCCGAACACCATCTTGAAGCCCTCCTTGAAGTACTCGATCTCGAGCTTCCCCCCGTCGCTCTCGAGAAGCTCCTCCTTTATGCCGGCGGAGAGGTCCTCCGGCGGATCGTCCGCCTTCAGGATTACCAGGGCGTCCTTGAGCTTGGCCGTGATGCCCTCGATCAGCATCTCCCGGGGCTGGTAGATGTCGCCGTACTCCTTGAAGAGAAGGATGCCGCAGCTGCTGGTGAAGTTGTTGAACATGCTCTTGAGCTTGCGCTCGTCCATGGACGACATGGTAAGCAGGAGGACGAAGAAGGTCAGAAGGAGCGTGGACAGGTCGGAAAAGGTCACCATCCAGGCCTCGCTTTTTCCGACCTGCGAGTCGTCCCCGCCCCTTTTTCCTTTTCGATCAGTCACCCGCGTCCCCCGGAAATCGGAACAGGAATCCTTCGAAGTCCAATACGGAGTCCCCGGGGCGCCGCTTCATCCGGAAGGGGACCTCCTCGGAGAAGTCGAGGATGATCTGAACCTGCCGGTCCAGCTTTCCCCGGTTGCGTTTCCCCCGGTTCAGGTAGGGGTCCCGGCCGAAGCCGTGGGCCACGAGCTCTTTTCCGGGAATGCCGGCCTCGTCCGTGAAGTGGCGGAACACGGCCAGGCCTCGGCGGGTGGACAGGAGCACGGCCGATCGAGCGGGGTCGTCCTCGAAGACGGTCTCCGCGTGGGCCGCGTACCCTCGAAGCTCGACGAGCCGGGGATCGTCCCTCTCCAGCACGGGGACCAGATCGTCGAGAAACGCCTTCCCCCGCTCCTGGATCCGGCTGGACCCGTCCTGGAACAGCACCTGGTTTCCCAGGGTGAGCACCACCCGGTCCGCCTCCTTCTGGACGGTCACGTCCTGGTCCAGGGTGTTCTTGAGCACCACGTTCTGGAGCTTCTCGTAGGTGACCTCCTCGGGTTTCATGGGGGCCGTGGGCAGGGTGATGTTCATCCCTTCGGGGCTTCCGATGATGGACTGGGCTCCGGGTTTGAACCCGAAGGCCCCGACCAGGGAGTTGAGCGCGATGCGTTTGTTCTGCTCGTCGATGGTGGAGATGCTCAGGAGGAGCACGAAAAAGGTCAACAGCAGCGTGCACAGGTCGGTGTAGGTGGTCATCCACCCGTTGGTGCCCGCCTTGAACTCCTTTTCCGGCTTTCCCGGCATCTCCGGCCCCCGCCCCGCCATCCTGTCAAAAAAACGTCGCCTGGCGTCAAAGGCTGCACGCACCTCCCCCCGCGCCACCGCAGCGCATCCAGGGGCTGGGCCCGGCAACCGCCGGAGCGGCTCTCCCCTTGCGCGGGCGGACGTCTCCTGCCCCCCGATGAGCAGCAATATGCATGCCAGCCGCGACGCGGGCGGTTCGACAACGTACCTCCCGACTGGGATTTCCGCCGCGCCTGTGGTATGTTGGATCGATGCGTCAAACGTCCATGACCAGCGTCCGGCTTCCGGTCATCCCCGCTGATGAAAACCGCTGTTTTCGTGGGGCGGGGTTTTACACCCCGTCGTGCTTGCCGGACACCTTGCGGCGGCATGTGAAATGCCGCCCCACGCCCGGCCCACCGCGGGGCATTTTCACGGTAAA
>CAYUBQ010000135.1:0-5853 GCA_964443135.1 uncultured Desulfobacterales bacterium | reverse complement strand
GCTCGATTTGAATGGGTTTCTTCTTCCACTCGTACGGAATGGTGGCATCCAGCAGCAGCCTTCCCGTGATCTCCCGGGCGTCGATGGGCAGGGAGGGGTCCAACGGAGTGGATCGGCCCCGCTTGATGACCTGGGAGCGGTTGGGCTGGAATCGGAAGCTCAAGGCGTACATGACCCTGGGAATATCCCAGGAATCGATGTCTTCGTCCACCACGATCACCGTCTTGAGGCCGTAGGCCCCCATCTCGGTGGAGACCGCGGCCGTGAGCACCTGGTCGGCGTGGCCGGGATACATGGTCTTCATGGAGATGATGGCCAGGAACCGTCCCGAACCCTCCGGCGGGCAGTAGACCGACTTGATGCCGGGAATGTGCATCTCGTCGGCGAGCTGCTGCCACAGGGTGGCGCCGTAGGAGAGGGCCATGACCATGTGGGTGTCGGTGACCGCACGCCCCACGGTGGTGGAGTACATGATGGGGTTGTCCCGGTGGGTGACGCACTTGATGTCCATGTAGTTCCTGGGGTCGGTACCCACGCCCGAGTAGTACCCGGTGTACTCGCCGAAGGGGCCCTCCTCCATGAACTTCTCCGCGTCGCACTCCCCTTCCAGCACGATCTCTGCATGGGCCGGGATGGGCAGGTCCACGGTTTCGCCCTGGACCACCTCGCAGGCCTCGCCCCGGATGGAGCCGTACACGTCGTACTCGGAGATGCCGGCCGACACCCGGGCGGCGCCCAGGATGAAGAGCAGCGGGTCGCAGCCGATGATCGAGGCGCAGGGCATGGGCTTGCCCATGGCCTGGTACTTCTTGAGCATCTGGTCCGCGTGCTTTCCCTTGATGAACTGGGTCCCGATTTTGTTCTTGTCCAGGAGCTGGGAGCGGTAGGTTCCCAGGTTCACCCAGCCGGTGTCCGGGTCCTTGGTGAGGATGAAGTGGGCCGTGCCGATGTAGCGGCCGCCGTCCATGGGGAAGAACTGGGGCACGGGAAACTTGTACAGGTCGACGTCGTCTCCCGTGATGATGTTCTGCTTGCAGGGGGCGTCCTTCTTGTCCACCCACTTGGGCGGGATGGGGTCGTGCCCCATGTCCACCCAGGCCCTGAGGATCTCGGGCAGCGGGGTCTCCTTGGGCCTGCCCAGGATGAGGGCCAGCTTCTGGGCGGTGGTGCAGGTGCTGGTGATCACCGGCGTGTCGTAGTCCTTGACGTTCTCGAAGAGCAGGGCCGGTCCGTGGGCTTCCTCGTTGAGCTTGGCGATGTGGGAAAGCTCCAGGTTCCAGTCCACCTCAGCGGTGATTCTCTTCAGTTCGCCTTCCTTCTCCGCCACTTCGATAAAGTCCCGCATACTTTTCATGTCTCGTGTCCCTCCTGATCAAACGAAATGGTTGCCGACTGGATGGGAACCTGTCAATCCTCGGTTCCCGGGCACGAGGCTTCTCGGGGCTTCCCGCCCGCCTCTGCATCTGAATCTCGTGCGACCGACTATCGAACGGCCGCGGGGGGCGCTCCTCGGGAACGCGTCCCCGTGGCTTATTCTCTCAGCTTGATGCGCTTCATGGCCTGGGCCATGAGCAGCTCCCGTCCGCTCTTCTTGCCGAGCCGGGACTCTCCCTTTTTCTGGCTCCAGACCGTTTCGGGACGGGCCTGGACGATGAAGACGTTCTCGGGGAACGGCTCCACCTCGTCGATGGCCCACTCGATGTCCATGGGCATCCCGTAGTGCTTCTCGATCTCCTTGGCCAGCTTGGCCAGCTCCTTGACCTCCTCGTCCAAAAGACAGCACCTGCACCCCTTGTCGGGGTCGAGCTCCGCCTCCATGACCTCCCCGTTGTCGGGGTCGAACACGCAGGCGATGTGCTTGGTGGAGATGTTCTTCTCGGTGGCCTCCATCAGGACCTTGTCCACGGAGAACCGGTCGGGGTTCACGGTGCCGCCCACCACGGTCTCTCCCAGTCCCCAGGCCCCCTCGATCACCACCTTGGAGAGGTCGCCGTCCGTGGGGTTGAGGGAAAACATGACCCCGGCGCACTTGGCGATCACCATCTTCTGGACCCCCACGCTGATGAACACCTTTTCGTGCGGAAAGTCGTTTCGAATGCGATAGCTCACGGCGCGCGGCGTGAACAGGCTCGCCCAGCAGTCCTGGACGCGCTGGAGGACCCGGTCCGTCCCCACCACCCACAGGTGGGTGTCCTGCTGGCCGGCAAAGCTCGCCGTGGGCAAATCCTCGGCCGTGGCGCTGGACCGGACGGCCACCGGAAGGCTCTCGTCGGAAGTCTCGCGGCAGAGTTCGGCGTAGGCCTCGGTGACGGCCGAGCGCATGTCGTCCGGCATGGGGGCGTTGCGGATGAGGTCCTGCACCTGCTCGGCGGCCTTGTGGACCGCGTCCACGGCGCCCAGCTGCAGCCCGGACAGGAGCTCGTACATCGTGTCCACGATGCCCGTGCGCTTGATGAAGTCTTCGTAGCAGGTGGTGGTGACCGCGAAGCCCGGCGGCACCCGAACCCCCGCCTTGATCAGCTCCCCCAGGCTGGCGTTCTTCCCCCCCACCAGCGCCAGGGCGTTCCTGTCGAGTTCCTCGAATTTCCTGGTGTAGCTCATGTCGTCTCTCCATGGTTGGGCCCGGAGATGTGCAGTCCCCCGACCTCAATGGGAACGCTACCCGGCTCAGGCGGCCCGTTCGACCACCGTGACCGTTCCGGTGTCCCCGTCCACCCGGACGATGTCGCCGTTCTTGATGGCGGCCGTGCCGATCCCGGTGCCCGTGACCGCGGGTACGCCGTACTCACGGCAGACGATGGCCGCGTGGCTGGTCAGGCCCCCGATGTCCGTCACCGCACCCCGGATCTTGGCGAAGACGGGCGCCCAGGAGGGGTTCGTGTTGGGGCACACCAGGATCTCGCCTTCCTGGAGATCCGTGATGTCCTTGAGGAGCTTCAGGACCCGGGCCGGGCCCTCGTTCACGCCGGCCGAGGCGGCGAACCCCTTGATCTCGGAGAGGTTCTTGGCGTCCTCGGCGGAGAAGCCCTTGAGCCACTCCTGGACCTTGTCCGTGGTCACGCCCCAGAGCATGATGGTGAAGGGCTCGGCCACCTCCTCGGGCGGCACGCCCAGGGCCGGCGGCGGGCTCCACTTCTGGGCCGCTTCCAGGACCTTCCGCCGCTTGGCCACCTTGGCCTTGTAGTGCTGCCCGCGCACCGGGATGCCCTCGCCCAGGGCCCAGCCGGTGGAGAGCTCGGTCAGGATCTCGGGGATCTCGTAGCGGGTGAACATGAAGATGTCGTCCACCTCCTGGATGAACCCGTTGTTCACGAGGAGCCGGCCGAAGGTCCGCACCTTGTCGAACCAGATGGTGTGCAGCCAGTGCTCCACCCAGAACAGGTGGTCCTCGGCGTAGCGATAGATGGTGCGGATGGTGTTGTAGGCGTCGTCAAAGGACTTGCGGTCCTCCTCCGTGGTGATCAGGTCCCGGTACTCGGCCAGGACCTTGTCCCGCTCCTTGTCGATCTCCCCGAGGGCGCGCTCGATGGTGGCTCCCTTGTCCAGCATCCCCAGGTAGCCCTGGATGTAGCTGAAGGGGATGTCGAGGGTGTTGCACCAGCTCCCCTCGTAGTGGAACCAGCCGCTGCCGCAGGAGACGGAGAACCAGGGGTCCTTGGCCTTTTCGAGCTCCGCCAGCCATTTTTTGCCGTCCTCGGTCCCTTCCAGCTCCTGGATCTTGGCCTCCGAGCTCTTGTCGGACGCGAGCACCCTCTTGACCTCGGGCTGCTCGTGGGCGAGCCGGGACAGCCGGCAGAGCTCTTCCTCCGGCCTGAACATGGAGACGTAGGCCCCGGCCACCATCTTGCCGATGGCGCTCTCGCTGATGCCGGGGAAGAGCTTGCGGCAGACGTCGCCGAACATGAGGTAGGCGAGATAGCTCAGGTTCAGGTACTCGAAATGGTACTGCCACGCCTTGATCATCAGGTTGACCAGGCGGTCGAAGGTCTCCAGGATGTCATAGGAGATGTAGAACCCCCTGGGCGCAGGGAACACCTCCTCGTCCGAGACGTACTTGGGAAATTCCGTGGGGATCTCCAGGCCCTTCATCTCCTCGCCCAGGGCCTTGAACTTGGTCAGCCACTTTTCCCACAGCTCGTCGTAGTGGTCGAAGACGTAGAACACCCGCTTCTCGAAGTGGGCCGCCTTCTCGCCGATGATCTCGTCCGGGGGCGGCGCCACCGCGCAGATGTAGAGGTACCCGCCCACCAGGCGCTGGGCGATGCCCTGGGCCGGCGGGATGCAGAAGACGCGCGTGGTGTACTGGGAGAGGGAGATCTGCCAAGCCTCCTGGAAGATGAGGTCCAGGGGCGGCATGGGATCCGGGGCGTGGATCTTGTCCTGGTACCAGAAGTTGGACTTCTCCCAGTCCGACCTCTCGCCCATGGTGAATAGGAAGTGGGAGGGATACATCTCCTCCCAGCCTTCGAGCTCCGGCGGAACTTGAAACTCGTGCGGATCCGGGAATCTTCCTGCCTTGTCTTCTGCCATGGTGCACCTCCCTGTCTGAGACGATTGGGGTTGGGTCGCCCATGCGGGCAACGGGCCGTGGCAACAGTGAGCCTCGCGAACGTTCGGCTCACGCGAACACAGGAAGCGTCCAGGGAATCCCCACCGCACTTCACTTCGCGAAGGGTGAGGAGGCGTCGGGCCGCGGCGGCCGCGATCGGGGCCGGTCCGCGACAGGGCGTTTCGGCTGCCTGCAGACTGAGGTTGTGCGAGCGCGCCGGCAGGGACGCGGCAGGGGTGATTCCCGGGATCCAGGGTGGCGAAAACAGGAAAAACTGTCAAATTCGTTTTTGTTATGTTATGTATAAACTCAGCTTATGTAAAGAATGTTCAGTATAAGAATTACTTTGGATGGAAAGGGGAAGCGCCGTGATCAACCTCAACCAACTCCGGGTGTTCTACCACGCGGCCAAGCACCAGAACTTCACCCGGGCCTCGGAGGACCTCCACATCACCCAGCCCGGCGTGACGGCCCAGGCGAGGCTCTTCGAGGAGACCTGCGGCCTGGTGCTGTTCAAGAAGAGGGGCCGCCGGGTCTTCCTCTCGGACGAGGGCAAGATCCTCTTCGAGTACGCCCGGAAGGTGTTCGACACCGAGGGGGAGCTGGAGGACGCGATCGAGGACCTCCGGGCGCTCAAGCGGGGCATCCTCCGTCTCGGCACCACCAAGGCGTACGCACGCTACTTCATGCCCGTTCTCATCACCAGCTATCACCAGCAGCACCCCAACATCCGCATCCACCTGGACGAGGGCAGCTCCCGGGACATGATCCGCAGCCTCCTGGAGTTCCGCAACGAGATCGCGGTCATCGCCCGTGCAGAGGACCACCCGGACGTGGCCTTCACGCCCTTCAGCCAGGAGGAGCTGGTCCTGATCGTCCCGCCCGGGCACCCGTGGACGCACCAAAGGGCGGTGAGGATCGAGGAGCTGGCCCTGGAGCCGATCATCATGAAGGACGTGGGGTCGGGCACCCGCCGGGTGCTCAACGACCTCTTCTCCCGGAGCGGGTACGAGCCCAACGTGCTCATGGAGACGAGCAACACCGAGTTCATCAAGGACCTCGTGCACCGGGGGGAGGCGGTCTCGTTCCTGGTCCGGGCGTCCGTGGCGGCGGAGCTCCAGGCGGGCCGCCTGAACACGGTGCCGCTGGAGGGCGCCCACCTGACCCTGGACGTGAGCATCGCCCACCTGAAGAACCAGCACCTGTCGCCTGCGGCCAGGGCGTTCCTGGAGATCCTGCACGGGCTTTCCGCCTCCAACATGCCCTATCAGGGAATCGGCGCCATGATGGCCGCCATGCTGGCC
>CAYUBQ010000134.1:0-5963 GCA_964443135.1 uncultured Desulfobacterales bacterium | reverse complement strand
AGGCCATCCTGAACGGGCGCATCCCCAAGGAGCCGCGGGAGGACTTCAAGCGGCCGGCGCTGCCCAAGCTCAAGGAGAAGCGGAACGAGCGCCCCGACCAGATCATCCCGGACGACTGGCCGGAGAAGGCGGAGGTGCCCGAGTCTGACTCGAAAAAATCGTGACGAGGGTTCGATCGCGGTGAACGAGGCCCCGGCGGGGTGCCGGGGCCTCGTTTTACTCCTCCTTGCAGGAGTCGGGCTTCCCGCCATCCGTCCCGCACTGCTCGTTCAGGGAGCAGGCGTCGCACCCGCAGCCCTCCCGGCCCCGGCCCTTCCGGACGAACTTCCGGGCCACGAGGACGGCTGCGATCAGGACGATGACGACGACAGCGGCTGTCTGCACTTGCTCCTCCTCTTCCGGGACGCTCACTCCACCTCCACGTCGATCCAGTCCGCCTCGTTGTTCCGGAGGGCGATGGTACAACCGCCCACCCGGAGGGCGACCGGGTCGTAGAGGGGGGCCCTCCCCTGGACCAGGACCTCCGCGCCGAGAAAGACCCCCATGTCCCGGATCCGTCTTCCCAGCTCGCCCTGCGCGCGAATGGCCGCAACCCGACCGCGCTGACCCTTTTTCATGTTCCGCATGTTGATCACGGGCATTCCTCGAAGATCCTCCACGCCGGCCGCTCAGCCCGTGCACGCCTTGGCGAGCTCGCCGAACCATCCGTTCCATGCGCACTGTTCACAGTGGGTCCGGGTCTCCTCGTCGATCTCCGGACACTCGGACTCGTCCACGTCCTCGGAGAACACGATCCCGCCGGCCTCCAGATCGAACGAGTAGGTGTCGTGCGCCTCGTTCGGGTCCTTCACATAGAACCGCTTGCTTCCACACACGTCAAAACAGGGGACGTTCTTGCATAATTCGATAACTCCCACAGGCGATCAGGAATGCCATCCATCATGGTCAGGAGTTATCGAATTATGCAAGAACGTCCCCTTGAACCAGCGGGCGAGGGCCAGGAGGCGGGCCTCGTCGATCCCGGTCTCCGCGCCCGCCTCGTGCAGCCGCCGCACCAGCCGCTCCGTGGGCTGGTTGCCCGGCGCCCCGGTCACGCAGCCCCCGGTCCCCCCCAGGGAGGCGTCGAACCGGCGGATCCCCAGGCCCAGGACGGCGAGGCTGTTGTTTACGGCCCGCTCGCCCGATACGTGGTGGGGGTGGTAGCCGAGGCGGTTCAGGTCCCCGCCCCTGCGGTGCTCCAGGAGCCGATCCAGGAACCGGACCGTGGCCGCCTCGTCCGCAACGCCCTGAAGGTCGGACAGGGTGACCGTTCGGACCCCCATGGAGAAGAACCGGTCCACGAGCCCGCTCACCGCGTCCACGGAGGGGACCACCGGCGCCTCTCCGTCGCACTCCCGGTACCCGAAGGCCCCGGACACGTATCCCTTCAAGCGGATGCCGCGGGAGACGGCGTCCCGCGCGATCTCCTCGTACGCCTCCAGGGTGTCCGCGACGGTGCACCCCAGGTTGGCGCGGTGGTGGGCCTCCGCGGCGGAGACGAACATCCCGACCACGTGGTCTTGCCCGTCCGGGCCCAGCCCCAGCTCCAGGAAGGTCCGGTAGCCGGAGCGGTTCGGAACCAGGGTGACGATCTCCGCCCCGGCCGGGCGCCCCAGGTCGCCCGCCACGCGGCCCAGCAGGTCCGGGGCCATGGCCGGGGCCACCCGGGGGTGCACGCAGGAGAGGAGCTCCAGGGAGATGAAGCCCGCCTCGAGGAGGCGCCGGGCCACGTGGACGCGGGTCTCGGGCGGAAACGCGGCCAGCCCTTCCCGGGGGACGTTCTGGCCGAACTCCCTCAGCGTGACATCGGTCACCAGGACCTTGGGGGCGGTACCTTCCATGAACCCTCCGGGATCACGACGCCTCCGGCTCCTCGGGCTTCCTGGACTTCCGGGATTTCCGGGACTTCCTGGGCTTCTCCGCCTTCTCCGGCTCCTCGGGCTCCTCGGGCTCCGGGGGCTCCGGGGGCTTGGAAGGCTTCGGGGGCTCATCGGGCCCCTCGGCCCGCGCGGGCTCGGGCCTCCCGAACTCCTGCCCCAAGGCCCGGACCGTGGCCTCCAGGGAGTCCATGTCCTCCACGTTCAGCCCGGGGATGCCCGTGCGAATGCTTCGGATCATGTTGGTGAGGACCTTTCTCGGGCCCACCTCCAGGAACAGGTTCCCGCCGTTGTCGATGGCCTTCTCCACGGCGCCCCGCCAGTTCACGATCTTGTAGATCTGCTCGTAGAGCTCACCGCGGATGTGGTTGGGGTCCACGATGGCCTCCGCGGAAACGTTCGCCATGATGGGCTTGGAGGCGATGCGGATGGCGTGCTTGTTCAGCTCCTTGCGGTACTTGTCCGCCGCAGGCTTCATGATGGGGGTGTGAAAAGGTCCCTCCACCTTGAGGAGCGTGGCGAGCTTGCCTTCGTTCTTCAGCTCCTTGGCCAAATCCTGGAGCCTCCGTTTGGCTCCCCCCACCACGATCTGGTTCCGGGTGTTGTTCAAGGTCACGTAGACGCCGAAATCCTTGCAGAGCGAGCAGATGCGGTCGTAGTCGAGGTCATTTTTCTTGTCCACGACGGCCATGAGCCCCGCGTTGGGGTACGCCTTTCCGGACTCGGTCATGTAGGTGGCCCGCTTCTGGATGAGTTGGAGTGCGGTGTGCAGGTCGATGGCGCCCGACACCAGGATGGCGGTGTACTCGCCCACGCTGTGCCCGGCCATCAGGTAGGGGTTGAGCGAGATGCCCTCCTCCCGGCACCGCCGCTCCAGGACCCGGTAGCAGGCGTAGCTGACGGTCATGACCGCGGGCTGCGTGTAGATGGTCTTGTTCAGGTCGGCGGCGCGGTGCATGAACCTGCCGAAGCTGTGCTTCTTGAAGCAGAGGTCCGAGAGGTCGTAGCCCAGGACGTCGCCGGCCTCGTCGAAGATGTCCCTCACCTCCTGAAACTCGTCGTAGAACTCCTTTCCCATTCCCACGTACTGGGAGCCCTGTCCGGGAAAGACGAACATGATGTTCCGATGGGTCATGGTTCCTCCTCGTTGAAACAGCGAAGGCCGCCGCTTCGCGGTGCCTCGCCGCGTACGGTGGTATCCGGCGTTTCGGACGGACTACTCGATCGGCTTGGCCTCGTCGATGAGCATGATGGGAATGTCGTCCCGGATCTCGTACAGGAGCCTGCACTGGTCGCAGATCAGACCGGAACCGTCCTCGTTCAGATGGATGTCGCCCTTGCACCTGGGGCACGCCAGGATCTCCAGCAGCTCTTTGCTGATCGCCATGTCTTGCATCCTTTCTTCCGCTTTTCTCGAATGTACCACGCCCCGGGATCGCCTACAAGCCCGGGCCGGACCCGGGCCCTTCCCGCTCCAGGATCCAGCGGACCGCCGCCTCCAGGTCCGGGGCGACGTGATCCGGCTGGACGTCCCGGCCGGGCAGCACGTACCGCCGGTCCCCCCGGCCGTACCCCGTCTCCACCAGTACGCTCTTCAGGCCGCAGCCGGCCGCGAGCTCCATGTCGGAGAAGCGGTCCCCTACCACGTAGGAACGGGACATGTCAATGTCGAACCGGGTCTCGGCCCGGCGGACCAGGCCCGGGCCCGGCTTCCGACAGGCGCACGTCACTGCGTACCCCTCCACCTTGCCTCCGGGGTGGTGGGGGCAGAAGAACACCCCGTCCACCCGGGCCCCCTGCTCCGCGAGCCCCCGCTGCATCAGGTCGTGCACCTCGTGCACCAGGTCGACCGGGAAGTACCCCCTGGCCACGCCCGACTGGTTGGAGAGCACGATGGCGAGAAACCCGGCCTCGTTGAGAAGGCGGATCGCCCGGGCCGCCCCCGGAAGCAGGATGAAGCGGCTCGGGTGGTTGATGTAGCCCATCTGCTCGTTGATGGTTCCGTCACGGTCCAGAAACACGGCGGGTCGCTTCAAACAACATCCTCCATGAGTCCCCGCATCTCCCCCCAGACGTCCTCCACGGAGACGCCCGTCAGGCAGCGGTAGTCCTCCGGGCAGACCGGGCGGAGGCAGGGCGCGCAGGGGACGGGGTTGCGCACCACCCTGGACCTGGGGCCCAGCGGCCCGGTGGCCGTCGGGTCCGTGGACCCGAACACGGCCACCGTGGGCACGTCCAGGGCCGAGGCCACGTGCATCAGACCCGAGTCGTTGGTCAGGAACAGGTCGCAGGACGCGATCAGGGCCACGGCCCGTCCCAGTCCGGTCCGGCCGCAGAGGTCCAGGGGCCGCCGGCGCATGGCCGAAGACACCGCCCGGCAGGATTCGCGGTCCCCCTCGCTTCCCAGGACGAGGACGGCCGCGTCCCAGGCGTCCGCGGCCCGGTCCGCGGCGGCGGCGAACCGCTCCGGCGGCCAGCGCTTGGCCGGCCCGAAGGCCGCGCCCGGTGCCAGCCCCAAGATCCGCCGTCCCGGCCGCACGCCCTCCTTCTCGAGCTGGAGCAGAGCGGCCTCCCGCTCCTCCCCGGCCGCGTGGAGGCGCGGCTCCCGGGGCTCGCCGCGCCATCCCAGGGCCCGGACCAGGTTCAGGTAGTGGTTCGTCTGGTGTACGCCCCTGGGGGCGCTTTTCCTGGAGAGCGGGTGGGTCAGGAGAAGCCGCCGGCCGTCCGTGTCGTACCCCACGCGGACGGGGACACCCGCCAGGCGGGTGATCAGGGCCGCCTCGAAGGCGTTCTGGAACAGGACGGCCATGCCGAAGCCGGCCCGGCGGACGCGGCCGGCCGCGAGCCAGAGCTCGGCCAGGTCCCGGGCCCGCCCCCTCCCCCGGGCCAGGTCGATCACGTCGTCCACGGCGGGATGGGAGGCCAGGATCTCCCGCACCCACGGCCGGGCCAGCACGGTGAGCCGGTTTTCGGGGTAGCGCTCCCGCAGGGCCTCCAGGGCGGGCAGGGTCATGACCACGTCGCCGATCCAGTTGGTGGCCCGCACCAGGATGGGCCTCCGCCCCAAAGGGGGAAGCCGGAGGAGCGGGGCGCCGGGAGGCGTCTGCTCTGGAGGGAGGGGCTTCGTCATCGCTTCCGGTGGACTCCTTCCCGGGGGAGCGGGCAGTGGCTCCGGGTCTTCCAGCGGCGGTGGAACCAGAACCAGTGGTCCGGGTAGGCTCGGATCCAGCGCGAGATGACCTCGGCGAACCGGGCCGTGTTGTCGTCCACGTCCCGGAGCTTGTCCCCCGTGACCTGGAGCTCCACGGGCGGCTCGAGCACCACGCGATACCCGCCGCCGGGCCGCCGGACGTTGAACATGGGGACCACGGGGGCGCCGGTCCTCAGGGCCAGGAGGGCCAGGCCCTTGTTGGTGCAGGCGGTCCGGCCGAGAAAGGGGACGAAGGCGCCCTCGTACCAGTCCACGTTCTGGTCCAGGAGAATGCCCACGGGCTTGCCCTCGGAGAGCGCGGCCAGGATCCGGCGCATGCCCCGCTGCTTGGGGATGATCTCGCCCCCGTATCGCCCCCGCAGCTCGTTCAGGACCCGGTCGGCGGGACGGAAGTCCACGGGCCTCGCCACGATGGCCCCCCCGTGGTACCGCTCGGTGAAGGCGGCGGACATGAGCTCCCAGTTCCCGAAGTGGGCCGTGAGAACGAACGCGCCCTTCCCCCGGCCCAGGGCCTCCAGCAGATGCTCCTCCCCCTCGAAGGTCACGTAGTCCCACAGGCCGGTCCGGTCGAGGTTCAGGATGTGCGGCACCTCGAAGAGCATGCGGCCGAAGTGGCGGAACATCCGGTGGTACAGCCGCCGCAGGGCCGCCTCGTCCAGCTCGTCGCCCAGGCAGAAACGCATGTTGTCCAGGGCCACCCGGAGCCGCGGCACCGGCGCCAGGGCCCCGGCGGTTCCCGCCATCCGGCCGAGAAACCCGCCCACGGGACGCGGGATGCGGGCCAGGGCCCGGACCAGGAGGCGGAGGAGCTCGTATGCGGCTTGATCGGAAGTCAT
>CAYUBQ010000133.1:0-6268 GCA_964443135.1 uncultured Desulfobacterales bacterium | reverse complement strand
GCCGGCATGCTCCTGGGGAGCGTGCTGGCGGGGATCGCCTTCAGCCACTCGGATGTGGCCGCCGTGCACTGCCTGGCCGAGGCCATGGGCGGGATCTACGACGCGCCCCACGGGGCGTGCAACGCTGTGATCCTTCCCGAGATGATGGACTGGAACCGCGAGTCCTGCGCAGGGCGCTACGCCCGCATCGCCTCGGCCATGGGGGTTCGCGCGGACGGGGTCGTCGAGGGGGCCGGGGAGGCGGTCGGTGCGGTTCGGCGTCTTGCGCGCGAGGTGGGGCTTCCCGGCGTCCGGGACCTCGGCCTGAGACGGGAGGACTTCGACCGGCTGGCCCGGCTGTCGGTGCAAAACGGCAGCAACGCCAGCAACCCCCGGTTCATGAGCGAGGAGGACTACATCCGGGTGCTGGAGAGGTTGTGGGAGGCCTCTTCCTCGGATCCCGGCTCATGAGGCCGCCCCGTCCACGATGATCCTGGCGTCGACGGCCAGCGCGCCGCGGCCCTCCTCCAGGACCATGACGGGGTTCACGTCCATCTCCTGAATGACGGGAAACGCCTCCATCAGCCGGGACAACCGGACGATCAGCTCCCGGACGGCGGCGACGTCCCGGGGCGGGCCGCCCCGGAAGCCCTCCATCAGCCTGCGCCCCCGGATGCGGTCCGTCATCCTCGACGCCTCCTCGGGAACCACCGGGGCGACACGCCAGACCGCGTCCCCGAAGGCCTCCACCAGGACGCCCCCGAGGCCGAACATCAGAACGGGGCCGAACACGGCATCCCGCTTCCCTCCCAGGATGACCTCCAGGCCGCCCGGTGCCATGGCCTGGACCAGGACCTCGATGTCGTCCCCCCCGGCGGCCTCCTGCATGGAAACGAAGGCGGCCCGGACGTCCTGCTCCCCCCGGAGGTTCAGCCGGACGCCGCCCAGGTCCGTCTTGTGGTTGAGGTGGGGACGGTTCAGCTTCATGGCGGCCGGGTTTCCCACCGCGCGCCAGGCGGCCACGGCCTCCTCCGCGGATCGGGCGAGGCGGTGCGGGGGGAGGGGGAAACCCGCCGCGGCAAGGAGCTCCAGACCTTCGCTCAAAAGCAGTGCGCCCCTGGAGCGGCCTTCCTCCAGGAGGGCCTGAACCGCCTGCCGGTCCGGCTTTTCCTCGTCCGCCGAAGTCCGGAGCGCGACCGCCGGCTGCCGCTTGGAGGAGAACCACTTGCGGGAGAGGTCGAAGGCCCGCATGGCGTTCTCCGGGGCGTCGAAGATCGGGATGTCGTAGTGCTTCTTCAGGTAATCGATCTCCATGGCCTCGGCAAAGATGACCAGGGCCACGGGCTTTCCGTAGCGCGGCGCCAGCTCGGCGATCCGGCCGATCAGGATCCGGGAGGCGTCCTGCTCGAACCCCCGGCGGTACCCATGGCCCAGCAGCACGCCGTCCACGTCGTCCCGCTTGAGCATCTCCTCCACGATGTACTCGTAGAAGTCCAGGTCGAACAGGTCGCCCAGGTCGAGTGGATTCTGCAGGCGGATCACGTGGGCCCTGAGCCTGCTCTCCACCTTTTTGAGGAGCTCCGGGGGGAAGTCCGGGAGCTCGAAGTCGTAGTGGGCGCAGGCGTCCGCCGTGACGACGGCGTGCCCGCCCGACCGGGAAACCACCGCGAGCCGGTTGCCCATGAGGGGCGGCATGGTCAGGCCCTTGATGTAGTCCATGGCCTCGGACATGGTGTTGACCCTCACGCAGCCGGCCTGCTCCAGGGCGTCGTCCACCAGGGCGTCGTCCGTGAACAGGGCGGTGGTGTGGGAGTGCGCGATGCTCGAGCTCGCCTCGAAGCGGTTGGACTTATGGACCAGGATCGGCTTTCGGGATGTCGAAGCGATCTCCACGAACCGGCGGCCGTCGGTGAACCCCTCCAGGTAGAGCATGACGACGCGGGTGCCTTCGTCCTGGATCAGGTAGCCCAGGAGGTCGTTTTCGTCCACGTCGAGCTTGTTTCCCATGGAGACGAACTTGTTCACCCCGATGCTCTCCTCGGCCAGGAACCCGAGGTAGCTGAGGCCGACGCCGCCGCTCTGCGCCAGGACGGACACGGATCCCGTTCGGAGGTCTTCCCTCAGCGGCCAGAAAGGAAGGACCAGCCCGTTCTCCAGGTTGGAGACCCCGATGCCGTTGGGCCCCACGAACCGCATCCCGTGCTTTCGGGCCGCTTCGCAGCAGGCCTCCTCGATGGCGGTCCCGTCCTCCCCCAGCTCGGAGAAACCGCCCGACTCGATGACGGCCCACCGGATGCCCTTGCGGCCGCACGCGTCCAGGATGCCCGGGACGGTGCGTGCGGGGGTGAGGATGACGGCGAGGTCCACCGGTCGATCCAGCTCTTCGACCGAAGAGAGGATCCGCTGGCCGAAGACGATCCCCTCCGTGATGCCCACGGAGAAGATTTCCCCGGAGAACCCGAAGGTGAGGCAGTTCTGCACGATGTTCTTCCCGAGGTTGGTCCTCTCCGGGGACACACCGACGACCACCACGCTTTCGGGATAGAAGAAGTGGGACATCCGCCCGAACGAGGCGTCACGATTCATGGTTCTCTCCTGAGTTTTCTCGCTTTTTCTTTCCAGGTGCGTCTCTTCCGTCCCTTGGCCCCTCGCCTTGACGGATTCGGGTCCCGTTCGGCATCCAGTGCGAAGGTCCCGGCCTCGAAGTCCCGTCTCCCGGTTTCCCGCTCTTCCTTGCGTTCCGCTTTGGGGGCCTTCTCCAGGGCCTTCTGCTGGTCTTTGCTCAACGGAGGGCCGACGACGGCCTCCGCCGGTACCTCCCACGCGAGCAGGAGGTCGCCGAGCGGGTAGAGGGGCACGGCAGCCTCTCCCTCGACCGGGACGTGCAGCTCCAGGAGGACGGGGGACGGATCGGTCCGCCGTCCGATGCGAAGCGCGGTCTCCCGGTCGGCGGTGAGGATGTGGGGACCGTCGGGCCTCTCCTCCAGGCCGTGCTCCAGTGCGTGCGGGTGGGCCCGCTTGCGGATGGGGGAGAAGAGCAGGCCCCCGGGCGGAGGGACGGGGCTGCTCATGTCGATTCGAAAGCGGCGTTCGCGGGCCCGGATCCGGGTCCCGTCTGTCTCGAAAAGCTCCCGCTCGTGAACCAGGACCTCCCTCAGGAGCCCCTCCCGCACGTGGGACCATCCCGGCTCCTCGCGAATCGCCTGGAGGAGCCGTTTCACCGGGACGAAGCCTTCCTGGTCCGGCACCAGCCCGAGCTCGTCGGGACGGTGCCCGAGGGCGTAGACCATGAGCCGGCCCAGATCTTCCACCTGGAAGCGATGCTGCTTGGACATGGGGTTCCTCACAGACGCGGGCGTGCGTCGTCCGGGCTCGAGACGCGCGCCCCCGCGAATCTGTTCGATGGCGGCGGTATGCTTCAACCGCGAGCGCGTTCTCTTTCGGCTCGCCGGGCTCTCCCGTGGGATTTCATACAACCGGTGTGAACGGTTGTCAAACGACCTCGTCCTCAGTAGGAGACGGACAGCGTGACCGAGCCGAAGGTGTGGTGATCCTCCTGGCGTTCGAACTCGCGGGTGCGGAGCACCTGGGCGTAGGACACCTTGAACCGCCCGTAGACCAGGCAGACGCCGGCGCAGAGATCGGCGACCAGGGGCTCCTTGTCCACGCTGTGGCTGTCGGTGAAGGTGTTTCCGTCCAGGAAGATGTCCCGGAGCACCACGCGGCCGCTCACGGCCCCGAAGGTGTACAGGCTGAATCCGCCCTGTTGCAGAAGGCGAGGGTCCCGGGCGCTCACGGGGGCGTTGGTGTCGCCGGCGGGGCGGATCAGGGCGTCGCCGAAGTCCGCCGGGAGGTTCCACCCCGCCCTGACCTCGAACCCGGCGTTCGCGTAAGTGGAGATGTTGCCCAGGGCCGCCCCCAGATGGGCGATGGCGTCCACGCCGAGGCCGCGGGGCCGCCTCTTGTCGAGCACGCGGTTCTTTCGCTCGTAGATGAGCACCAGTCCCGGTTCGTCCTCGAGCTGGTGATCCCATCCCGCCGGAACGTCGATGCCCCTCAGCTCGTGGACCAGCCTCTGAATCTCCTCGGCGTAGGAGTGAGGGCCGACGATGCCCGCCTGGATCTCGATGGTGTCGAGCCGGGACTCGTTCTTGCTGTGGAACGCGATCCCGCCGTAGGTCCACCCCGCGTAAGGGCGGTCGTTCCGGATGAGCGCGCTCCGGTCCGTGTCCTCGGGCGTGTACATGCTCTGGCCGAGGCTCAGGGCGACGTTCCTCTGGAGCCCGGGGGTGTTGATGAAGGGCAGCTTCCGGACCCAGGGAACCGCCCATTCCGGGAGACCGCCGCCGTCCCTGTAGCTGCTGAGATCGGGAGAGACCCAGGAGAGCTTGACGCCGTTCGTGTAGTTCCGGTCCGTGCCGGAGAAGAGGTCGTTCTCGAAGTAGAAGCTGAAGGTCCAGGCCTTGCCCGGCGCAGGACCGTCCCCGGCCCCGGCGGGCGCCGGGACTGCGAACAGCAGTGCGAAGAGAATCGCAGCCGCTGACATTCCGTGTCGATACCGAAGGCCCGCCACGTCCTTCCCTCCTCGACGGCCGATCCTGATGGCCCGTTCCGACTGCGGAAGACCCGAGTCTCCGTCACCATAACAACGATTTCGGTGGAGTCCACGATGCGACCTCCTCGAGAATCGGAGGCATCGCCGGCGGCTTGAACCGGGCGCGGGTTTGCTGTAACGTGTCTCCACGGTTCGCGCCTCTCGAAACGGACCGCACGGGGCATTCCCGGGCCCCCCTTCTATCCTCCTGTCCCGGAGAGCACGGAGCGCTGTCATGGATCGACACCACGAGGACATCCCACCCGAACGGGCCGCCTTCCTGGCCCGCGACTACTGCCGGGGCTTCATCCGACACTGCCGCATGGAGGCCCGGGTGGTCAAGGACGGGTTCTTCGAGGCCGCGGTGAACGTCGGCGAGGAGCACCGCCAGCAGGACGGCTTCGTCCATGCGGGCGTGATGGCGACCATGGCGGATCACACGGCGGGCTACGCCGCGTTCACCACGGTGCCCGCGGATTTCCAGATCCTGACCGTGGAGTTCAAGATCAACTTCCTGCGGCCGGCCTGGGGGGACACCCTCCTCTGCCGCTCGGAGGTCGTGCGCCGAGGCTCCCGGATCCTCGTCGCAGAGTCCGAGGTGCTGGATCGAAGGCACGGAGAGGAAATGCTCGCGGCCAAGGCCCTGGTCACCCTGGCCGCCGTCCACCGCGACAAGCTGCGGTCAAAGCGCGGCTGAGATCTCCCCGGCGATGCGCCGGGCGGCCTCGGCCGGATCCTTTGCGTCCCGGATGGGACGGCCCACCACCAGGTAGTCCGCCCCGGCGGCCACGGCCTTCCGGGGCGTGACGACCCGTTTCTGGTCGTCTCCGTCCACCAGCGTCCACTCCGGGCGGATGCCCGGCGTCATCACGACGAACGCCTCCCCCAGCTCCTGCTTCACCCGGGCCGCCTCCCGGCCCGAGCAGATCAACCCGTGACACCCGGCCTCCGATGCGATCCTCGCCTTCTCGAGCACCAGAGCGGCCGGATCCCGAACGTAGGCCTCCCGGTGCCCCAGTCGTTCCAAATCCTCGGAGCCCAGGCTCGTGAGGAGGCTGACGGCGAGGATCTGTGTCCCTCCGGGGTTGTTCTCGGCCACATCCCGCAGCATGCCGCCTCCCTGATCGCAGTGGACCGTGACGAAACGGGGTCCGTGCAGGCTGGCCGACAGAAAGGCCCTCCTCATGGTGGCCGGGATGTCGTGCAGCTTCAGGTCCAGGAAGACCTTGCGACCCGCCGTGGCGTGGATCTCCCGTATGATGTCGGGCCCCGAGGCGATGAACAGCTCCAGACCCACCTTGAACAGGCCCACCCGGTCCCCCAGGAGGCGGACCAGCTCCATGGCCTCGGCCGAGGTGGGAACGTCCAGGGGAAACACGATATAGTCCTTGGCTTCTCGTTTCAAAGCAATCCCCGGGAGAAGGTCGGTCACGCCCGCTTCGGGCCGGGCGTCTGCCAATGGTTGTGGTCCATACCTCCTGTGTACCATGAAGGGTCCGGAGAATCACGGGAAATCGGGCCGGAAGCGGGTCGGCGGAGTGAGGCGGCAGGCGGGCGGGTTGCACAAAAAAGGGATGGACAGCGGTTTGGAAAGCAGGTATACAAAAAAGTTCGAAGAGCCACCGTAGCTCAGTTGGTAGAGCACCTCACTCGTAATGAGGATGTCTGCGGTTCGACTCCGCACGGTGGCTCCAA
>CAYUBQ010000132.1:0-6289 GCA_964443135.1 uncultured Desulfobacterales bacterium | reverse complement strand
GGTCCAACATCGTTTCTATCTTGAAATAGGTGTGTTCATAATCTTCCATTAAAATGTAGTCCTGATCGGGAAAAGGGGGTCCCCGATCCCGATCTCCCGAAACCAGAGAACGAACTCCTTGCTCTTCTCCTTGGTCACCGGCACCCCCCTTAGGGGACGTTCTTGCATCATTCGATAACTCGATCTGTTCGGTTGAGCCGTCCGCCTCGACAGCCAATCAGGCCATTCGACGTCGACTCCGTCGAGCGATGAGTTATCGAATTATGCAAGAACGTCCCCTAGTTTTTCAGCCGTTCTTCCGCTCGAACGCCTCCATGAACGCGACCAGCGCCTTCACCGCGTCCAGCCCCGTGGCGTTGTAGATCGAGGCCCGGCAGCCGCCCACCGACCGGTGACCCTTCAGGCCCCCCAGACCCTCCGCCGCCGCCTCCTTCACGAACCGGCCCTCCAGCTCCTCGCTCGGAAGGCGAAACGTCACGTTCATCAGCGACCGGCTCTCCGCCTCCGCCGTCCCCGCGTAGAACCCCGAACCGTCGATCGCCCCGTACAGCAGATCCGCCTTCTCCCGGTTCAGCGCCTCCATCTTCTCCAGCCCGCCGATCTCCTCCTCCAGCCACCTCAGCACCAGGCTCACCGTGTAGATCACGAAGCAGGCCGGCGTGTTGAACATCGAGTTCTTCTCCGAGAACGTCGTGTACTTGAGCATGGTCGGGATCCCCTCCGGCACCCGATCCAGCATGTCCTTGCGCACGATCACCAGCGCCGAGCCCGCAGGGCCGATGTTCTTCTGCGCCCCCGCGTAGATCAGACCGAACGGACCCGGATCCAGAGGACGGCTCATGATGTCCGAGCTCATGTCGCAGAACAGCGGCACCTCACCCGCTTCCGGAAACCGCGGCCACTGCGTCCCCTTGATCGTGTTGTTCGACGTGATGTGCAGGTACGCGCCCCGGCCGTCCTCCTCGAAGTCCCACGGAATGTACGAGAAGCCCCGGTCCTCGCTCGACGCCAGAACCCGAACCTCCCGGCCCTGAATCCGCGCCTCCTTGATCGCCTTGGTCGACCACGTCCCCGTGTCCACGTAGTCCAGCGGCTTCCCCTCCACCGCGAAGTTCATGGGAATCATGCAGAACTGCAGGCTCGCGCCCCCCTGCACGAACAGCACCTCGAAGGCGTCCCCCAGCCCCAGCAGGCTCCGGGTGCGCGACACCGCCTCGTCGATCACCTCGTCGAACCAGGGGCTCCGGTGGCTGATCTCCGTCACGCTCATCCCCGAGCCCTTGAAGTCCAGAAACTCCGACTGAATCTGCTCCAGCACCGGAAGCGGCAGCGCCGCAGGGCCCGCGTTGAAGTTGTGGATTCGATGCGCCATAATGATCCTCCTGAAGATGGTTGGGTGTGTCGTTTGAAGAGCAGTTCTGACGGACACGTCAGCCGGTCCCGCCCGCGGAACGGGCGGCTTCGCACCCCGCGTCGAAGACGCGCAGGTTGGCCTCCAGGAAGCGCTCCGGGGTGATCCGCTCGACGGTCTCACGGAGCTCCCCGCTCGTGGCCGGCGTCTTCTCGAAAGCCGAGTAAAAGCCCAGAAGCGCCAGGTTGGTCGACATGGGCGCCCCCAGCTCCATGGCCATTTCGCCGGCCGGTGCGGCGTGAAAAGACACGCCCCGGCTCTCGAGGTAGGCCTTGACGTCCTCCCTCGGGAATCGATCCGGCTTCGCATTCACGTACAGCCGCGCCCCTTTTCGAAGAAACGGCAGGTTCCGGTATCCCTCGTGCTCCTCCAGGGCCAGCACCACATCCGCCCCGTTCGCTCTCACCAGGGAGCTCTCCGCCTCCCCGATCCGCAGGTGAGAGACCACCGACCCTCCACGCTGAGCCATTCCGTGCGTCTCCGCACCGAGAACGCGGTATCCCTTCCGGAGGGAGGTCTCCGCCAGCACCTTGGTCACGAACAGGATACCCTGCCCGCCCAGTCCGCACAACACGATGTTCACCGGTTCCATGTCTGCTCCTTGATTCCCTGTTCGTGGCCTGCGGTTCGAGATCTCCGACGGCGGTTTCCCCCACGAAGGTCACGAAGGCCCGCAGAAATGTGCAACCCCCGCTTCCCTACTCGTCCCTGACGATCGCCCCCCTCGGGCAGACGTCGATGCACAGGCCGCACTGCGCGCAGATCTGGCGGTTCACCTCCGTCCGCTCCAGCTCCTCGTCGTGGTAGAGCGCCGGGCACTCGAAGCGCTGGATGCACAGACCGCACGCGTCGCACTCCTCCGTCACCTTCACCGCGATCCTCTCGGGGATCGCCTCTCCCCGATATGCGATCACGCAGGGGTGCCGCGCGATCACCACCGCGATGCCGCCTTCCGGTTCCTCCGTGTAGGCCAGCGCCCGCTTCAGTACAGCGCCCATCGCCTTCATGTCGTACGGGTCCACGGTCTCGATGAAGTCCACCCCGCAGCCCGCGATCACCCGCTCCAGCGGGATCTGCTTCCCCTCGCTCCCGTCCGCCCGGATCCCCAGCCCCGGCGTCGGCTGCATTCCCGTCATCGCCGTGGTCAGGTTGTCCAGGACCACCAGCACGAACCGGGCGTCGTTGTAGACCGCGTTCAACAGCCCGGCCGGCCCCGAGTGGTAGAACGTCGAGTCCCCCATGGTCGCGATCACCGGCTGGTGAACGCCGTCCTGGGCGTAGGCGTGGTAAAAGCCCGAGGCCATGGTGATGGCCGCGCCCATGTCCAGGCAGGTGTCCACGCCGCCGAGGTTCAGGCCCAGCGTGTAGCAGCCGATGTCCGAGGTGAAGATCGCCTTCGGCTTCGACTTGCGGATCGAGTAGAACGACGCCCGGTGCGGGCAGCCCGGGCACAGCGTGGGCCGTCTCATGGGAAGCTCCAGGCCCGCCACCAGCGCCGTCGCTTCGCCCGTCCCGGAGGCGGAAAACCCCTCCTCCCCGCTCTCCTTCAGCGCACCGTCCAGGATCCCGTAGATCACCTCGGGCACCAGCTCCCCCTGCATGGGCACGTGCCCCGACAGGCGACCCCACACCTTTCCGCGCTCCCCCAGCTGGTACTCGATCACCGTGTCCGTCTCCTCCAGGACCAGCACCCGGTCGCAGGCCGACGTGAACTCCTCCACCAGGCCGGACGGAAAAGGCCACGCCCCTCCCAGCTTCAAAACGGGGATCTTTCCCGAGAAGTCCTCCTCCCGCAGGAGGTCCCGAACGACCGCCCAGGGAACGCCCCCCGCGATGATTCCCAGGGCGTAGCGCTTCCCGGGCTCGAGGTCGTGACCGTTGAACGGGCACTCCTCCGAGGAAAACCTCTCGCCGATCCTCGCCAGCTTCTCGTTCAGCTCCCCGTGCAGCTTCAGCCTGAACTTGGGGGTCGCCGCCCACCTCGAAGGGTCCTTCTCGAACGACGCCTTCCCGCCTCGATCCCGAAGCTCCCCCACCTCCACGTCCTGGCGCGCGTGGCAGACCCGGATCGCCGGGCGCAGCACCACGGGGACGTGAAACTCCTCCGACAGGTCCAACCCCCAGGACACCATCTCCCGCGCCTCCTGGGGGGTCGACGGGTCCAGCACCGGAACCTTCGCCAGCCTCGCCATGAAACGCGTGTCCTGCTCGGTCTGCGACGAGTGCGGCCCGGGATCGTCCGCCGAGATGATCATCAGCCCCCCCACCGTCCCCAGGTAGGCCGCGCTCATCAGGCTGTCCGCCGCCACGTTGAGCCCCACCTGCTTCATGCAGCAGGCCGCGCGCTTCCCGGAGATCGCCGCCGCAAAGGCGTTGTCCAGCGCCACCTTCTCGTTCGTGGACCACTCCACGTAGGTCTTCAGGCCCGCCGACTTCACCCGCCGGATCACCTCCGGCAGGATCTCCGAGCTCGGGGTCCCGGGGTAGCTCGTCACCACCTCGCAGCCCGACTCCACCAGGCCCAGCGCGATGGCACCGTTGCCCAAAACAATCTCTCTCGACATCTTCACTCCCCTCGTGCGCTCAGCCCGCACTCACCGTCGTCCCACAAAAACGAACCCTACACCGTTCCCATTGCGGAGGCGCAGAGATCGCCGAGAGAGGCCCCGACATCGACCCTTCCCGGCGGCTCGGCGTCCCGAAGGGAGTATAATGGTTATCGGCTATGATTTCGACTCGGAATTGTTCTCCGGCTCCGTTCTCTGCTTCGCCTGCTCGATCAGGTCCAGGAGGGACATCATCTTGTTCTGGCCCGAGCGGCTGAAGGCCTTCTCCCACTGATCCGGCGTCAGCCTCTGCCGGAAGTATCCCTCCACGTCGAACATTTCGAACCAGCAGTCGAGGGTCTTGAAGCAGGGAAGCTCCCCCCGCTCCCAACGACAGTAGGAGAAGGAGATCTGGTGTCCCAGCCTGGGACACCGAATCATGGTTTCGTCATTGGGCGGAACGATCTCTTCGGTCATTGCATCCTCTCCCGCCCCGGGGGCGGATCTCGTGACGTTCCGCCGAGCCGGCGGCCCCCGGGCCCCGGCTCGACGGACGTTTCAGCTCACAATCGACGCTCATCCAGTGAACTGCTTGGGTTTCGGCAGGTCCTGAATCGCGGACAGGGCCCGCTCGATTTCCTCTTCGGGCAGCGGGTGGTCCTTCAGCTGGCCTCGGAAAAAGGCCTCATAGGCCGCCAGGTCCACCAGGCCGTGCCCGCTCCAGTTGAACAGGATCACCTTCTCCTTGCCCTCCTCCTTGGCCTTGAGCGCCTCGCGGATGGCCATGGCCACGGCGTGATTGCACTCCGGCGCGCTGATGAAGCCCTCGGTCCGGGCGAAGGTCACCCCCGCCTGGAAGGTCTCCAGCTGGTTGATGTTCTCGGCCCGGATGATGCCGTCCACCAGGAGCTGGCTGACCAGGGGGGCCATGCCGTGGTACCGGAGCCCTCCGGCGTGAATGGGGGCCGGGACGAAGTCGTGCCCCAGCGTGTGCATGGCGAGCAGCGGCGTCATCTTCACGGTGTCGCCGAAGTCGTAGGCGAAGGGCCCCCGCGTCATGGTCGGGCACGAGGCCGGCTCCACGCCGATGATGTCGATCTCCTTGCCGTGGATCTTGTCCCGGGCGTAGGGGAAGCAGTTGCCGGCGAAGTTGCTCCCGCCGCCCGCACACCCGATCACCACGTCCGGGTAGTCCCCGGCGATCTCCATCTGCTTCTGGCACTCCAGGCCGTTGACGGTCTGGTGCAGCATCACGTGGTTCAGGACCGAGCCCAGCGCGTACTTGGCGTTCTCGTCCATCACCGCCGCCTCCACGGCCTCGCTGATGGCCATGCCCAGACTGCCGGGGGAATCCGGGTTCTTCTCCAGGATGGATTGGCCCGCCTTGGTCTCCGTGCTCGGGCTCGCAACGCAGTTCGCCCCCCAGGTCTCCATCATGAGCCGGCGGTAGGGCTTCTGGTTGTAGCTGATCTTCACCATGAACACCTTGCACTCGATGCCGAAGAACGCGCAGCACATGGAGAGCGCGCTCCCCCACTGCCCGGCCCCGGTCTCCGTGGTGATCCGCTTGGTCCCGGCCACCTTGTTGTAGTAAGCCTGGGCGATGGCCGTGTTCGGCTTGTGGCTCCCGGCCGGGCTCACGCCCTCGTTCTTGAAGTAGATCCTGGCCGGGGTCTCCAGGTACTTCTCCAGTCCGTAGGCCCGGTAGAGGGGGCTCGGCCTCCAGATCGCATACTTCTCCATCACCTCCTCGGGGATGTCGATCCAGCGCTCCGTGCTCACCTCCTGCTCGATCAGGTTCATGGGAAAGATCGGCGCCAGGTCGTCCGGCCCGGCGGGCTGACCGGTTCCCGGGTGCAGGGGCGGCTCCAACGGGGTCGGCAGGTCCGCCTGGATGTTGTACCACTGGCGCGGCATCTCGGACTCGGGCAAAAAGATTTTCTTGACCTCCATGTTGCCTCCTTCTCTCTGAATGGGTTGTGGTTCAACCGCAGCAGGTTTCAGGGCCCGGGTTTCGGCCCCTGCTACCGCACTGCGAACATCCAGCGGCACCCTCTTGGTGTGGACCGCCATGGACTCGAACGGCGTGTATAGATCCGTCCCATTCGGCTTGAACGCATGCTCGCCACCCTTCGGCAGGAGAGCGTGAACGACTACAGATCGATCCGCCTCACGCTGTGCACGTCCTCGAGGCCTCGAATTTCCTCGAGCCTCTCCCGGCCCAGCCGGTCGCTGACGCCCAGGAGCACGGCGTTGCGCCCCCGGCTCGGCTCCTGTCCCACGTGCATGCGGCTGATGTTGATGCCGTGGGCCCCCAGGGCCGAGCAGATCC
>CAYUBQ010000131.1:0-6424 GCA_964443135.1 uncultured Desulfobacterales bacterium | reverse complement strand
AAGACGGACAGGCCCTGCTTTCCTCGGCGCCTCGTTGAGGGCGCCCGCCCCTGAAAGCGAGCAAAAGGACAATCGCCGGCCACAGAAGTGGTTGGAGAAAGGCGCAGAGCCTGTCCGATACCGTTCAGGCTACCACGGTCGGGGAGCAAGATGAAGAAAAAAACCGTCACTCCTCCGGCGAGCTCGCCCCGATCAGGGCCTCTCGTTCCTCGCGGGACACCTCCGTGGGTGCGGCACCGAGCCTGCCCTCATCCAGGCACACCCGGTTGCGTCCGCCCGCCTTGGCCGCGAGGAGGGCCCGGTCGGCCCGGACCAGGAACTCACGCGTGGTCGAGTTTCCCCCGCCCCGATAGCAGTCGACGCCGAAGCTTGCGGTCAGGACGATCCGCTCTCCCTCCACGGAAAGGGGATGGCCCTCCAGCCCCGCACGAAGCCGCTCCGCTGCAACCGCCGCCTGACCCAGGCGCGTCCCGGGCAGGATGGCGACGAACTCTTCCCCCCCGTATCGGCAGAGGATGTCGATCCGCCTCAGAAAGCGTTTCCAGAGAACCGTGGCGTGTACCAGGGCCCGGTTCCCCACCTCGTGCCCGTACTTGTCGTTGACCCGCTTGAAACGGTCCAGGTCGGCCATGACCAGAGAGACGGGCAAGCCCGTCCGCCGGGTGCGCTCCATCTCCCCTTCCAGGGTCTCGGTCAGATGGCGGAGGTTGAACAGTCCGGTGAGGGGGTCCTTCCGGGAGAGCTCTCTCAACCGGGAGACGTCCTCACGGAGGCCCTCCAGCTCCTCACGCAACGGGCAGGGGTGATCCGGCACGGGACAGCCGGCCTCGAACGGTTCCTTTCTGTCCAACAATGCACCTCTTGCAGGGAATCTCCAACAGCCGCAACGGGTTGAGAGGGCCCCTACCTTACCAGAGGACCGGGCCCTTTTCAACACGGATGCGCCTCATGAGAGATCCTTTTGATGCATTCGCAAAAATCCGCTCACGCGCCGCCGGCCGCGCTACAACTTTTGAAACGCCGTGAACAGATCTCGAGGCTTCCGGCTTTTTTCAACGCCATCACTTCTGGATTGCCGGATCCGGCGCGATCCCCTACCATACGATCTCGACCGGACTCCCGGGCCTTTCGGGAGCCCGGCACGTCGGGCCGGGAGGCGCATTCCATCGATCGTCCCTTTTCTCCACAAGGCGTCAGGGCCGGCTGGCTCATCGACGGAACCGGAGGCGGCGTCCGGCAGGATGTCCTGCTCCGGTTTCGAGACGGACGGCTGATCTCCGCAGCCCCCGCTTCCGGAGAGGTCCGCCCCGAGAGCGGCCTCCTGGATGGCCGTGACTGCACGGTCCTGCCTGGGCTGGTGGACGCCCACGTCCACCTGTCCATGTCCGGGACGGTGGGGGTCGAGGCGCGCCTGCGCCAGCTGGAGCTCGGATGGGACGAGGCGGAGGCGGCGATCGAACGCCACCTCCGGGACCACCTCTCCCGGGGCGTGGTGGCCGTCCGGGACGGGGGAGACCGGGCGGGGCACGCCCTCCGCTTTCGGGAGGAACGACTGCAGGCCTCCGGCATCCCGCTCCTCGTCCGGGTCTCCGGTCCCGCCTGGCACGCCCCCGACCGCTACGGTCGTCTCATCGGGCGCCCACCCGGTGACGGAAGGACCCTGGCCGAGGCCGTGGGCAGGAGCGACACGCGCGTGGACCACGTCAAGGTCGTCCACTCCGGGCTCAACAGCCTGCTCCGGTTCGGAAAAACCACCCCGCCTCAGTTCACCCGGGAGGACCTTGCAGAGGCCGTGCTTGCGGCAAAGGCGCGCGGCCTCACGTTCATGGTCCATGCCAACGGAGGGGTTCCGGTCCGGGACGCTGTGAACGCGGGGTGCGATTCCATTGAGCACGGCTTCTTCATGGGCCGCGGAAACCTGCTCCGAATGGCCCGCCGGGGCACCTTCTGGGTCCCCACGGCCTGCACCATGTCCGCTTACGCGCACACGCTGCCCCCCGGCTCCAGGGAGGCGCTCGGGGCCGCGCGGAACCTGGAGCACCAGATCGGGCAGCTGCGCCAGGCCGTCCGGGCGGGGGTCCGGGTGGTCCTCGGCACCGACGCGGGAAGCCCGGGCGTTCATCACGGTCAGGCCGTGTCCGAGGAGATCCGGATCCTGATGGAGGCGGGAATGACGGCGGCCCGAGCGGTACGCGCCGCCTCCTGGGGAGGTGCGGCCCTGCTGGGACTGGAGGACCGCCTTGGCAGGCTGATCCCGGGCATGCCGGCCACATTCCTGGTGGTCCGGGGCGGTCCGGACCGCCTTCCGGGCAGCCTCGCATCGCCCCTCTCCGTGTACGTCGAGGGTGTCCGCCGGTTTCCGGCCTGAAGCGTCCCTACTCGCCGGCGTCCACCAGGTAGCTCCCGAGCTTCTCCTTCAGGGAGTCGGGCCAGTCCTTCTCGTAGAGAAACGCCTTGACCTCGTCCTTGGTGAGACGATCCAGGACCTCCCCGGGAAGCCGCCTCAACGCCTCCAGCCTTTCCGGATCCGGCTTGCCGCCGGCGCTCTGCTCTTCGGTCATCACAACCTCCCTGCTCTTCGTGTTCACTGCGGCGAGCGGCCCGCCTCACGTCCGCCGTTGGAGCCCGGTGATCTTGCCCTCCCGGATCCGCCTTCCACCCGGTGGAGAGAATGCCCCGCGAAACACGGCTGCTTGACACCCCCCCGGCGAGACCCCATATTGATGGAACCGCAGAAGCCGTGGACGGCCGGAACGGCCGGAGAACACCCATGGAAGACGAAGACATTCGGATCTATCTCCACCCCAATGCGGAAAACCGCTCCTACCTGACGTCCCATGCGATCACAAAACCACGCGTGGAGGTGTTTGCACCCCCGCTCGATGTGGACCCGGGGGACCTGGCGGCAAGGCTCGGCACGATCGGGGCCCGGACCGTTCAGGAGCTCCTGGCGGTGCCGGGAGTGGCACGGGTTCGCATCAAGCCGAAAGAGGTTCGCATTCAAAAGACCACCCAAGCCTCGTGGGACGACCTGGAAGGCGACATCCTCCGCATCCTGAAGCGGGCGGTTCGAAAGAGCCGAATCCACATCGCCGCCCGCTGAGGGATGAAGCACGAAAGGCGGGGTCGGACCTTGCATCCGACACCCGCCTCTCCGATTCGGCCTGCCGGCCGGTCACCCGGCCGTCCGGCAGGCTCCGAACCCGCATCCACCGCGCTTCCTAGGCTGCGCTCTCCATGCCCAGGTCGAACGCCTTCAGATTGGAGTCCAGAAAGGCCTTTTTGGTGGAGGTGGAGATGGTCTCTTTCATCCCGTCCGCGGTGACAGCCACGGCGCCCGATCCGATCAGGGCGCCGAGCATGACCATGTTGAGACTCAGGGGGTTTCCCGCCTCCTCGGCCAGGTCGTTTCCCCGGAGGGTGATGACCCGGTTCACCTTGGCGGACATCAGGTCCATCATCTCGTCCACGGCGGGGTAGGTCCCCTGGCCGACCGAGACGGTGAAGGGCGGCAGCGGCTGCAGGTTCGTGATGACCAGGGTCTCCCTGCGGCACCTCCCCAGGGTACGGAGGGTCTCCAGGGGCTCGAAGCCCACCAGCACGTCGGCCTCCCCGTTGGATACGATGGGGCTCGTGACGTCTCCCATCAGGACGGCCGACTCCACCACGCCTCCCCGCTGGGCCATGCCGTGGATCTCGCTCACGACGGCAGGCAGGCCGGCGGCCAGCGCGGCTTCGCCCAGGAGACGAGACGCCAGCAGGTTGCCCTGCCCACCGACACCGACGAATACACATCTCTTTGTGTCCATTTGATCTCCTCGCTGCGAAAAACGGTCAACGGATGACGTTCGCTCTCGTTCGCGTCCGGCCGGGCCTAGTCCTTCACCGGAAGGATGGCGTTCTCCGGGCAGACCTGAGCGCAGACCGCGCATCCGGTACAGAGACTGCTGTTGATCACGACCTTCTCCTCCTCCAGAGACATGGCCGGACAGGCCAGGTAGTTGATGCAGTCCCGGTGGTTCTTGCACTTGTCGTAGTTCACCCGGAAGGGCTTGGTCTTGCGCATCTGCCCGGTCGCCCTGGCGAAGAGCGGACAGAGCTCCTCGGAGACGACCACGGAGACCCCGTCGTAGTCCTTGGACGCCTGCATGGCCTCGATGGTCTTGTTCACCTTGAACGGTTTCACCACGTGGACGTCCTTGACGCCGCAGCCCCGAACCACCTCCTCGATGGACACGCGTGTCCGCTGCACGCCCATGGCCTCTGCGTTCACTCCCGGGTGGGGCTGGTGGCCGGTCATGGCCGTGGTGCCGTTGTCCAGGATCACCAGGGTGAACTTGTGGTCGTTGTGAACCGCATCCACCAGACCCGTGATGCCCGAGTGGAAGAAGGTGGAGTCCCCGATGAAGGAGACGACCTTCTGGTCGCTCGCGCGGGAGAACCCGCAGGAGGAGCTCACCGAGGAGCCCATGCAGATGAGGTAATCCGCCATGGAGATGGGCGGGAGCAGCCCCAGGGTGTAGCAGCCGATGTCCGTGGGGTGGATGGCGTCCGGCCCGTAGGCCTTCTTCACCGCGTAGTAGGTGGCGCGGTGGGGGCAACCGGCGCAGAGGTTGGGCGGGCGGGCCGGAAGCTGCGGGAGATCCGAGAGGTCCACCGGGGCAGGCCCCTTGTACTCCGCACCGAAGTAGTCCGCCACGGCCTTCCGCACCATGCCCGGGTCGTACTCGTAGAGCTTGGAGAGCCCCCCCACCCCCTTACCCCGGATGGGGAGGGTGATGCCGTTCTCCTGGGCAATGGCCTTGATGTCGGTTTCCATGACCGGTTCCAGCTCCTCCACCACCAGGACCTTGTCTACCTCCTTCAGGAACCCCAGGATCATATCTTTGGGAAGCGGCCAGGACATGCCCACCTGCATGAAGCGGACCTTGTCCTCGATGCCCAGGTCGCGGATGGCGTCCGCCGCGTAGTTCACGCTCACGCCGTTGGCCACCACGCCCCACCGGCCGCTGCCCGTGATCCGGTTCTCGGGCCAGCTCTCCGACCTGGCCAGGGCCTTCCCGTGCTTTTCGAGAAGCAGCTTGTGGAGGTTCCGGGAGACCGCGGGCACGGTCACGAAGTGGAAGGGGTTCTTCTGGAACTCGCCCTTGGTCCGGATCGTCTCGAGCTCTCCGAGCTTCACGGCGCCCCGGACATGGTTCAGCCTGGTGGTGGTGCGCAGGATGACCGGCAACTCCAGCTCCTCGGAGAGTTCGAAGGCCGCGATGGTCATGTCCTTCATCTCCTGGGTACTGGTGGGCTCGAGCATGGGCAGGCCCGAGAGCCGGGCGTAGAAGCGGTTGTCCTGCTCGTTCTGACTGGAGAACATGAACGGGTCGTCCGCGTTGACGATCACCATGCCGCCCTTGACCCCCACGTAGGCCAGGGTCATGAGGGGATCCGCCGCCACGTTCATACCCACGTGCTTCATGGTGACCATGGTGCGCAGCCCGCAGGCCGCCGCACCCGCACCCACCTCGAGCGCGACCTTCTCGTTGGTGGAGTACTCGAAGTAGAGGTCGGTCTCCTGGCTGATCTGGAAGAACTGTAGGGGAATCTCGGAAGAGGGCGTCCCCGGATAGCACGTGGCAAACGAGAGGCCCGCTTCCAGGGCTCCGCGGGCAACGGCCTCGTTGCCCAGCAGCAGCATCTCTTTCCCTGGAGAGTCGGTCAGTAGCTTGTGCATGTTGTCCCCCTGCGTGTTATTGGTTTTCCCGGCCGCCGGCTCCTGCACGCTCCCGTGCAGGTCGAACGGTCGGATGGTTCCCGGCTCAGAGCTTGAAGCTCTCGGCCCTGCCTGCATACTTCTTTCGAAGCTTGGGTTTTTCGATCTTTCCCGTGGGGTTTCGAGGCACCTCGTCGAAGAAGACCCTCCTGGGGCGCTTGTACTTCGGCAGTCCCTCACAGTACTGCAAAACCTCCTCCTCGGTCAGCTCCTTCCCCGGTTTGACCTTGATGATGGCGGCGGTGATCTCCCCCAGCCGCTCGTCCGGGATCCCGATGACGGCCGCGTCCTGGATCTTGGCGTTGTCCATGAGAAAGTCCTCGATCTCCACGGGGAAGATGTTCTCGCCGCCCGTGATGATCACGTCCTTCTTCCGGTCCACCAGCCAGATGAACCCGTCCTCGTCCAGGCGCGCCATGTCGCCGGTCAGGAGCCAGCCGTCGAACAGCGTGCTCTGCGTGGCCTCGGGGTTCTTGTAGTACTCCTTCATCACGCACGGTCCCTTGACCATGAGCTCACCGGGCTCCCCTCGGGGCACCTCCCGGAGCTCGGGGTCCACGATCTTGCACTCCCAGTCGAAGCCCGGTACGCCGATGGCCCCCACCTTGTGCAGGTTCTCCATGCCCAGGTGGACGCAGCCCGGTCCGGTGGTCTCGCTCA
>CAYUBQ010000130.1:4522-6442 GCA_964443135.1 uncultured Desulfobacterales bacterium | reverse complement strand
CCGATCCCGCCGACCGCCGCGCGGATGTACTTGTCCTCCACGTAGATCTTCACCGGGTTGAGGCCCTCCTTGTAGTAGGCGCCCACCGGCCCGATGATGATGTAGAAGACGTAGGTGTGGCTGGGACGCACGCCCAGAAAGGGGTCCGTGGCGATCATGGTGGGCCGGATGTAGAGGGAGGTCCCCGGGCTTCCCGGCACCCAGTCCCGGTCCAGCAGGATGAGCTTCTCCAGCGCCTCCATGGCCCGGTCCACGTCGAGCTCGGGCATGCAGATTCGGGCGGCGGACCGGTTCATGCGCTTGAAGTTGTCGGGCGCGCGGAACAGGTAGAGCCGGTCGTCCCGGCCGCGGTAGGCCTTGAGCCCCTCGAAGATCTCCTGGCCGTAGTGGAGGCCCATGGCCGCCGGGTCGAACTCGAGGTTCCCGTAGGGAACGATACGGGGGTCGAACCACCCCCGTTCTTTCTCGTGGTTCATGAGGAACATGTGGTCCGTGAACAGGTCCCCGAACCCGAGGTTGGACTCGTCGGCCGGCTTGGGCTTCATCTGATCCGGGCCGACCCGGTTGACTCGAATGTCCATGACGCTCTCCTTCTCTGAATTTGGACCCTGCCAGGCTCGAAAGCCGTTCCCGGTTCCGACGCAGCGGTGGTGCAGACCTCCCGCATCAGCCCCTTCTTATAGCCAAGGGGCGGGGGGGGTGTCCAGATCCTTTTGCGTCCTGTCAGCCCTCCTCCACGACCAGGGCGTCCGCCACCACCTCCCAGAGGTACTTGACCCGGAGGTTCTCCAGTCCCATCTCGCGGACCATGCCGCCCAGCTGGCCGTGGCAGCTGTGGCAGGGTACGACGACGAGCTCGGCCCCGGTGGCCAGGATGCGCTCCATCTTCCTTTTCCCGTACAGGATCCGCTCGTCCTCGTAGCCGGTGAGCAGGGCCCCGCCCCCGCCCCCGCAGCAGATCTGGTGGTCGCGGCTCGGCTGCATGTCGACCCAGTCGTCGAAGAGGCGGTCCATGATCCGCCGGGGCTCCTCGTAGAAGGCGTGGCCGAAGAGGGCCTCGGACTTGCGGCCGTAGTTGCAGGGGTCGTGGTAGGTGGCCCTCATGGGAAACCGCTTGGGGTCCACGGTGATCCGCCCTTCCTCGAGGTAGCGGAGCAGGAGGTCGAAGACCGTCACCGTGCCGAACCCTCGGAGGGCGTCCGCGTGCCAGGTCTCGAGGCCCAACCGGGCCCCCAGGTAGGCGTGGCCTCATTCGGGCCACAGGAGGTTGCGGGCCCCGAGGCGCTCCATCTGCTCCGCAATGCTCCCGCTCATGAGGCGCACCGCCTCGTCGTCCCCGGTGAACATGCCCCAGGTGCACCCCTCCCAGCGTTCCGAAGGGACGGTCCAGTCCTCCCCGGCGGCGTGGAAGATCTTCCACCAGTGGACCAGGTCCTCGGTCTGGGTGTTCACGAGCTTGTTGTGGACCGTGACCAGGATGTTCGCGACCTCCTTGTCCACGGGGACCCGGAAGCCCGAGAACCCCGGCTCCTCGGCGAGCTCCTCGGCCACGTCCTCCAGGATGAACACGAAGTCCTCCTTGGGGAGGCGCAGGTTGTTGCCCGTCTCCAGGGCCGCCTCCACGCCCTTGTGGAGGACGCCGGGGACCCGATCCCGGTCCCGGCGGGAGCGGACCTCCCGGACGAGCGCGGCGATGGAGATTCCCATGGGGCACTCGGCCTCGCAGCGGCTGCACATGGTGCAGATCCAGGGCCAGCGGGCGTCCACGACCTCCCGCTCGAGACCCAGGTTCACCATGCGAACCAGCTTGCGCGGGTCGAACCCGTCCACACCGGACACCGGACAGGCGGAGGCGCAGTACCCGCAGGTCATGCAGGTGTCCTGGAGGAGGTCGGGAGCCTGGAACCCGCCCGGGTTCAG
>CAYUBQ010000130.1:0-4422 GCA_964443135.1 uncultured Desulfobacterales bacterium | reverse complement strand
GTGTGGAAACCCACCCGCCCGGGGGCCATCCCCGCCTCCTGGAGAAACCGCCGGACGGCCTCGACCCGCGAACGGGCCTCGAGGTTGCCCCGCTCGGCGTGGCAGTTTCCGGGATGGCAGGCGAGCACCAGGACGCCGGAGGCCCCCTCGAGCAGGGCGTCCATGATCATCTGCCGCGAGATGCACCCGGCGCAGTCCACCGGGAAGAACAGCAGGTCCGAAGGCAGCTCTCCGCCCAGGTGTTCGCATAGCTTCCGGGCCCGCTCCGCGCTCCTGCGGCACCCGAACACCACCAGCTCCCCGGGACGGATCCGCGGCCGTGCGGGGTCCGGGAGGGCTTCGCCGGGTCCTTCCCCCCGGTTCGGTCCCCGGAGCTCGATGGCCCGGGCCGGGCAAGCGCCTTCGCAGACCCCGCAGGCGAAGCAGGCCCGGGATACGATCTCCACCCGCTCCCCGAGCGCCACGGCCCCGTGAGGGCAGGAGCGGTAGCAGGTGAGGCATCGGGCGCAGAGGCCGGGGTCGATGACGGCGGCCCGGTCCGGCTCCAGGGACTCGAACCGCTCGAGCGCCCGCATCTCCAGCGCGGCGGCGGCCAGGTCGTCCTCCAGGGTCTCCCGGCCCAGGGGGTCGGCGCCGGGGAGAAGGGCGAGAATCCCCCGGCGGTTCGTCTCCAGGCCGAAGCGGTAGACGTTGTCGGACGGGAGGAACCCGTCCGGCCCGGGCTCGGCCCCCACCCGCTCCGCCCGCTCCCGGTCGAGGGGGCCGGCCTGCAGGGGGTCGTCCACCACGATCCAGTCGGGGTGGAGAGTCAGGCGGGTGCGGCCGGCCTCGTCCAGGCAGTCGACGGCGAGCCGCCCCTCGCCGTCCTGCACGAAGGTGGGGCGGTCGCCGGAGAACCGCAGGAGCAGGGCCCCCTTTCGACGGGCCTCCCGCACGGCGGCCTCCAGGCCGGCCCCGCTCACCTTGAGGTTCCCGTAGAGCAGGGCCGCGCGCCAGCCCAGATCTTCCAGGAGGACGCCGGCGGCGGCGAGGGCCTCCCGGGTGGTCCCCGGGCTGCTCTCCCCGGAGAGCCCCAGCAGGAACACGGCCAGGGGGGCACGGCCCTCCTTCTCGAAAAGCGGTAGGCCGGGCAGGGCCTCCAAAAATGTGGAGAGCGTGACCACCCGATCCCCGGGCTCGAGGCCGAGGAACTCGAGGTCGGCCTCGCGTCTTCCGTCCTGGACCACGATCCCGCCCCGGACGCGGCTGGGCTGCCGCCCCTTCTCCTTCCGAAGCCGGGCCTCGTAGGTGCCGAAGCAGCCCGAGAGACCGGAAAGGCCGGGGACGTCGGCCCGGGCCACGCGGAGCCCTTTTTCCCTCAATGCCCCCGCGACGCCGGAGCCGGCGGCCTCGTCTCCAAGGATCAGGATGTCGAACCCCGCTTCGCCCTTCACCTCGTCCGCCCCTCCCTCGGTCGAGCCCGGTCACCGGGTCCCGATCCTTCATCCGTTGTCAGGCCATGCCCAAATGCTCGAGGGTCCGCCACGCGGAAGCCTTCCCGCTCTTGGCCGCGTCCAGGATGCCCATGGGTCCCAGGACCGTTCCTGCGGCCGTTACGCCCTCGGGCCGGGGCTCCTCGGAAGCGTCGAGGGCCGTGAAGCCGTCCGCGCCTCGCCCGAGCCCCAGGAGACCGGTCGTCTCGGCCAGGTCCCGGCCGGGCGTCAGACCCACGGAGAGCACCAGCAGGTCCACGTCCAGGACGTCCGGCGAGCCGGTCTCGGAGTCGAAGTAGCCCACGCGCACGCGACGGTCTCCGGTGAGCACGGCGTCCGCGGGGATCGCCCGAATGAACCGGAACGCCCCCTGGAGCTCCTTCCAGGCGGCCTCGAAGTCCCGCCCGAAGGTCTGGATGTCGATGTAGAAGACGGTGACCTCCAGCTCCGGCGCCTGGAACCGGAGCCGCCGGGCGATGCGGAGGGCCGAGCCGCAGCAGACCCGGGAGCACCAGAGGTGGCCGAGCCGCTCGTCCCGGCTGCCCACGCACTGGACAAAGGCGACGCTGCGCGGCGGGGAGCCGTCCGAGGGCCGGATCGGGCTTCCCCGTTCCCGGAGCATCCGCTCCAGGTCCAGGTTGGTGATCACGTCCTCGAGCTCGCCGTACCCGTAAGGTTTGTCCCTGGGGTCGAACGCTCGAAACCCGGAGGCCAGGATGACGGCGTCCGGCTCGAGGGCGAGACGCTCCTCGTGCCGCTCGAACGACAGGGCAAACTCGGGGCATGCCTCCATGCAGGCCCTGCAGTCTCCGCCGGTGATCCGGGTGCACCGTCCGGGATCCACGGCCACGGGCGGCCGGTTGAACGGGGAGGGGGCTCTCTGTACGGCCCCTTCGGGACAGGCGTCGAGGCACCGGCCGCACCCCGTGCACCGGTCGGGATCGACGAACCGGGGGGATCGAAGGACGGCGCCGGAGAAGGAGCCGTTGGTTCGGCTCAGCTCCAGCAGGCGGCTGGAGGGAAGGAGACGGATCTCCGGGGTCTGGACGGCGTTTTCGAGGCGGTCCTCGGCCAGGCAGGCACCGCATCGTACGCAGGCGGAGGTCGCCTTGCAGGAGAATCCGACGGCATACCCGCCGGCAAAAGGCGCGGACTCCACGACGGTCGAACGAACGCCGAACCTGGAAAGCTCCAGGGCGGCGGTCAGGCCGGCCACCCCGGCTCCGACGATCAGGACGTTGGGCTCAGGCATGCGCTTCGGCTCTCCTCGGCCCGAAAGGGGATGTGAGAACGGGCCCGGCGAGGGGGCTTCGACCCGCCGGGTCCGGCCTGTGGACCGGACGCTCAATGTACAACGATCGTCCCACGGGTGCAAGGCGGAACCTGCTCCGTCTCCGGACCGCGGGGACAACTCGATCTTGACGAATCCATGCAGTCTGGTCTATGGTAAGTTACCCATCAGCCCGATAGGGAATCGATTGCGACACGTTGGTTGCATTCTGAAGCGAAAGCGGGACCGAATGTGAACGCTCGAGCGCACCCTCTTCCTCCCAGGACTCTTCCTCCTTCAGTCGGGCCATGCCGGGACGAAACCAGATCACGAACCACATTGCGGAAAAGGAGCCGGGGATGAGAGGACAAAGCTCCTGGGATTGGCAGCCGGGAAAGCGGCGGATCCAGGAAGCCGCGGCCTGTACCAGCGATGTCGTCTGGATGGAGGAGCCGGTGGCAAGCCCGGACGGCGAAAGGCTGGCGGTTGTCGTCAACCTGGGGGACGCGGAGTTCGGCCTCTGCGTGAACGGAGAGCTCCTGGAGGAGACCTACGAGAAGATCTGGAGCCTCCGCTTCTCGCCGGACGGCCGCATGACGGCCGTCGTGAGCCGGGACATGGAGTGGACGGTGGCCGTGGAGGGGGTCCCGTGGGAGACCACCTTCGGCTTCGTCTGGAACCTCTCCTTCTCCCGCTCGGGTGACCGGATCGGCGCAGCCGTCCAGCAGGAGATGAGCTACGGCGTGGCCGTGGACGGCGTCCCGTGGCCGGAGCTGTTCGACAACGCCAGCAACTTCGCCCTCAGCGCCGACGGTCTCCACTCGGCGGCGGTGGTGCAGACCGTGCCCATGGGTGCGGCCGACATCGAGGCGTTCCAGAAGGGGTGCTACTCCATTGCCGTGGACGCCAAGGCCTGGGACCGGAACTTCGTGAATGTCTGGAGCCCGGTGTTCGACCCGGAAGGGCGGCGGGTCGCCGCGCAGAGCCGCCAGAGCCTGTACGACTACACCGTCGTGGTGGACGGCACGCCCTGGGACCAGTCTTACGCCTCGGTCTGGGAGCCGGCCTTTCATCCGAAGAGCGGCGCGGTGGTGGCCCCGGTGCGAAGCGGCGGCAAGTGGGGCCTGGCCGAGAACGGCACCCTGGTCTGGCCGGCCCGGTACAGCCAGCTGTGGCACCAGGTCTTCGACGAGACCGGGACGACGCTTGCCGCCATCGCCGCTCCGTCGTACGGCCGGTTTACCGTGGCGGTCAACGACCGGCCCTGGAAGAGCCGCTTCAGCGTGGTGACGGACCTGGCGGTGAGCCCCGACGGTCGCCACGTCGGGGCGCTGGGAAAGGAGGACGGCGACTGGACCGTGATCGTGGACGACCGTCCGTGGCCGGGCCGATACGATATGGTTTATCCCATCTCTTTCAGTCCGGGCGGCCCTCACGCCGCGGTCCGGGCCGAACGGGACGGCCGGTTCTCGATCGTCCTGGACGGCAAGGAGTACGGGGAGACGTTCGAGCGAGCCTGGGACCCCATCTTCGACCCGGAGGGGGACAAGGTCCTCATCCGGGGCATCCGGGAAGGAACCTGCTTCCGCATCGTCGCCGGCGTGGAGGATTTTTAGCACCGACTGCACGATCAGGAGGGAAGAAGATGCACCAACTCTACGGATTCGTCGTGGGGCCGCT
>CAYUBQ010000129.1:0-6458 GCA_964443135.1 uncultured Desulfobacterales bacterium | reverse complement strand
TATTTTCACGGTAAAGTCCCGGTTGATCTACAACCGTTCATCGGCAGAAAGGAACTCCGGTACAGCCTGAGAACCGGCTCTGGCCGATTTGTTGTACCCTTTCGCTGTGGCGAAAAGGCGGTGCCCCTCGCTGACCATACACAAAGGGTACCTTTCCGCCAGGAAACAGCGCGTGGGGTCTTACAAGCCAACGGACCTGCATTCATCTGAAATCACTAGGAATCAACCCAAATATCCCCACCTGAAAATGAAACCCCGCCCTCCACGCCGCCAGAAAAAGTCGCCCAGCTAGACCTGCATTTTGGCAAATCATTTGACAAAATGAATATCATTCTGTTTCATGGGTTTTCAAAAGGTGGGCATCCATGAGCATTCATCGACTGCTGGAGCTACACGATCTTGCCAAACAGGATGGCCGGAAGTATGAGCGCAGGCGGTTTCTGTTTCGAGAATTGCTTAGAGACAGGGGCAGACACTTCACCGGCATCGTGGGTGCCCGCGGAACCGGCAAAACGGTGTTGCTCAGGCAGTACGCCCTCGAGCAAAACGATGCATTCTATCTCTCTGCAGACACACTGGATCCGGGAGACGACGCTTGGGATCTGATCCGAAAGTTGAATCTGCATTACGGGTTCCGGACATTCCTCCTGGATGAAGTCCACTTCCTCCCGAACTCCACAGCCCTGCTGAAACAGCTGTATGACTTCACAGATCTCCGTATCCTGTTCTCGAGCTCCGTCTCTTTGGCTATGCAGGCTTCCGCCCACGATCTTTCCCGCCGCGTGCGGCTGCTCCATATCTATGGTTTCTCCTTTCGGGAATATCTGACGTTCACGCAAAGCCTCTCCCTCCCTGTCATCGAGATGGAGCAGATTGCTGGAGGACACTGGCAGCCGGACCATCTACGTGCCGGGAGACACTTTGAAGAATATCTGCGAGGAGGCATGCTTCCCTTCTCTTTGGAAGAACCGGAGCCGTTCGTTCTCCTCGAGCGCATCCTCGAAAAGGTCATCTCTCATGACATCCCTTCGGTTGAAAGACTGATGGTAAACGAGCTCGAGTCCATCCGGCGCCTGATTCGGTTTGTGGGTCGATCGGCGATCGACGGTATCAACTACTCGAGTTTGTCCCGAAATCTAGGCATCACCAAATACAAGGCACAGCAGTATGTCGGCTGTCTCGAAAAGGCGTTCATCCTGCACCAGGTGTTCCCAGCGGGAACGAATGTCCTTCGTGAACCGAAGATCCTCATGACCCCGCCCAACCGCCTGCTGTACAGGGATTTTGATGACGCTGTGGGGGGCCTGCGCGAGGATTACTTCGTGGAGACCATGAAGCAGGCCGGTATCCAATTTCGCTATTTGAAGAGCACACGCGGCGCCAAGACGCCGGACTATCTGATCGAAGACGCTCGCGGGAAACTTGCCGTTGAAATCGGTGGCCCGGGCAAGGGCCGGCAACAGTTCAAAGGCATCCACATCGACCGCAAACTCTTGTTTGCCCATCGTCCTGTGCCCGAGAGAGGCCGGTTGCCCTTGTTCCTCTTAGGCTACCTCTATTGAGCCCTTGGCGCCCGAAGGGAAGGATTTCGCCCTGAAAGAGCTGTTTCCTGAGACCATCGCCTTCAGGTTCGAGGAATAACCTGTAACCGGAAGACCGGAATGGACAAAACCGGTTATCGGAGTGCCTCCAGGGAGAGGAAGATGCTCCGGGCGTTCACGTGTCGATCCAGCCCGCCTCCTCTCCAAGGGAGATCCTTACCTGGCCGTGTACCCACCGTCGATCACCAGCTCGCTGCCGGTGACGAACCCGGACTCGTCCGACGCCAGGTAGAGGATCCCATAGGCGACGTCCTCGGGTTCTCCCACGTGGCCCACCGGGTGGAGGCTCGCCAGCTCCTCCCGAAACGCCTCCACCCCCTGCTCGGACCGCTCGCCCAGCTCCTCGACCAGGGGGGTCCAGATGTAGCCCGGATGGACCGAGTTGACCCGGATGTTCTCCCCGGCGTAGAGCAGCGCGTCGGTCTTGGACATGAGCCGGACCGCACCCTTGGAGGCGTGGTAGGCGGGCAGGTCCGGGGCGCTGATGATCCCGTAGATCGAGGACAGGTTGATGATGCTGCCCTGTCCGGCCTTCCTCATGTGGGGGATGGCGTGCTTGGTGCAGAGAAACACGCCCTTGACGTTCACATCCATGACCCACTGCCAATCTTTCTCTTCGATCCGGTCCGTGGGCTCGTTGGTGCCGGAGATTCCCGCGTTGTTCACCAGGACGTGCAGGCCCCCGAAGGCCTCGGCCACCTCGTCGATGACGCTCTGCACCTCCGGCTCGCGGCTGGTGTCCAGGTGCCAGTAGTCCGCGGTCCCTCCGTCCTTTCGGATCTCCTCGGCCACCTGCCGGCCTTCCTCTTCGATGATGTCCGTGACGGCCACCTTGGCGCCTTCCTCGGCCAGGATGCTGCATGCGGCCTTCCCGATGCCCCTCGCCCCGCCTGTCACCAGGGCGACCTTGTTGTCCACTCGACCCATGGTTTTCCTCCTTTTCATTGCAACGGTGTTCATGGGGAAACATTAATCTGGATGGGAACGGAAACCCAATGGGGGGGAGCCTGTATTCTCGGATTCGGCCTTGAATCGAGCGGCTTCAGAGCGTATACAGGAACCACAAGACGGGACCCGGGCGAAACGGGACGCCCGGGATCGGGAACCCCTGATCGAAAGGATCCCCATGACACGTGTCAGCGACATCGAACTGGACTGCCCCGGCTGCGGCCGCCGCCGGACCGCCTCCCTCTGCGACGCCGTGGGCGCGGACGCAGAGCCGGACCTGCGGGAGGCCCTCCTGTCCGGCGACCTCAACACCTTCCGTTGTGAAGCCTGCGGTTACGAGGGCTTCCTGGACACACCGGTCCTCTACTACGACATGCCCCGGCAGTACTGCGTTCAGTACCTCCCGGAGGAGGCTCTGGAGGACCCGGAGAGTCTGGAGCGGTTCAACGCGGACGGCACGTGGCGCGTCGATCTGGAGCTCCCGGCCGGAGGCGTGGGGGACTTCCTGAAGGCCCCCCACGTCGTGTTCGACCTGGACGAGATGCGGCGCTACATCGTGTTCCGGGAGCTTCTCTTCGATCGAGAGGCCGGCGGGGGCGAGGGAACGTAACCCCGGCCCCGGACGGATCCCGTGAGCTCGGCGGAGCGTTCGTTTACTCCGGCGGGATGTCCGGATCCGCCTGGGGTCCCATGCCCGGGGGTGGGTTCTGCCGGATGCTGTTGAAGAGGTCCTCCATCAGGTTGCGCCCTCCCTCTCCGAGGCCGTGATAGAGGCTCGCCATGAAGCGGAGGGTGTTGGAGGCCGCATCCACGAAGGACCAGCGGCAGCGGTCGAACTTGCAGTTGCTGAACCCCACGAACCCCGCCCCTCCGTACTGCAGGTCGCAGTCGACAAAGGTGCAGTTCGCGTACTCCTCGTTGTCCAGGCGGATGGTCTCTCCCTGGAACGTCTTTCCTTCGGTTGCCATGAGCGTCTTCTCCCGGGTCGGTTGAGATGTTCAGCCCCATCTCCTGGATGGGCCGGCTCCAGCCTTATCAGCTGACCGGCGAAACCACAAGGGGGGAGATGGCCGGCTCCGGGTTTCCTCTTGACACGAGCAGGCGTTCCCCCTAGGTTTTCAAGGTTGACGGATTCGCGAAAATCCGCTCACCCGCCGCGGGGACCGCTATGAGGTATGGATATTCCGTGGCAGATCTCGAGGCTGGGGGCTGTTTGCGACACCGTCAAGGTGGAGGCCGTCCGGATCGGTTGCGTGCAGGCGAGCAGAAGGGGTGGTCATGAAACGGTTCCTGGGATTGATGGCGCTGACGGTTTTTCTGGCGACTTCCTGCTCCCCGAAGTACGGGGGGACGTCGGATGTCGCCCCTGCCCCCGAGCCCGCGTCGCCTCCGGCGGAGGGGCAGACCGGGCAGGTTCGTCCGAGCAACTACTATGATTTTGCGGACATTCCGATCCCCCGGGAGATGAAGCTCGACCCGGACGCCTCCCTCCTGTTCGAGACCACCAACCTGAAGGCCGGCCGGATCTGCTTCAAGGGCTGGGTCGACCCGGTGTCCCTGTTCGACTTCTTCATGGAGAACATGCCCAGGGACGGCTGGAAGCTGAGAAGCTACTTCAAGTACGGAGTCTACCTCCTGGTGTACGAAAAGCCGGATCGGGACTGCATCATCAGCATCAACAAGGGGACGTTGAGCACGCGGCTCGAGGTCTGGGTGACGCCCCGTCTCGTTCAACCGCCCCGACCCGAGTGAGTTCCGTCGGCCTCATGGCTCCGGCCGTGGCGGAAGAGTTCTCGTTCGGTGTTTTGTTTCCTTTTTTCATCTCCCGGCTCATGAATGGTAAAGGATTCAGAGGTGTCCCCCCGGAAGGGATCGTGGAGGCCCACGCAGGGGCGACCCTGGAGAAGGCCGTGGTGCTCTTTCGGGAGTACGCAGGGTCCCTGGGAGTGGATCTCGCGTTCCAGCGCTTCGAGGACGAGATGGCCGGGCTTCCCGGGGGGTACGCACCTCCCGGGGGATGCCTCCTCCTCGCGGTGGTGAAAGGAGGGGCGGCGGGATGCGTCGCCCTGCGGGCGTTCGAGGGAAGGATCTGCGAGATGAAGCGGCTCTACATCCGCCCCGGGTTTCGCGGCCTGGGCCTGGGACGGGCCCTGTGCGAGGCGGTGATCGAACGGGCGCGTGCGGCCGGGTACGTTCGCATGCGCCTGGACACCCTTCCGGCCATGGCGTCGGCCAGGAGGCTTTACGCCTCTCTCGGGTTTGGTGAGATCCCGCCTTATCGATTCAACCCGGTCGAAGGGACGTCGTTTCTGGAGCTCGAGCTGGGGACAAACGGAGGGGAGGGCGGTTGATGGCGGAGGGGAAGGTGGACGAGCAGGGAAACCGGAAACCGAAGGGCTGGTGGGCCCGGTTTCTGGAGCGGATTGCACGGGCGAACGAGGAGGCCTTGAAAAAGGGCTGCCGGGCCTGAGGGCCCCCGCGAAGGTAGTGCCGGAGGCACTGCGGGTAGAGCGGCGACGAGGGCGGCCCGAGACCGCTCCCGCTCCGTAGGCCGTGCCGGTCTGCGATCCTCGAGGGCGGGTTCCGTAAGGGGACGTGACCCGGTCGAACCCGGTCAGTCCAGGATCACCTCTTCCTCGTGGAATCGATTGGGGGAGAGGCCGCCGGTCCGCTCGAACTCCTCGATCCAGCCCCTGACCCTCTCCCGGCCGTACGCCTCCTCCCAACCGCGCACGATGCGCTCCACCGGGACGTCCGCGAAGGTTCCCAGCTCCTCCACGTACTCCATGAACCGCTGCCGGTCCCGGTTGTAGGGTTGAAACAGGGAATCCTCGCGGCCGTCGAACTCCAGGGGGGCCACGCGGTGACGCCGGCACAGCTCGGCGTTGAAGGCGGGCGTGGCCTTGACCCAGCGGTCCTCCAGGAGGAACTCGTTGTAGCCGTGAAAGACGAACAGGTCCGTTCCCATGTAGTCACGGAGCTGCCGGGTGGAGAGGTGATTCCGCACATGGGCGAAGCCGATCCGCGTGGGAATGCCGCAGGCCCTCCCCAGGGCGCACAGAAGCGCCGCCTTGGGCACGCAGTAGCCCCGGCCTGCGTCCAGGACGACGCTGGCCCGGTAGTGCTCCGGCCGGTAGAACGGATAGTAGGGGGTGTAGCGGATGCCGTCGCGGACGGCGTAGTAGAGGCGGACCGCCTGCTCGGACGGGGTGCCGGCGAAGCCCGAGGTGACCTCGCGGGCAAAGGCCGCCACACGGGGATGGTCGCTGTCGATGATGCCCGTGGGGTTCAGGTATGGCCGGTCCGCGGTCTTCAAAGATCCGATTCGCCCTCCTCGATCGAGAGGCCGCCCGGGCGGCTCCCACGATATCGGTATACCAGATTCGCGGGGATTTCGTCAAAGTCGGCAGGATTTTTTCTTGACACACGGTTGGGGGCTCTCTATGGTTATTTTGTAGCTAGAATGTAATTAAATTGTGTGTGGAAACCGGGCAGGAGAATGGCCGGCTGCAGTCATCCCGCCCTCCATGCAGGAACGGAAGGCGGTATGCAGAAACGTCAACCCACACGGAACGAGTACAAAGTGGCAAACGAAAGACAGCATCCGAGCCCGGAGAGGACCCCCGCCGTGAGCAGCAAGGTGAAGTTCGAGGTGTACGGGGAGGAGATGATCGAGAAGAAGGTGAAGCTGAGCGGAAACAGCGGCCGGGTTTACCTTCCGCCCGACTGGGTGGACCACAACGTCAAGATCATTCGAATCGATTGAGGGGAAGGCCGGGAGAGGGAACCGCGTCGTATGGAAAACGTGTTCATCAGAAGACTGAAGGTCGAAGACGTGGAGAATATCGGGCGGATCCAGGAGATGATCACCAAGACCGCGGTCGGAGAGGATTTCCTGGAGATCGTTCG
>CAYUBQ010000128.1:0-6571 GCA_964443135.1 uncultured Desulfobacterales bacterium | reverse complement strand
GGACACCTTCGATCTCCAGCCGGACGTCACCGTGCTTCCGGGCTGGCGGACGTGGACGCTGGCACGGTGAGGGGCGGATTGAGACCCCGGTCGCTGAACACAATCAGGTTTCCCGAAAAGGCCTTTTCCTCGCCACCGGGAACAATTGGATCTTCCTCCCCTTCCGGCCCGGCCTGGTGGGCGGCCACTGCATCGGCGTGGACCCCTACTACCTGACCCACAAGGCGGAGACCGTGGGGGACCACTCGGAAGTGATCCTGACCGGCTGCCGCGTCAACGACAACATGGGGAAGTTCATCGCGGAAAACACCGTCAAGACGATGATCCGCTCCGGACAGCCCGTGGCCGACGCCCGTGTGGGCATCCTGGTGGCCAACCCGGACTACGCGCCGGCCCTGAACCGGATGACCGCGGTGCTGGCGCGGCAGGGAAAGCTCGACGAGGCCCTGAAGCGGGCGCAGGCGGAGAGGCGGCCCGAGAACCCGGACCTCCGGCTGACCCTGGGAAGGCTCTACGCCATGGACAAGAAGCCGGACCAGGCCCGGGAGGAGTTCGAGAAGGCGCTCTCCCTTGCGCCCGAGAGCCAGGCGCCCCTCATGCACCTGGCGTGCCTGGAGCAGGGCCTGGGCCAGGTGGACCAGGCCATCGAGCGGTACCGGGAGATGCGGGAGCGGGCCCCGGGGGACCAGGGGCTGGGGTTGATCCTGGCGACCCTGTACGAGCAGCAGGGAAAGACCGAGGCGGCCATGGGCGTCTACCGGGAGGTGCTGCGCTGAGGCGATGGGGAGGCGCCTTGTGAGGACCTCCGCGGCGGTCCTCACCGCCCTGCTGCTTGCGCCACCGGATGATGGTCCTCGCGCTCAAGCCGAGGACCTCCGCGGCCGGCCCCAGCCGGGCCCCGGAGGCAACGGCCTCGTCAACGAGCTCCAGCACTACTTCCCGAAAGGGTGGAGGTCTTCGCCCACGGGGCCACGGCGGTCATCGACGACTTCCGGGCCTTGACCCTGTACAGCGGGGGAAAGAAGAAGGCAAAGAAGCTCGTCGCCCAGGACAAGGGACAGAAGGCCGAGGTGCGCGCTTTTCTAGACGCCGTGCGAGCGGGCGGCCCCTGGCCCATCCCGGGCGAGGACCTTTTCGACACGTCGCGGGTGACGTTCAAGGTGCTCGAGTCGCTGCGCACCGGCGGCCGCGTGACGCTGTAACCATTTTCCGGCAACCAAAGACTCGTCTGAAAAGAAATAGTTGTCAGGCCACCTTCCGCAACCGTGTCGCGGCGAAGCTCGCAGAGCGGAGACGGGTCTCTTGTCTTCCTGTTTAGAATTCCCCGGCCCACCACGTTGCCGAGGATTTGTATTTGACATCCGGGATGCGCATGTGTATATATAAAAAATATATGCAAAGGAGGCGCTATGGAAACCGCAAAACTGTTTCAAAATGGCAGCTCTCAAGCTGTGAGGCTTCCCAAGGCATTCCGACTGCCGGGCAATGAGGTGAAAATATTCAGGAAAGGCAACCAAGTGATTCTTGAGCCGATAGAAACGACGTGGGACGCATTATTTGAATCGTTGAGCGAATTTCCTGAAGACTTCATGAAGGAGGGCCGCAATCAACCTCCCATGCAGACCAGAGACGCCCTCTGATGAACTACCTGCTGGATACGAATATTTGTATCTACCTGATCAAAAACCGCCCGGCAACGGTTCTGGAGCGGTTCAGCCGGCACGAACCCAAAGATGTCGCGATATCCACGATTACTCTATTCGAACTCCAATACGGCATTGAAAAAAGCCAAGATCAAGAACGCTCCCACAAAGCCCTTTCCAAGTTTCTCTCCCCCCTCAACGTACTTGACCTGGATCGGTATGCTGCCATGGAGGCTGCGGCAATCCGGGCGCAGCTCGAGAGGAAAGGGTTGCCGATCGGCCCCTATGATCTTCTCATCGCTGGGTTGGCACGATCACGGGGCATGGTTTTGGTGACCAACAATGCAAGGGAGTTTGAAAGAGTCGATGGTCTAGCACTTGAAAACTGGATCGCAGATTGAAGCCGAATCACAACCCACCCCCCCGACGAGGACGAAAGGGCAAACGGCTACCGGGTGACGCAGCGGCCATGAAGTGTAAGCATACCCGCGGCCTGTGGACCGACTGCCGCAATGTGAAAAATCTCTTTCGACAGGCTTTACCCGTCTTCATCTGCCGCTTCCGTCTTCGCCCTGCGGGCTTCGCCGCGACACGACGCCCTTTGACGCAGGATGACCTGGTCTTTGCTGTGGGGAGCTACGCTACGGCAGGCAGGACGGGGGGCCTGCGGAACAGTCCCTATCGTACCTGCGCTCTGTCGTGGATCTCTACATGCTGGCGCTCGATTTCCTCGAACGAAACCGGCTCATGGCGGTGGACGATTTGAAGCCGCGCCTGGCCGTCGCGGAAGGGTTTCTGGCGGCCTTCGATCACGGCGGTTGCTGCTGGCCGGACATTGGCGACAATGACGGCGGGCATGCCGTTGCTCCCGGGCTGGCGCCGAAGCGGCACCCTGTGCCGCCGCGTCTGCCCATGGTCAGCCACTTCCCGGCCGGCGGGTACACGGGGACCGGTCATCCTGTCGGACAATGGCTCTTTCAGTACAACAACCCGAAGAGCCAGAGCGGTATTTTGTTTCCAAACCCTTTTTCCATATCGTCCAGTGCCAGGAAGCTGTTGGTAACACCTCTGATCTGGGAAAAATCCTTGTTCTTCCCGCCGACCTCGAACAGGTATTGGTCGTCGACCAAAAAGTCGCCCTGGTCCGGCGCCTTGAGCGTGTGCCGGGCACCGAGCATGTTCAAAAAAAAGGTTTCCCGGACGGTCCCCCTGTTCGGCCGAGTCGAGAATGCATGGATCAGGTTGGGGTTGTTCAGATAGATCTTGTCGGGTTTTTCAAGGCTGCGAAGCCCCTTGCCGGTGCGGCTGAGCCCGCTGACCAGGCAACAGTCCTCCAGGTATTTCAAATAGGTTTTCAGCGTTCGCTGGTCTCCGACCTCCGTCAGGACCGCCAGTCGTTTGAAATCCGGGAAAAACGGCGCCGATGAGGCGATCATCCGCAACAGAACGCCGATCTTTTTGATGCTGGCGCCGGTCAACGACGGATGGACCGCGATGAGGTCGCTTTCGATGGTGGTATGCAGGTTCTGATTGAGCAGTTGGTAAAACAGGGTCTCCTCCCGGGACTCGAAATAAAACGGGTAGCAGCCATGCCTGAGATACTCTTTGAACAAGACAAGGGGCTTTGACTGTGCCTCCGCCAGAAGGTCGGAGACCTGATGGGCGATGCGCACATGATCGTTGACAAGATCGGTCAGGTGGGTCGAAGGAATCGAAATGCCGAGACGCAGCTCGATGTACTCCCGAAAAGACATGCTTGCCATCCGCATTTGAACGGCCCTCCGGCTCAGATCGTGGCTGCCTTTGGTTATCTCCAGCGCGGAACTGCCCGACGCCAACACCTTCAGATCGTGAAACGTGTCGGTGATGGACTTGAGTTCCAACGACCATTGCGAATACTTATGGATTTCGTCAAAGCAAATGGTGGTTCCGCCAAGATCGACGAATCGTTCGGCGATCTCGTAAAGACTCCTGGATCCGACCAGGAAATGATCGGCCTGAACATACAGGATTTTTTGACTGAATTTGTCCTGTGCGGCCACGTCCATGAGATGTTGGGCCATGGCCGTTGTTTTTCCGATGCCGCGGGGCCCGAGGATGACACACAACCGCTGGTTCAGGTTATGGGCGCCCAAGAAATAGCGTCTGTACGGCCGGTTGAAAACGGCCAATTGGGTCTGGCTGAGCCGGAACAGATCCTCCATGCATGCCTCCCTGCTCATGATTGGATCGCATTCCATTTTTAACTCCTTTTTGTGTGGAATGCAATCCCAAACATCGCCGCCAGGCAGGATGGGAGAGATGGATTTCAAGGGCAGACCTCCTCGTAACATTTCATGCCGTTCCAGTGAGACTGAGAAATCCACACCTTGACGGACGATGATGTACACATTAAGATGTACGTCAGTGAAGGAGGTGATTCCATGGAATACTCCGCAGCGGAGTTCAGGAAGAATTTTTTCAAGCTCCTTGGGCAGGTAGAACAGACTCGCAAAGAGATCGTCATCACCAAACGCGGAAAACCCGTTGCCAAACTCACCTTCATCCATGACGACGAGAAAAAAGACCCTCTATTGGGGGCATTGGCCGGCCTCGGCCGCACGAGGGGAGATTTGACCGAACCTGTGGTCGACGATCAGGCCTGGGAGTTGGATTGATGCTCTTGCTGGATACCCACGTGTGGTTCTGGTCTCTCTCCGAACCGGAACGTCTCTCCAAGGCCGCACGCGATCTCATCCAACAGACGAAAACGGATCAGAGGGCCGTGGCTTCCATTTCGATCTGGGAACTGGCGATGATGGCGGCCCGGGGACGCATTGAGCTGAAAATCGGCGCCGGGCAATGGCTTGATTATGCCGTCAACAAAAGCGGTATACATGTCTTTGCGCTCACCCCGGAGGTAGCCCTTGAATCATGCTCCCTTCCCGGCGATATCCACGGGGACCCTGCGGACCGCATCATTGTGGCGACGGCCAGGCTAGCGAGCGCAACGCTTGTGACAAAAGATCGGAGAATCCTGAAATACCCCCATGTCGAGTCCGTCTGGTAGAGGAGAATGAGGGGTCGGAGGAGGCTCGCCAGGAAGGCCTCGGCCCGGGCCAGGTCCTGAAAGTCAAAAGGGCAGCGGATTCAAGGACGCTGCCCTTTTGTTTTCAGGGGTGTCAGCCACGGCTCGGAGGGCAGGTCGAGCCGCATGCAGGTCCTCCGCCGCCCCGTTGCCCGGGCCTCCTTGTCGAGGATCTCCTCCAGCTCCGGGATGGCCACGGTCTCGAAGCCCAGCTTTCGGTAGAGGCGGATCGCCGGGAGGTTGATCTCGGTGACGAGGAGAAAGAGTTCTTCTGCGCCCTCCCCTCGGCGGGCGAGCTCCACGAAGCCCAGGAGGTGTCTTCCGAGGACGGCGACCCAGGCCGTGACGCTGGGGCTCCTCGCCAGGGGAAGGTTCGGCCGGTTCGGGTGGAGCCAGGCCGCCGCCTCCTCGAGGTCCCCGGGGGTCGCCTCACGGACCTTCGCGAGCCTTCCGAGGGTCCTGAGGACGCGGCGGAATGCCTTCATGGCCTGGGGGCGTGCTGCCGATGGCTCTCGCAGGTGTTTGAGCAAGCGGATCTCCTGTCTTTTGGGTGCGTGCCGGGTGATCTGCTATTGTACGGGGCGAAAAATTCGACTAGAAAACGAAGAGGGACGAACGACCCCTCCCCTGCCGGCGGGCTCCTTGGACGGTTCGAGAACAGGGTCCTGGAAGGCGCCGGAAAGCGCATGCGGAGCGGAACCTTTCTACGGAGGAGAAGCGCATTGAACGGATCGACGAATGAGCAGACAGTGGCCGTGGTGGGACTGGGCTATGTGGGTTTACCCCTGGCAGCGGCGTTCGGGCGGGTGATGCCCACGGTGGGGTTCGACGCGGACCCGCGGAAGGTGGAGGCGTTGAAGGGGCTGAAGGACCCCACGGGCGAGGTGCCGCCCGAGGAGCTTCGGGAGGCGAAGCTCCTGGAGGTGACGGCCGACCCCGGGAGGATGGGGGAGGCGGACTTCGTGGTGGTGGCGGTCCCCACGCCCATCGACGGGGCGAGGCAGCCGGATTTGGGGCCGGTGCGGTCGGCCTCGAGGAGCGTGGGGGAGAATTTGAAGCGGGGGGCGGTGGTCATTTTCGAGTCCACAGTCTACCCCGGGGTCACCGAGGAGGTGTGCGTCCCCATTCTGGAGGAGGCCTCGGGGATGGCCTGGAGGAAGGACTTTCACGTGGGCTACTCGCCCGAGCGCATCAACCCGGGGGACCGGGAGCACACGCTCTCGCGGATCGTGAAGGTGGTGGCCGGGGACGACGGGGAGACGCTGGAGCGGGTGGCTTCCCTCTACGAGCGGGTGGTGGAGGCCGGGGTCTTTCGGGCCGGGACCATCCGGGAGGCCGAGGCGGCCAAGGTGATCGAGAACACCCAGCGGGACCTCAACATCGCCCTGGTGAACGAGCTGGCCGTCATCTTCGACCGGCTGGGGATCGATACGATGAAGGTGCTGGAGGCGGCGGGCACCAAGTGGAACTTTCTTCCGTTTCGGCCCGGGCTGGTGGGGGGGCACTGCATCGGGGTGGATCCGTACTACCTGACCTACAAGGCCGAGAGCGTGGGCTACCACCCGGAGGTGATCCTGGCGGGCCGCCGGGTGAACGACAACATGGGGAAGTTCATCGCGGAGAACACGGTCAAGATGATGATCCGGGCCGGGCAGTCCATCCGCGGGGCCCGGGTGGGGATCCTGGGGCTCACCTTCAAGGAGGACTGCGCGGATCTCCGGAACTCCCGGGTGGTGGACATCGTGGCGGAGCTCCGGTCCTACGAGGTGGAGGTGGCGGTCCACGACCCCATGGCCGATTCGGAGGAGGCGCGGAGGCACTACGGCATCACCCTCGAGCCCCTGGAGGCCATGAAGGACCT
>CAYUBQ010000127.1:0-6619 GCA_964443135.1 uncultured Desulfobacterales bacterium | reverse complement strand
CGGCCGCCTGGGCCACCTGATCCAGGCAGTCCGTGATCCGGGGGCCGGCGCCGACGATGGACTCCCGTTTGAGGGCGACCCTGCGGGGCCTCTCCCGTTTCTGCTCCCTGTACTGAATCGCCCGGGTCAGGGCGAGCCTCACGTTTTGAAAGGAGGAGCGCTTCTCGATGTAGTCCCACGCCCCGCTGCGGATGGCCGTCTCCGCACCGTTCTCGCTCCCGTGGCCGGTGACGATGATGACCTCCGGCGGAAACGATCCCCGACGAAGACACTCGATCCCGTCCAGGCCGTTTCCGTCCGGCAGCTTGACGTCCGGGAACACCACGTCGAAATCCGCCCGGGCGGCCCGACTCAGACCGTCCTGCAGGGTCGTCTCGTACGAGGCCTTCATGCCGAGCCTGGCGACCGCCCTGGCGAGCGTGCGGCAAAGGGTTTTGTTGTCGTCGATGATCAGGACGTTGTGCATGGGATCGAGGTTCTCTCTCATGGGGTGCGCGGTGGGTCCTGGTCCAGCACCCGGCGGACCATCCCGGCCAGCTCCGACCGGGTGATGGGCTTGATGAGCGTCCCCCGGACGCCGGGCTCCTGGATCTGTCGAGACCGCTTCCCGTAGCCTGTGCAGACGATCACCGGGAGCTCGGGCCGGATGTCGAGGGCCTCCCGGGCCAGGCGGTCCCCGGTCATCTTGGGCATGGCGATGTCCGTGATCAGCAGGTCGTAGGCGCCCGGGTCCGCCTTGAAGGTGTTCAGGGCGTCGATGCTGCGGGTCCGGGTGGTCACGCGGTACCCGAGGCGCTCGAGCATGAGCTTGGCGATCCGGACGATGGACTCCTCGTCGTCCACGAACAGGATGTGCTCGTCCCCGGCCTGGTCCTCCCCGGTCCCCTCGGTCTCCCCCTCGGGGGCGAAGGGCCCCATCAGGGGCAACGCCACGCAAAAGGTCGCCCCCCGGCCGGGCTCGCTCGAGACGCGGACCTCGCCGCCGTGGTCCCGGACGATGCCGTAGACCACGGAAAGGCCCAGCCCGGTTCCCTGGCCCGGCTCCTTGGTGGTGAAGTAGGGCTCGAAGATCTTCTCCCGGATCGCCGGATCGATGCCGGGACCGGTGTCGGAGACGGTGAGCTCGACGAACCTCCGTCCCGGCTCTGGGCCCGCTTCCCCGCCCTGGGCCGCGGTCTCCCTCAGCCGGAGGACCATCCTCCCCCCGGTGGTCTCCATGGCGTGGTAGGCGTTGGTGACCAGGTTCATGGCGATCTGGTAGACCTGGGTCGGCTCCGCCAGGACCGGCCTGCAGTCCAGGTCGATCTCGTCCGCGATCTCGATCTGGGAAGGGATGGTGGCACGGCCCAGCCGAAGCACCTCCTTCAGCACCTGCTGCACCTGGACGGGGGCCAGGGGCTGGTCGCTCCGGCGGCTGAAGGTGTGGATCTGCTTCACCAGATCGCTGCCCCGCTTGGCCGCGACCAGGATCTCCCGCACGTTCTCCGACTCGCCCCCTCCCGCTGGAAGGTCCTCCAGGAGCATCTCCGACAGGCCGATGATGGGAAAGAGGATGTTGTTGAAGTCGTGGGCCACGCCCCCGGCCAGGTTCCCGATGGCCTCCATCTTCTGGGCCTGCTGGATGCGCCGCTCCCACTTCGCCTTGTCCCGCTCCGCATTTCTCTCTGCGGTGAAGTCCTCGAAGATCCCGACCAGCTCTCCGGAGGGCAGACTGCAGACGTAGTACTCCACCCAGAGGTCGAGCCGATCGTCCCGGTACCGGACCGTGGGGACGCGCTCGGGACGGCCCGTGCGCCAGACCCGCCGGAACACCTCGAGGGCGCCGATCGTCTCGACCCCGGAGAACATCTCATCGACCACGCGGCCGAGGACCTCCGCCTTTCGCCTTCGGCCGATCTCCAGGCCGGCCCGGTTCATGTCCCGGATCACGAAGCGTTGCCCGCCGTCCGGGCTGTCGAGGATCATGACCCCGGATCGCATGTGGTCGAAGAGCTCCCGGAAGCGCTGCTCGCTCTCCCGGATCCGCTGCTCCGCCCGCTTGCGCTCGGAGATGTCCCGGAAGAAGCAGACGAACCGCCCGTCCCGGTCCGGCCGGTGCTGGACGCTCACCTCCACGTCGAAGAGGCTCCCGTCCTTTCGACGGTGCACCGACTCGAACCGGCCCTCGCCCCTCGTCCTCACCTCGTTCATACGGGCCCGCGCGACCGCCGGGGACTGGGCGTTCAGGTCGAAGAGGCGCATCTCCCGCAGCTCCGCCTCGCCGTACCCGCTCATCCGGCCATAGGCCTCGTTGACCTCCAGGATCCGGCCCTCGTCGTCCATGAGCCAGAACCCGTCCATGGCGGTCTGCAGGATGGAGCGGTGCCGGTTCTCGCTCCCGCGAAGGGCGGCCTCGGACCGCTTGTACGGGGTCAAATCCTCCAGCATGCCCACGGCGAATGCCGGTTCGCCCTGCTCGTCCCGGACCAGGGAGGCGGTCAGCTTCCCCCAGAGGAGACGTCCGTCCCTGGTGATGTACCGCTTTTCCTGTGCGTAGAGGTCGCGTTTCCCGGCGAAGAGCTCCCGGGCCAGGGCCTGGTCCGGTTCCAGATCGTCCGGGTGGGTGAACTCGGTGAAGGACATCCCTTCGAGTTCGTCCCGGGCGTACCCGAGCATCTCCTGGAGGGCGGGGTTGGTCTCCCTGATCCGGCCCTCCAGGTCCACCACGGCCATGCCGATGCCCGCCCGGTCGAAGACGGCGCGAAAACGGCTCTCGCTCTGACGGAGGGCCTGTCTGGTGCTCTCGTGCTCCGCGGCGGCGCGTTCCAGCGCAAGGACCCGCTGCCGGAGCCGGTCGAAGGAAGAAGCGTCGAACATGTCCTGCTCGTGACCTCCATGGGTGAAAGGGACGCGAAAATCCCGCCGGAGCGCCATGCGTCCGAAAGCACTCAATCTAAGGCGGGTTGGGGAGAAGTCAAGCGGCGGTACGGAAATGTACCAAAGATATTAAAGGGTTATATCAAAAGGCATCATTGCTCGAGGGATGCAAGAAAGGGACCGTCGATCCGGCAGGGCCGCAATGGCGCCGTGTCCGGGGGCCACAACCTCCATTCCGTGGCTGGACCAGTCGGATGGCCGGCGCGGCCGCTTGGGTCGCGCCTATGCGGGAGCTACGAGGCGCGGCGGTCTTTTGCCGCATCCCCCTTGACCGACTTGTTGACTTTTTTCTTCAAATCGTAAGCCTGCAGCTTTCGATTGAATTCGTAAAGATCGCTGAGCTTCTTGAGCACCCTATCGATTCTTGCCATTTTCAAGCGCCTCAATATCAGCCTGATCCTGTTTCGAGTCTCTTGTCCTCTTGAGCCAGATCAGGTCTTCCTTGTTCGCAACCATCACTTTCCCTTCTTCCGATTCCGCCTCAACAGCACTCTGGATGATCCTCCTGACCTCTTCATCTTTAGCGACCAGAATATCGATCAGCATTTCATTTTCTTCGTCTGCAACCTTCAAGAATCGATAAAGATCGATGTCCACGTTCCGGAATGTCCAAGGCAATCCGGATTCGAAATATCCGTCCTTCTCCAAAATCTCTTTCACCATACTAAAATCATCGGAGTCGACAAGGATGTCAATGTCCCTGGTGAATCGCGGCTCGGTGTAAAATGCCATTGCGACTCCTCCAACCAGGGCATATCTTGCCCCCTGCTTTTCCAATTCCAATACCAGCTGTTTGAATTCCTCGAATACATTCATGCTGCTCATCCCATTGTGCCAACGTTGAGCCGAGCAGGAGGCGGATCTCTCACAGCCCGGCTTCTGAAGGAGTTTCCCGTTCCGGTGCCCGAGGTTTTGCTCAGAATCCGGGCAGCTTGAACGTCATGGTGACCTCGCCGGTCTCCGGGTCCAGGCGGATCATGCGCTCCCGGTCGCTTGCCTCACCCAGCTTCCGGCCGGTAGCCATCTCCATCAGGCCGCTGATGAAGGCCATGCCCGAGTTGAGGACGGCCTCCACCTTTTCCGCCGGCTGCCCCGCCAATGGCGAGCCTCCCTCTTCAGCGGCCTCTTGCGCCCGTGCCGCCTCGGCCGGGGACCCGTCCGGGGCCGACTCCTCGACGCCTTCGCCCGACCCCGGTATCCGGTCCTCATCCTCGTCGCCGGCCATGGCCCGGGGGTTGAGGTAGTGGGGCATGTCCTCGGGAATGCTCTCGCCCGGTGTCGCCTCATGGTCGGAGAGCTCTTCGGTGACCTCCTCTCCCATCATCTTTCTCAACTGGTAGAGCATCTCGTTCCGCCTCTCGCGGGAGAACTCCACCGTGTCCACGCCGCCGTCGAAGACCCCTTCAAAGAGCTCGGTCTTGAGCTGGATCCCCGCCAGGATCTTTTCCTCGATGCTGTTCTTTGCGATCAGGTTGACCACGTTCACCTTGTTGCTGCTCTGCCCGATACGGTTCACCCGTCCTATGCGCTGGTTCAGCCGCGCCGGGTTCCAGGGCGGTTCGACGTTGATGACACAGTCCGCGGCCTGAAGGTTGAGCCCCGTGCCGCCCGAGTCCGTGGACAGGAACACCTTGCACTCGGGGTTGCTGGAGAACTCGTCGATCAGGGCCTGGCGCTTGTTCACGGGGACCTTGCCGCTCAGCTCCACGAACGGAATGCCCTTTCTGGAGAGGCGGCGTGCGATCAGGTAGGTCATGGTGGTCCACTCACTGAAGACCACGGCCTTGCGGCGACCCTGAACCACCAGCTCGTCCAGGATGTTCTCCAGCTCCTCCAGCTTGGGAGAGATGTTGGTCTGCCGGTCGATCAGATAGGTGGAGTCGCACACCGAGCGCATCCTGAGGAGAAGCACCTGAATCTGGCGCATGTCCATGGGGGTCAGGAACTTCTTGTTCAGGATGGGCAGCAGCGACTGCATGTACCCGCTGTGGATCTTGGCCTGCTGCTCCGTCAGCTCGATGTAGTAGTTGTTGACGATCTCTTCGGGGAGGTCGGAGAGGACCTCCTCCTTCCTCCGCCTCATCACGATGTCCTTGAGCTTTTCGTGCAGGAGGTCCAGGTTGCGGTAGCCCATGATCCGGTCTTTCTTGTGGCGGCTCAAGAGGAAGTGGTCCGCGGCGAATCCCCACAGGGGAGAAAGCATGTAGGGGTCCAGGAACTGGACGATGGAGTAGACGTCCTCCAGGCGGTTCTCGAGCGGGGTGCCGGTCAGGACCAGGGCGTGCTTGCGGGGCAGGCGTTTGACCGCATCGGCCGTCTTGGTGGAGAAGTTCTTGATGCGCTGGGCCTCGTCCAGGATGATCAGGTCCGGCTTGAACCGCGAGAGCGCAAGGCCGTCCCTCAGGACCGCCTCGTAGTTGGTGATCTTGAACAGGGAAGGGTCCTCCCGGTAGATGCGCTGCCTGACCTTTGCCGCTCCCGCCACCACCACCGCGTCCTCGTCGGTGAACCGCTCCACCTCCCGCCGCCATTGCTCCTTCAAGGAGGCGAGGGTGACGACCAGGACCCGCTTGAACCCGAAAAGCTCCTTCTTCAGGATGGCCAGGGCGATGCCTTGAAGGGTCTTTCCCAGGCCCATCTCGTCCCCGATCAAGGCGGCCTTCCTGTACAGGGCGAACCGGACCCCCTCCTCCTGGTAGGGGTAGAGATTGGCCTTCAGTGCGGTGAGAGGCGGGAGGGGCTCCAGGGAGCGCTCCTTCGCTTCTTGTTCCAGGAGATGGGCGTCCACCCTCCTGAGCACCTCCTCGCGCACGCACACCCTCTTGTGACCGTCGATGTCCGAGAGGAAATGGAGCAGGTCACCGAGGTCCGGCCTCACAAGACCGCCTTGCCGGTCGAAGTAGGCGTCCAGGATCGGTTGCAGATCCGCCATCTCCTTTTCGGGCCGTTCCGAGAAGAGCCGGGGCGCACCTCGGACCGCATCCCAGTAGACATCCACAAAGGGGAACCTCTCCCCGTTTCGTCTGCTGAAAGCCCCCGTCTTGTGGAGGTGATCCATCAGGAACAGCAGATGCTTGCAGGTGCCCAGGCCGTTCGTGTTGAAGTCCGGGCACGAGCAGTGCCCCAGGCCCCGGTCCGGGTCGTGGAGGGTGACCACGTACTGCCGGCCGTCCTTGCTCTCCAGGAGATGGTCGCCTTTCAGCATCTCGCCCGGGGTCACCGTGAACCCCTCATTCCGGGCACGGCTGCGGCGGTCCTCGAGGGCCTTTTTCCGGATCTCGTCAGGGGCCAGGAAGTCCCCCTCCGCTTCGGCGTCCTGGCCCGGGCCCTTTGTTTCCAGGCGGTCCAGGGCATCCAGCATGACCGCCACCACGTGCTTGCACCCCGTTCCGGGGTAGGGGCAGTCACAGGTGTAGGTCACGTTCCCTTCCCGGATCTCCACCTCACTCACGTAGTCCCCGTGGGCGCCGTCCACCTCGTAGGAAAACCGGCCGGCTTTCGGATCCGCCTCGCGGCACACAAATGCACCGCACTCGTAGATCCTCCTCCCCCGGGAAAAGATGACATCCGTATCCGCCACATCCTGTCGAATGTACTCAAAGTCCACTGCCGCCATCGATCCTCCTCCTCGAGATTCCCCGATCCGCCCCTTCGGCAACGCGAGGCGTGATTGCCCGAACCGCTCTTGCCGGGGGAATATAGT
>CAYUBQ010000126.1:5380-6678 GCA_964443135.1 uncultured Desulfobacterales bacterium | reverse complement strand
GCGTCCGCCATGTAGCAGCGGATCTTCTCCGCGCCGATCTCCACGCCCGTGTGCTGACCGATGCAGTCCGTGCCCGCCACGTCGCTGTCGATGGTGACCGGCACGAAGAACACCTGAATCGAGGTGGGGAGGATCTCGCAGAGCGAGCGGACCCCCTTGAAGGTGCCGTTGCCGCCGATGGCGATGAGGGCGCGCACCTTGCGCTTGCGGATGGCGGCGGCCGCCTTCTTCTGGACCTCCTCCTTGACGAACTCCCGGTACCGCTCCCCGCGGAGGAGCGCGCCGCGCCACTCCACGAGCGGGGCCACGTGGAACACGCCGGGGATGTAGTCGAGCCGCCGGAACAGCTCCGGGCTGTAGACCAGCCGGACGAAGTCCTCGTCCCGGGCCGCGGCCAGGGACTTGAACCCCTCCCGCGTGGCAAAGACCGCCCGGCCCTGGTTCTCCAGGGAGTGGGTGATGAAGGCGGTCACCGGGTTGTACCCGGGCGCGCAGCCCCCCTCCTGGATCAGGAGGACGTCCATCTCCTGGAAGGCCTCCTTGATGCTCATCTCGGTCCGCTTGATGTAGAAGGCCACCCGCTGGCCCACCTTGGCCCGGGCCATGAGCTCGTCGGGCTGCACGGGCTTCTGGATGACGTCGTCCGCCCCCTGTTGGATGCAGTGGCCCATCTGCGGCCCGCCCGCCTCGCCCACCATGACCAGGTAGGCGTTGGCCAGAGGCGAGTCCGGGTCCTCCTTGACGCAACGGCAGAAGTCGAGGCCGCCCATGTCCGGGACGTCCTGGTCGAGCACCACGATGTCCGGGACGTTCTTCCGCATGCGGCGGAAGGCGTCCTCCGCGCTCTTGGCCTCCTCCACGGAGAACTCGGCGTCCTTCTCCAGCACGGTTCTCATCTGCTTGCGGGACGCGGCATTCGCGTCCACGATCAGGATCCGGTACTTGCCTTCCATGGCGCTCTCCATTTCAGGGGACGTACTTGCATCATTCGATAACTCATCGGTGGAATGCGGGTCTCGGACTGCAAACGATCGCGTCGTCAAGGATGGCCGATGCAGGAGTTATCGAATTATGCAAGTACGTCCCCTCTTTCCCTCTTTCCTCTCTCTTTGTTGAATTCTCGCACGATCTCGCCTAGTCTATGGGAGCATACCACGTTCGGGCTCATGGTAGAAACCGATTCTTGGGGGGAGCATGGAGATCCACCACCTGGGAGGGGAACGCTGCGTCACCGGGTCCTGCCACCTGGTGCGGGCCGGGAGCGCGGCGGTGCTGGTGGACTGCGGCGCGGTCCAGGG
>CAYUBQ010000126.1:0-5280 GCA_964443135.1 uncultured Desulfobacterales bacterium | reverse complement strand
CCGGTTCTTCGACCTGGAGGGCGGGGTGCGGTTCCGGTTGGGACAGGCCGGGCACATCCTGGGCTCCTGCTTCGTCCGGCTCGAGGAGGCCCCGGACCGGGGCGGTCCCTCCTCCGTGGTCTTCTCGGGCGACCTGGGCCCTACGGACACGCCCATTCTCCCGGACCCGGACGTGCCCGAGTCCTGCGACCTCCTGGTCCTGGAGTCCACCTACGGCGACCGGCGCCACGCCGAGCGCGGGGAGGCCCGCATCGAGCGGCTGGGGGAACTGCTCTCGGGCGCCATCCGGGATCGGGGAAAGGTCTACATCCCGGCCTTCTCCCTGGGCCGCACCCAGGAGCTGATCTACGAGATGGACCGGCTCTTCTCCGAGCCCCGGTGGCGGGAGCGGTTCCCGGGCCTGGCCTCGGGTCGCAGGCCGCCCGTGTTCCTGGACTCCCCCCTGGCGCTCGAGATCACCCGCATCTACCAAGAGCGCACGGCGGGCTGGGACCGGGAGGCCCGGGAGCTCCTGGCGGACGGGGACCACCCCGTGGACTTCGATGGGCTCTACGCGGTCCGGACCCATCGGGACCATCAGAAGCTCCTGGCCCTGGACGAGCCGGCCGTGATCCTGGCCGGAAGCGGCATGTGCACGGGCGGCCGCATCGTGAACCACCTGAAGCAGGGACTCGAGGACCCGCGGAACGACATCCTCTTCGTGGGTTACCAAGCGCCCGGCACCCCGGGCCGGGACCTGGTCCGGTACGGGGACCGGCCGGGCGGGTGGGTGGACCTGGACGGCGAGCGGCTGGAGATCCGGGCCCGGGTGCACGTCCTCTCCGGCTACTCGGCCCACGCGGACCGGGACGAGCTGGTGCACTGGGCGCGGGCGGCCCGGCCCGGGCGCATCCACCTGGTCCACGGCGAGGACGCGGCCCGGAGAAGCCTCGAGGAGGCGCTGGCGTCATGGTGACCTTGAAGTGGTTTCACATCGTGGGGATCCTCCTCGCCTGCGGCCTCCTGGCGGTGGCCTTCTACCCCCGGATCGAGAACTTCTTCGTGTTCTTCCCCCAGAAGGAGCTGGAGCTCCAGCCGCAGGACCTGGGGCTCGAGGCCCGGGAGGTGCTGGTGGAGGTGGAAGCCGGGGTCCGTGTGCACGGCTGGTACCTCCCGCCCCCGGACGCGGAGGCGCCCGTGCTCCTCTTCTGCCACGGGAACGCGGGCAACATCAGCCACCGGCTGGACAACGTGCGCCACCTGGTGCGGCACGGCCTGGGGGTGATGCTCTTCGACTACCGGGGCTACGGCAGGAGCACGGGAAAGCCGTCCGAAGCGGGCATCTACCGGGACGGCCGGGCCGTGTACGGGCACCTGGTGCGGGAGAAGGGGATCCCCCCCGAACGGATCGTCCCCTTCGGCCGGTCGCTCGGCGCAGCCGTGGCCGTGGAGACCGCCCTCCACCACCCGGTCCGCTGCGTGATCCTGGAGAGCGCCTTCACCAGCACCAGGGGCATGGCCCGGGAGATGGGGCCCTTCGCCCTCTTCTCCTTCCTGGCCCCGGCCCACTACGACAACCTGGAGAAGGTGCCGCGGATCGACGCGCCCCTGCTCTTCATCCACGGCCGTGAGGACGAGATCGTGCCCTTTCCCATGGGCGAGGCCCTCCACCGGGCGGCCACCGAGCCCAAGCGCTTCCTCCCCCTGGACCGGGCCGGGCACAACGACACCTACGTGGTGGGCGGGGAGCGGTACTTCCGGGCCCTGGCGGGGTTCGCCAGGAACCCGGAAGCCGGGGTTCGAGAGGAGACCCCATGAACGTCGAAGAGCTCATGCAGGAGAGCGGCGTCCGGTTCGGCACCAGCGGCGCCCGGGGGCTGGCCGCGGACATGACCGACGAGGTGTGCATGGCCTACACGGCCGCCTTTCTCCACTACCTGGAGGAGAGCGGCCAGCAGGGCGCCGACGACCGCGTGGCCCTGGCCGGCGACCTCCGCCCCAGCACCGGGCGGATCCTGCGCGCCGTGGCCCGGGCGGTCCGGGAGAGCGGCAGCGTCCCCGTCCACTGCGGACGCATCCCCTCCCCGGCCGTGGCGCTCTACGGCATCCGGGAGGGGATCCCCTCCGTCATGGTGACCGGGAGCCACATCCCCGAGGACCGAAACGGCATCAAGTACAACAAGCCGGCCGGCGAGATCCTCAAGGACGACGAGGCCGGCATGATGGCCCAGGAGGTGATGCCGACCGCCGGGACGCCCGCCTCCCGGGCCGACCTGGGCCCGGTCCATGCCGAGGCCGAGGAGGCCTACCTGGAGCGGTGGCTCGACGTCTTCCCCCGGGGCTTCCTCTCCGGCTGCCGGATCGGGCTCTACCAGCAGTCGGCCGTGGGGAGGGACCTGATGGTCCGCATCTACACCGGGCTGGGCGCGGAGGTCACGCCCCTGGACCGGTCCGAGCGGTTCGTCCCCGTGGACACCGAGGCCATCCGGGAGGAGGACGTGGTGAAGGCCGCGGCCTGGACCCGGGAGCACGGCTTCGACGCCATCCTCTCCACGGACGGCGACGGCGATCGCCCCCTCGTCAGCGACGAGCAGGGACGGTGGTTCCGGGGGGACGTGGCCGGGATCCTCTGCGCCCGGTTCTGCGGCGCGGACACCGTGGTGACCCCGGTGAGCTGCAACACGGCCGTGGAGCGCTGCGGCGCGTTCGAGCGGGTGCGGCGCACCCGGATCGGCTCCCCCTACGTGGTGGCGGGCATGGCCGAGGAGGTCTCGAAGGGCGGGGGGTGCGTGGTGGGCTACGAGGCCAACGGCGGGTTTCTCACGGCGACGGACGTCCGCATCGGCGACCGCGTCCTCTCCCCCCTCCCCACCCGGGACCCGGTGATCGTCCACCTGGCGCTCTTGGGCCTCGCCCGCGAGCGGAACGTTCCCCTCTCGGAGCTGGCCTCGTCCCTGCCCCCGCGGTTCACCCACAGCGACCGGATCCAGGGTATCCCGCCCGAGGAGAGCCGGGCGCTCATCCAGCGCCTCCTCCGGGGCGGTCCCCCGGCCGTGGAGGAGACCTTCCCCGACCTCGGCCCGGCGGCCTCCCTGGACATCACGGACGGGCTCCGGATCACCTTCCGCTCCGGCGAGATCGTCCACATCCGTCCCTCGGGCAACGCCCCGGAGCTCCGCTGCTACACCGAGGCCGACACCGCCCCCCGCGCCGCCGCCCTCAACCGCACCGCCCTCCAAAAACTAGGGGACGTTTTTGCATAATTGCAGTATTCGCAAAAACCCGCTCACGCGCCGCTGGGCACGATATCACCTGTTGAAATCCCAGGGGCATATCTCGAGGATTCGGGCTTTTTACGACCCCATCATCATTCGATAGCTTTCATCCCCGGGGATGCCAGAATCAAAGCACTGCTCCCCGATCACCTGTCAACCTCGTCGGGTCCGGCGCGATGAATGCTGCGGTGAACTGCGGCGTTCAAGTCGGGAGGGGCTTCGGACCTCACCAGAGACACGTCAGTCCGAACGGGTTGTAACGGTGCATCTTCCGATCCCTGGTCACCAACACGAGGTTTCGCTGTATGGCTTGCCAAATCAGCAAACAATCAAACGGGTCCTTGTGGGCTTGCCTGGGCAAGCGATGAAAAGACGCGGTCTCCTGAGGACTCAAATCAAGCACAACAAGCCGGGCCTCCTCTGCCGCCGGTGGAAGATCCTCGGGAAAGACACCGGAGAGCTCGATTTTGCCGATCGAAAACTTGAGGGAGATCTCCCAAAAGGTCACCACACTGACGGCGACATCCGCATCCGGTGTTTGAATGGCACGGGCGGCCCTTTTGCTCAACTTCTCAGGGGCGAACAAGGTCCACAGGAATGCGTGGGTGTCCAGAAGCAGTCTCACGAATCCAGGAGCTCCTGGTCGTCCATCTCAAAGTCGTCATGGATGATGCATTGACCCCGGCCCTTGAGGATCCCCAAACGCTTCACAGGCTCCCGATGAAATTTCTCATATGGGATGAGCACACCCACCTTTTCCCGCCGCTTGCCATAACTGATGACGATTTCCTCCCCTGCCTTCAGGCGATCCAAGACGGAAGAAAACTTCGCTTTGAGCTCTGCCACGGTCATGGTTTCCATCGGTTTTCCCTCGACTGGGTTGTACCTCCAGATTCCGGTTTTCTTGACAACTTGTCAAGTAAATCAGGGGACGTTTTTGCATAATTCGATAACTTCGTCCAATTGCCGATATCCTTTTTGCTTTGCGATCCCATTCCCCCGCGCAACGGAACGACTCACCGAGGAAGCCGCCATCCCCAATGCTCCGGCCAGCTCTCCCACACTCCAACCCAGCGCCTCGACCGCCCAATAACAAAAGAGACTCCTCGCCTCCACACGCTCACGCCGGCGCCCCCGGGTCATCACCTCTTCGACGCTCACGCCGCACAGGCCTGCAACCCGCTCAGCCAGCGCCGTGAGGTCCACTGGCGCTCGTCTGCAACGAGATTTGAGGTCCAGCACCTCGTTCGCCTCGGACAGTACGCGGTCGACAAACTCGGTTCCGCCCAGGATTCGGTCATCCCCTTTCGGCGAGCCCCCTTGCTTTGCCCTTTCCACCTTGACGGCCTCCCACCCTCCGGACGACCGGACCAGACCTCCTCCAGCCAGATCCTCCCGCCTGCCCAGGGCAACCCCCTTTGCGACAAAGGACAAATAGCGCCTTCTCGCCTCGTGGAGCTTCGAAGCGAAGATCCTCAGCACACCATCGGTTTCTTGCCATGGGCAATCGGCATTTCCCATCAGCGCACTGTGCCCGCAGTACGGGTAACGGTCGAGCCCTCCGATACCAGAGACCACCCCTGCCCTGAGCGGATTCAGATGGATGTACCTCACCAGCTCCAAGAGGTACGGCTCTTCTTCGCACAGGATGGACTTGTAACGATTCTGAAACAGATGCCCGGTCCGTTGATGACGAAGGTTGAAGCTCACCGCATAGCCGGTGAGAAGCTTTCTCATCACATATGCGATGCCCTTCGGGCCGGATCGGAACAGGAAATGAACATGATTCGGAAGAAACGCCCACGCAAGGCAGATCGTGCCGCTTTCGGGGATGAGATCCGCCAAGCGGGAAATCAGGTCTTCCCGGTCACGGTCGCCACGGAATATGTTCCGTTTCTCAATTCCACGGACCATTACGTGCTGCAACGCACCCGGTCCATCCAATCGAGCTGCTCTTGGCATGGTATGCCTGAAGGAAAAGGGTTCTTGAAAGTTATCGAATTATGCAAGAACGTCCCCTACTGGA
>CAYUBQ010000125.1:0-6945 GCA_964443135.1 uncultured Desulfobacterales bacterium | reverse complement strand
ACTCGGCCATGATGTGAAACATGCGCCAGGTGTCCCTGACCGTCATATCGTCGATCACATGCTGCCTGTCGACCATGAGAACCTCCGCGATGGCCCTGCACCGGCTCACGTCCGGAAGGTCGCAGCATCGTGCATCCCGATCCCGTCTCCGATGGTGAGGCAAAAGTCAAAAAGTCGTTGATTTTTCTTTTCGTCTTTGCTTAGCTTGCGAGACGAAAACGTCACATCATATGTCCGCCCCGCAGGGGTGTCAAGGCGAGCGCGGGACCATCCCGACACACCCCTCGAGTACCGAACTCACCGGCCGTCAGGTGAGTTTTTTACTGGTCCTTGTCCGCGAAACGAGGCTGCGGTTGAGACAGGTCACCCGAGAGAACGTCTTCTCCTTCCTGGACGAGGAGCGCCGGCCCTGGCAGGAGAACTACCTGGCCATGTACTCCACCCAGTGGCGGGGATACACGTTCGACCCGGCGCTCATGACCGTGCCCCTGGACGACCACCTCGTGCACCGCGGGGACGGCGTGTTCGACACCTTCCGCTGCGTCCGCGGCCGGATCTATCAGCTGGAGCAGCATCTCGGGAGGTTGCAGAAATCCGCCGAGGCGATCTCCCTCCCCATGCCGGAGGAGTACGCCGGAGTCCGGGAGATCGTGGAGGAGCTGGTGGTTCGGGGTGGGGAGAAGGACTGCATCATCCGGATCACCCTGTCTCGGGGGCCCGGGAGCTTCAGCACGAACCCGTTCGACTGCCCGGCGACCCAGATGTACGTGATCGTCATCCGGTACAAGGCCGTGCCCGACTCCTACGTCCGGGAGGGGGCCCGCATCGTGACCAGCAGGGTCCCCACCAAGCGCTCCTTTTTCGCCCGGATCAAGTCCTGCAACTACCTGGCCAACGTCCTGATGAAGATGGAGGCGGTCCAGGGTGGATGTTCCTACGCCGTGGGGCTCGACGAGGAAGGGTTTCTCGCCGAGGGCTCCACGGAAAACGTGGGCCTGGTCTCCGAAGAGGGGATCCTCGAGTTTCCGGGCTTCGAGAGGACCCTGGCCGGGACGACCGTCACCCGTGTGTTCGACCTGGCCCAGGCCCTCGTGAAAGCGGGGCGGATCGCCGGCGTTCGATTCAATCGAATCCCGCCGGAAGAGGCGCGTCGCGCAAGGGAGGTCATGCTCCTGGGGACCTCCATCAACGTGCTTCCGGTGGTGCAGTTCGATCACAGACCCGTCGGGGACGGTCGACCCGGACCGATTTCCTCCGAGCTGTCCGAGCTGCTTTGGAAAGACATGACGGAGAACGGGGAGATGCTCACGGATCTGGACTGGGGTGATGCAGAAGCCTGAACGCGGCAGAGGGGCTGCGCCGGCGGCCCGGTCCGGTCCGGAAGGTCACGCGAGGAGGCCGACATGGAGCGAGTAGCCAGAATCACCGAGATCATCGCGGGGTCGCCCGTCAGCTTCGACGAAGCGATCAAGGCGGGGTTCGAACGGGCCAACGCCACGCTGCGCGGCATCACCGGGATGCGCATGATCGAGCAGCGGGTGTCGGTCGTAGACGGAAAGATCGCAGAGTACCGCGTACGCATGGAGGTCATCTTCGTTCTGGAGACGTGAACCGCGATCCCGGCCTTTCGCGTCAGGGGCCGAACGCCGCAGCAGACCCTCTCGAGCGGGAGAAGACTGAAGGGCGATGGAGCCGGTCCGGGTGCCTGCGAGGCCGGTGGTGGACGGACGACCGCTCTTGTGAATTTGGGAACGTGAAAGAATGATGGCGACCATCAAGCTCAGAAGAGAGAGGTGCAAAGGCTGCGGCCTGGGAGAAGGAGACCCGGGTTCGGGGGTGGACTGCCTCCCGGTGCCCGGCCGCGAGCTCGCCCTGGAGGCGGGCAACGAGCGGCTCGCCGACATGGTGATCATGGGGTCCCTGGTGGAGAAAAGCAGCGTGGTGGGCATGAAAGTGCTCCAGAAAGCGCTTTACCCGGGCCTGGATGTGCGATATCATTTCGTGATTCCGGCCAATCAGGGTGCCATGGACAAGGGCGCGGAATTCGTCAGAAACGGCGCCCGGCGTTGAGCGGTTCCAACGCCGTGACCGGGCGCGCGCGGGGTGGAAGGTCATGACCAAGGAGAGGAGCAAGGCGGATCGGCCCGAAGGCTACGAGGACTTTCTGGGGGAGATCAGCCAGAAGTCCTCCATGAAGGACCAGGAGATGGATTTCATGGAGAGCATCGGACCTGGGGTGTCCTCCGGGGACGAGGAGCTGGTGAACGTGGGGGAGCGGGTCCGGGAGGTCCGGGAGAGACGCGGGTTGAGCCTCCAGGACATCACCCGGAGAGCGGGGATCCGGGAGGAGACGCTGACCGACATCGAAGGGGGCCGGATGGCACCTCCCCTCGGGACGATCATCAAGCTCGCCAAGGCCCTGGAGATGAAGATGGGCTACTTCATCTCGGGGGAGGAAAACCGGCCTTACACCATCGTGCGGCGGCACGACCGCCGGGTGGTCTCCCGTCACGATTCGAAAAAGGGCGAGCAGTACGGCTACGAGTTCGAGTCCCTGGCCCCTCACAAGCGGGACCGGCACCTGGAGCCCTTCCTGGTGACCCTGGACCCGGCCGAGACCGAGGAGGAGCGTTCCACCCACGACGGGCAGGAGTTCATCTTCGTCCTCCAGGGACGGATGGAGGTCCGTCTCGGAGAGGAAATCCACGTCCTGGATCCCGGAGACGCCATCTACTACGATTCCACGGTTCCCCATCTCGTGAAGTGTCACGGAGAGGAGAGCACCAAGATTCTGGCCGTCCTGTACGCCGAGAAATGACGTGCCGCTCCTGGGGGCCCACACCTCCATCGCGGGCGGGCTGGAGAGGGCCCTCGAGCGGGGCCGGGTCGCAGGGTGCGAGGTCGTTCAGATCTTCACGGGCAGCAGCCGGCAGTGGAGGTCACCGCGGATCGGACCGCGCGAGATCGAGGCGTTCCGGGAGGCGCAGGAGCGGACGGCCGTCCAGCCGATAGCAATCCACACCCACTACCTGATCAACCTGGCCTCTCCCAGACCCGAGGTCTTCGAACGGTCCCTGGACGCGCTCGCGAACGAGCTCGAGAGGGCCGGTCTCCTCCGGATCCCTTACGTGGTCCTTCACCCGGGCGCCCACCTGGGAAGCGGCGAGCGGGCTGGGCTGGAGCGGGTCGCGGGGGCCCTGGACCGGGTGCTCGATCGGAACGAAAACCGCCCCTCCACGGTCCTGCTGGAGATCACCGCCGGCCAGGGCACGGGGCTCGGGTACCGCCTCGAGCATTTGGCGGAGATCATCCGGGGGAGTGCGCACGGAGACCGCCTGGGCGTCTGCCTGGACACCTGCCACGCCCACGCCGCGGGGTACGATTTCCGCGGGGCGGCGGCCTACTCCCGGTTCATGGAGACGTTCGACCGGGAGGTGGGGCTGGAGCGGCTGAAGATGTTCCACATCAACGATTCGAAGACCCCCTTGGGGAGCCGGGTCGACCGGCACGAGCACATCGGGAAAGGCCGGATCGGCTCGGACGCCCTGGCCCGGTTCGTTCGGGATCCCGGGTTCGCACGGCACCCGTTCGTCCTGGAGACGCCCAAGGCGGTGGACGAGCACGGCCGGGACTGGGACGAGCGGAACCTGGCGCGTCTGAGGCGGCTGGCAAAGACCCTGGAGACCTCATGATCGCCTTTGACCTGAAATGCTCCGAGGGACACACCTTCGAGGGCTGGTTCAACGACACCGCCTCCTTCGAGGAGCAGAGCTCAAAGGGGCTGATCACCTGCCCATACTGCGACGACACCGGCGTGCGGCGGATCCTCTCGCCCGTGGCCATTCGCAGCTCCAGTCGACCCGAGGGGCAGGGAGAGCCGGCGATCGACTACCGGAAGCTGGCCGGGGAGGTGGTCCACTACATCAACGAAAACTTCGAGAACGTGGGCCCGAACTTCGCCAGGGAGGCCCTGAAGATGCACTACGGCGTGAAGGAAAAGCGCAACATTCGCGGGGCCGCGACGGAGGAGGAGGAAAAGACGATGAAGGAGGAGGGGATCGAGTTTTTCAAGATCCCCGGGATCAAGAAAGCGGTCAAGAAAGAGGAGGACGAATCGGACTGAACCCTGTCACGGACCCGCCTCCCGCCCCACGCCTTGATCTTTTCTGAGCTGCCCGGCTGCAATCCGGATCCATCCCTCCATGGCGGCGGTGCTTCTTCTCCTCCCGGCTCTGCCAGCGTTCGATCTGCTTCCGGATGATCTCTTCCTTCAGGGGTTCGCTCATCTCCATGGGTCGTCTCCGTTCCCTTTCAGTCTCCTCCGGCCCCCTTCGCTGACCGCCGAGCTTTGTCCCGTTCGGTTCAGCCCGCTTCCTCGGGGCCTCCCTGAAACCGCCGGATGCGCTCCTCCAGGGCCGGGTGGGTGGAGAGATAGGACATCCACCCGTTGTCGCCGGATCTCCCCTTGGCCGCCGACTTCTTCCGGAGCCTCCGCATCAGCCGGGCGAAGTGGCCGGGCGCGATGCCCTCGGAGGTCAGATAGGAGAGGGCGTAGTCATCCGCCTCCCGCTCGAACTCGCGGGAGTAGGCCAGCTCGGTCAGGATCACGGGGAGGCTCAGGAAGATCTCGGACGACCCGGACACGTCGCCGGTCAGGGCCAGGAGGGCGAAGCCCAGCAGGGAGTCCTGAACCACCCGTCGCATGCCGTGGCGGTGCACCACGTGCCCGATCTCGTGGGCCAGCACGGCCGCCAGCTCGTCGTCGTGCTCGGCGATCCGGACCATCTCGTCCGTGAACAGGATGGTCCCGTCGGGCAGGGCAAAGGCGTTCGGACCCAGCCGGCCTCCCTTTCGAAAGAGGACGGTGAACTCCTGTTCCGGGTGGTCCTCCAGGACGGAGCGGAAGCGGTTCCTGAGCCGGGTCCGGACCGCTTCGTCGAGCTTCGTCGGGTGCAGGAGGGCGCGATCCAGCACGGCGAGGGTCTGCCGGCTCGCCAGGCGGTAGGCGGACGGGGGCAGGTGATCCGCAATCACCTCCGCCGTGAAGGGGACGCCGTATCGGACGCCCCCCCAGAGAAAGACCGCCATGAAGGCCAGCGCGGCCAGGATGTACGGCCACCGGCTCTCCAGGCGGTGCACGAGACCGGCCCGGCTCGATCCGCGGAACCGCGCCAGGATCCGGTCCACGGCGTCGTTGTCCCCGGTCTCGAACTTCCCGCCGCCGGGGAAGAGCAGGTATCGGGGGGTGTGGGCGATCCGGGTGGAGGCTTCGAGATCGAACTCGGAGCGGGAGGCGAGGGGCTCGCCGTTCCCGGCGGACTCCACCCGGATCTCCCCGGACCCGTAAACCGTCAGCACGGCCTCCGTCGCAACGGAGGTCCGGCCGTCGCACCATCTGCCGTGCAGGGTGATCATAGGCCCACGTCGATGTCCAGGAAGTCGCCGGCCTCCTCGCCGATGGCGCTGACCTGCTTCTGCTCGGCCGCGATGAAGCCGTCCAGGCTGCCGGCCGCGATCAGGGTCAGGTGCCGGACCTTGTAGCGAAGCGTCCGGATCAGGGCCCACGGGTGGAACAGGCCCAGGGTCAGCACGGTGGCCAGGGTGTTCGTGAGGATGATGAGACCGTACCCCTTGATCTCGAGGTCGGCCGAGAAGCGGTGGGGGTCCAGCCGGGCCGAGCCGTACATCAGGTTGGTGGTCTTCACCGAAAAGAAGGCGAGCAGGTAGAGGTAGAGGACCGCCAGAGCCACCAGGGACAGGGGCCGGAACAGGAAGGCGAGCAGGACGGCGAGGACGAGACCGAGACCGAGCGGGACGAGCCCGGTGAGAAAGATCCGGTAGTAGTCCCCGGCCGTGGCGTCGAAGGAGAACGGCGTGGTCCCGTAAGTGTGATTTTCCACGATGAACGCCTTCTGGCGGAAAAAGACGTAGGGGAAGAGGATTCCCAGGGTGAACGGCACGAGGATGGGCCACAGGATGTAGGCCTTGGCCGCACCCATGTAGGAGCCGTTGAACCCGAAGCGGATGTTTCGATAGGCACTGTTCCGGGCGTTGAAGGAGAGCGACTTGACCACGACCCAGGGGAGGAGCACGACGATGCCGAGGCCCAGGATGCCGGCCAGGATCGGAAGGAACCCGTCCAGGAGGGAGTAGAGGATGAAGAAGCAGACCACCAGGGCCCTCCCCTTGAGGATCTTGACGGGGTCGGCCAGGTACTCGAAGCCGGATCCCTGGAGCCGGGTGCTTCCGTAGAGATAGCGCTTGCGCCGGACCTTGGCCCAGGCGGAGTAGACGCCCAGGGTGAGGATGGAGAGGATGGTGTTCACGAGCCAGATCTTGAAGTAGTCCCAGCCCGTCCCCAGGAACCCGAAGGCGATCCTCCGGGTCGATTCGTCGGGTGCGGGTCCGCCCCGGTCTTCCGCGCCCGGAAGGGGGGCGGCAGGGGCGGCCGGCTCGGCCGCCCCGGGAGGTGCCGGCGGAGCGGGGGCCCGGGCGCGGGAGGGGGTCCGGGTCAGGACGGCGTCCAGCCCGGCCCGCCTCAGGGCCTGGCCGAAACGGCGCGCCGTGAATTCGTCGAGCCCCTTCTTGAGCACGAGACGCCGGCCGCCGAGGAGCTTGGCCGCCGCCTCCGGGGACATGCCGAACCGTGCGGTGAGCGAGCGCTCGACCGTGTCCGGTTCGAACCCCTCCAGGGTCTTCCCCCGGGAGACCACGCTGTAGGTCGACGCTTCCATCCTCCTCCCCTCTCGGGAGCCGATTTGCTCCACGGGGGGACTATACAGGCCCAACTTGGGAATGTCATGGATTTTCTGGAAGAATCCGGCCTCAGACCTCCAGACCCATGGCCTCGGCCACCAGCTCGGCGATGTCCCGGTCCTCGAGGCCGGTCTCCCGGGCCGCCAGGCCGTCCTCCAGCATGGTCATGCAGAAGGGACAGGCCGTGGC
>CAYUBQ010000124.1:4873-7126 GCA_964443135.1 uncultured Desulfobacterales bacterium | reverse complement strand
GCCTTCCCGTTGTTGGAGAGGCGGTCCGCAATGTCCCGGACGCCCCAGCGGCGCTCGGCCTCGTCGTATCGCTCGGTCAGCTCGAAAAAAGGCTCGGCCCTCAGGTGGTCCGCGCCCCGGGAGGCGATGGCGTAGGTCAGACCGAAGGCCTTGATGCCCCGGGGGTCGCCGCAAATCACATCGAGCCCTTTGACGTGAAGGGCCCACTTTTCCGTGCCGCGGCCGAACCGCTGCGCCAGGGAGCGCGTCCCCTCGGCGAACGCGTCCCCGATCCCTTCTCGCCGGACGATCATGTCGAGGACCTTCTCGACAGTTTCCTTGTTGCCCCAGGTAAAGTCAAGACCGTCCACGTCCCCGGGACCCAGGACCCCCCGCTGGAAGCACTCCATGGCCCATCCGATGGTCTCCCCGCTGCTGAGGGAGTCCATGCCCATGCGGTTGAGGAAGGAGGCCATGCGCAGGGCGAAGCGCAGATCGTCCACCCCGATGCGGGAGGTGTAGCTGCACAGGGTCTCGAACTCCGGCCCCTCGGCCTCTCCCTCGGGGGTGACGTAGTAGCGCGAGCAGTGGACGTTGCAGTTGAAGCAGCTCTTGTTCTTGACCTTGTGGGTCGCGGCCAGGGTCTCGCCGCTGACCCGGTCCACGTAGTCGCAGACGCCCTTCTGGAAGTGGTTCGTGGGGAGGATCCCGATGCCGTTGAGTGCGTTCATGAGCAGGGGGGAGCCCAGGTCGTGACGTTTCCGCCACTCGGGGTGCTCCAGGATGCGGCGGTCCAGCTCCCTGGAGAGGTCCAGGAAGGCCAGGGGATCGGCCATGGTGACCGGGTGCGTCCCCCGCACGGCCACCGCCTTGAGGTGCTTGGAGCCGAAGAGGCACCCCATGCCCGTACGCCCGCACATGCGCCCGTTGTTGCAGGCCACGGTGGCGAACTTGACCAGGTTCTCCCCGGCGGGACCGATGGCGGCCACCTGGAAGGCGTTGTCGCCGAGCTCTTTTCGGATCGCGGCCGTGGCCTGCCACAGGTCCGTGCCCCAGAGGTGGGAGGCGTCCCGGATCTCCACCCGGTCGTCCGCGATCACCAGGTAGCAGGGGGTCTCGGAGCGTCCGGTGATCACCAGCTGGTCGTACCCGGCCTGCTTCAGCTCCGGGCCGAAGAATCCTCCGGCGGCCGAGTCCCCCAGGATCCCCGTCAGGGGGGACCGGCCGGAGATGGTCATGTAGGCCGACGAGCTGAGAAGGGACCCGGTGAGGGGACCTACGCCGATGAGGAGCATGTTTGCGGGGGAGAGCGGATCCACGTCCCGGGGGAGCTCGTCGTGGAGCCTCCAGGAGTTGAGTCCCCGTCCCCCGATCGCCTTCCGCAGGTAGGCCGGGTCGCTCCTCTCCCGAACCGTTGATCCGCGGCTCAGGTCCACCCGCAGGATGTGTCCGCCGTAACCGTACAGCATGTCTTACGCTCCTACCGAGGCCTTCCAGGCCTCCCTCAGCTCCCGGGTCCGGTCCAGGGCGAAGCGCACGCGCTTCTCCTCCGGGACCAGGCCTCGGCTCTCCTTCTTGTACGGTGCGAGGCTCACGGTCCCGCTCTCCCCGGGGACGTACTCGATGGCGCCCATGTTGCACTGGGCCACGCAGCGGGGGTCGCCCCCGCACAGGTCGCACACATAGGGGATGTCGTCGTAGAGCTCGATGGCGCCGATCGGGCAGAGGGTCTCGCAGGTGCCGCAGGCGGTGCACAGGGTGGGCGAGACCACGATCTGCCCCAGGGGCCCCACCTCGAGGGCCGACTCGGGGCAGCGCGTGCAGTAGCGCTCCCTGCACTGGCGGCAGATCACCGGGTAGTCGATGCCGAGCTCCTCGACCTTCACCACCTTCACGCGCGACCGGCTGCGCCCCACCGACCCGGAGTGAAAGAAGGAGCAGTTGACCTGGCAGCGCTCGCAGCCGGAGCAGAGCTCGGGGTGGATCACGATCATGGCGCCTCGATCCTTTCGATGCGATAGTGCACCTTGCCCTTGGGGTCGGGACAGCAGAACAGGTTCACCTTGCTGGTCCAGTCCCCCTCCTCGCCGCCTCCGGAACGCTGGAGCAGCGGGAAGATGGGCATCATGCTCTGGAGGGCGAACATGCAGACGTGCTTGCCGTCCGGGATCCGGATCTTGCCGCCCTCGACCGTGAAGCTGTCGCCCACCAGCATGGGCTGGTTGCAGTAGCCCTCGATGTGCTCGACCGTCACCTTGAGATGAACCATGGAGG
>CAYUBQ010000124.1:2285-4773 GCA_964443135.1 uncultured Desulfobacterales bacterium | reverse complement strand
AGCGGGGAAAGGCGGACGACCTCCGCCTGGGGGAAGGCCTCCGGCAGGTGCGAAAGGAGAGGCGGATCTCCCTGGAGCAGCTGGCCGCCGGGACGGAGCTGAGCGTGGGGTTCCTGAGCCAGTTCGAGTGCGGCAAGGCCAACATCTCCGTGGAGAACCTGAAGAAGATCACCGATTTTCTCGACATCGACATGGTACGCCTCTTCGAGGTGAACGGCGGGCGAAAGCTGGGCACGATCACCCGGAAGGGCGAAGGCATGTCGTTCACGGTGGAGGAGTCCACGGCCTACTGCGAGGCCCTGGTCCGCAAGAGCAGCGCCAACCTCCAGGCCACCCTCTACGTCAACCCCCCCGGTGAAGGACGCAAGGTCCCCATGGCGCACGTGGGAGACGAGCTCGTCTACGTCATCCGCGGCGAGGTCCTCTTCACCCTGAACGACCAGGAGTACCGCCTGTACGAGGGGGACATCATGCACTACCGGAGCGAGGCGCTCCACAGCTGGGTGAACCCCGGGAAGTGGGAGAGCGTCCTTCTCATCGTGAACTCTCCGCCCAACTGGTAGCCCCTTTCCCGAAAGGCCGCCTGACCGGCGACCGCTCGAAGGCCTTGCAGCGCGTGCCCCGCAGGACCGCAGCTCGACGCACACCTCCCCGGCGGCCGTTGTCTTCCGGATCAATCCACCAGCATGAGGCAGTAGATGTTCTGGGTTTCGCTCTTCTCCCTGAGGGGCTCGATGAAGAAGCCGTTGTTCCTGGCGGTCTGATACACGTCGATGCCGCAGGCCTCCATGGAGGGGCGGGCCCGGTACCCGAGCTGGCAGGGCTCCCCTTTCAGCTTCCCGCACTCCCGGCAGAGGTGGCAGGGACCCGACAGGAAGAGGAACGACTTGTAGTACCCGTCCTTGAAGAGATCCCCTTCCAGCGTCACCAGTGCGTCGTACAGGCGGTGCCGCTGCTTCCTTCTCGACCCGTCCGGCGTGCTCGGGGTCTCCAGGTGAAACAGGATGGCCCTGCGGTAGGCGTCGAGGATCTCCTGCGTCTGCCTCGGGGTGGGGGTGTCCGGCGGGCAGCCGTAGGACCTTCCGTACCCCGGGCATCCGAACTGGCACTTGAGCCGGACCCACGGGGCGGTCATCACCGTGGAGGGGTTGATCGGTCTCGCGTGCGTGGCGCCCCCCGCTTCGATGGCGCAAGCACAACAGCGTTCGATGGAGCCTTCGTTCATGACCTCTTGCGTCCCTGAGGCTCGTGGACCTGCATGCGGTCCTCGTCCTTACGCCGCATGGCCTCGAGGAGGATTCCCTGCAGGTCCCCGTCGACGCGGTTGTCCCGTTTCGCGCAGCTGTTTTGAATGGAAAAGCTGACATCCTCCCAGGACAGGATCCCGTACGCCGCATCCGTCCCGGTGAGGCTGTCGGTTCGTGCGTCGAGCAGATCGCCGTTTCGGAAGAACAGAACGCCTCTCTCTCCGGACCCGTGATCGGTCACCCGAATCGTGCAGGTCTTTTCCTCGGCCTCGATCAGCTGCACAAAGACGCCGATGGAGAATCCGTGAAGTGCGCCTCCTTCGGACTCCCTGTGCCAAGTGGCCGTCATCCTGCGGGCCAGGTCCTCGATCAGAAAAGGCTTTTGGATGTAAGCCGCCGCCCCGTTTCTCCCGGCCTGCTGCTCCAGCTGCGCGGTACCGAACCCCGTCATGACAATGACGGGGATGTCGGGGTAGTGCTCGCTGATGTGGGCCAGGAGTCCGAAACCGTCCATTCGGGGCATCTTGAGGTCGGTCAACACCAGGGAAACCGGGTTGCGGCGAAGCTCTTTCACGGCCGCTTCGCCGTCCCCAGCGGTGATGACGGAGAAGGTCTCGTCCTGGTTCTCCAGCCCTTCCTTGCTCATGAGGAGCAGATCGCGATCATCGTCCACAATGAGGACGGTTCTGGTCGGTTCGTGTGTCATGCGTCGAGTTCCGCCGGGACGTAGGGTGACGAACATCTCTTCCTAGAGAGGCCCGTACCCGCTCGAGGTTTCACACCTTTTTTGGATCCCGGATACCAGCACTATGCAAAAAAGGTGCCGCATACCACCGCCCGAGGTCACTCCCACTCTCCGGGCGTCTGAGGCTGGGGGATCATGCAGGACATGAGCCGCTCGATGTAGCGGTCGAATCCGCCGGGGTTGTTCCGCTCCAGCTTTTCGATTTCGGGCAGGACGTCCTTCACCACCTTCTCGTCATGGACCACGTCTACGGGGTAGCCCATTGAACTGGAGCGCCGGATCAGGGAGTAGACCTTCTTCTGCTGGGGCGTGAGGGCAAGGAACTTGTCGAGCTCGGCGAGCATGTCGTCTTTGCTCTCGTCCAGGTACCCGTTCACCTCCATGATGAGGTTCGGGCCGTAGTCCCCGCACGAGAAGTAGCTGTGGATCTCGTCCAGGCACGCGACGAGGAGCCTGATCTCGGCGACGATCTCATCGTCGCTCATGGGCTCGAACG
>CAYUBQ010000124.1:0-2185 GCA_964443135.1 uncultured Desulfobacterales bacterium | reverse complement strand
AACCTGAGCTCGATGTGCCGAAGGATTTCGAGAATCCGGTCCGTCTTCAGGATCAGGCTGTCCGCGTCCTGGAGAAACGCGGTCCTGACCCGATGAAGGCGGGACCCGTGCATGCGGGCCATGGCGTCGATGTCCGCCTTGACCTCCTCCACGCTGCGCTTGGAGAAGGTGGTGCCCTTGTAGGCCGGGCAGAAGAGGCACCGGTTCCAGGGACAGTTCCGGGTGACCCGGACGAGAAGGCTCCCGGCCTCGCTCGGCGGCCTGATCACACCCTGCTCAACCATAAGGCGAAGAAGCCCTCACCTTCCCGGGCCGATCAGGGGCAACTGCTTGTCGATGCGGAAGTAGACCAGGAACTCGGCCTCCTTTTGGCCCTCCTCATCCTCTGCGTAGAGTCGCCTGCGGAGCTGGTCGATCTTCTCGGTATCCTGCTCCTCCCCCACCCTGGTCAGGAAGAAGCGTTTCCCCTTGTACCCCGGACCTTCCTCCTTGAAGAGGTAGGCCGCCTTGGGGTTGGACCGCAGGTTGTGGTGGGACAGGCGGTCCCTCATGATCAGGGCGAGGGTGCCGTCCTCCATGAGGTGAGGCCGGGCGTAGACTGCGGCGTCCACATTCCCGTCGCCGTCCGCCGTGGCCAGGACGCCCAACCCCCTGGTGCTCTCGAAGTAGCTCTTGAGATCCATGTTCCGACCCCTTTCCCGAATGCCCTCGTTGGGCGAAGTGTAATATGGGTCCAGAATACGTGCTGCCTGCCCGCTCGTCAATCCGGAAGGCCTGGGTTTCCCCGACCCCGACCAACTCCCGGGGGATCTCGCTCTGGGTGACGCCGGAAAGCATGGGCACCCCCCATACCCAAACGTCCAGGACCGGCGCCCGCCGTCCGGTCGCCACTCCTTCCGGTTCGACCGGGAACTTCGAGGTGGACGCCGGCCCAGAACTCCGGGTATGCTGTCATGAGCGTCCGTCACGTCAGGTTTGGTGGCCGGCCTCGCGGCCTGGGCAGATAAGGGGGGACAGACCGCCATGAGAGCAACATCCGATCATGCACTTGCCCTGTTGGATCGTCCCGAGGTGTGCCGCGCCCTTTTACATCCCCGCCGGGAGAGGGTCCCTTCCTCGGACAACGATCAGGCCCATTTTCAGAAGCCGGGACTCTCGCCTCAATCAAGCAAAATGCGCTGAGAAGACGTGTTTCGGAAACGGAGGTTGTCACCATGGAGCCTACCAGAACGCATCTACGCGAGTCGTTGCTGTTGATCCTGTTGTTCATCGCAATGCTCGGATGGACCCCTTTTTTTTGGGGTGCCAACCCAGCTCCTGTGAGGGCTTCAGCAGAGGGTGTCGATTTGGCGGACGTAATCCAGATAGACATCCAACAGGAGTATGCCGGAGACGTAATAAAGATCGTATCTTCAGATGAGGTCAAAGGATGGCTTCGGTATGTCACCATCTCCGAATCAGATCTGCCGGAAAGAAAGGATTTCGGAACACTGACCCTGACCATAACGGGAGTGCCCCTCTCCGCCAATTACGGAGGGACCACACTTTATACGGGTGCCGAAGTGAAAGGGTCTATGAAGTTTGAAACATCCACCGGCAAACATTACTTCCACGAGTTCAAGACCCGGGAAGATCCGCCGAGCATGACATTCAGATCCTCGGCCACATCGGCTCAGGATGCCCCCTTCGATCCCATCGCCCTCTTTGCAGTTCATGCAGAAATGGCACGCATGGTGGGCGAGGTCTACGGAGGAAAGCCGCTCGTTTCCGCCTTGAAGTTCGGGAATACGGATCTCATGCGGGGCGCCGCCGCCACGGCTCTTGGTTTTTTGGAGGATCCCGATGCCGTCGTAGCCCTCATCCACATGCTGACGGAATGGGGAGGTGTCTCTAAGACCATCAATAGAATTGCCGCGGCTGAGGCCCTCGGTCGAATTGGGGATGAGCGTGCCATCGGGCCGCTCATCGACAGGGTAGGAGAAAAAAAGGTGAGCCTGAAGCCCGGCTACTTTGAGTCTAGGGGTGTTCAGCACCCGTTTGTGTCCTCTGCAGCTGCATGGGCATTACGAGTGATCACTGGTTGTAATTTCGGTAGAGACGAGGAACGCTGGCGGAAATGGTGGGTGAGCCGATCACCCCTGCCCCTTGCAAAAGAAGGCCGGAAGGACAATGCGGAACCTTCTAG
>CAYUBQ010000123.1:0-7155 GCA_964443135.1 uncultured Desulfobacterales bacterium | reverse complement strand
GTCCTGGGCATGGCGTGCTCCTCACGACTTGGGTGTTGGGACCGGTCCCCGGGCTTCCTCCCGCGGGCCATCCAGGAGTGGATCGCCAGGGCGGGCACGATCAAGGCGGCCCCCACCAGGATTCGGCCCGGCGCACAGCACGCCCTAACGTCGACGGTGTCCCGCCTGCTGAACGGCGAGCCCCCCCATGATAAACACCAGTCCCGCGAAGGTCGAGCCCCGAATCTCCTCCCCCACCAGGAGATGGATGAGCACCAGGGAGAGGAACGGCGATACGAAGATCAGGTTGCCGATCCGCGAGGCGCTGCCGGTGAGCTTGAGGGCGGAGAGCCAGAGCACGAACGTGACCCCCATCTCGAAGGCCCCCACGTAGAACGCGCCGAGGAGCCCGCGGAGGTCGGGGACGGCCGCCTCCGAGAAGATCAGCACGAACGCCAGCACGAACGGGAGGCCGAAGAGGAAGTTCTGAAAGAGGCCCACCACGGGGTCTCTCGCATCGCGCGTGTTGAAGATCCAGTAGAGGGCCCAGATCACCGTGCTTCCCAGGGCGAGCCCTACGCCGAGGGGGTCGGAGAACCGCAGATCGAGCAGGTTCCCGCGCGTGGAGATGATCACCACCCCGGTGTAGCTCACCGCGGTGGCCAGGAGGTCGGCCCGGGTGAGCCTCTGCCCGAGCAGCGGAATGGAGAGGAGCCCCAGGACCACGGCCCACGTGTAGTTCAGGGGCTGGGCCTCCTGGGCCGGCAGGCGATCGTACGCCTCGAACAGGACCAGATAGTAGAGGAACGGGTTCAGCAGACCCAGGCCCAGGGAGAGGAAGCCTTCCCTCCGGGAGCAGGAGAAGGCGGTCCTCAGCCTGCCCCGCACCGCGAGGAACCCGCTCAGCACCAGGAGCGAGGAGAGGGTCGCCCAGAGGACGAGCTGCGGGGGCTCGAGGTAACGAAGCGAGATCTTGAACGCCGAGGCCACGGTGGACCAGAGCAGGACGGCCGAGATCCCGTAGAGAAACGCTTTCTTCTGGGCATCCATGGAACCCCGACCCGGCCCGGCCGGAGAACGCCCGGCCGACCGGCTCACAGCACGACGGGCACGGACCTGCGGAGGCGGATGCGCTCCAGGTCGATCTCCACGTCCCAGGCCAGGGCCTCCACCCCGGCCGCCACGACACGGCGAAGGGCCTCGCCGTAAGCCGGATCGATCCGGTCGGCCGGCGCGAAGCGGGCCGCATCCATCCGCTGGATCAGGAAGAAGATCACCCCGCGGTGCCCGGCCGCCACCTGGTCCCTCAGCTCCCGGAGGTGCTTGAGCCCCCGGATGGTGACGGCGTCCGGGAAGCGGGCTGCATGCCCCTCGAGCAGGGTGCAGTTCTTGACCTCCACGTAGCAGCGCTCCGGCCCCCGTTCCATCAGGAGATCGATGCGCGAGCTCCGCCCGTAGGGCACCTCCCGCCGCCACCGCCCGTATCCGTCCAGCTCCGGGATCACCCCGTGCCGCGCCCCGTCGGCGACGAGCCGGTTGGGTACCTGGGTGTTCACGCCCACCAGGCTCGAAGGCATCCGGATCAGCTCCCAGGTGTAGCCGAGCTTGCGCCGCGGGTTGTCGCTGGAGGAGAGGTAGACCGGACGGCCCGGCTCGGAGCAGGTCCGCATGCTGCCGGAGTTGGGGCAGTGGACGGTCACCACGCGGCCGTCTCGAAGCCGGACGTCCGCCAGGAACCGCTTGTAGCGTCGAACCAGGATGCCCTGGAGGAGGCTCGGCCAGGGGTGACCCGGGTCCGGCGTACGGGTGCTCCCCCCGCCTTCACTGCTGCGGCCGGCGGACATATCCCCATTCCACCAACCGGTTGTAGGCGTATCGGGCCTGCTCCCCGCTGGAGACGGCCTGAAGGTAGTCGTAGTAGGCCTGCGCGGCATCGCGCCTCCGGCCCATCCCCTCCAGGGAGAGCCCCTTGAGAAAGGTGATGCCGGGGTTTCCCGGCAGCCGTTCGTCGTAAGCGGAGAGCTCCTCGTAGGCCCCGTCCCAGTCCCGCTCCATGAGGCGTGAGATCCCGCTCACGGAGTAGGCCCGGGCCTCCCCGGGATACACCCGCTGGGCGGTCTCGGCGTAGCGGCGGGCTTCTGCGTAGCGCTTTCGGGCCGCCTGGCATTCCGCGCACTTCACCAGGGCGGCGTAGTCCTCGGGGGCGATCGCCAGGGCCCTGCGGTACCGGGCATCCGCCTCGGACCACGCCTTCCGCCCCATGGCCTTGTCCCCTTCCTGCATGGCCTCGACGGCCCCTTTTACTGCGCGCAGCCCGGCCGTCCGGTCCATGTACCGATCCCGGTGGAGCGGCCGCCCCAGGTCGTCCCGGTAGCGGGTTCGGACGGCCTCCTCGACCCGGGCGTACCTCTCCTCGCTCATGGGGTGGGTGGAGAACATGAGCTCCAGGGCGCCGGGCTTGCGGTCCGAGGTCCTGCGAAGCATGTCCAGGAGGCCCACCATGCCCTCGGGGCCGTACCCGGCGCGGGTCATGTAGGTGAGGGCCAGTCGGTCCGCCTCCCGTTCGTTGTCCCGGCTGTACTTGGCCAGCAGGGCGCCGGCGCCGATCCCTCCCAGACCGGAGACCAGGTCTCCCAGCAGGGAGTCGCCCGAGGCGGCAATGGCGGAGAGCCCGCCCACGGCGGCCGAGACCACTGCGCTCTTGGACATCTGCTGCGCGGTGTGCCGGGCGTTGACGTGGCCCAGCTCGTGGCCGAGGAGCGCGGCGAGCTGGCCCTCGTTCTCCAGCTCCAGCAGGATCCCCCGGGTGCAGGCGATGCTGCCGCCCGGAAACGCGTAGGCGTTCACATAGGGGGCGTTCACGCCGCGGAAGGAGTAGGGCACCTGCGGGCGATGGGTCATGGAGGCGATTCGACGCCCCGTCCCGTCCACGTAGTCGTTCAGGCCGCGGTCCTGGAGGACCCCGTAATCCGCCGAGAACTGGTGGGCCCGGTTGGCTCGATCGATCCGGATCTCGTCCTGCTCCGAGACCAGCATGAGCTGGGACTCGCCGGTCACCGGGTTGACGGCGCACCCGGCGGCCAGGCCGGCCGTGCCCAGCCCCAGGACCCGGAGAAACTCCCGGCGTCCCATCTCCCGGACGCGCGGGCCCCCTGCACACGATGCCGGCATCTTCTCCACCTCCCGAGCGATTCCCGCGATCTAGAGACCCTCCTCCAGGTACCGGCGCACCAGCGCCTCGTACTCCTTCGTCCCCTCGCGGATCCACCACATCTGCTCCTCCGTGGGTGCGCCCTTGATCTTGGCCGGCACCCCGACCACCAGGGAGCGATCAGGGACCGTCATACCCTGGCCCACGAGGCAGCCGGCCGCCACGATGCACTCGCTCCCGATCCCCGAATCGTGCAGGATGGTGGCGTTCATGCCGATCAGGACGTCGCTCCCCACCCGGCGGCCGTTCAGCACCGCGCCGTGGCCGATCAGGACCCGGTCCCCGATCTCCACGTCGCCCACCGGGGACGAAGGGGTGCCCGAGTGGATCACGCAGTTGTCCTCCACGGCGACGTCCCGGCCGAGGCGGATGCGCCCGAAATCGCCCCGCAGCACCGCGCCCGGCCAGACGCTGGACCCCTCTCCGATCTCCACGTCGCCCACCACGTAGGCGGCCTCGCTCACGAAGGCCGATCCCGCGATCCTGGGCGTCTTTCCATTGAAACTGCGAATCATGATGGCGTTGTAGAACCCCCAAAGCTTCGAGATCTGGCCGGGGGATTTCAATAGGTTATAGCATACCCAGCGGCGGATGAGCGGGTTTTTGCGAATCCGTCAATCATGGAACCCGCGCCTTTCGTTGCGTCGATCCTCCTCGAAGCCCCTGCCCCGGCCGGTGCCGCATCGAGAATCGCGATCCAGGCGCAGCCGGATCTCATGGGCTACGGCGCCTCCCGGAGGCAGCGACCGATCTCTCCCGGCTTCCGCTTCCTGGAAGGCATGAGCCAGATGCGCCGCACGCTGCGGGGCGCCAGCCCTGCGAGGGTGGACTTGAGGAGTGAGGCGAAACGGGCCGGGTCCAGCCTGCCGTGCATGCACCCGAGCATCTCGAGCCCCACGGAACGCATCCCTCTCTGCTCCGCCTTCTCCAGCGCCGCCTCGAGCGCCCGGGCCACCCAGTCCTCACGCCAGCTGGGTTCCCGGTTCACGTCGTGGACCACGGCGAGCATCCGGACCGGGTTCCGTTCCCGCACCAGAACGGTGCCGGGAATCTCGGGGCGCGTCTCGATCAGCCGGGTCATGAGCCTCATGGGCTCCTCCGGGGGGTCCACCACGATCGGCTCCGCGCTCAGGACGAGAAAGGTGTCCTCCTCCAGGACCAGTCCCTCCACGGGGAAGGGCGGCCGGTCCGGGGGTGCGACGACCACGAGGACCGGCCCGAACCTGGCCGCCGGGTCCTTTCCCCCCTGGATGACCTGCAGGTCGTTGCGACGGATTTTCCGCTGCCCCGTCATGGGGGTTCGGCCCCTCTCAGCTTGTACCGGATTCTCAGGGTTCCTTTCCGGCAATCCGTGGAGACGATTCGAAACGACCCGATCTCGGCCGTGGATCGAACGTGGGGCCCGATGCAGGGGCAGGCGTCGTAGTCGCCCACCTCGACGATGCGGATCTCGTCCCCCGCATTCCCCGGGAGCCGGCCCAGGTCGAAGCGCCCGGCACATGCCTCACGGGACGCGAACCGCTGGGTGACCGGCAGATCCTCCCGGACGACCCGGTTCACCTCGTCCTCGATCCGCTTCTCCTCCTCCCCGGTCAGGGCCCGGTCGAACCGGTAGTCGCACTTGGATTTCTTCCGCTCGATGTGGGCTGCGACGCATCGCCCGCAACCGAACATCCGGTCCATGACCTGGTTCAGCACGTGCTCGGCCGAGTGCATCCGTGGATCGACGGCCTTTTTCACGGGTCCTCACCGCACCTTTCCCAGGAACTCGGCCGTGCGCGGGTTCCGGGGGTTCGAGAAGAACTCCTCCGGCGTGTTCTCCTCCGCGATCACGCCGTCGTCCATGAAGATGACCCGGTCGGCCGCCTCCCGGGCGAAGGCCATCTCGTGGGTCACCACCACCATGGTCATCCCTTCCCGGACGACCTGCCGCATGACCTCCAGGACCTCCCCCACCAGCTCCGGATCCAGGGCGCTGGTGGGTTCGTCGAACAGCATCACCTTGGGCTTGATGGTGCAGGTCATGTTCCTCTACTTCGGCCTCCCCATGGTCCTGGGCATGCGGGTCCCACCGCTCCCGACAGGGATCTCGGCCATTGCCATCAACTCGGGCGCCTACATCGCCGGAATCGTCCGCCCGGATCCGGCTCCCCTGCTCCGGGGGCCTCACCCTTTCGACCATAGCCGAAGGGCTCGGGGGTGTCAATTGGACCGGGGGGGGTCCGTCCCTTCTTCGGCGGATCGTCGCCGGGACCCGGGAAAGGACGGCGAAAACCGCTTCCCGGTTCCCTTTCTTCAGAAACTTCTTGACAGGATGTTCCGTGTATCGTATGTTTGTGCTCAAATGATTTCAGTTGAGAATGTTTTTGTTTCACTTAACTTTTACGCCCTCCAGCCGCCCATGTAAGCTGAACTGAACAGAGGCCTCCGGAAGACGCCGCGCATCGGGATGATCTCCCGTGATCGGCGCTCCAGGCCTCGTTCATCATTGCGGGGATCTCTTTCCCCGCAACGTGATTGCCGGAAGGCGGCTCTACTCCCTCCCTTTCCCGCCCCAATCCGACCGGCGGCTCCCCGGTGGTCCGGGCGGAGGCGTGAACGCGGTCGGGACCTCCCGATCGGGTGGCGGGGAAGGGGAAGCGGAAACCGGGGCGTGATCATCGGTTCCAGGAACCGGAAAGGAGTCTGTACCATGTGCGGCATAGCAGGATGCGTGGGAACGCGGGACACGGAGACCATCCAACGGATGCTGGACGCCCTGCCACACCGGGGGCCCAACGACCGGGGGATCCACGAGCACGGAAAGTTCACCTTCGGCCACACCCGGCTCTCCATCGTGGACGTGGCCAAGGGGCACCAGCCCATCACCGCGAACGGGGGAAGCCTCGGCATCATCTGCAACGGCGAGGTGTACAACTTCCGGCAGATTCGCACCAAGCTGTCTCCCAAGTACCGATTCAAGACCAAGTCCGACTCCGAGGTGATCCTCCACCTCTACCAGGAAAAGGGTCCGGACTGCGTCAAAGAGTTGAACGGCATGTTCGCCTTCGCCATCTTCGACGGGGAGGATTTCATGCTGGCCCGGGATCCCGTCGGCATCAAGCCGCTCTACTACGGGTACTACAACGACCACCTCTACTTCTCCTCCGAGCTGGGCGCCATGAGCCTCGCGGGGGTGGATGAGGTGCACGAGTTTCCGGCCGGCCACTACTACACCCCCGAGCAGGGGTTCGTGCGGTTCTACGACGTTCCCCCGGTGGAGGAGCACCGGCTCACGGACATCGACAAGACCACCAGGATCATCCGGGAGACCTTCATCAAGTGCGTGAAGGACCGGCTGCTGGCCGACCCGGAGGTCCCGGTGGGCTCCTTCTGCAGCGGGGGGCTCGACAGCTCCCTGGTGGCGGCCATTGCGGCGGACGAGATTCCGCACCTCCACACCTTCGTGGTGGGCATGCGGGACGCAGAAGGCGAGCTGAGCGACGACATCAAGGCGGCCCGCATTGCGGCCGGGCACATCGGCTCCACCCACCACGAGCTGGTGTTCACCGAGAACGACTACTACGAGGCGCTGCCCCAAGTGATCCAGAAGCTCGAGACCTACGACCCCTCCCTGGTGCGCTGCGCCGTGCCCTGCTACTTCACCTGCAAGCTGGCCTCCGAGTACGTCACCGTGGTGCTCACGGGCGAAGGGGCCGACGAGATCTTCACCGGCTACCACTACATGAAGCACTTCCCCTTCGACAAGCTCAACGAGGAGGCCCGCAGGCTTCTCCTGAACGTCCACAACATCAACCTCCAGCGGGCCGACCGCATGGGCATGGCCTTCAGCCTGGAGCTCCGCGTGCCCTTCTTCGACACGGCCATGATGGACCTCGCCATGAAGATTCCGCCGGAGCTCAAGATCCGCGAGCACAACGGCGCCAAGATCGAGAAGTGGATCCTGCGAAAGGCCTTCGAGGACA
>CAYUBQ010000122.1:5938-7205 GCA_964443135.1 uncultured Desulfobacterales bacterium | reverse complement strand
GGCCGCTTGAAGTCCTCCCGCGGCTCCTTGGGGATGCGCCCGTTCAGGATGGCCTCCGAGCGCAGCCGCCGGCCGATGGTCTTCTCGATCAGGGTCCCGAGCTCCAGGATCCGGTCCACGTCGATCCCGCCGATGTCGATGCCCATCTCGTCGAGCATCACGCACAGATCCTCGAAGCAGGACAACCCCACCACGTTGGGGTCCTTGTAGTAGTAGGAGCCGGTGCCCGGCACCGGGGTGCGGTCCAGGAAGTTGGCCGGTTGGCCCCCGGTCCCGCCCAGGGTTCCCTCGAAGATGTCGATGCCCGCCTGAAGCGCCGCCAGGACGTTGGCCATGCCCCAGCCCCGGGTCACGTGGAAGTGGCCGATGTGGAGGTCCGTGTTGGGGATGTCGTCCAGGATCATGGAGAAGTAGCGGTACACCTGGTCGGGCGGGGCCGAGCCGTCGTGGTCCGCGTGCTCGATGTCGTCGGCGCCGATGCTCAGCCAGCGCTTGGTGAACTCCACGGCGTCCTCGAAGCGGGTCGGACCCGAGATGGGGCTTCCCCAGATGGTGCTCACCGTGCCGCACATCTTGATGCCTGCGTCCTTGCACTTCTTGATGCACCGCTCCGCCTCCTTCCAGTACTCGGGGAGGGTGGTGCTGCTGTTGGCGAAGTGGTGCTGCTCGTCCGTGGAGACCATCATGAGCACACGGTCCGGTCCCCGGCCTTCCTCCTTGAGGCGGATCGCCCGGTCCACGGCGGGTTCGCGGATGGTGATGGCCGTCCACTCGATGTCGTCGGGGTCGATGCCCCGCTTGGCCAGCCGCTTCAGGAAGACGTCGTCGTGCACGCCCCGGAGGACCTCTTCGGCGTCCCGGAACTGGGGCATGATGCGCGGGTTCCCCAGGTTGGTCGCTTCGATGCGGCGGACGCCCGCAAAGGCGAGCTCCTGAAGGTAGTAGATCTTGGCGTCCGTGGGGATGAACACCTCCTCGTGCTGGAATCCGTCGCGCACCGTGATGTCGCCCAGGCGGACCTTCTTCGGCATGCGCGGAAAAACCTCGAACAGATCGTGCTCACTCATACAGTCACCTCCTTTTGGGTATTCTTGCGAACCATGATCGGCGAATCGACGATTCCGTCTGTAAGCTGTCGAGTCCTCATGCAGACCAGGTGTTGAGGGGGTTGCTTCTTGCCGACCGTGGTCGGTGGACCAACGGCTGCGCCTCTGAGCAGTCAACGGCTTGTGCGAACAAGGTGTTGAGCTGTTGAGGAAAATCAAAG
>CAYUBQ010000122.1:0-5838 GCA_964443135.1 uncultured Desulfobacterales bacterium | reverse complement strand
TGCGAACCAGCTGTTGAGCTGTTGAGGAAAATCAAAGGCGTTTTTGCCGGCCGTGCTCGGCGAATCGACGATTCCGTCTGTAAGCTGTCGAGTCCTCATGCAGACCAGGTGTTGAGGGGGTTGCTTCTTGCCGACCGTGGTCGGTGGACCAACGGCTGCGCCTCTGAGCAGTCAACGGCTTGTGCGAACCAGCTGTTGAGCTGTTGAGGAAAATCAAAAACGCGAACCCCCCACCCCCTTAACAACTCAACAACTCAACAACTCAACAGCTAAATCCCTCAACACCTCAACACCTCAACACCTTATCACCTGCTTTTCCTCCCTCAACACCTTAACACCTCAACACCTGCTTTTCACCTCTTTTCACCCCCCAATCGACCGCGGCAAAAGCATCTGGTGGTGCGGGCAGAGGCTCCCGGGGTTCTGGTAACAGCTCCGGGTGAAGGCCACGAAGTAGTCCCGCAGGCCGGGGAGCGGCGTGATCTCGTCCACGAACCCGGCCTTGGCGCAGTAGATCGGTCGGGACTGGTCGTAGTACTGCCGGGCCAGGTCGTTCATCTTGTCGATCACCGGCTCCAGGGGCTTGCCCGCGTCCTTCTCCTTGACCAGCCGGCGCGCAAAGGCCGCCGCCGCTGCGGTCTCCCCGTGCATGACGTAGATCTCGGTCGTGGGAACGCCCATGGTGAAGGCGTTGTTGCGGGTGGCCTGGGGCCCGCCCATGATGTAGTGGGCCGCCGCGGTCCCCTTGCGCAGGACCACGGTCATCATGGGGACATGGGAGGCCTCGATGGAGTAGATCAGGGACTGGCCCAGGCCCAGGAGCTCGGCCTCCTCGGCGATGTCGCCCACGTCGATGCCCGTGGTGTCCTGGAACCAGATGACGGGGAGCCGGTCCCGGCCGCAGTACATGACCAGCTCGTTCATCTTGATCAGCCCCTCCCGGTAGAGCTTGCCCCCGATGCCCGTGTACTCGCCATTGGCGTACTTGGGGTAGTCGGCGCCCAGGAAGCCCTGGCGGTTGGCGATCACCCCCACGGGAAAGCCGTCCACCCGGGCCAGGCCGCAGTAGACCTCGGGCCCGTAGTCGGGCCGGTACTCGAGGTGCTCGCTCCCGTCGAAGAGGCGGGACATGACCTGCTCGATCCTGTACACCCGCTTCTGGTTGTAGGGCACGATGCGGTTCAGGTCTCCGGCCGGGTAGAGGGGCTCGGCCGGGTCGGCCACCCGGAAGGTGCCGGGATCGTAGAGCGGCAGGCCGGCCAGGAAGCTGCGCATGGCGTCGAGCACCCCCTCCTCGGTGTCGAACACCCGCCGCATGAAGCCGGTGCGGTCGTGGTGGATGCGCACGCCGCCGGGCGGCTCCTGCTTGAACTGGCGGGTGGCCTCGATCAGGGCCTCGGCGCCCTCCGCGTCGAAACGCCCCTTGGGCGACATGCCGCTCACGATGCCGCCGCCGCCCACGGCCATGTTGGAACGCTCGTGGGCGAAGATCACGGCCGGGCTGATGGCGTGGTAGCCGCCGCCGGCGGGGTTGGTGCCGTACATGCCCACGATCACCGGGATGCCCTTCTCGGCGAGCTCGGCGTGGCGGAAGAAGGTCCGGCCCCCGGAGCGCCTTCCCGCGTACACCTTCTCCTGCTCGGTGAGCTTGACCCCGCTGCAGTTGAGCACCCAGACCAGCGGGATGTTCAGCTGCTCGGCGATGTCCTGGGCGCGGAACACGTGCTCGCGCTGGCCCGGGATCCAGGCGCCGGCGAGCACCCGGTTGTCCGAGGCGATGATGGAGGCGTACCGGCCGGAGATCTGCCCGATTCCCGTGATCAGCCCGGTGGTGCCCTCCTGGTTGAACTCGGGGTCGTAGAGGCTGTTCAGCGGAAGGAAGGTCCCCGGGTCCACCAGATGCTCGATGCGCTCCAGGGCGGTCTTCTCGCCCCGCTTGTGGAGCTTCTCCGCCGGGAGGCCCTTGTTCATCCGCTCGCTCAGGGCCTCCTGGACCCGTTCCTGCTCCTCCCCGACCCGGCGAAGGTTCTCCTCGGAGGCCGCGATCTCCTTGTCGCTCAGCGGCGTCCCCATGACGGCCATGTTCTGGAAGTACTGTTTCATGCGCTCCTCCGAATGAGCTGATCAGCTGTTGGCTGTTGAGCTGTTGAGCCGCTGAGGTGTTGAGGTGTTCTCACCCCTCACCGTCACCCCTCACTGTTCTCTGAAATCGGCCACCGTCTGCCCCAGCGTGGCCGTCAGGCCGGACCGGAACCTCGGGTCCCGGTAGAGCCGGCAGTCGGCCTCCGCCTCCTTCCGGACGAAGGCCCGCTCGTCGAACGAGCCGGGGTCCACGTCCCGGAGAAGCGCCTCCAGGGCCTCCACGGACTGGGGCGCCAGAGGCCGTCCCAATCGTCCGATCTCCTCCTTGACCTCCTTGAGGGGCTTTCCCCGGATCCCCGCATAGGTCTCCGGGTCCTTCCGCCGGGCCACCTCCTCCTGCACCTCCTCCCCGGAGGCGGGCTCGGCCTGCTCTTCCGGGCCCACCACGGGGATCTCCTCCTGCGGGCAGGTGGCGATCCAGAGACCTTCGGGCAGGACCCGCGCCCCGGTCTCCCGATCGTGCTCGGCCAGGGCGTCCAGGAACCGCGCCTTGTCCGCCGCCGGGTCGTCGGTGCGCTCCTTGCGCGGGAAGGGCAGGGGGATCTCCACCACCACGTTGTAGATGCCCATGCGCAGCAGCTCCGGGGCCTTGGTCTCCCGGCCGGTCTTGGCCATGAAGGCGGCGTTCGCCGGCCCGGCCTTGACCAGGGCCCTGGCGATGCCTCCCCAGCCGGGGATGAGCCCGATCATGCACTCGCTGAAGCACATCCCGCTCCGGGAGTCCCCCACCAGGTAGTCGGCCATGAGCGGGATCTCGGCGGAGCCCCCGTACCGCATGCCGCCGCCGCAGATCGCCACCACCCGCAGGTCCTGCGCCAGGTCGCGGACCGCGGCGTGAAGGGCGATGCCCTTCTCGATCCGGGCGTCGGCCCAGTCGTAGAGCCGGTCGATCTCCCCGGCCGGGGCGCCGGCCGCCTCCTTCTCCTTCCGGGCCTCCAGGGTGGCGTCCAGCCGGTTCAGGCTCTCCTTGAGGTCGCCTCCCGCGTGCACCGGGTCGTTCGACCCGTAGAGAACGAGAAAGTCGAGGTCGCCGCGCTGCCCGGAGACCCGCCCGAGCCCTTCGAGATAGGCGTCCAGCCCCGGGTTTCCCACCTGGTGCACGGGCGGGTTGCAGTAGCAGAGCACGGCCCCTTCCGCGCCCCCGTAAGCCACGCGGTCGATGGCCAGGTAGGTGTCGCCCTCGATCCACTCGTAGATCGGGCCCAGGTTCCTGTAGCCCGGGAGCTCCGCCGATCTGACCCCTTCGATCGGTCCTTTCATGGAAAACCCTCCGTCTGTCTCGTTTCATGGCGGGGGGGCGGTTTGCGCCCCGCTGTTGCGCCGCCGCAGGCGGTTCGCGGCCCGCGGTTTTCGGATTGGAAAACGAAGCAATTGGTTATACAATGAAACAAAACGGGTTTCAAGCAAACCGGCGCTCGACCCATTCCTGCGCAGCCCCGACAGACGGCAGCCCGGCCGCTCCGCGCTTTTCGCCTTGACAATCCGGAGCCCCTTTTTCTAGAGTCACTTTGTAGCTAAATAGTAGCCATCGCCGCAAGAGAACCCCTTACACCTGCTGGTTTTTTCGTCGGATCGGACCATGGCCGGGATAAGCGATGACCCTTCTCCGTCGGAGAGGCTGCTCTCCAGGGGGTTCGAGTTGCGGGATTCCTCGAAGAAACATGCGTGGGCACAGGGTGAAGGCCTTTGGGGCGGCGTCAGGCGGCCGCTGAAGAACGCTCAAACGGCGTATGGGGGGATAACGAATGAGCATGATTGATGAAATCAAGGAAATCGTAGGCGAGGGGAACGTCTTTGACGACCGGGTGGAGTGCCTCTGCAACTCCCGGGACATGTCCGTGCACCAGGGTGTGGCGGACGCCGTCGTGTTCGCCAAGACCACCGAGCAGGTCTCGGCCGTCATGCGGCTCGCCCACCGGGACAAGGTCCCGGTGACCGCCCGGGGCACGGGCTCCAGCGTGACCGGCGCGGTCCTGCCGGTCCGGGGCGGCATCATCCTGGACCTCCACAACATGAACAACATCCTGGAGGTCAACAAGGAGGACTTCTACGCCCGGGTCGAGCCGGGCGTGGTCTGCATGCCCCTCAACGCCAGGCTGGGCCGGGACGGCCTCATGTTCCCGCCCAACCCCGGGAGCGAGGCCATCGCCACCATCGGGGGCATGGTCTCCACCAACGCGAGCGGCCACCGCGCGGTCAAGTACGGCACCACCCGGGACTACGTCAAGGGTCTGAAGGTCGTGCTGGCCGACGGCACCGTCATCGACACCGGTACCACCGCACCCAAGACCAGCCTGGGCTACGACCTCACCCACCTCTTCACCGCGGCCGAGGGGACCCTCGGCATCATCACCGAGATCACCATCAAGCTGGAGCCCAAGCCCGAGTACGACGCCATGGCCCTGGCCATCTTCGGCGACCTCTCCGCGGCCGGGGACGCGGTCACCGAGGTGATCACCTCGGGCATCAAGCTGGCCGGCTGCGAGATCCTGGACAAGTACAGCCTCAAGGTGGTGGAGGAGGCCCTGGGCAAGGACGTGAGCAAGATCGAGGCCCTCCTGATCATGGAGGCGGACGGCTCCAAGGAGGTCGTCACCCGGGACATGAACCGGATCGAGGAGACCTGCCGGAAGTACGGGGTCCAGGAGTTCCAGTGGACCGACGACCCGGCCAGGCGGGCCGAGATGATGGTGGCCCGCGGGAGGCTCGTCCCCACGCTCTCCCGGATCAAGCCCTTCAACCGGCTCATCCCCATCGCCGAGGACCTCGGCGTCCCCAGCACCAAGATCCCCGACACCATCCGCATGGCCCAGTCCATCTCGGAGAAGCACGGCGTCACCATCGCCACCTTCGGCCACGTGGGCGACGGGAACGTCCACACCACCTTCGTGGGCGACGTCAGGAGCCGCGAGGAGTGGGACCGTCTCAAGCCGGCCGTGGAGGAGCTGGTGGACGCGGCCATGGCCGCCAAAGGGACCCTCAGCGCCGAGCACGGCACGGGCATCACCCGGGCCCCGCACATCGAACGGCAGCTGGGCCCGGCCATGGAGGTGATGCGCAAGATCAAGCAGTCCCTGGACCCGGACAACATCCTGAACCCGGGCAAGATGGCCCTGGAGAAGGGCGAGAAGCACGACATCTACGACCACTTCGCCTTCAAGCCCCTCCTGGACAACCCCGAGGGAGCCGATTCCTTCGGCGGCGAGGTGGACAACGAGATCCTGGCCTGCATCCACTGCGGGTTCTGCCGGCTCGGCTGCCCAACCTTCGGCGTGACCCAGCGGGAGTCCCGCAACGCCCGGGGCCGGAACGCCCTGGCCTTCTACATGCTGAACGGCACCGTGGACATGGACAAGGATCTGGCCGAGGCCTTCTACACCTGCACCACCTGCCAGACCTGCACCTACTTCTGCCCGGCCCAGATCCGGGTGGACGAGATCGTGGAAGGCGCCCGCAAGAAGCTCTACAAGGCGGGACTGGCGCCGGAGCCCGTGCTGGCGGTGCGGGACAACATCCTCAAGACCGGAAACGTCTACGCCGAGGCGGGCGCCGACCGGATCGAGATCTACCCCAAGGAGCTCAAGGAGAAGGCCAAGGCCGGGGAGCTCGAGCCCCGGGCCGAGACCCTCCTCTTCATGGGGTGCGTGCCCAGCTATCTGGACATGAAGATGGTCCCCAGCCTGATCAAGCCCCTGG
>CAYUBQ010000121.1:0-7310 GCA_964443135.1 uncultured Desulfobacterales bacterium | reverse complement strand
TGACCTGGAAGGAGTTCAAGGAGATGGAATACGTCCGGGGCGAGGTGGCCTACCGAAAGTACGAGCGGAACGGCTTCTCCACGCCCACCGGAAGGTTCGAGCTCTACTCCACCCTGCTGGAGCAGTGGGGGTACGATCCCCTGCCGCAGTTCCGGGAACCGCCCGAGAGCCCGGTCAGCACGCCCGAGCTCTACGAGCGATACCCCTACATCCTGATCACGGGGAGGCGCCTGCCGGGCTTCTTCCACACCGAGAACCGGCAGCTCCCCTGGCTCCGGGAGCTCCACCCGGACCCCGTGGTGGAGATCCACCCCGAGTCCGCCGCCAGGGAGGGCATTCAGGAGGGGGACTGGGTGGTGATCGAGTCCCCCCGGGGAAAGGTCCGGCAGCGGGCCCGGCTCTTCGAGGGCATGGACCCCCGCATCGTCTCCGCGGAACACGGCTGGTGGTTCCCGGAGAAGGAGGACCCCGGCCACGGCTGGGACGAGTCCAACATCAACGTGCTCACCACCAACGCATACGAGGACTGCGATCCCGCCATGGGCGCCACCCACGTGCGGACGCTCCTCTGCAGGGTTTACCCGGAGGGAGGAAGGGCATGAGGCCTTACGCGCTGATCATCGACCATGCCTCCTGCTGGGGGTGCAGGACCTGCGAGCTGGCCTGCAAGCAGGAGAACCGGGATCCCGTCGGCGTCCGGCTGATCCGGGTCCTGGAGGAAGGGCCGGGGTGGGTCGACGGGAGACCCGAGTTCGCGTTTCACGTCCAGGTGTGCCGTCACTGCGACGAGCCCGCCTGCATGGAGGCCTGCCCCGAGGAGGCGCTCTCCGCGAGGGAGGACGGCATCGTGGTCCTGGACGACGAGGCCTGTTCAGGGTGCGGGCTCTGCGCCGACGCCTGTCCTTACGGGGCCGTGGGTTTCGATCCGGACCGGCACGTGGCCCGCAAGTGCAACCTCTGCTTCCACCGGGTGGACCGGGGGCTCGTGCCCGCCTGCGCCGACAACGTCTGTCCCGGCCACTGCATCTACTTCGGGGACCCCGGCGGAATCGAGCGGGAGATCGCCCGGAAGCACGGGGTTCGTCCCAGGCGGCCCTGCTCCGCATCGGGGTGAGGGCTTCAGCCGGACGGGTTCAAACGCCGTCCAGCAGGGCGAGCAGGTCGTCCCAGTCCGAGATGCGGGGAACCTCCGATTCGCGGGGGTCCTGCTGATCCGGGTCGTACCCGGGGGCGAACGGCATGCCGCGATCGAGCACATAGGTGCTCCACACCGGCCGCAGCCCGCTCTGAAGGGCCCCCTGGACGTCGGGCTCCGGGTCGTCCCCCACGTAGAGCGTGGCGTGAGGGGGCGCACCGAGACCGCTCAGAAGGGCCTCGAAGGCCCGGGTGTGGGGCTTGCGATATCCGATCTCGCCGCTGATGACGCACACCTCGAAGTGGGGGGCCAGCGCCACGGACTTCAGAATGGCCCGGGCCGCGGGCGTGTGGGTGAAGTTGGAGAGGAGCCCCACCCGGTAGCGCCGGGCGACGGCCTCGAGCATCTCCCCGGTGCCGGGGATCAGCCGGACGTGGTCCAGGAAGGCGGAGAAGTAGGCCTCCACGCCTTCCGCGATGCGGGGATCGTCCGGGGAGACCCGGACGCCCTGAGCCTCCAGGGCCGCCTGGATCCAGAAGCGGTTGTGGGTCTCGCGTCCGTCCCTGCGGGTCTCCTGGATGAACCGTACGGCCGCGCTGCGGTGGTCCTCCGTGAACCGGGCGCCGTCCACTGCGAGGCCCTTCTCGACCAGGCTGTGAACCAGCCGGCCCACGGCGTCCTGCAGTGCGCCTTCCTCCACCGTGATCAGGGTGTTGAACAGGTCGAATCCAACGGCTTGGACGGGTTTCAAGGCCGGTCTCCTCATCTCGCGCCGCGCTTGCGGGGCATGGGAAAGAGGCATGGCTGGAGATACTGCATGAGCGGGCGGCAGCCCTTTCTCCAGCGGCACCGCAGACAGACCTCGACCTGCACGCGCGGCCTGGACCTGCGGCGTTCACACACGATGTACCTGTGGCCCGCCATCACAGCGCCTCGAGAACCCGGGCCGCCTCCCCGAGGGTCTCGAGGGCGCGGTCCGCCCCGCTTCGGGCCAGGGTATCCCGGTCGTGTCGTCCCATCACCCCGTCCTCCAGGGGGAGGCCGTGGGCGGCCAGGCCCTCCTTCATGATGCGGATGTCGGTCTTCCCCGCCATGCGGATGCCGTGGAAGGCGTCCTCGATCGCGAACAGGTCCAGGAAGGCCGCGTCGGCCGACCTCGAACCGGCTCCGGCCGGGTCGATCAGGGTGCGGTCGATGTCGAAGAGAACGAGCTTCATGTCAGGTCCTTACGACCTCCCTTATACCGGCCGTGAACTCAAAACTCAAGACGGACCCTCCCCGCTGAACGGGCCGAATCGTCCCCTTTCCCGCATCCCCGGCAGGGCAGCGGGTCGCTCCGTTCGCCCGTCGCACCAACTGGAATCGTATAGTTCGAAACAAAACAGGACCTTGGCCGGCCGAGCCCCCCGGTCGCCTTGACACCCTCGATCGTGCTGCCATACAATTGTCGGGAGCTTCGAAACAACCCCATCAGCCGCCGACCATGCCGGCCCGCGTTGGAGGGCCGAGGGCGGACCCAGTGCCCGAAACCGATCGCGATGCCGTCCGGGTTCGCCGTTCCTGACAGGGGCCACGAAAGGGACCGCCGTGAAGATCTGCGACCTGATGATCCCCGACCCGATCACCATCCCCAAGGGCACCACCATCGAGGAGGCCATCGGCGTCATGAAGACCAACTCGATCCGGCACCTCCCCGTGGTCTCCCAGGGGAACCGGCTCGAGGGATTCGTCACCCTGGCCGACCTGAAGCAGGGGCTGATCCCCTCCATGGTGGCGGACCTCTCTCTGGCCGATCTGATGATCAGCAAGCCCATCACCGTCGAGCCCGACGACGACGTGGAGGTCGCCGCCAAGGCCATCTACAACTACAAGATCGGCGGCATCCCCGTGGTGGAGGGCAGGAAGCTGGTGGGCATCATCACGGAGTCCGACATCCTTCGGGCCTTCATCGACATGATGGGGGTGATGACGGCCACCTCCCGGGTGGACGTGGCCGTCGGCGACCAGCCCGGCCGCCTGCGCGACGCCCTCCGGATCATCAACGACAACGGCGGGGACGTGATCAATGTGGGCATGACCGCCCAGGACATCGACCGGCGCGTCTACTTCTTCCGCCTGGCCGCCTGCAAGACCGACCGCATTCGCGTGGCCCTGGAGACCGGGGGCTTCGAGGTGGTCGCGGCCATGGACTGATGTTGTAGGTGTGCGTGCTCCGCCCGCCCTCCACTCTACCCCGGTTCGCGGTAGAGGGCGAGCACTCCCGACCGGGCCAGCTTCTTGACTCCCATGGGCTCGAGCACCTGGAGGAGGGCGGCGATCTTGTCCGGTCCGCCGACCACCTCCAGGATGTAATGCGTCCTGCCCGTGTCCACGATCCGCCCCCGGAAGCTCTTCACCACGCTGCGGATCTCGGCGCGGTCCTCGGGCCGGGCCCGGACGCAGACCAGGGCCAGCTCCCGGCGGACCGCGTTCTCGCCCGTCATGTCCCGGACCTTGATGACGTTGATCAGGCGCCGTAGATACTTCATGACCAGCTCGAACTGCTCCTCGCGGGTCCAGAGCGTGATGGTGATGCGGGACATCTTCGGGTTGGCGGTGGGTGCGCCGCAGATGGTCTCGATGTTGTACCCCCGGCGGGCGAAGAGGCTCGCGACGCGCGCGGTGACGCCGGGTTCGTTCTCCACGAGCATGGTGATGATGCGACGTTCCTCGGTCATGCCTTCACCCCCTGGGTTCTGATGCCACACCATAGCGCTTTCGAGACCGCTCTCCAAGCATCAAAACCGGTCCGGGAAAGACGGCGTGGTACACGGCCCCGGACCCCAATACCGGGGCGTGCGGACTTTCGGTCTGCGTTTTGATGATTATGGTATGGGATACGCTCCGCAACCGGTCCTCGGCGATCGGGGTGCGAACCGCCAATACGAAACGGTTTGGAGAACTTCGGAAGGAGAATGACCGAATGAATGATGGAGTCGCAAAAAGCCCGAATCCTCGAGATCTGCCCCTGAGATTTCGACAGGTAATATCGTCCCCAGCGGCGCGTGAGCGGGTTTTTGCGAATGCGTCAATGAATCGGAAGGTTGTCTGCAAGGCCCTGTTGCTGATCGTGGTTTTCCTTCTTGCGGCCGCACCCGCCGGGGGCGGCGGGGAAACGGCGGCCGCTTCGGGTCCCGGGGTGGACGTTCAGTCCTTCACCCTGGACAACGGCATGCTGTTCCTGGTGGTGGAGCGCCACACCACCCCCCAGGTGGCGTGCCGTCTGGCCGTCCGCGCCGGGGCCGCCCTCGAGGAGCGGGGGCGGACCGGGATCGCCCACATGCTCGAGCACATGATGTTCAAGGGGACCAAGAACTTCGGCACCCTGGATCCGGAGCGGGACCGCGAGCTCCAGAGGAAGATCGAGCAGGCTTACCAGACGGTCCTGAACGAGCGGCAGAAGCGCGATCCGGACGAGGAGCTCATCCGGGAGAAGCTCGAGGAGATGGCCCGGCTCCGCAGGAAGGTCCAGGAGATCTACGTTCCCCAGGCCTTTTCCTCCCACCTGGGGAGGAACGGCGCCGTGGGCATCAACGCCTTCACGAGCAAGGACCAGACCCAGTACCTCATGTCCGTGCCCTCGGACATGATGGAGCTCTGGTTCTCCATGGTGAGCGAGCAGATCTTCGAGCCGGCCTTCCGGGAGTTCTACGTGGAAAAAGAGGTGGTGCAGCGGGAGTGGGCCTATCGCTACGTGAACAGCCCCTCGGGCGCGGGCTGGCTGGCCCTCGACGCCACGCTCCACTCCGCCCACCCCTACCGGAACCCCACCATCGGGTGGAAGTCGGACATGGAGCGCTTCAGCACCCGGAACGCGGAGGCGTACCACCGGACCTACTACAACCCCTCCAACGCGGTGGCCGTGCTGGTGGGGGACGTGGACCTGGAGGAGGTGAAGCGGCTGGCCGGGATCTACTTCGAGCGGTACCCGGCCGGAAACCGGGCCCGGGAGATCGTGACCCAAGACCCGCCCCAGGAAGGCCCGCGCCGGGTCGAACGGCTCCTCAAGGGGGCGCGCACGCCCCTGGTCCTCATCGGCCACCACGGTACGTCCATGGGAACGGACGACTTCTACGCCCTGGACGTGCTGACCATGGTGCTCAGCCACGGCCGCGGCGCGCGCTTGACCCAGAACCTCGTCCGCAAGGGGCTGGCGATGGGCGCCTGGGCTTACAATCCGGACCACCGCTACGGCGGCACGGTCATCCTGGGGGGCACGCCCAACGATCCGGAAGCGCTCCAGGAGGAGGGCCTGGACGACGCGGCCAGGCGCAAGGCCTACACCGAGGCCTGCCGCGAGCTGGAAGGCCTGCTCCTCGAGCAGTCGGGGCGGCTCGAGCGGGAGCCCGTGACCCACAAGGAGCTGGACCGTGTGAAAAAGCTCGCCCGGTACGATCTTCTGACCCGCCTCCGGAGCAACGAGGAGCTGGCCGGGACCCTGGCCACCCTGGAGGTCCAGGTGGGATGGGACTATCTGGAGAGATACCTGGAGAAGATCGACCAAGTCACCCCCGAGGACGTCACCCGCGCGGCCGGGAAGTTCCTCCGCGAGGAGGACCGGACCACCTGCTACGTGATCCCCGGCGGAGAGAAGACCGAGCCGTCCGAGCCCTACGAGGAGGTCCGCTCCTTCAGCGCCTCCACGGCCAAGGAGGTGAAGCCCCCCGACGACCTCACCAACCACTCCGAGTACCCCACACCGTCCGGCTGGCGGCACCCCCTCTCCTTTCACCGGGACCCCTCCCTGATCACCTATCCCGATGCCGAGACCGCCACGGTGAAAGGGGCCGAGCTGTTCTACCTCCCGGACCGGGAGCTTCCCCTCGTGGACCTCACTCTGCTCGTCAAGGCCGGTCAAGTGGACGTCCCCGAGGGCAAGATCGGGCTGGCCGACATGCTCGAGCAGACCATGGTCCAGGGGGGGACGGAGAGCTACCGCCCGGAGGAGCTGGCCGAGCTCCTGGACGCGCACGCCATCCAGGTCGACGTGAGCGTTCAGGAGGAGGTCACGCAGATCGACCTCTCCGTGATGCGGGAGGAGTGGGAGACCGCCGTGGGGCTCCTGCGGGAGATCCTGGCCCGTCCCCGGTTCGACGCCGAGGTGCTGGACGCCTCCAGGAAGCGGCTTCTCATCGGGCTGAGGCGTCAGGCGGGCGACGCCGGGCGGGTCAGCCGAAGAGAGCTGGAGATCCAGCACTTCCGGGGCCACCCTTACGGGCGGGATCCCCTGAAGGCGCTCGACACCATCCCCGGGATCGCACCGGGGGATCTGCGCGCCTTCCTGGCGGACTACCTGGTCCCCTCCAACATGACCGTGGCGGTGTCCGGCGATCTCAGCAAGGAAGAGGCCGTGGCGGGTCTGGAGAAGCTCCTCGGCGACCTGGAGGAAGCGGCCGCGCCGGAGCGGGATCTGGCCGTCCCGGAGCCCACGCCGCCGGTCCTGGCCTTCATCCACAAGCCTGGCCAGGTCCAGAGCCGGGTCGCCATGGCGCTTCCCGGTCCCAGGCGCACCGAGGCGGGCTACTGGGAGACCAACCTCCTGGTGGACATCCTGGGGGGACGGGATTCCATGGTGTTCCGCCGGCTTCGCGAGGACCTGGGCCTGGCCTACTCCGCCTACTTCCACCAGCGCTACAAGTGGAAGGCCGGCTGGATCACGGGTTTCATGGGGTGCAAGGGCGACCAGACCGCCGAGGCCATCCGGCAGGCCGTGGACCTCATGAAGGAGCTGCGGGAGGGGGTCCCGGCGGGTGAGCTGAAGCAGAAGCGGCTCGATGCGCTCAACAGCTTCGTCTTCAACGTGGACACCCCGGCCGCGCTCACCAACGTCTACGCCCGGTACAGGCTTCGAGGGGAACCCCTCGACACCCTCCGGCGGATCCAGAAGGCCTACATGGAGGCCTCCCGGCAGGACCTTCGAAGCCGGGCCATGACCTACCTGGACCCGTCCCGGCTGCAGATCGTGGTGGTGGGAGACCGGTCCACCCAGGTGGCGCAGGAGGACGGAACCCGGGTGAACCTGGAGGCGTCGCTCCGGCGGACGGCCGAGGCGCTGGGCCTGCCGTTCGAGACGCGGCCGCTCCGGTGAGCAAAGAGGCCCTTTTTCACGCCCCCGTTTCCGATCCGGAAACGAGGC
>CAYUBQ010000120.1:0-7411 GCA_964443135.1 uncultured Desulfobacterales bacterium | reverse complement strand
GGGATGGACGGGGTGGCGCTGTGCGAGCGCATCCGCCTCGACAACCCGGTGGGCCTGATCTACGCCCTGACGGGGTACACGGACCTGTTCGGCCTCCTGGAGTGCCGGAGGGCCGGTTTCGACGACTTCTTCACCAAGCCCGTGTCCCTGGACGTCCTGACCCGGGCCGCAGGGGACGCGTTCGAGAAGCTGGAGCGCTGGAACGTGGCGGGACATGAGCTCGACTGAGGCCCCGGGCCGCGTCACCCGAGGGGTTTGTGGGTGAAGCGGCGCGCCCCTTCACCCGAGTAGTCGGCCACGATCTGCCCGTTCCCGAAGAGACGCCACTTGTAGATCACCAGCCCCTCCAGGCCCACGGGGCCGCGTGCGTGGATCTTGTTCGTGCTGATCCCCACCTCGGCGCCCAGCCCGTACCGGAAGCCGTCGCTGAACCGGGTGCTGCAGTTGAGGAACACGTCGGCGGAATCCACGTGGTCCATGAACCGGACCCCCCGCTCCCGGTCTGCGGTCACCACCACGTCCGTGTGTCCGGATCCGTACCGGTTGATGTGCTCCACGGCCTGCTCCAGGCCGTCCACCACCCGGACCGACAGGATCAGGTCCAGATACTCGGTGCGCCAGTCCTCCTCCGTGGCGGGCACCGCGTCGATGATCTCCCGGGTCCGTTCGCAGCCCCGGATCTCCACCCCTTTCGCCTCGAGGGCCTTCTTGGCCACGGGAAGGAAGGCGGACGCGATCTCCGCGTGCACCAGGAGGGTCTCCGCGGCGTTGCACACCGCCACGTACTGGCATTTGCTGTCCACGGTGATCCGCAGGGCCTGGTCCGCGTCGGCCTCCCGGTCCACGTAGACGTGGCAGATCCCGTCCGCGTGGCCGAGCACGGGGATGTTCGTGCTCGTCATGATGTGGCGGACGAACGCGTTGCTCCCCCTGGGAACGATCAGGTCGAGCTGCTCGTCCATGGAGAGCATGTCGTTGACGTCCTCGCGGGTCTCCAGGAGCCCCACCCAGCCTTCGGGGATGCCCGCCGCGATGCTCGCATTGGCGATGAGCCCCGCCAGGACCCGATTGGTCTCGGCCGCCTCGCTCCCCCCCTTGAGAAGGACCGCGTTCCCGCTCTTGAGGCAGAGCGAGGAGATCTGGACGAGCGCGTCGGGCCGGGACTCGAAGACGACCCCGATGACCCCGATGGGGCAGGTCACCTGATGGAGCTCCAGGCCCTCGTCCAGCTCCACGGCCCGGAGGGTCCTGCCCACCGGGTCGTCCAGGCCGGCCAGGCTCTCCAGACCCCGGATCGCTTCGGCGATCTTGTCCCCGTCGAAACGGAGCCTCTTGAGAAGCGGCGCCGCCAGCCGCTCCCGTTCGGACCGTTCGAGGTCCGAGCGGTTGGCCTCCACGATCCTTCCGGCGTTCTGCTCCAGGGACCGGGCGATCTCCGCGATCGCACGGTCCTTCACGTCGCCCTTGAGGGCTGCCAGGCGGATGGACGCCTCCTTGGCCCTGGCCGCTGTTTCGTGCATGCCCACGAGAAACCTCCTCCGTGTTGTCGAAAAGGATCCGTGACGTTTTCGGGTGCCGGTCGGTCTCCCGGCCACCTTACAATGGCGCCCTCCCTGAGAAAAGAGAAAACCGACAGTGGCGAAAACGGTTCGAAGCGGGAGATCCGCGTCATTCGTGTCAACAGATAAGGGCCTGTCCTTCAACGGCTGCGCGGTCTTTGCGAAGCCGTGGAAACCCGGTCCTGGAACGGCCGGCAAAACCGGCTTGACGCCTGTGGAAAACCTCGCTACATTTTCGAAACCGACCTCGCGTAACCTCAAGGTCATGAAGCCCTAAAGGGAACGCCATCCAGCAGACAGGATTCGTAGCTTTTCGAGGGTGATCCGAGTTCGACAGGAGGCGAGGACATCCAGAGACGCTGAATGTTCTCGTCACCCCGAAGGATGTGAGCGGCGGAGTGTGTGCTTCGTCGGGGATGCTTCAACCTCAAGAACGGAGGAGTTCGCAATGAAAAAGGCCGTGATGTCTGCATTCCTGCTGATGTTGCTCCTGATCACGGGGGCGCCCGTCCAGGCCGGGGGCAGCGGTGCCGGGCTCTGGGAGGTGTATCAGGACGTGTTCAAGGACGCCCGGTACATCGACCTCACCCACGCCTTCGAGCCGGTTCAGGCGGTGTGGCCCGGCTTCGGCAACGCCGCGTTCAAACCGGCGAAAGCGGGGCGGCGGATCGAGGGATACATCGAGAAAGGGCAGGAGTTCACCTACGAGGAGCACGGGTTCGTGGCCACCGCCTACGAGATCCCCACGGACCAGTACGGCACCCAGCTCGACCCCCCCGCCCACTGGGAAAAGATGGGGGCCACCATCAGCGACATCCCGCCCACTTACGCCATCCGGCCCCTCGTGGTGATCGACGTCCACGAGAAGGTCGCACAGGATGCGGGGTACCACCTCCAGGTCGCGGACATCGAGGCGTGGGAGGCTGAGCACGGCCGGATCCCCGAGGGTTCGGTGGTCATGGTTCGTTCGGACTGGCACAAGCGATGGGCCGATATCGACCGGTTCAACAAGAAGCCCTTCCCGGGGGTCGGTTTGGACGCGCTGAAGTTCCTCCACCTGGAGCGGAAGATCCTGTTCCACGGACACGAGCCCCTGGACACGGACACCACCCCGAACCTGGAGGGAGAGTACTGGCTCCTGCACAACCATTTCGCCCAGGCCGAGGGCGTCGCCAACCTGGACCTGGTTCCGGAAGCGGGCGCCCTGATCCTCATCGGGTTTGCCAAGCCCAAGGGCGGGACGGGCGGCTATGCGCGCTACATCGCCGTGGCACCGGAAGACTGGCCCCACGGGGTGTCCGTCTCGGAGGTGCCCGGAGCACCCCTGCCTGTTCAACCCCACCCGCTCGAGCGGGACGCCCACGGGGTGATGCGACCGACACCGCAGCCGTGAGAAGAGCTTCCCTGCGGCTCTCCCTTCCGGTTCCTCCGGAATGGAGAGCCGCCCGCTACTCGGCCCTCCCGGCGTCGCAGAAGAGGTGGCCACCCGCAGAAAACCCGGGGTGCTCGTAGTCGCAGTCGAGGTCCAGCTCGCGCAGCAGGTCGCGCAGGTAGTCCACGGCCCGCTCCATGTAGTGGTGGGCCTCCCGGGCCTTGTCCCGGCCGAACCGGAGGGCCGTGATCCCCAGGGTGAGCCCGAACAGGGTCGTGTTGAACCCGCCGTTGCGGCCGCTGGCCCCGAAGCCGATGATCTCGCTCTCCAGGGGGGCGACCCGCAGACCGGGCTTCTCCTTCTCGAGATGATAGGCGGTGGAAAGCCCCGTGAAGCCGCCTCCCACCACGGCCACGTCCACCCGGACATCCTCCTCGAGCGGAGGCCCGGGCGCGTAGTCCCGCGTGGTCATCCAGTAGCTCTTTTCCTCGAATCGTTGCTTGCCCATCTCGAGTCCCCTTCCTCCCGCGGGTCTGCCTCGAGCGCCGCGGCCGCGATCCCGGTCCCGCCGTGCCCGACGACGCGGCCCAGCAGGAAGACCCTCCACAGAACGGCTCCCGTCCCGACGAGCACCGCCCGGGGCACGCGTTGCTTGACCAGGGGCACCCATGCGGCCCGCCAGAACAGATAGAGGTGCAGAACGGTAATGACGGAGAGCAGGACCGTTCCGAACAGGGCCCGTCAATCCCTCACCCGGCCGACTGCAGGGCTTCCGGCTCCTCGATGGTCCTCTCCGCGACGAGGCATGTTCGGACCTCCGCAGGGATGAGGAGTCCCCGGGCTAGTCGTAGCTCGCGCGGGTCGCCTCGTCCGCCATGGTCGGCGCGATGAGGGGCTCCCACCTCTCCTCTTCCCAGGTCCCGAGACGGGTGTGCATGTCCAGGTACTTCCTCGGGATCGGGTGGGTGCCCACCACCACCTTCACCTCGTACCGGTGTTCGAGGAAGGCCTTGAACGTGTCGATGTACGGGCAGGGCGGGTAGCCCACGACCAGGCCGGTGGCCAGGTGGATCACCTCGGCGCCGTTCTTGACCATCTCCTCCCCGGCGTACTCGATGTTGCCCCCCGGGCACCCGTCGCAGGTGGTGTAGCCGACCAGCTCCACATCCCTGTCCGCGTAGATGCTGAAGGCCCCTTCCCGATTCCTCAGGGAGCGGAAGCACTTTCCGCCTGCGCACCGCCGGTAGCGGTTGCAGATGACGATTCCGATCCCGGTCTTCTCATTCATATCCTTTCCTTTCGTCCCCTCTTGTGCGCGGTTCCGCCGTGTCGGGGAAAACGCCCCCGGGTGGGTGGGAGCGCCGGCACCGGCTCAGAGCCCGGCCGCGCTGTCGCGGGCCTCACCCAGGCGGGTCTCGATGTACTCGATCAGGGCGTCGTCCCAGGCTTCGAGGTCAAAGCACATGGCGTCCTCGCCGAGGAGCCCCTCGGGCACGAAGTCGGCGCGTTCCTCCGGGTCGTTGATCATCTCGCCGTAGAAACAGACCGAGAGCCAGCGGGGGTCGTCTTCGATCACGTCCACCATGACGAAGAGCTCCTTGTCCTTCTGGTTCGGGTGAGCCGCCCGGAGGGAGTGGGTGAGGCCCGGTCTGGGCACGAAGTCCAGCACGGCGCCCTCCAGCCGCTCCAGGGCCGACTTGAATCGCAGGAAGGCCTCCCGGTTTCGCTCCGGCGTCTCCTGCCACGATTCCAGAAATGCGTTCAGTTCCTGTTCCGCATCGGATTTCATGGTGCACTCCTTTGATGTGTCAAGGGTTGTTTGTCGTCCCCCGGGGGCGTGGGACGCGGAGGCCCGGCAGGCGGCGGGCAGCCGGTCGTGAGTCAGACCAGGCATGCGGGGAGGGTCGAGGCGTTCACCACGTGCAGGTGGACCCGGTCGTCCTTTGGCACCCCTCATTCCCTCCGTCGGCGCGATCCGCGTTCGTCAAGGATATTAGAATGGACAAGTCCCAAAAATCAAAAAGTTTTTCCATTTTTCGGTGGATTGAAGCATCGAGGCGGGCCGGCTTTTTTTGAAACGTTTTCCCACACCGCCCCTCTAAAGGTCCAAAGCCGAGTTTCCCGATCCAAGCATCCCTTACCTGTGCCGAGAACCGACGGAGGGCGTGATGATCGTTCGAACCCTGACCTTTGTGCGTGACCATCTCCTGTGGCTCATCCTGGGCTCCATGGGGCTGGGGCTCCTCAGCGGGTACGCGGGAAGCGGACCCGCCCTCAAACCGCTGGTCCTGCCCATTCTCCTCCTCATGGTCTATCCCATGATGATCAACATCAAGATGGAGGAGGTGGCCGGGGCCTTCCGGGACTGGAAACCCGTCCTCCTGAGCCTCGTGATCAACTTCGTGCTGATGCCGCTCCTGGCCTACGCCGTCGCCCTGGTCTTCTTCAAGGACAACCCGATCTTTGCCGTCGGCATCTACCTGATCGCCCTCCTCCCCACCAGCGGCATGACCGCGGCCTGGACGGGCATGGCCCGGGGGAACCTGAACACGGCCCTGGTGATCATCGCGGTCAACCTGCTCCTCTCCATCATCGTCCTGCCCGTCTACCTGAAGGTCCTGGTGGGGCAGGCCGTTCCGTTCGATCCCATGCACATCTTTCACCAGCTGCTCTACATCGTGGCGGCCCCGATGGTCGCAGGGGACATCACCCGGAGGATCATCATCCGCAAGGCGGGCCTCGGCACCTTCAAGCGCATCAAGCCCCACCTGTCGGGCGTGAGCTCCCTGGGAGTGGTGATGATCATCTTCGTGGCCATGTCCCTGAAGGCCTCTCAGATCCTGGGCCGCCCGGACGCCGCGTTGCTCACCCTGATCCCCCTGGTCCTGTTCTACGCCGTCTCCATCGTCATGGGGCTCGTCCTGGGCCGGTCCCTGCTGTCGAGGGAGAAGATGATCGCGCTGGTCTACGGAACGGCCATGCGGGACCTCTCCATCGCCGTGGCCATCGCCATGCTCAGCTTCCCGGGGGCCGTGCTCCCCATCGCCATGGCCTATGCCGTCCAGGTCCCCTCCGCGGCGGTGATCATGAAGACCCTGCTCTGGCTCGAGCAGCGGGGGGAGCGGGTCGGTGGGTCCGTGGCGGCGGAAAAGGCGGTCTGAGTTTCCCTCGAGAATCCGCATCCTGTCCGACCGGGAATGTGGCCACGAAGCCTTCTTCTGAAAGGAAGGCTTCGTGGCCTTTCTGTTTTGATCGCCCATCCCCGTGCCGGTTGTCGGTGATACGGCCCCGCCCGGAAAGACCGCGGAGGGGGTGACCAAAAAGGCCTTTCAAAGAGGAGGCGGGTGTGGCAGCGTGGTCCCTTCACTCGGACGGAGAGCTCTCCCTCCTGAAGGAACGGACCGCCCATGCCCCGAAACATCCTCTTCACGCTGCTAGCCTCCATCTTCATCGCCCTCCTGGGCATCGGCATCATCGCCCCGCTCATGCCCATCTACGCCACCCGCCTGGGGGCGAGCGGCATCGGCCTCGGGCTGATGGTGGCCGGGTTTTCCATCAGCCGGGGGGTGCTCCAGCCCTTCGTGGGCGGGCTTTCGGACCGCCACGGCCGGAAACGGTTCCTGGTGGCCGGTCTGATCATCTACGCCCTGGCCGGGGTTACCTACACCCTGGCCGCCTCGGTGGAGCATCTGGTCCTGATCCGTGTCTTTCACGGCGTGGGATCGGCCATGGTCATTCCCATCGCCATGGCCTACATCGGCGACCTGGCCCCGGTCGGGGAAGAAGGGCGGTACATGGGCATGCTGAACATCGCCCTGTTCTCGGGCATTGGCGGGGGACCCGTCATCGGCGGCCTGTTCCTGGACACGCTCGGGATGAACTCCGCCTTTTACGCCATGGCCGGGTTCAGCGGCTTGTCGGTGCTGATGGTGGGCGCGTTTCTGCCGCCGCGGGATCCGGACTCGGAGCAACCGGTCAGCCCCCGCATCCTGTCCGCACTGGGGCGGATGTCCCGGGATGCCCGGATCGTGGGGGTGCTGGTCTCGAGGATGGCCTCCATGGTCGTCCTCGTGCCCACCATGGCGTTTCTCCCGATCCTCATGACCCGGTTCATGAACGCCACGGGGATCGAGGTCGGAGTGGTGGTGGCCAGCCGTACCCTGGTGAACGCCGCCCTCCAGTACCCCTTCGGAAGGGCGGTGGACCGGTACAACCGGATCACGCTCCTCCTGATCGGGAGCTTCACGGTGAGCGGGGCGATCTTCCTCACCCCGCTCGCCGACAGGCTCGCCACCCTGGTCGTGCTCTTCGTCCTGATGGGGGCGGGCGAGGCCGTTGTCTGGCCCACCCTGGGGGCGCTGGCCGTGGAAGGAGGGCGCCGCTACGGGCAAGGGACCGTCATGGGGGTGTTCAACATGGCCATGAGCGCCGGGGTGCTCCTCGGCTCCATCGGCTGCGGCGCGGCCATGGACTTTTTCGG
>CAYUBQ010000119.1:2286-7622 GCA_964443135.1 uncultured Desulfobacterales bacterium | reverse complement strand
GGAGAGGCCGGCCGCCCGGATCTCGCCGATGAAGGGCGCGTTGATGGTGCCCGTGGAGGAGACGGTGAGGTCGGATCGGTACTGCTCCTCGCCGCCGGCGAAGACGGAGATGTTGAGCACGTCGCTGGGGCCCACCCGGTAGGCCTTGGTCTGGGCGAGGGCGTGCGGGGACAGCCAGGCCCAGAGACAGGCGGCGAGTATGAAGAGGGCTCTGGTGGGAGCGGAAAACGTCACGTCGTTCGTTCCTCAGGAGGGCCGGGCGCGGCCTCTCCGTTTTGACATCGGCACGTTCGGGTGAAATCTACAGGGGAATCTCACTGTGTAATCGCCTCGAGAGGCCTTGTCCAGCGGAAATATCATGGGCCAAATGCGAAGCCCCGCAGGCTCGGGGGAGTCTGGGGGCCGTTTGGGGTTTTTGGGGTATCAGTAGTAGATGCCTTCCTCGGTGTAGCCTCCGCGGCCCTGGAAGTCGAAGTTCCAGTTGAAGGTGAGCATCGTGAACTCGTTGTCGAAGCTCCCGCCCGCGATGTTGGAGTCCCGCTCCTCGAGGCCGGCGGTGAGGGTGACGTCCATGTCGTCTCGGATCAGGTAGGCCAGGCTGGCGGCGGCGTAGAGGGTGTCGTCGTCGCGGACCTCCAGGGTGCCCGCCGGGGTGAGGCCGAGGGCGGTCTCGTAGTCGCTCATCTGGTAGTAGCCCTTGAGCCGGGCCTGGATCTTGCCTGCGAAGACGTGGCCGAAGTCCCAGGTGAGGCGGTGGCCGATGTAGTCGGTGCCGTAGTTGTTGAAGTTGCGCTCCAGGGCCAGGTAGCCGTGGGTGCGGGCGCGGACGTACTGGCCGCCCAGGTAGCGCCTGCCCTCGGGGGGAGGGGGGTTCTGGACCAGCACGGACACCTTGTAGGCGATGATGTCGCCGTCCTCGATGGCCGGGTTGTCGTAGTCGCGGGTGTGGTAGCCCACGCCCGCGTCGAAGGCGAAGTACTTGTACCGCTTCTGCCCGATGATCTTGATCTGGCTGGAGGTGTAGTCCCGGTCGATGCGGTCGTAGTCCATCCACCAGTGCTGGAGCTCGAGGTCCAGGGTCGTGGTGCGGGTGGGGTCGTAGAGGAGGTTCCCGATGAACCGGTGCTCCACCGAGTCGTTGGGGTTGGCCTCCTCGTACCAGAGGTCGGTGCGGCGGTAGCGGAGACCGGCGGAGAACTTGTTCTCCCAGTCGTAGAAGATCATGGGGGTGAGGCGGTTGATGTCGTAGCGCTCCAGCTGGATGGAGTCGCTCAGGCGGTCGTAGACCGTGGGGTAGCGGGTGCGGTAGTAGGCGTCGTCCAGGCCCACGGTGAGGCGCTTGGCCGGGCGGTGGCGGAACTCGAAGTTGGCCAGGTGGCCGATGTAGTCGTAGTCCGAGATGTCGGGGGCGTCCTCGGGCGCGTCCCCCACGTCGTAGTACTTGTACCCCTCCAGGGTGTAGTGGAGGGTGGCCTCGGTCTTGGGGGTCTCGAGGCCGAGCATGATGCCGGGCTGGGCGAGGAGGGTGTAGACGTCCCGCTCGTCCGTCTCGGTGTTGAAGAAGTTGGTCTCCATGCGGCCGCCCACGGTGACCATGGGCTCGATCTTGAACTTGGGGGCGGCCATGGAGGGGGTGACGGTCGCGCCGAGGAGGCCGGCCGATAGGACCAGGGCTGGAAGGATCGATCGAATCAACCGCATGGGAATCCCTTTGGCTGAGAGGGGTTGCCGTTGCCCGCGTCCGGCGCGGGACGGCCCGGATACAAAAAAAACGGGCTCGTCCCTCTTCACCGCCGTTCGCGGGAGGGAACAATGCCGATCATGTTACTTGGGGGGGCGGTTCATTCAAACGTTGAAGAACGGGGTGAATCTTGCATACGCATCGGTGTTTGTCAAGCAAGAAGTGGGTAAAGAATTACACGCTTGCCGGGGCATGGGGGGAGGGCTTGGGGGGTTGGGACGGATTGCCGAAAAAACCGCCCCTTTCGAGGGGAAAGAGGCGGCTGAAGGGCATGATCGGGCGAATGGATCAGACCGGGCTGGCCGGATCCCGGTCGTCGATGGGGAAGTCCTCGGGCGGGGGCAGGATGAAGCCGGGCTCGATGGGCTCCTCGTAGGGCTCGATGGTCTCCAGGTAGAGGCCCGTGCCCACGACCCAGCCGAAGGGCTTGAAGAGCTGGACCAGGGAGGTCTTGGGGACCGGGGCCTGGCCCTCGGGGTTGGGCCAGAGGTAGTCCACGAACCCGCCGCCCGCCTCCAGGCACTTGCCGATGAACTCCACGAAGATGGGCTTGCCGTCGGCGTCGCGGAGGTTGGTGACGATCTGGTTCTCGAGCTGCGGGTTGGTGGGGTGCATGAGCATGCGGCCCTGGAGGTTGTTCACCCAGAAGTAGTTCTGGCCGTCCATGCCCCAGCGGTAGTTGCGGATGAACTCGAGGGACCGCTGCTCCTTCTCCTCGGTGCTCAGGCCCTCGTCGGCCATGATCTCGCCCAGGGTGGTCATCACCACGTTCATGGCCTCCTGCATGGTCTCCTCGTACTTGGCCGGAGGCTCGACAGGGGCGGCGCCTTCGGTGGCGGCGAGTCGGATGGGTTCGGATGGTGCGGCTGCGGCCTGGGGGGAGGCGGCGCAGACGAGAAGCAGGGCGCACGCGGTGCAGCCGAGAAAACGGATGGCGGTGAGTGTCATGGTTTTGTCCCCCTTTGAAGTGAAATCCGTCAGAATTTTCTCGCAAATGGGGGCGGGCGTCAAGGGAAAAATGGGGGTCGATTGCCTGAGAGGTGAGATCCCGGGAGAGTGGCAAGGGGGGGCGACAGGCTCATGCATTTCCGATGATGGCCTGTGGCTCGTATTCGCAGGAGAAAAGGGACTGTAGAGGGAACTTCTTGGCGGCGTCCAATATCTCAATCCCCACGATTTTTCCGTCTTCCGTGAGATCCAGATTGACGCCTTCTGAGACCTCGACCACTCCTGTGGGCTTTTCTTCTGATAATTTGAGATAGGCTGCGTCTACGCTCTTGTCATAATAGATCTTCATTTTCGTATCCCTTTTCTGAAAGGATATGCTGTGATTACGGTAATCGAGTTTTCTTCATACAAAAATACAATTTTGATAGGATAATCATGAATCGAACGTAACTCTTTGGACACCATTTCGATCCTTCCTGTTCGGATATCCTCTGATGTTGCGATATGATGCTCTATCGCTTTAACAATGGATCCTTCAGAGAGATCATAGAGGCCCATTCTTCTTTTTGCATGTCGGCTGAACCTGATTTCCGTCATCACGACATTCCGAAGGACGGTAGAACGCTCGAAGTCGGGCAAACAGGGGAGATCGGCCATCTCCATGGAAAACCGGCCTATCCAATGCATGAGCAATACATGCATCCCAAAGGCATTCTGGTCAAGTATCGTCGGAAACATCGGGTTCGTCAAGGATGGATCGAGGCAAAGGATCCGGTGATGTACATCTGCGTTGTCTTTGAAGGGGGATTCGTGTACCGTGCGCGATGGAATTGTTCTTGCATCGATCGGGAAAGGGCCTCGGGGAAGGCCCCTTTTGAGGGAGGGAGGACCGATGTCTCGCTTGAAGATGGGGTTGTTGGTGGGGCTGGCGGTGCTGCTCGGCGCCTGCTCCGGGGAGGGGCCGGAGGATTCGGGGCCGGTGGTGGCGCGGGTGAACGACTGCGAGATCACGCTCCAGGAGTACGAGACCCAGCTCAACTCGGACGTGAGCATGAGCGAGCTCTACCGGCTCACCGAGGAGGACAAGCGGGAGTTCCTGGAGCGGCTCGTGCGCAAGGAGCTTTTGATTCAGGAGGCCATGCGGAGGAAGCTGGACCGGCGGGAGGCGTTCGTCCGGGCCATCGAGCGGTACTGGGAGAGCACGCTCATCCGGGACCTGATGGCGCTCGAGGGGGAGGAGATCGTCAAGCGGTCGAGCGTCACCGAGGAGGAGATCCGGGAGCGGTACGAGGAGATGAAGGAGGCCAAGGCGAACCTGCCGCCCTTCGAGGAGATGCGGGAGCGGATCGGGAGGACGCTCCTGGAGGAGGTGCGGCAGGAGCGGTTGAGGGCGTGGGTGGAGTCGTTGCGGGAAGGGGCCGACGTGGAGGTGTTTGAGGGAAGGGTGTGCGGTGGCGGTGAGGGGTGAGGAAAACCGAAGAGACGAAAGAGCCTCAACACCTCGAGGCCGGGGAGAGGAAAAACGACATGGGTGAGAAGAGACCCTATCGGAGGAAGCAGCACTTCATCAAGAAGGGGTACCAGACCCGGTTCATCCTGAAGTTCTGCCTGCTGGTGGTGGTGGGGGCGGTGATCTCGAGCGTGCTGCTCTACTGGCTCGCCCAGGGGTCGCTCACGTCCACCTACGAGAACTCCAGGCTGGCCGTTCGGAGCACGTCCACGGCCATCCTGCCGGCGGTGATCTGGACCAACCTGATCACGCTGGGGCTGGTGGCGGTGGCGACGGTGTTCGTGGTGCTCTATGTGAGCCACAAGATCGCCGGGCCCCTGTTCCGGTTCGAGAAGGAGCTCTCCGAGATCGCCGAGGGGGACCTCACCAAGGTGATCCATCTGCGGCGGAAGGACGAGGTCACGGACATGGCGGACAGCCTGAACCGGATGACCGCGTCCCTGAGGGGGCGGTTGAAGGAGCTCCAGGGGGCGCTGGACGAGGCGGCGAGGATCGCGGAGGAGGAGAACGCCTCCGAGCGGCTGGTGGGGAAGCTCCAGGACGCCCAGACGACCGTTCACGGGCGGTTCCGGGTGTAGGGGGGTGGTCCGACGCCTTCATAGGGCGCTCCTGGCGGGGGCCCTGGTGCTGGGTCTCTTTGGCGGGGCGTGGGCCCAGGACCCGCTCGGGGAGAAGCTCGAGACCCGGCGGGCGGTGCTCTTGTACCGGAGCATGGAGGATCTGGGGCGGTTCGAGTCGAGCGTGGACTACGGGGGCGGGGGCGGCCTCGGGGGGTTGTTCTCGTCCGGTCCCGAGGGCGACGACCTGCTGGAGACGGTCTCGAGGAAGGTGGACGCCATCTACGAGCGGGTGCAGGAGATCCTGGACATGCGGGGGGAGATCCCCAAGGTGACCTTGCGGCTCTACCCGAACAAGGAGGCCCTCGGCCGGGTCTACCAGGGGTTCACCGGGAGCCCCACTTTGCGGGTGCGGGCCTGGTACATCTACGAGCGGAACACGATTTATCTGAACGTGGAGGACGTGCACGAGGGCATGCTGGCCCACGAGATCGCGCATGCCATCATCGACCACTACCTCATGGTGCGCCCGCCGAGGGCCACGGCCGAGATCCTGGCGCGGTACGTGGACGAGCATCTG
>CAYUBQ010000119.1:0-2186 GCA_964443135.1 uncultured Desulfobacterales bacterium | reverse complement strand
GACCGGGGGCCCGACCCCGGTCAGAGTGACTCGTCGCCATTCTGTGCCGGCCACCGGCGGCCCTTGTCGGTCAGCCGGTATTTCTGTTTGCTGCTGCGCGGCTTGTCGGGAATGGTCATTTCAATCAACCCGGCCTCCAACGCGGGGAGCAGATAGGCCTTGCGGAAATGCTCATCGTCTTTCAGCCCGAGCGCCTCTTTGAGCTGTTGACGGGGCATCTCTCCGGTAAGGACCGAGAGCAACCTGACTTCCGGGGTATCTTCCTGGGTAACTTCCGGGGTCGAGGTGCTCACGGTATCCAGGATCATCCTCAACATGAAGGCGATAAAAGGGGCGGAGTCGGTCCGGCGGGTGCTCTCCTGCAGGGCCTGGTCATACTCGGCCTGGTGTTCGAAGGTCAGACTCTCCACCGGGATGTCGGCGAACAGGGGATTCCAGCGGGCCAGAATCAGGCTCTGCCACAGCCGCCCCATGCGGCCGTTGCCGTCGGCGAAGGGGTGGATCAATTCGAACTCGTAGTGAAAGACCGAGCCGGCGATGAGCGGGTGGGCGTCGGTGACGGCCAGCCAACCAAATAGATCGGCCATCAGAAGCGGCACCCGGTCGGCGGGCGGTGCCATGTGAATCACCTGTTGACCCGCCATCACCCCCACGCCGCCGCGGCGGTAGCTACCTGCCTCATCGATCAGGCCGGACATCAGAATCCGATGCGCCTCCATCAGGTCCTTTTCCGTCTCAGGCTTCCAGCTGTCGAACCGGTCGTAGGCGGCCAGGGCGTTTTTCACCTCCTGCACCTCACGAGGCGGGGCGATCACCCGCTTGCCTTCTATAATCGCGGTGATCTGCGCCTCGCTCAGGGTGTTGCCCTCGATGGCCAGCGAGCCGTGAATGGTGCGGATGCGGTTGATGCGCCGCAGCCGCAGCGCTCTGGCCTGGTCAGTGAGCACGGTCAGCCGCCCGATGGCCTCGCTGATCGCGGCGACGCGGTTCAGGATCTCCGGTGTGATGGTGTAGGGCGGCTGGTATTTCATGTCGACCCTGGCCACGGACAACACGAGGGAATCGAGCTTTCCGGGCTGCCCCCGAAGGCCTTGGACAGGCGAATCGCCATTTCCGCGGAGATCCCGAAACGGCCGTTCAGGAGCGCGGAGAGCGTCTTTCTGGACACCCCGAGGCCTCGGGCAGCCTCTGTCACGGTCAGCCCCAAAGGTTGACGCATTCGCAAAAACCCGCGCCCGCTGGGGACGATATCACCTGTTGAAATCTCAGGGGCAGATCTCAAGGTTCAGGGCTTCTTACGACGCCATCAGGTTTGACGCATTCGCAAAAACCCGCTCACGCGCCGCTGGGCATGATATAACCTGTTGAAATCCCACGGGCAGATCTCGAGGATTCGGGCTTTTTACGGCTCCATCAGGTTTGAGTGCTCTAAATCGGTAATTGTGAAGATCAACGACCACAAAACGATCCGGAAGTTTTTCAGCGTATTTTTCAATCAGCACTTTCAAACGCTCCCATTTTTTAAGGAGCCAATCAGTTGTGAATCGCAACATTCATCAGCAAAAAACTTCAAAGCGATGGCCTTCACCCGTAGGCGATTTCCTCATCGGCCAAATAATCGGCCGCAAAAGCCTGGGCGGCCAGGATATCCTCTCTTGTGATATGGGGATGATCATCAATAATTTGCTCAGCTGTCATTCCTCCCGCAAGTTTCCGTAGGATATGTTCAACCGTAATTCGAGTGTTCTTTATGACAGGTTTCCCGAACATTATTTCCGGATCGATGGTGATCCTCTCTTTATATTCTTTCATGGGATTATGCCTTGCAAAAAAAAATGGTTATGTAGTTTGTCAAGTGTCGCAAAAAATCAGACCGGGTTTACTTCCCTTTTTGCAAAGATACGTCCAAGATATCTCTCCATGGACGATATCTTGGAACAGATGATGTCCTTATCTACCATGGGCATTTCTCAATCGCTTCTGCAAACCCTTCCGGGTCATCTCGACATAAGGAGCGAAGTCGGCAATCATGATGGAGTCGCAAAAAGCCCGAATCCTCGAGATCTGCCCTTGGGATTTCAACGGGCGATATCGTCCCCAGCGGCGCGTGAGCGGGTTTTTGCGAATGCGTCAATCATGGAAATGCTTTTCATGCGGAACTCGGCCAGTTGCCGTTTGTCCTGCAC
>CAYUBQ010000118.1:6190-7657 GCA_964443135.1 uncultured Desulfobacterales bacterium | reverse complement strand
CGTCGGCCCGGTCTGCAAAACCGGGAGGAGGTTCGATTCCCCTTGCCCCCTCCATGAACCCTAAAAACGGTACAGATGGCCAAACATGTCACCATCGGGATCGCCGGACACGTCGACCACGGAAAAACGAGCCTGGTCAAAGCCCTGACCAGCGTGGACACGGATCGATTGGAGGAGGAAAAGCGGCGGGGCCTTTCCATCGATTCCGGGATCGCCCCCATGGACACGTCTCACGGGAGCCGCGTTTCTCTCGTGGACGTCCCCGGGCATGTCCACTTCCTCAAGAACACGGTTCGAGGCCTGTGCGCCGTGGATGCTGCGGTGCTGGTGGTGGCGGCCGATGACGGGGTCATGCCCCAGACCGTCGAGCACCTGGAGGTGCTTCGCTTTTTCGGGGCGCGAATCGGTCTCGTCGTCCTGACCAAGGCCGATCTGGTGGACGAGGAAACCCTGGAGCTGGCCGAACTGGAAGCTCAGGAAACGCTTGAAATGCGCCTTGGCGAGCACCCTCCCGTGCTTCCCTTCTCAGCGCGAGACAGCCGCGGCCTCGACGCCGTCAGGGAAGGGATCGAAGCGCTGGCCGAAGCCCTTCCTCCCAGGAACACCCAGGCCCCTTTCCGGTGCTGGATCGATCGGGTCAAGGGCTTTCCCGGATTCGGAACCGTGGTGAGCGGAACGGTCCTCTCCGGTGTGATCGCGGAAAACGAACCGCTCTTTCTGCTGCCGATGGGGATCGAGACCAGGGCGAGGTCTCTGGAATCCCACCACGCCAAGCAGGCCCGATTGGTAGCGGGACAGAGGGCCGGCATCAACCTGCCAAAGATCGCGGTCCGCCAGGTCCGCCGGGGGATGCTCCTTGCAGAGCCGGACGTCCTGGACCCGGGCTACCTGCTGAACGTAGAGATCCGATTGCTCCAAAACGCCCGAAGGCCGATCCGAAACAGGCAGCGGGTGAAGCTGTACCTGGGAACCTCGGTCACGAACACGATGGTGGCCCTGATGGATCGGGAGGTTCTGACACAGGGAGAGCAGGGCCTTGCGCAGCTGCGCCTGATGAAGCCACTGGCCGCCCTTCCGAGGGATCCCTTTGTCATGGCTCTACTGAACGAGCAGGTGATCATCGGCGGGGGGAGGGTCCTGGAGGTCCCCAAAGAGAAGTTCAGGCCGAAGAAGGCATCACGGGTTTTGCCGCTCCTCGAGGCGCTGCAGGCCGGAAGGATCGATTCCTACCTGGACCGGTTTTTCCTGAAGGGCGTCATTCACCGACCCGTGAGCGCCCGGGACATTCAGCTCAAGACGGGCCTATGGCTCGGTGATATCGAAAAAGAGCTCGAATCGAGGCTCCACGCCGGAGAACTCATCTCCTTTGGAGATGGAGGCGTTTTTCCAAAGGCCCGCTTCGATGCCTTGAGGGCTCAAACCCTGAAGACCGCGGAGACCCTGTTCGCGGAGGATCCCTTGAAGAGG
>CAYUBQ010000118.1:0-6090 GCA_964443135.1 uncultured Desulfobacterales bacterium | reverse complement strand
CCTTCATCGTGACCCTGGGGACGGCCGGCATTTTCCGGGCCGTGGCCCTGATCGCGACGGACGCTCGTCCCATTTACGGGTTCCCGCTGGGTTTTCGAGCCCTGGGCTCCGGCCACTGGGGGCCCCTGCCGTCGAGCGTTCTCATCGCCCTCGCCGCCTTCGGGTTCGGCGCCTTGGTGGTCGCATGGACCCGGTTCGGCACGAACGCGCGGGCTGTGGGGGACAATCTGGAAGCCGCCTACCGCTTGGGGGTCCCCGTGACCCGAACGCGGATCGGGATCTACACCCTCTGCAGCACCTTTGCGGCGCTCGGCGGCATCATCGTCACGGCCAGGCTCAACACGGCCGAGGCCATCGCCGGGATGGGCATCGAGCTCGAGGCCATCGCCGCCGTGGTCATGGGGGGAACCAGCTTTGCGGGAGGAGAAGCGAGCGTTCTGGGGACCCTTCTCGGAGCGCTCATCATCGGTACGCTGGCCAACGGGCTCACCATCATCAACGTGCCCACCTACTACCAGCAGCTCGTGATCGGCGTGGTGTTCATGGCCGCCGTCCTGGCGGACCGCCTGCGCCGCCGAACGCAGCGAAACGCCCTGTTCGAAACGTAAACATGGAGGTGACAAGGATGCTTCGAAACGAATGGCTCTCTGGTTTGATCCTGCTCTTGGTTTTCTGGACCCTTTCCCTGATCCCGGGGAGTGCCCCGGCCGAAACCCTGACCCCCTGGGAGAAGGCCCGGGCCGAGACCTTCGCCAAGCTGGGGGAGGTGCCCAGGCCCGATGCGCCCTTGAAGATCGGCACGGTGCTGGTCACCCTGTCCAATCCCTTCTGGGTGTCCATGAAGGAGGGTTACGAGAATGCCGCCCGGGAGTTCGGCGTAACCATCGACGTCCAGGCCGCCCCTCAGGAAAACAGCGTGGCCAATCAGCTCAACATCCTGGAAAACATGGTGGCCAAGGACTACGACGCCCTGTGCGCCCACACCATCACGGCCCAGAACCTGATTCCCGCCTTTGTCAAGGCGGCCCGCAAGGGAATCCCGGTGGTGAGCGACAACCGGGTCGATCTCGCCGCTGCCCGTGAGGCCGGCGCCGATCCCATCACCCTCGGGCTGGTGGACTTCTACGGCCAGGGCAGGCTCGGGGCCGAGCACATTCCCCGGACGCTCTCCGAAAAGGGCGGAGGCAAGGTGGCGATCATCGAGGGGCTTCCAGGCGCCCCCCAGAGCGAGGCCCGAACGAGGGGGGCCAAGGACGCCTTCGAGGCCTTTCCCGATGTGGAGATGGTCTCCTCCCAGCCCGGCAACTGGGACCGGGCCAAGGCTTTCAGCGTCACGCAGAACCTGATCCAGGCCCACCCGGACCTTGCGGGCATCCAATGCGCGAACGACATCATGGCCCTGGCCGCGGTGGAGGCGATCGAGGCCGCCGGAAAGACCGGCCGGATCATGGTGGTGGGCATCGACCTGATCCCCCAGGGCAAGGAGGCCATTCGCCAGGGGCGCCTGGCCGGCTCGGTCGCGTTCAGTCCCTTTGTGATCGGGGAGACCGTGGCGCGTGCGGCCATCGCCGCAGCCCAGGGGCTGAAGATCCCCGGGGACCTCGAGGTCGTGAGCGTGCTGGCCACGAAGGACAACATCGACCGGCTCGCGGACTGGAAGTAGGCCGGAGTCGAATCGTGGACACGCCGCTGCCGGCATACGCCGTCCGCATGGAAGGGATGACCAGGACCTTCGGGGCCAAGACGGCGCTCGACGGGGCCGTCCTGCGTCTTCGGCGTGGCGAGATCCTCGGGCTCGTGGGGGACAACGGGGCCGGTAAGTCCACCCTGCTGAAGATCCTCTCGGGCGCGCTCCGGCCCAATGCGGGGGCGATCTTCATTCGGGAGCGACCGGTCGCCATCCCCTCGCCCCGCCGCGCCCGGGATCTGGGCATCGAGATGGTCTACCAGGACCTCGCCCTGTGCGGCAGCATGACCATCTGGGAAAACGTCTTTCTGGGCCGGTACATCACGCGCGCGGCATGGGGACGCTGGTCGCCCTTTCTGGACAAGCGGCGAATGGCGGCAAGGGCGCAGGATGCCCTTCGGGACCTGGGGATCGACCTCGGGGACGTGACCCGTTCCGTCCGAACGCTGTCGGGGGGTGAGCAGCAGGCCGTCGCCCTCTGCCGGTGCACCCTGTTCCGGCCAGGGGTCGTGCTCATGGACGAGCCCACGGCCAGCATGGCCGAGTGGGAGAAAAACAAGGTCCTGGATCTGGCGCGGACCCTGAGGGCCCGAGGCTCATCCGTGGTGATGGTGACCCACAACCTGCCGGAGGTTTTTTGCACGGCGGACCGGGTCCTGGTCCTCAAGGAGGGCCGAAGCGTCTGGTGCGGGCCCCTGGACGCCCTGGACCCCGGGAGGCTTGCCCAGATGATGTTCGTGGGGAAAGCCGACGCCGCGTCTCCGTCCGCGGCGCACGCACCTTTTTCGGGTCGGCAGGCATAGGCCCATGGAACGGATCCGGTGCACCAGCCATCTGGGCGAGTACGCAGCCACGCTGATCGGCGTGCCCGTGGCCGGGTACCTTCACTCGGCCGAGCTCATGGCCAACGCCCACCTCGCGGCCTTTCGGCTGCTGCGACAGGACGGCGTGAACGTGGGCCCCGATCTCTTTGGATTGGCCGAGGCCATGGGCGCGGAGCTGCGTTTCTCCGACCGAGACCGCCCTCAGGTCCAGCGCCCTGCAGCGTCGGAGCTTCAACGGGCAGCGGCCCTGCCCGCCCCCGACCCCGGGCGGGACGGCCGGCTGCCCCTCTATCTGGAGGCGCTGGAGCGGTTACGGGACGGGCTTCGGGGGCAGGTCCCGGTGGGAAGCGGCATCAGCGGTCCTTTCACCACGGCCTGCTTCCTTCGGGGAACCGAGGCCCTGATGATGGACCTGGAGGCCGATCCGCATGGGGTGCACGCCCTTCTGGACACAGCCACCCAGGGCATCCTCGCCTACATGGAGGCGTGCCTGGAGCGGGGCTTCTCCTGCAGCATGGGCGACCCCCTGGCGGCCTGTTCCCTCATCGGGCCGGACGGGTTCAGGTCGTTCGTCAAGCCTCATCTGGCCCGAATCGCCGCCTGGGTCCGGGAACGAACCGGCCGGGGGCCTTCTCTTCACATCTGCGGCGACGTCCGGACCGTGCTGGAGGACGTGGCCGAGGCAGGCGTCTCGGGCGTCAAGGTGGACGAGACCGTGGATCTCAACGAGGCCAAGGCCTTTGTGGGGGATCGCCTGGCCCTTTCGGGCAACATCCCCACCGTGGCGGTGCTCCTCAAGGGGTCTCCCGACACGGTGAAGGGCGCCGCCGTGAAAGCTCTGGAAGCCGGGTGGGACAACCCGCAGGGATTTGTCCTCTCGGCGGGATGCTCCGTGGCCATGGGGACGCCGATCGAAAACATTCAAGCCCTGGTCCAGACGGCCCGGGCATACCGGAGGCCGAACCCGTGAAGGACAAGACCCGACCCATGGTGCTGGGGCTGGGCGCCTCGGCCGTGGACGTGGTGCTGGAGTGCGACGAACTGCCCCGGGAGGACGGCTTCTCCCGGGTGCGACGGGAGCGGGTCGTTCCGGGGGGGAGCTGTGCCAACGTGCTCGCGGGCCTCGCCCGGCTGGGCACGCCCTCGGCGCTCGTCGCCCAGATGGGCGAAGACGACTACGGAAGGCTCTTTTTGAAAGACCTGGAGGCGAGCGGGGTCTCGGCCGCCCACGTGCTCCTCAAGCCGGGAGGGACCTCCCTTCACACCTTTATCGCAGTGGCGGAACATGGCGCCCGGTCCATTCTCGCCCACATGGGAGACAGCCTGCTCGCCCTCTCCGAGAACCAGGTGCCCGAGACCTTGCTGGACGGGGTCTGCGTGTTCTACACGGACATACTCCCGGCCAGACCGGCCCTCAAGCTCGCCCGGGCCTGCGCCCGCCGGGAGGTGCCTGTGGTGTTCAACCTTCAGGTGGGGCCGGGCTTCATGGAGCTCTGCGGCACTGCTCGGAAGGACATCGAAGCGATGATCTCCCTCTCCCGCGTCTTCGTGACCTATCGTGGGGCCCTGGAGGAGCTCTCTGGAACGGCCGACCCGGATGAAGCGCTCGATCTGCTGGTGTCGAAACACCCCCTTCCCGGCGGTGCAGTCATCACCCTGGGTCGGGACGGCGCGTGCTGGGTCCATGCCGAAGGACGCCTCGAGCAGCCTGCCTTTGCCGTGGAGGACCGGGACACCACGGGGGCCGGGGACGCCTTCTCAGCCGGCCTCATCCAGTCCCTCTTGATCGAGCGGGCCGACCGGCCCGAGGCCCTTGCGTTTGCCTCGGCCTGCGCGGCGCTCAAATGCACCATGCGGGGACCCCGATTCACCGGGGACCGCCAACAGGTGGCGGATCTGCTCAAAGAGCGGAACACCTCTTCCTAGAGGAGCGAACGCCTTGACCACCCACCCTCTCCCCTCAGTCAACATCGGTGTGCTCATGGCCGATCCGGAGAACGCCTTCTGGACGGACATGGAGGCCTGCTACCGGCGTCTTGCACCCGCCATGGGCGTCTCCCTCACCGTCGTGTGGCCTGATCCCGGGCAGGACCCTGAAGCTCAGCTCAGGGGCCTGCTGCGCATGCTTCAGGAACCCCTCGACCTTCTCGTGGTCAACCCGCTCGATCCTGCCAACCTGGTGCCCGGCATCATCGAGGCCGCTCGAAAAGGAATCCCGGTGTTGGACGTGGGGGCCAAGAGCGATCCCCAACAGCTGCGCCGGGCGGGCACCTGTTATGTCCCGCTTCGAACGGTGGATTTCGAGGAGCAGGGCCGTCTCGGCGGCGGGTTCCTCGTTCGGGCCCTGGATGTCTCCCCCAGGACGCGCGCCACGGTGGTGATCCTGGCGGGCCGCAAGGAGGCCGCCCAATCCAGGGGCCGCTGCCGAGGGGCCGAGCAGGCCTTCTCAGCACATCCGGGTGCCTTTCGTCTCCTTCGCGAGAGCGGGAACTTCGATCGAACGCAAGGGAGGGAGGCCACCGCAAGGATCCTCACCACGCAGCCCGACGTGAAGGGCTTTTTCTGCGCCAACGACCTCATGGCCCTCGGGGTCGCCGACGCGTGCCGGGAAATGCCTCTGGAGCGCAGGCCCCGCATCGTGGGGGTCGACGGGATCCCGGAGGCCGTGGAGGCCGTTCAGAATGGGCTCCTCTCCGCGACCGTGGCCTTTTCCCGGGAGGAGGTTGCGCGGGCGGTCCTGAGATCGGCGCTTCGCGTACTCTCGGGAGCCCCCCTGCCCGAGGGATTTCTGGTGACCAGCCGCGTGATCCCGTCCTGAAGGCCAATGGGACTCCCAATCATTCCCCTTTTTTCTCCATTGGTGAACACGCATTTTTGTAGTAGAGTACTCTCTCGAAAGGCTCTCTAGGGAGGAGCAAGCAATGAGAGAAATCGATAAGCAATATGTCGTCGATGAACAGAACAGAAAAATTGCCGTCCAAATACCGATAGAGACGTTCGAAAAAATCGAAGAGATTCTCGAAGATTACGCATTGGTTCAGTTGATGAAGGACGATGATAGCGAAGGAACTCTTGATGTCCAAGATGCAAAGTCCTATTATGCTCAACTGGAAAAGTTTAAATGATCGCTGAATACTGAAAACGCTTCCTGAAAGAACTTGACTTCTCCTGCACGGATGCCTTCGCTACAACCCCGCATCTCTTTTGAGGGTCAACTTTTGCTCCAGCCGTCGATCCGGTGGGCCTCAGGGGTTCATCTTGCTCTCCTCAAAAAATGGCTGTCTTTGCTCTTAAGGCCTGTCAAGCAACGCTCGGTCCTTTCCGAACCTTCCCCTGCTTGCCGATGAAACCAAGCGATCTTGTTTGTCGCCGCCTTGATGGATGCGCAGCATCCCGCTCGTCCTGGTTGCGATGCTTTGGGTTTTGGGATCTTGACAAACAAAACACTATCGTATAAAAAACTAAACTTAGCTAATGCACCTTGAGGAGACCTCATGCCCTTTGAATTCAAGGCCCACCAGGAGCACCCCAGCCGCCTGTCGGACTGGGTCAAGGACCTGCTCAAGCAGGCGGTCTGGC
>CAYUBQ010000117.1:0-7810 GCA_964443135.1 uncultured Desulfobacterales bacterium | reverse complement strand
CAATGACGAAGGCCTCCCGCAATGTCCGCTCCGGAAGCCCTCACCCCCTCCGCCGACAACCTCATAGACCCTAAGGATGCCCTACAGGTACCAGCCTCCTGAAGAGACCGGAGAAGATACCCCGGTCCGCACCTGGAGCGGGGGCGCCGGGGGCTTCGCTCGAGGAGCGATGCACGGCGGCCGGGCCTGAGCTCGGGCCGGCGGTCCCTGACGTACCGGACCTGCATGCGAGGCGTTCCCCGGAGCCGACTCGATCCGAATTCCCGAAGGGTGCAGAACGTACCCGACCGCCGACGATCTCCGATCAGGGCGACCCATGAAGACGCCACGGTACGCTCAGAGCGACGGCGAGGGAAGTCACCGGCGACCCCGCGGACGGCGCCCCTTTCCAGAAGCTCCGCACCTGGAGCGGGAGCGCCGGGGGCTTCGCCGGGGGGATGGGGAATCGGCGCATCGGAGCCGGAGTCCGAAACGGGACGGGCCCGGCGGTTCGCAACCGTCCGGGCCCGGGGTGGGAGCGCTTCTGCTGCGGGTCCTGAATCAGTCGGTGCTGAAGTAGTCCCGCACCTGCTTGATGGCGCAGAACTTCCCGCACATGGTGCAGACGTCGTCCTCGCCGGGGGGGCTGGCCGCCCGCATACGCCGCGCCTTGACCGGATCGATGGCGAGCGCCATCTGCGCCTCCCAGTCGAGCCGCTTCCTCGCCTCGCTCATCCTGCGGTCCCGTTCCAGCGCCCCGCGGTGTCCGCGCGCGATGTCCGCCGCGTGGGCGGCGATCCGGGTCACCACCACGCCTTCGCGCACCTCCTCGGGGCCGGGCAGGCACAGATGCTCCGAGGGGGTCACGTAGCAGAGAAAGTCGGCTCCGGCCTCTCCGGCCACGGCCCCGCCGATGGCGCAGGCCACGTGGTCGTACCCGGCGGCCACGTCCGTGACCAGCGGACCCAGCACGTAGAAGGGGGCGTTCCGGCACAGCTGCTTCTGGAGCAGGATGTTGGCCCGGATCTGGTTCAGGGGAACGTGCCCCGGCCCCTCGATCATCACCTGGACGTCCCGGGCCCAGGCCCGGTCGGTGAGCTCACCCAGGGTCATGAGCTCGTGCACCTGCGCCCGGTCCGTGGCGTCCGCAAGACATCCGGGCCTCAGGCCGTCGCCCAGGCTCAGGGTCACGTCGTGGGCACGCGCGATGTCGAGCAGGCGGTCGTACTGCTCGTAGAGGGGGTTCTCCCTTCCGTGATGGAGCATCCAGGTGGTGAGGAAGGCCCCTCCGCGGCTCACGATGTCCGTGACGCGCCCCTGGGACCGGAGGGTTTCCAGGGCGGCCAGGGTGAGCCCGCAGTGGACCGTGATGAAGTCCACCCCGCCGGCCGCCTGCCGCTCGATCACCTCGAAGATCCGGTCGGCCGTCAGGTGGATCAGACCGCCCCCCTCGTTCACGGCCTCCACGACCGCCTGGTAGATGGGAACCGTCCCCACGGGAACGGGACAGTTCTCGAGCACGTTTCTCCTGCAGCGGTCGATGTCCCCGCCGGTGGAAAGGTCCATCACGGCGTCCGTGCCAGCCTCCAGCGCGGCCTCCAGCTTCCGTCTCTCCTCCTCGAGGGAGGCCTTGTCCGATGAGGTGCCGATGTTGGCATTCACCTTGATGGTCAGGCCTTCGCCGATGCCGCAGGGCGCAAGCCCCTCGTGCGCCGGGTTGGCCGGTATGGCGACCCGTCCTGCAGCCACCAGCTCCCTGAGCCGGTCGGCCGGGACCTGCTCCGCCTCGGCCACCCGCCGGACGGCCTCGGTCGTGATGCCTTCTCTTGCCTTCGCGATCTGCGTCATGATGTTCGGTTCCTCAACCCCGCCGAATCCGCGGGAGTTCGTCATTAAGGGGTGTCCGCACCGTCCGTCCCTTCCTGCGGGCAGCGGCCGGCCGGGTTGACCACGCCCGCGGCCGGACCCAGTGCATAGCCCAGCCTCAGGGCTTGCCGGGCCGTTTCGCCCGCGCGGGCGACCGCTCGGTGCAAAGCCGTTCCCATACCCAGGAGCGTGGCCAGCGCGGACGAGAACACACAACCGCTCCCGTGGGTGAACGGCGTCTCCAGCCGGCCGCCCGGGAAACGGTGCACCCCGCCGACGTCACAAAGGACGTCCACGCACCGATCCGGGAAATGCCCGCCGGTCACCACCACATCCGGTCCCAGGGCCTTCAGGGCCCGGGCGGCCTCCTCCGCCTCCCCGGGACTGCTCACCGGCCCGCCCGACAGGAGGGAGGCCTCGTCGAGGTTGGGCGTCAGCACGTCCACCCTGGGGAGGAGCTCCTCCAGAAACGGCGCCAGGGCCTCCGCATCCAGCAGCCGACCCCCGGCCGAGGCCCGGACGACGGGATCCAGCACCACGTTGGCGAACCCGCAGCGCTCCACCAGGGAGGCCACGGCCTTCACGGCTCCCGCCGATTGCAGCATGCCGATCTTCACGGCCCGCGGAAATGCGTCGGCCACGGCCTCCTCGACCTGTCTCGAGATCTCGTCCGGAGGGATCGGGTGCACGGATGAAAGACCCCGGGAGCCCTGCGCGGTCACCGCAGTGATCGCACACAAGGCGTGAGCGCCGAGGCGGTGAATGGTCTTGATGTCGGCCTGGACACCGGCCCCGCCGCTCGAGTCCGAACCGGCTATGGTCAGGATGGTGATCACTCCCGCCGCAGGCCTCCACCCGTCGGCTGAAATCGGGTTTGATGGCGTCGCAAAAAGCCCCGAACCTCGAGATCTGCCCGTGACATTTCAATAGGCTACAGCGCCTCCAGCGGCGCGTGAGCCGGTTCTTGCGAATGCGTCAAATTTATAGGTTACCATCAGGGAACTCCGCTGTCAATGAACGATCCCTTTCAGCGCTTGACTTCGGAGAGTCCAGCCCCTATAAAAAGATGCGAAAGACGCCCCCCGCCACGTCACGGAGCCACGACCATGAAACGGGATCGATGGAAACGTTTTTTCAGCCTCAACCCCCGCTCCATCACCCTCCTCTCCCTCGCGCTCACCCTGGCCCTCTTCATCGTGGGCGTCCCCATCCTGGACATGGTGGAGCTCAAGACGTACGACCTGCGGTTCCTCTCCCGGGGCGTCAAGAACCCGTCCCCCAAGATCGTCGCGGCGGTCCTGGACGAAAAGAGCCTCGACCGGGAGGGCCGTTGGCCCTGGCCCCGGGCGAAGATCGCCCGGATCGTCGACATCCTGAACCGGGACGGCGCCAAGGTGATCGCGCTCGACATCGGGTTCATCGAACCGGACGAGAACAACAACCTGCGCCTGATCGAGCGGATCGACCGGCAGCTCCAGTCCCTTCAGCTCGAGAACCCGGAGCTCCGGCGGTTCATCGAGGAGCAGCGGATGGAAGCGGACAACGACCTCCTCCTGGCGAGAAGCCTGGAGGACGCCGACACGAAAACGGTGCTCGGGTACTTCTTCTACATGCGCAAGGCCTTCCTGGAGTACGATCTGGACGAGGCGGACATCGAAAGGAGGCTCGACACCGTCTCCGACTCCAAGTACCCCCTCATCGTCTACAACCGGCAGGACCTTCCCTTCGACCCTTTCCGCACGGCCTACGCACCCGAACCGAACCTCCGGCGGTTCCACCGGAGTGCGGACGGGTCGGGCTACTTCAACATGGAGCCCGACCCCCAGGACGGCATCGTTCGCACCATGCCCCTCATGTACAGGTGCGGCGAGGAGGTGTACGCCCCGCTCTCCGTCCAGGCCGTGTGGCACTACCTGGACCGGCCCCAGCTCATGATCCGGGTGGCCGGATACGGGATCGAGGGCCTCCGGATCGGCGACCGGACGGTGCCCACCGACGAGATGGGTTACATGCGCATCAACTACCTGGGCCCGGAAAGGACCTTCCCCTACGTCTCTCTCAGCGACATCCTGAAGGAGGATTTCCCCGAAGGGACCTTCCAGGACAAGATCGTGATCGTCGGGGCGACCGCCATCGGGATCGGCGACATCCGAAACACGCCCTTCTCCAGCTCCGGCGAGTACCCCGGGCTCGAGATCCACGCCACGGTCATGGACAACATCCTCCAGGGGGACCACGTCAGCAAGCCCAAGTGGGCCACGGTCTTCGATCTCGCGGCCATCCTGGTGCTGGCCCTGATCGCCGGTTTCGCCATCCCCCGGCTGAGCGCCGTCAAGGCGGTCGCGGCGACCCTCCTGATCCTGGCGGGCTACGTGGCCGCGAGCCGGTGGCTCTTCGTGCAGGCCGGGCTCTGGGTCAACCTGATCTATCCCCTTCTGGCCGTGGTCCTGGTCTACACCTCCCTGACCGTCTACCACTACCTGACGGAGGAACGGGAGCGGAAGAAGATCCGGGGGGCGTTCAGCTACTACGTCTCCAGCTCCGTGGTCAACGAGATGCTCAAGGACCCGAACAAGCTGAAGCTGGGCGGCGACAAGAAGGAGATCTCGGTCCTGTTCTCCGACATCCGGAGCTTCACCTCCATCTCCGAGGGCATGACTCCGGAGGAGCTGGTCCACCTGCTCAACGAGTATTTGACCGTGATGACCGACATCGTGTTCGAGTACGAGGGCACCCTGGACAAGTACATCGGGGATGCCCTCATGGCCTTTTACGGGGCCCCGCTGGACCAGCCGGACCACCCGTTCCGGGCCTGTGCGTCCGCCCTCGACATGATGGACGGCCTCGAGAAGCTCAACGAGAAGTGGATCCGGGAGGGGAAGCAGCCCCTGGACATCGGCATCGGCATCAACACCGGCCCCATGATGGTGGGCAACATGGGCTCGGACCAGCGGTTCGACTACACGGTCATGGGGGACGCGGTGAACCTGGGCTCGAGGCTCGAGGGCGCCAACAAGTCCTACAAGACCCACATCCTGATCAGCGAGACCACCTACGAGCGGGTCAAGGACGAGTTCGTCTGCATGGAGCTGGACAGCGTCCGGGTGAAGGGCAAAAAGAAGCCCGTCCACATCTTCGAGCTGGTGAGCCGAAAGGAGCTCCCGGCGCGCGACATGGAGGCCATCGCCAGGTTCCACGAAGGGCTCCGCCTCTACAAGGAGCAGAAGTGGGACCGGGCCATCGAGACCTTCGAGGATGTCAACGCCATGGACCAGACCCTGTACGCCGCCCGGCTCTACATCCAGCGCTGCCTCGAGCTCAAGGACGACCCGCCCGGCCCCGGCTGGGACGGGGTGTTCACCATGACGACGAAGTGACCGGGGGGGGTCGCCCGCCGTCCGGAGAAACCGATTACAGGAAGTACTCCAAGGTGTAGTAGAGCAGCTTCTGATACTCCACGATCACCTCCCTGACGTAGCGCCTCGTCTTCCACCAGTCCTCCGCTCGAAACCCGCTGTACGAGCTGGGGGCCATCCGGATCGTGATGCCGTTCCCGCCGGCCGCGTGGCGGAAGGTCATCCAGGCCCTGCGGGTGTGGGTGGGAGACGTGACCACGATGAGGGAGCGGTACCCCTTCTCCCCGGCGAGGTCGATCGCCGTGCGGGCCTCGCCCATGGTGCTCCGGGCCGGCTGCTCCCCCTCGACGATCGAGCGGCCCGGAACGCCGCTCTCCTCGAGGATCCGCCTCAGGACGTCCACGCTGCGGGGGATCTCGATGCCGGCCCGCTCGAGCGCCTCGTAGCCGTCGGGCGGGATCTCCGGGGAGACGAGCACCCGGGGCGCGAGCCCCTTTTCGTACAGGTCGGCCGCGGCCAGGCCCCGCTCCACCTGGCCGCCGGATAGGCAGACGATCAGGTCGGCGTCCTCCAGCTCGTGGGAGACCACCAGGTACCCCCCGATCCGGGTGAGGATCGGTTCGTGGTAGGCCGTGAGCACCGCCCAGAGGACGAAGACGAGAAAGAGGGTCCAGCGCAGGACCGGCTTCCGCCTTCCCCCGGCCTCCGGCTCGATGGGCTCGGGCCCGGGCTGCGGGGCTTCCGGCTCCCAAGCCTCGGGCTCTTCGGGCGGACCTCCGCCTTCGGTCCGAACAGGTCGCTTGCGTGATCCCATGGTTTCAGAACCCCTTCCGGCTGTCGATCAGCAGGGTGACCGGGCCGTCGTTGACCAGGTGGACGTCCATCATCTCCCGGAACTCACCCGTCTCCACGGTCAGCCCCTTCTCCCGCAGCAGATCCACCACCCGCTCGTAGAGCGCGCGCGCCGTTTCGGGCGGCGCCGCCCGAACAAAGGAAGGTCTTCTTCCCTTCCGGCAGTCCCCCCACAGGGTGAACTGGGAGACCGCCAGAACGCCCCCACCCGCATCGCTCACCGAGCGGTTCATCAGGCCGCCTTCGTCCGGGAAGATCCTGAGGTGGGCCGTCTTGTCGGCCACGTACGCGGCGTCCTTTTCCGTGTCGCCGCCACCCACGCCGAGGAACAGGAGCAGGCCGGATCCGATCTCCCCCCGGACCGCACCGTTCACCTCGACGCGCGCCTGCTTGACCCTCTGAACCACGGCTCTCAATGCGATCTCCTTTCGGGGCCCCCTTCCGATCCGTTCGTCTCGTGAACGGGCCGGTTCCCCCGGACCGGTTCGGCCTCACCCCACGAAATACCCCAAGAGCTCGAGGAAACGCAAGGCCCATCACACGGGATCCACCGCCCACCCTGGATGGAGTCATGGGGCCTCGAATCCCGGAATCCGCCCCGGTCCATGCAACAGGCCCAAACCGGTCCAGGGGCGGCTTGGGGTGATCGCAAGGCCGGCCGACCTGGAATTGGGGATTGACTCGACAAGGGCTTTGTTATAAACATACATCGTTAGAAATCAAAATATTCATATTCAAAAGAAACGCATCGGTGACGAGCGCTCCGCATGACCTCCACCGCCCCGGAAAAACCAGCCCCTTTCCAAGGCCGCCCGGACGCCGGGGACGGTCACGAGCCGGAGAAACAGGAAGCCGGAGCTTACGCCGAGAGCATTCTGCGCTCGCTTCGAAGAATCATTCGCGCCATCGACCAGCACAGCCGCCGCCTCAGTCGAAAGTTCAACCTCACGGTCCCTCAGCTGGTCTGTCTCAGACAGCTGATCCTCTCAGGCCCCTCCACCCCCGGGAACCTGGCCGCGAAGGTGTTTCTCAGCCAGGCCACGGTGACGGGCATCCTCGACCGGCTGGAAGCCCGGGATCTCGTCAAACGGGAGCGGAGCAGCCCGGATCGCCGTCGGGTGACCGTCTCCCTGACCGATTCCGGCCGACGGCTGGCCACGGACATGCCCTGGCCCCTTCAGGAACGATTCGCCGCCCGCCTGGCGGCCATGCCCGTGGAAGGGCAGCAGGAGATCGATCGGGTCCTGAGGCGGATCGTGGACATGATGGAGGTCCGGGAAGTCGACGCCTGGCCCATCGTGGGTTCAGGGGTCTGGGACGACCGGGCCGAGCAGGTGGGCTCCGACGGGTGAGCATGCCGCGATCCTGCGGCGGCAGGCCCGAATGAAAGGGACTCCACGGTTTTTCCGCGCTCTTTTCGAAAACGCACGGCCGGTCTCCGGACGCGAGCCGGCTCGAAGGCTCCTCGAGGGGAAGCCCGGTGTCCGGCAGGTCACGCCGAGGCGTTTTCCGGAAACGGCGCAGGGGGCGGTGCCGTGCACCGGACCCCGATGATTCACCCCACCCTGAAGGCAGGAGATTCGCCATCGGCCGATTGCCCACTGGAGATCCTTCGGGATCAACGGCCCAACACGTTCAACCCGGTTTGAGAAAGGAGAAGATCATGAACGAGAACAGAAAGGACGTGCATCCCCTGATCCCGGAGCTGGTCAGCCAGATGGAGAAAGGGAAAATGACGCGGCGGGAGTTCCTCCGCT
>CAYUBQ010000116.1:0-7990 GCA_964443135.1 uncultured Desulfobacterales bacterium | reverse complement strand
AGCGACGCAAAGCACTTCCGGCACGCGTCCAGCACCCGCAGACGCCCACGGATGTTCAAATACGTGTCCTGCTGCCCCGCAAACGACGCGTCCGGCAGATCCTCCGCCGTGGCCGAACTCCGGATCGCCACGTCCAGGTCGTCCAGCCCTTCCCGCCCGAACTCCTTCCCCAGCTGGTCGTACGCCTTGTAGATCGCCTGGGTCAGATCCGGCGGAAACTCCGCGTGACGGATGATGTCCCGCACCTCGCGGCCCTTGCGCATCAGGTTCTGCATGTCCGACGTGTCCAGATCCTTCAGCGTCTTCTTGATCTCCTCCTCGATCCCCGCGTACTTCAGAAAGTAGCGGTACCCGTACGCCGTGATCGCAAAACCGTTGGGAACGTTGATCCCCGCCTCCTCCAGCTTCTGGAACATCTCCCCCAGGCTCGCGTTCTTCCCACCCACCATGGGAACGTCCCCGATCCCGATCTCCCGAAACCAGAGAACGAAGTTCTTGCTCTTCTCCGCTGCCATGACCGTCTCCCCGGCCTCGAAGGCCTCTGTTTTCGCCCGGGACCCGACCTGCGGCGCCCGGATCGCATGGGATTCCAAAGGGCTATAATCTTTCGAAGATTTAACACCAAAAGCCGTGGGTTGTCAATTCACAAAAGATGCCGTATCATCCGAAATCGCCCGTTTTGCGGGCCTCTCCGGGGCTCCTGCACCCTGCAGGGCCGGCGGCGTGAATCTCGTAATCACCGGAGGCCTCTCCCATGCTCGAACCGGCATCCGCTCCCATCTACCTCGACCACAACGGAACGACGCCCTTGGATCCCGCCGTGTTCGCCGTTATGCGGCCCTTCTTCGAGGAGGCCTACGGCAACCCGTCCAGCCCCTGTCCTCCCGGCCTCCGGGCCCGGGAGGGCCTGGAGGTCAACCGCGCCCACGTGGCGGTTCTCCTCGGCTGCAAGCCGTCCGAGATCGTCTTCACCTCGGGGGGGTCGGAGTCCAACAACACGGTGCTCAAGGGGGTCGTGAACCCGGCCGACGCGTCCCGGCACCACGTGATCACCAGCGCCGTCGAGCACCCCGCGGTGCTCAACCCGGCCCTCTACCTGGCCGAACTGGGCGCGGGTCTGACCGTGCTGCCGGTGGACGGGCGGGGTCTGGTGGACCCGGACGCCGTTCGCGAGGCCATCGAGCCCCGGACCGCCCTGGTCTCCGTCATGCTCGCGAACAACGAGACCGGCGCCGTCCAGCCCGTCCGCGAGATCTCCCGGATCGCCCGGGAGCGGGGCGTCCCGGTCCACACGGACGCGGCCCAGGCCGTGGGCAAGATCCCGGTGGACGTGGGCGAGCTCGGCGTGGACTTCCTCAGCGTGGCCGGGCACAAGCTGTACGCGCCCAAGGGCGTGGGCGCCCTGTTCGTGCGCGAGGGGCGACGCCTCACTCCCCTGATCCACGGGGCCGCACAGGAGGGAGGCCTTCGGGCCGGGACCGAGAGCGCGGCCCTCGCAACGGGGCTCGGCGAGGCCTGCCGGATCGCCGCGGAGAGGCTGCCCCGGGACATGGAGGCCCTGGGAGCCATGCGGGACCGACTGCAGGAGCTCCTGTTCGCGTCGGTGGACGGACTGGTGCTCAACGGTCCGCAGGAGGACCGGCTGCCCAACACCCTGTTCGTCTCCGTACCCGGCCTTGAAGGCGCCCGCATTCTTGGGGGCATCCCGAGCCTGTACGCCTCCACCGGCGCCGCCTGCCACGACCGGTCCGTGACCCTCTCCCACGTCCTCTCCGCCATGGGCGTCCCGCCCGAGGTCGGGATGGGCGCCCTGCGGCTGACCGTGGGCCGGGGCAACCGCATGGAGCAGATCGAGGCTGCGGCCCGGCTGATCGCGGAGCGGGTTCGGGGGCTTCGAAAAGAAGAGAGACAATCCAGTGCCTTATCGTAAAAAATGCTCCTCGGTGGGCCGGGCGTAGGGCGGCATTTCATATGCCGCCGCAGGGTTGGCGACAAGCACGGCGGGGTGTAAAACCCCGCCCTACGGAAAACACCGGGGTTTCATCGGCGGGGGTGACCGGACGCCGGGCATGCACGTTTGGGAACAAGACCGAGGCGTCAGAACAGAACGCACGAGGAAGTATGACCGAGGACACGAACAAGGAAAAGAAGCCGGCCCTGCTCATCATCGACATGGTCCGGGACAACTTCGACGAGGCGCACCCGCTGCCCATCACGCCCCTGGCGCGGGAGATCATCCCACCGCTCAACCGCCTGAGCCGTGCTTTTCGAACCCAGGGGTGGCCGGTGGTCTTCGCCACGGACGCCTTTCACCGGACCGACTTCATCTTCTCCGGCCGCATGTCGCCCCACTCCCTGGCGGGCACCCCCGGGGCGGAGGTGGTGGACGACCTGGACCGGACCGACGAGGACCTCCGGCTCCCCAAGCCCCGGTTCAGCGCCTTCTTCCGGACGGGGCTGGACCGCTGGCTAAAGGAGCGAGACGTGGGGCTCTGCGCCGTGGGCGGCATCGCCACGAACTTCTGCGTCCTCACCACCGTGATGGACGCCGTCTGCTCCGATTTCCGGGCCGTGCTCCTGGAGGACGGCTCAGCGGCCGCCTCCCGGGAGCTTCACGAGCAGACCCTGGGTCTCTACCGGCGGAACCCGCTCTACCCGCTCCTTCGCGTCATGACCACGGACGAGCTGCTGGACGAATGCTCGGGGCCTGGAGAGAAGGCGTCGTCATGAGAGAGGAGTCCACAACGGGGAGCGCCTTTTCCCTGCCGCAGGCGGCCGGGCTCGCCCCTTCCCGGGTCCGGGCGTCCCTGGGCAGGCTGCTTCTCTTCGACCTCCTGCTGCTCGCCTTTCTGGTCCTCGGCACCCGGCTGGCCACGGTCCTGCACGAGCTCCTCGGCCACGCCCTGACCGTCCTGGTCTCGGGGGGCTGGGTGAAGGCGGTGTACATCAGCCTTCTCGGCGGGGGACGGGTGCTCCACGAGCTGCCCGACGGGGCCGGAACGCCCGTCCGTTTCCTGGTGGCCTGCTCCGGCATCGCCGTCAACCTGCTCACGGGCGTCATCGTGCTCCATCGGTCCGGGAGAACCGAACGGGGACGCCTCCTCGACGGCTTCTGGATCCTGTTCGCGGCGGTGAGCCTCCTCGGAGGCACGGCCTACGCCTCGCTGGGGTTGTATTACGGGCAGGGGGACCCCGTGGCCTGGATGGATCGCGGATCGCGCGGGGTCTCCTGGGCGTGCATTCCCTTCCTGATGGCCGCGCCGCTTCTGGGCTTTGCCGCCGCGAGACGGTTCTCGACCTGGGTGGGGCAGTGGTTTCCCTCGAGGTCGTTCGCGGGCCGTGTCCTCGTCCTCATGGTCACGGCCGGTGCGGCCGTGGGCGCATACGCAGGCCTCTACCAGGCCACCGGGGCCCGTTCACGCGCCCTGGATGCACCGCAGGCGGCTTTCATGGAGGCGAAGCGACAGATCGTGCAGGACCGGCGGGAGGAGCTGGCGCGGCGTCTCCGCATCGCGAACCCGGATCTCACGAACGCCCGGATCCAGCGCATGGTCGAGCGCGCCCCCGTTGTGGTCCGCCCGGATGAGGTCCCCCGAAAGCCCCCCCTCGAGGTGATCCTGGCCCTGCTCTTCGGCGCCGGCGGTCTGGCAGCGCTCCGGCGGGGAACCGAGGCGTCTTCCACAATGGGCCGGCTTTCCCCGCGTCCCGTACTTCTGGCTGCGGCTTTGGCCGCCGGGTTCCTGGTCGTGCTCTTCGGCGCGGGGGGATGGATCTACCGGTCGCCCGGCCTCTTGCCCTGAGAAGGTCCCGGGCCGCCGTCCCTGGATCCGGGCGGCCGGAGAACGTTTCCCCACTCGAGAGGAATCGCCCCATGTACCTCTTCGTCAAGAGCATGGCGTTCTTCTGGACCCTGGCCGAGGCGGCCATCCTGGTGGCCGTGCGATGGGGCTACGTCCTGGCTACGAACGAAAAGGCGGGTGGGCGGGGACTGGCAGCCGCCGCTGTCGGGACGGCCATCCTGGGGGGCCTGCTCTTCCTGGGAGAACCCCTTCTCGGACGGTTCCTCGACCTCGACGCCCGCCTGCCCCGATCCCTCTATCGCTGGGGGCTGTGGAACTTCTTCTGCACGGTGTGGGTCGTGCTGGAAGGATGCATCATGATCTACGTCCTTCGGCTCGGCCGGCTCCTGCGGGCCGCGGAGAACCCTCCCGAAACACAGGACGCCGCCGTACCCGGGTCCGGGTGGGCCGTGGTCCTGCTGAGCGCCGCCCTGCTCCTCCTCTACCTCGGTTACCAGGTCGGGCTCCTCCACGCGGTGGAGCGGTTCGGGCTGGGGGTGCGGTCCGTAACCGGGATCTCCCTTTTCTACATCCGGGTCTGCGGCGTTTTCTGGATCCTGTTCGAGTGGGTGGTGGCCGTCGAGGGCATCCGGGCCTATCGCTTGCTGAGACGGCGGAGGGCTTGACCATGGACCTCCTGGATCCCGCCTTCCTCTGGATCGCCGACCATTTCACGCCGGGCGCCTACCTGGTCTCCACCAAGGTGCAGGGTCTGGTCTGGAGCGCCGCGGACCTCGTGCTGGTGTTCGCCTTTCTTCGCATCGCGGACACCCTCCGCGCGGGCCAGGGGATCCCGCCCATCCGCCGGCGCTATGTCCTGCTGGCGATCACCGCCCTTCTGACCCCCCTCCTTGTGTTCGCGCGGAGCCCCCGCGGCATCCTGCTCCTCGAGTCCCTGATCTGCGGGGTCCAGTTCCTGATCCTGGTCGCCACCCTGATCCTGGAGAGGGCCCGGTTCCTGGACCTGGCGCGGCGGCTGGGGCGAAGGGAATGACGGCGGTTGAACGCGGCGGTCGAACATCGGTCCGGTTAGGATGCACGACCCTGCTTTTGTTGGTTTTGTCATGTCATTTTCAAGCCGATCAACGGCGGGCAAAGAACCTGCGCTTTCCATTCGCAGGCTTTTTTTTCTTGACAATGCATCGCCCCCTGGCATAACTTTCCCCAGAATTTCTAAGGTCTTGTATAGATCAGCCCAAGGGCGGCCGAAGACGGTCGCCCTCAACCGGCGTTTCTCGCGGCAAACCCAGGACGAACCTGATGTGGAGGCGTCATGAATCCGAATAGCGTGGTCCGACTGACCTTTCTCCTGATTCCGCTGGCAGCCGTTCTGATCCTTGCCGCGCCCGCTCTCGCCCAGAATGAACCGGCGGAGGGTACAGGGCTCGCGAAAACCGCCGCCTCCGAGGAGTTCGACGAGAAGGCCCTCGAAAAGCTCCAGAACATGAGCCCCGAAGAGGTGGACGAGCTGGACCGCAAGCTGGCCGAGGCCCTCACCCTCTTTTACGATCGGGAGTACGCACGTGCCCTTCCCATCTTCAAGGACATCGCCGACACCGTGGAGACCATGGACGTGGCCTTCTGGCTGGGATCCTGCGCGGCCAAGGCCGGGGAGACCGAGCTGGCCATCCGCAAGTTTCAGGAGATGCTTCGGGTGGATCCCAACCTTCACCGCGTCCGGCTGGAGCTCGCCACGATCTACTTCAGGCTGGGTCGCCATGCGGATGCGCGCCGCGAGCTGAACGCGGTGCTCGAGGCGGAACCCCCGGAGCCGGTGCGCCGGAACATCGAGAAGCTCCTCGCCTCCATCGACGCCAAGACCCGAAAGATCTACCCCAACCTCCGCGTCTCCTTCGGGATCCAGAAGGACACCAACGTCAGCGCGGGTCCGGATGAGACGGCCATTCAGGTCCCCGGGGGCGGCGTCATCGGACCGCTCACGGACTCCCAGAAAGAGGCCCGGGACGAAGTGGGCGTCCTGAGCATGTCCGGGAACGTGCTCTACGACATGGGGGCCCGCCGCGGCCTGATGTGGAACTCCACCGGCACCCTGTACAACACCCACAACTTCGAGTACATCGAGTTCGACTTCCTGCACTGGCGAGTGACCACGGGGCCGTGGTGGGTCACCCCAAAGAGCGTGTTCAAGCTTCCCTTCGGGTACGCCCAGAACAACTATGAGCACGATCACCTGTTCGACACATGGGACATCTCTCCGAGCTACGAGTACTTCATCGCCCCCAAGTTCAGCCTGAAAGGGACCTTCAGCTACATCCGCGACACCTACGAGCCCAATGTCAAGACCGGCCAGGACAACCTCAAGAGGCTGATCGAGGTCGCCGCGAACCTCTACCTGAACCAGCGCAGGGACATCCTCACCTTCAGCGTGGCGGACGAGGACAGCAACGCCAAGGACCCCCGTTTCGGATACGACGCGCTCCACTGGGCGGCCTCCTACTTCAAGCGTTTCACCATGTTCAACTGGGACATGGAGCTCTATGCCCGGTACAAGTACACCCTCAAGCATTACACGGCGGCTGCGCTGCTCTGGCCGGTGGGAGAGCACCGGAAGGACAAAAGACACAACTTCTACACCGTCCTGAGCCGAAACTTCGCAAAGCACTACTTTACCTCCGTGTCCTTCAACTACATTGACAACGACTCCACCGTGGCCCTCTACGACTTCGACAAGCTCATCTACAACCTCAGCGTGGGTTTCAAGTTTTAGACCGCCGCCCAAACGCGGTTCGCCGTCATGAAACAGAGATGCGCACTCCTCCTGGCCCTAATGGCGGGCCTTCTTCTGGTCCTCGCCGGGACCGGGTACGCCCGGACCGGTCCCTCCCCGCTGGAGTTCCTCGAGGTGTGGGAGTGGGCCCATCGGGACGCCGGGGAAGAGGTCTACCTGGGGAAGGTGATCACGGTCCGGTACGAGCCGTACGCCGTCGAACCGCCCGAGGCCTTTCACCCCTACCTCCTGGAGCTGACGGACGTGATCAAGACGCCCCTGCGGGCCGGCTACCGGCTGGTGCTCAAGGGGTACACGGACACCAGCGGGGATCGGGAGGCGAACCTCCGCATCAGCCGCAAGCGGGCGGAGACGCTGAAGCAGATTCTCATCGACAGATACTACATGGAGGGAAACCGCATCACGGCCGAGGGGTACGGACCGGCCGATCCGGTGGCATCCAACGACACGGCCGCAGGACGCGGATTGAACCGGCGGGTGGAGATCCACGTCTTCGGGGACCCGACCCAGGCCGTTCGCTTCGTGACTCCGGAGGAGGAAGGACGATGACGGGAACGAGGAAATGGAGCCATGCGCTTGGAAACCTGATGCTGTGCCTGGTGCTTGCCTGGGGCGGGACGGCCCTGGCCCGGCAGGACCGCGGCATGGGCGTCCCAGCGGACGCCCTGCCCGCGAACCTCGGGGATCTCGACGTGCAGGACCGCTACATTCCCTCCGACCTCCGGGAGGTGGGCGTGCTTCACGCCCTGAACGGACAGGTCGTGGTGGTGCACCGGGCCGACCGGCGGGCCTACTTCGGAAAACCCGGGGACAAGATCCACGAGAACGACGAACTGAACACCCTGGCGGACTCCCGCTGCCGCATCCGGTTCTACACCGACGACGTGGTGAACATGGCGCCGGGCACCCGGTTCGCCGTGGAGGCCTTCGAGGACCGGCGGGGGCAAGGCGAGAAGCGCTCCGTCTTCAGCATGCTCAAGGGCAAGGCCATGTTCTACGCCCTGCGGCTCTTCCGGTACAAGGAAACCCGGTTCAAGGTCGAGACCCCCACGGCCGTCGTCGGGGTACGAGGGACCAAGTTCGGGATCCGCGTCTTCCCTCTGGACGAAAAGACCGCGGGCAGCGCCGGCGTTCACGTCGCGGACAGCGGGCGCGGTTTCGGCGCCCTTCTGGCCCAGGCGACCGGGAACGGCCAGGGAAGCGGGACCGAGGTGGCCTGCGGCGACGGCACCCTGGGCGTCACCGACCGGGGCACGGGAGACCAGCTGGCCCTCGTCAACGCCAACGAGACCTACAACTCCGCCACCGGCCGGAAGACCTACGACTCCACCAACCGGACCCTCAACCGGATCCAGCAGGACACCCAGGTCCGGGGGGAGGGAGACGACGGGGACGAGCCCCC
>CAYUBQ010000115.1:0-8342 GCA_964443135.1 uncultured Desulfobacterales bacterium | reverse complement strand
AGTGGAACCGATGCAGCAGCTGAAAAGCCCTGTCGATTGTCGTCACTACATCAAAGACGCCGAGGATGGATGGAAGGCGACCCGAAGCACGGATGTCAAGGTTCCCGTGGGAATCATCCGGATCCCACCCGGTATGGTGTTCAAGAAAGGCCGTCCATTGGCAGGGGTGGACGTCGCTTCCTTGCTGGAGCAATACTGTGGGGAGGCTCCCGAGGCCTAGACGAAAACGGAAGCTGATCAGGTGTCCGACCTGGTGTCCACCAGCCCGCTTGACCATGCCGTTGGTCGGCCAGTCGGATTCGCTGCGGGTCACCGGTCCTAGAGACCGTTCACTGCCTTCCGCAGGGAAGGAACGCCCATCATGGCCCATTCCACCTGGCTCCCCATGCCCGGCCAGGAGGCTTCGCCTGTGTAAACCTTGACGCTCAGGCAGTCACGGCCGTTCCGGCGCCTCAACTCCGCCCTGTAGTGCACGATACCGAGAACCCGGTAAGCGCCTCGCCCATGACCGGCACGGTCAAAACATTCGTTTCCTCCACATGAACCCTGCCTCTGATGCGCCCTGAGGCCTTGCTCAGCCTCCTCAGATCGCTGCCACACGGGCAGGGAGCTGCCAGGAACCGTGCCAGGTCACCGCTTTGGTAACGGATCAGGGACACACTGATCAAAGGAGGGTCGGTTGCAGCAGGGTGTTGGGCTTCTGGGCATTGAGCAGGCCGTGGCGCTCGTATTGGAACATGTGCATCCAGTGGGTGTGGAATGCGTGCCTTTGGCCGAAAGCGTTCACAGAGTGATCGCTCGCGACCTGCACGCCTTGGTGGACTCGCCCTCTGTGAACGCCTCTATGAAGGATGGTTATGCCCTTCGGTCGAAGGATGTCGAGTCTGCCTCTCCAGGCAGGGGTGTTTCTCTTAAGGTGAGGGGATTCTCTGCAGCTGGATCCGAGGACACGCTTCGCGTCGCTCCGGGCGAGGCCGTTCGGGTCCTGACGGGCGCGAGAACCCCTGAGCATGCGGATGCCGTCCTCTCCGAGGAGTTTGCCGTGCGCCGAGGAGACCACATCGAGGCCTTCAACGTGGCCGAACCGGGAAGAAACGTTCTCCAAAAAGGAACCGATGTCCGCATCGGGCAGCGGGTTGCTGCCAGGGGTAAGGCATTGACCCCGGGGCTGGTGGGGCTGCTCGCCGCTGCCGGGCACAGCGCGGTGCCGGTCCATTGCAGGCCATCTGTCGCGATCATCGCTACGGGCGACGAAGTAGTGCTCCCCGGCCGTCCGCTTCCGGACGGCAAGCTGTATGCGAGCAACCTGGCCACCCTGGACGCCTGGTGCAAGCGGTACCGGTTCGGCAGTCGGCTTCAGGTGCTGGGGGACGACCCCGGGCAGTTGGCCGGGGCGCTTGAGCAGGCCGTGGCCGAGGCAGACGCCGTCCTCACCAGCGGCGGGGCCTGGACCGGCGACCGGGACATGGTGATGGGTGTTCTCGAGCGTTTGGGATGGCGTCGGGTGTTCCACCGTGTCCGGATCGGACCGGGCAAGGCGGTCGGATTCGGGATGCTGGAAGGAAAACCCGTGTTCACCCTCCCGGGCGGTCCTCCCTCCAACCTGACGGCGTTTCTGCAGGTGGCGCTACCCGGGCTGCTCAAGCAGTCCGGACGCTCCCGGACCAGCCTCCCCACCCTGTCGGTCCGGATGGCCGAGGACGTTCACGGCCGCAGCCCGGACTGGACCCAGTACCTGTTCGGGCGGTTGGAGCAACGCGAGCCGTGGATGCTCTTCCATTCGCTGCGCGGGGTCAGCCGCCTCCGGGACATGGCCGAGGCCCACGCTATTGTGGCGATCCCGGAAGGCATCACCACGATTCCAGGGGGAGCAACGGTGACGGCCCAGTGGCTGATGTGAGGCGTCCCCGCGGCAGGGCCCCGGCCGTCAACCACCGGCCCCCACCGCCAGCCGCTCTTGCGCAGCGAACCCCTCCTCCAGGTATTGATGCAGGGCCTGCCTGGACGCCTCCACCATCTCCATGGCCCGGACCTCGATGATGATCTTGTGGACACCTTCGAGGTCGAGGCTGTCCAGGACATGGCGCCAGTCCAGCGTCCCGTCGTCCAATCCGATGTGCTCGTCCCGCTTGCCCGAGTTGTTACTCGCGTGGACATACACCACCCGGTGTCTCACCTGGCGCAGGAAGTCATCGATCTCGCACCCCAGCACTCCCTTCCCATGGCCGTTGTTGAGGTGCCCCAGGTCGAGCACGTACCCGATCCCTGGGAAGCTCTCGAGCAGGTCGAAGGCATCCTCGGCCACCAGGGCGCTGTTGGACTCGTAGAGCATGTCCACCCCCAGATCCGCCGCGCGGGCGAGCACCTCCCCCAGGCGCCTCCGGTTCTCCACGGACAGGATGCCGTCGTCCAGGTGAAACACGAGCTGGGACGCTCCAAGGACCCGGCACAGGTCGATCTCGGCATTCAACACGGACAGGTTCGCCTCCGTGAAGGACGCGTGGGACTGGAACATGCCGGCGGTTCCGGAGTGAACGCTCACGTCGACGTCTTCGATGTACCGTTTGACCTTCTCGAGGAAGTAGAGGTTGAAGTGAAGCTTGGAGTTCCTGCGGTTGATCTCCACGGCATCGAACCCGAGATTGTGGACATCCTTGTACCACTTCGATTTCCGGATGACCTGCGTGGTGATTCCGAGAAGGGGTGTCATGCCCTGTCCTTTCCGGAGCTCGTGCCCGGGTGAGTCCTTACCGCGCCTGTCACTACTTCCCGAAAGGGCACTTGGGAAAGGTGCAGACCTTGCAGTTCAAGCAGAAGCCGCCGTCCGACATGCGGGCCAAATCCTTGCGGGTCACGGGTACTCCGGCCAGAAGGCGCGGGAGCAGGAGGTCCAGACTGGTGGTCTTGAAGTAGAGGGCGCAGGCCGGCACCCCAAAGACCGGAACGGCGCCGATCCGGGCGAGGAGCGTCATGGCCCCGGGAAGGATCGGCGTCCCGTAGAGCATCTCCTCCACACCCGCGTCCATGAGCCCCTGGCGGGTCACGTCGTCCGGGTCCACCGAGAGTCCCGCGGTGGTGACGATCAGCTCGACGCCGTCGCCGAGCAGCCGCTGCACGCCCTCCCGAATGGCGGCCCGTTCGTCCGGGACGATCAGGGCGGCGGTCACGCGGCTCCCCAGCTTTTCGACCTTGTTTCGGACAATGGGGATGAACTTGTCCTCGATCAGCCCCCGGAACACCTCGGTCCCCGTCACCAGGACACCCACGCGGAGCGGGCGCAACGGACGCACGCTGAACAGGGGCCCGTCCTCCAGCACCTGCATGGCCCTGGCAAAGTCCCTGTGCGGGAGGTAGAGGGGGATGGCCCGGGTTCCCGCGAAACGGCGTCCTCGGCTGAGCACGGAAAACGCCTTGCGCGTAGAGCACATGACCCCGGGGACCATGTTGAACATCTCCAGCCGATCGCTCTCGACGATCAGGAGACCGTTTCGACTTGCCCGGAAATCGATCTTTCCCTCGCTCGGCCGCTCGTTGTACGAGACGCCCTCGCCGGCCATGGCCCCGGCAAAGGCCACGGCGGCCTCGTCCTCGTGAACCCAGTCGCTTCCCGGCTCGGTGTGCTCGACCGTATACACGGTCGCCCGCCCCATCTGCTGCAGGCGGCAGACGTCCCCGGCCGTCAGCTCCTGGCCGCGTCGAAAGGCAGGTCCCTTCTCCCGTCCCGGGACGATCCGGGTCATGTCGCTCAGGGCATGCATGCCCACGGCCTGCTCCACCGGAACGACGTTGAGAAAGGCAGGCCGGATGTCGGCGTCGGCCGCCGGGGAAAGGCCTTCTTCCACGTATGGGGCGTCTCCCTGGCAACCCCGGCAGATGGCGCCGTCCGTGTCGGGGTAGGCCTCGGCGCAAAGGGGGCAGACTCGAAACCCCTTGCGGTGACGCACCTTGATGAAGTCCTGATCCAGCTGCACGCTCCTCAGGCTGCAGACGCCGGCCCCAGCCGCCCGAATCTCGGCCATGAGGCGGTCGAAGTCCTGCTCCTTCTTCGGCTTGAGCTTGAAGTACCAGGCCTTCAGCTCAGGCCAAGCATTGACCTTTTCGGCGTCCACGTGGACCCGCACGCCCTTACCGCCGAACTTCTCGTATAAGGTCACGGCGTACCGGCCCATGTTGATCACCTTGAGCCAGCCGTTCCCGATGGTGCATGGGGTCAGCAGCTGGACTGCGTCGGGAAGGCATGCCCGGGTCTCGCACAGGGCGTCGAAGAAATCCCCCTCGGGCCGGTTCTTGAGCGCCAGATCCACCATGAACCCGCCAAGCGCCATGCCGGGCGCGATGTGTCCGTGAAACCCCCGGACCCGATCGAGGTACTCTTCGTAGGTGTAGGGACCGATATGGAGGGTCGTGGCGCTCTCTGCGCCTTCACTCCAGTCCCGCAGGCATTCGTTTTTTTTCATGTGTCCAACCGGTCCCACTCTCTTCGATCGTGAACAAACGGCTACCGGGCCTGGGCCTTCCGCTCGACGGTCCTCTCCTCCTCGGGGACGGGCGGGGGGACGGGCTCGCCTCGGATCTCCTGCACCGCGGAGAACTTGTCCGGGCACGCCTCCAGGCAGGTCCCGCACTTGATGCATTTCTCCTGGTCGATCACGTGGATCCGGTTCTTCCCCCCCTCGATCGCCTCGACCGGGCACCGCCGCGCGCAGATCCCGCACGCCCGGCACCGCTCCGGGTCGATGTGGTAGGAGACCACCTCCCGGAACAGACGCTCCACCTCCTCCGCCGTGAACAGGCCCTCGTACTCCGCCTCGCTCGTGAGCTTCGAGTCCAGCTTCTCCCGCTCCTGCATCTTGATGTAGGGCACCAGCTCCCGGACCTCGCGGATCCGCTCCCGCAGGTCCGCCGGGTCCGCCTCGTCGCTCGCGCCCACCGGGCCCAGCTCCTTCACCTTCCGCGTGAACGCGTTCACCTCCTCCACGAACAGGTTCCCCTCGCCCGACGACATGAACGCGATCCGCAGGCGCTCCGGGTTCAGTCCGATGTGCTCCATGATCCGCCTGCACAGCAGCACCATGTTCAGCGCGTGGTAGTTCCCGTGTGTCGTGTAGTTGCACTCGTTCAGCCGGCACCCCCCGATGAACACCCCCTCCATCCCGTTGGCAAACGCCCTCAGGACGAAGTCCAGGTCCACACGGCCCGAGCACATCACCCGGATCAGCCGGATCTCACTCGTGTATTGCAGTCTGGAAACTCCAGCCAGGTCAGCAGCGCCGTACGCTCACCAGTGGCACACGAAGCCCAGGATGTTCGGCTTGAACTGTCCCGCACCCATGCCTTCTCCTCCTCGGATCCCTCGTTGTTCACTCCCTCACGCCAGGCTCGATCCCCGGGCATCCCTCCCTACACGTCACCCACCGCAGCGTCCATGGGCCGTTCCTCCTCCTTCGCCGGGCCCGCCGCGTCGATCTGGCTCTCGATCTCCTCGTCCGTGAAGTGCTTCAGCACGATCGCACCGGTCGGGCACTTGGCGTTGCACAGACCGTCCCCCTTGCAGAGCACCGGGTTCACCACCGCCTTCGGCCCTTGCTTCGTCTTCCGGAACTCGATCGCGCCGTACGCGCACACCTCCGCGCACGCCCCGCAACCCATGCACTTCTTCTCCTCCACCTCGCACACCGCACCCGACACCGTCACGATGTCGTGCGACAAGAGCGTCAGAACACGGCCCGCGGCCCCGTACGCCTGGTTGATCGTCTCCGGGATGTGCTTCGGGTAGTGCGCCGTCCCGCACAGAAACACCCCCTCCGTCCCGAACTCCACCGGCCTCAGCTTCACGTGCGCTTCCTTGAAAAACCCGTCCGGGCCCAGCGACACCTTGAACCGTCCCGCCAGCTCCTCCGCCCCGGAGGGCGGCACCACCGCCGCCGCCAGCACCACCGCGTCCGCGTCGATCGCCAACCGCTCCCCCAGGATCGCGTCCGCCACGCTCACCCGCAGACCCTCTCCCTCCGCTTCCACCTGCGGCGGGTCCTCCGGCTCCCACCGGATGAACTTCACGTCCCGCTCCGACGCCTCCCGGTACGCGTCCTCCATCAGACCGTACGTCCGCATGTCCCGGAACAGGATGTACACCTCTCTCTCCGGGTCCAGCTCCTTGAGCTTCAGCGCGTTCTTCACCGACTCCCCGCAGCACACCCGGCTGCAGTAGTCCCGCTCCTCGTTCCGGCACCCCACGCACTGGATCATCACCACCGTCTTCGCGCCCGCCACCCTCTCGTCCCCGGACGCGATCCGGTCCTCCAGCTCCAGGTGCGTCAGCACACGCTCGTCCTCCCCGTAGAGGTACTCCCTCGGCTCGTACACCTCCGCCCCCGCCGCGATCACCGCCGCACCGTGCCGGATCTCACGCTCCCCCCGCTCCGAGGCCACCCTCGTCACGAAGTTCCCCACGTAGCCCGTCGCCTCGGTGATCTCCGCCTCCGTGTAAACGTGCACCCCCGGGTGCGCGTGCACACGCCGCACCAGGTCCCCCACCAGGGCCTGCACGTCCAGCCCGTCCAGCGTCTCGTGGAGCCTCCGCGCGATCCCCCCCAGATCCTTCGCCCGCTCCACCAGGTGCACCTCGTGACCCTGGTTCGCGATGGAGAGCGCCGCCGTCATCCCACCGATGCCGCCCCCCACCACCAGCGCCGACTTGGTCACCGGAAGGTCGATCTCCTGCAGCGGCTCCAGGAAGCCCGACCGCGCCACCGACATCCGGATGATGTCCCTGGCCTTCTCCGTCGCCTCCCCGGGCTCCTTCGAGTGCACCCACGAGTCGTGCTCCCGGATGTTCGCCATCTCGTAGTAGTACTGGTTGATCCCCGCCTCCCGGAGCGTGTCCCGGAACAGAGGCTCCAGCGTCCGGGGGCTGCACGCCGCCACCACCACCCGGTTCAGGTCGTGCTCCCGGATCATGTCCGTGATCTCCTGCGCCGAGTTCGTCGCACAGCTGAACAGCTGCTCCTGCGCGTAGACCACGTTCGGGAGCCCCAGGGAGTAGTCCACCGTCGACGGCACGTCCACCACACGGCCGATGTTCGCACCGCAGTGGCAGACGAACACCCCGATCCGGGGCTCCTCACCCGACACGTCCCGCTCCTCCGGGTAGACCCGCTCCCGGGTCAGCCGCCCCCGCCGGTGGTCCAGAAGCTCTCCGCACTGGCTCCCCGCTCCGCTCGCCGTGAACACCGACTCCGGGATGTCCATGGGGCCCTGGAACGCACCGCTCACGAACACCCCCTCACGAGACGTCTCCATGGGGTTCGCCGTCCTCCCCCGGCAGAACCCGTGCCCCTCCAGCTCCACCCCGAACCGCTCGGAGAGCGCCTTTGCGTCCGCCGGCGGGTTCAGCCCCACCGACAGCACCACCATGTCGAACGCCTCCTCCTTCACCCCCGCGTCCGGCGTGGCGTAGCGCACCCGCACGTTCTTCGTCTCCGGGTCCTCCCCCACAACCTGCGCGTAGCTCCGGATGAAGCGCGTCTCCGAGAGCTCCGACGCCCGCCGGTAGTACGGCTCGAACTCCTTGCCGTAGCTCCGGATGTCGTTGTGGAAGATCGTGCAGTCCGCATCCGCGTCGTGGTCCTTCATCAGGATCACCTGCTTCTGCGTGTACGTGCAGCACACCGCCGAGCAGTAGGAGTTGTCCCCCTCGGTCACACGCCTCGATCCCACGCACTGGATCCAGGCGATCTTCCGCGGGTGCTCCCGGTCCGAGGACCGCAGGATCTCCCCCTCGTACGGACCCGTCGCGCACAGGAGACGCTCGAAGTCCAGGCTCGTCACCACGTTCTCGTACCGGCCGTAGCCGTACTCCTCCCGAACCCGCGGGTCGAACGGCTCGTAGCCCGGCGACAGGATCACCGCACCCACCGTCAACTCCAGCCTCTCCGGCTGCTGGGTCAGGTCGATGGCGTCGTTCTTGCATACCCCCTCGCAGATCCGGCACTTCTTCTCCTTCAGGTACAGGCAGCTCTCGTCGATGTAGGCGATCAGCGGAATGGCCTGCGCAAAGTAGATGTGCACCGCCTTGTTCTCCGAGATCCCCTGGTTGAACTCGTCCGGGTACTGCACCGGGCAGTACTCCACGCACGTCGTGCACCCCGTGCACTTGTCCTCGATGACGTACCGGGGCTTCTTGGTGAGCGTCACCCGGAAGTCCCCCGCCTCCCCCTCCACGTCCGTCACGTCCGTGTACGTCAGTACCTCGATGTTCGGATGCCGGCCGACCTCGACCAGTTTGGGAGAGAGAATTCACATCGAGCAGTCGTTCGTCGGGTACGTCTTGTCCAGCTGCGCCA
>CAYUBQ010000114.1:0-8583 GCA_964443135.1 uncultured Desulfobacterales bacterium | reverse complement strand
GTGCCATCCATCGGGCGGTATGGGGGGCTGCCGACTGCCCCGGCGATGTTCCCGGACTGTGACAACACCAAGTCCGCCCCGGTCAGAACGCCCCGACCCGTTTCATCGCCGCCTGCGCTCGTATTCTCACCAAACGTGATATTGGTGTCCTCGGCCCCGTCCCCGTCCTGGTCCACGGAGAGGGTGTCCTCGGAGGCTTCGTCCCATGTGGTCCAGAGGTCGCCTGTTGGTTCCATGATCGTTGCAGGCAGCACCCCCCAGGCCCGGGCCTGTTCCAGCGTCACCCCGAGGTTGTAGAGGGCGGCTACACCACCCATCTGAACCGCTTTTTTGATGAACTCGCGTCGGTTCATATCAGTCCCAATCCACGGTGGGGGAGCCGCTGGTCTTGCAGGACCACTCGTTGGCCGTCCCGGAGAAGCACACCACGGAATCATCCCAAGGGCTGGTTCCCTCCAGGATGAACTTGCTCGTCCCCGCCGTGATGGTCTGGTTGGAGCGGATGGTGTCCGCCGCGTTGAAGTGGAGGTAAATGGTCGTGCCGGTCGAATAGGTGTCCCGCTCGTTGAAGGCCACGAAGTTCTCCCCCGCCCCGGTGGCGGCATCCACGGTGACCGTCACCCCGGTCTGCCCGCTGGGTTCGGAGACTCCGGTTAGATACCCGCCGTACTTGGTGATGCCCGTGACGGTGGTGTTGGCCTTCATGCGGTGGTAGAGCACGCCCCCGGAGAGCTTGCCGGCGGCCTCCACGTCGTTGCAGGAGAGCGTCCCGCTGGAGTTGTCGAGGGTGCCGGTGACCGTGAGGTCGTTCAGGCTCAGGTTCGAATCGAACTCCACCCAGTTCACCGAGGCCTCCACCCACACGCCCCCCGTGGCGTAGTCATCCGGCCGGACATGGTAGGGGTGGCTGGATGTACCCTCGGCCGTGGTGCCGGTGGCGTCATACTCGAAGTAGTAGTAATACTTGGAGGAACCGCTCTCCACGAAACCGATGGCCCGGTCACCGTCGGAGAGGTCGTCCACTGAGAGGTAGTCGAGGTCCCGGGATGTGCCGCCGGTGAGGCCTGTGACGTTGTAGGTCTTGAGTGCCCAGGCCGGGCCGGTCGCCAGGAGGAGGGCCAAAAACAGGGTTGCAAATAGGGTGCGTTTCATTTATGATCTCCGTTTATGGACGTTCCCTCCGAGTACCGGAATTACCCGATCATCGGGGCCGTCATGTGCGGCCTGATGGCTGTCCGGTTTACGCTTTCCGACGGAATGCCCTTCTTCGATATTCTCGCCATGGTTCCTTTCGGCCTCGTCATCGGGTACGCCTTGGGGTGGTTCCTCTTGGGGGTCGCATGGACGGGAGCACGTCTCGGCGTGTGGACTCTGCCGCCTTCTCACGCCCCTGAATTCCGCCCACGATGGCTAAGAATGTTCCTAGTTGCGTCAGGAATTTTCGTGATCCTGGCTTTAGCTGCAACATTCTCTGTAGCTGTCCGGTAGTCCGTTCATCCGTCATGGCATCCAAGAGCTTTTCCTGGTACTTCTCGGAGCGAAGCCTTGCGCGCCAATCTGAAATCCCCCGCTTCCAAGAGTAAAGCGGATGAGAGACCACTCTCTGGGCCTTTCCCAGGAAACCGCCCGCCTCTTCTGACATCTGCGATGCTGAAAAAGCCCTTGGGATCGACGTTGATTCTTGCCCGGTCGTGATGGCGGTCCGCTCAAGCACCTCCATCAGGTTCTCAAAGTTCTTGAACTGGGTCGGCGTCATGGCCTCCTGGAGGATCTCCCGCTGATCCAGGTCGGAGAAAAGTTTTTTCCGAAGCTGGCCGCCGAGGTTCCCGGTGTCCGTTTTCGCTACATCTCGGAGTTTGCCCTTTAGGTGCGTGCGAAGGAGGGCATCCCAGGCCTTCTTTCCCCTTCGCTTCTTCACCACCTCCTTGACCCTCCTGACCACCTCGGGAGAGGATTTGGAGGGTGCGAACGCATAGTCCGCGGCTTTCTCGATGTCGTTCCCCTCGAGGCTTGCGAGCTTGCCAACGGTTTGCTTCTTGCCGGTCAGTTGCTCGACCGCCTCAGATTCGTCCCCGAAGACCTGACGGGCTTTTTTGTAATCAGGGGAGGTCTCGTCAAGCACCTCCACCAGGTAATCCTTGGATTCCTGGAGAATCCGGGCCCGGTTGTTGTTACCCTTCCTCTGGGCGGCCTTGATTTGGTCATCAATCTGTCGCTTGGCGAGATCGAAGACCTGGAGGTTGTTTTCATCAACGGACTTCAGTTCCCGGCTGTAGACTGGGTCCTTCCGGACCCTGTTCACCGCGCCCTTGATGGCCGGATCGCCCATTAAGCCTTCGGCTACGTCTTCATCTAGGGTGGTCTTGTAGGCCTTTTTATAGAGCGGCCTGGCCTTGGCCTGCCTTACCGCCTTGGCGGCCCCGATCCCTTCCTTGGCGGCCCCAACCGCCTCACGCCCCGCCGACTCCGCCGTGGTGGAAGGCGGCGCGAAAGAGTCAAGCCAATTCTGGACCGCGTCGTTGATCTCCTTGTACCGCTTCATCCGGAGTTGCCCGACCTTGTCGGCCGTCACCGGAAGGTCCCCCAGGAGCCGGAACCGGGCGGCGAGCTCGTTGCTCCTGGTGAGCTCCGGGGTCCAGAGTTCAATCCCAAGGTCATCGGCCATGCCCTTGATACGCCTTACATCGGCCGGGTTCATCCGTTCCACTTCCCGGCCCGCGAGTTTCATCAGGCCCGCGGCCTTCCGTCCCCGGGCAACGTCATGGAGTCCGATTCCGGTGCGGGCGAGCTTTTCGCCTGCGGCCCCGAGGGTACCGGCCACCGCCATGTCTTTTACATTCCCAGAAATAGTCTGGGGCTCACCATAGGCGAGGTTTCCAATGGACTTCCGGATCCCTTCACCGCCCGCCGCTCCGAGAAAGGCCGCCCCGGGCCCTGCGGGGGCTGCGAGGCTTCCGAGGGCAATCTCCGGCCCATGACTCACCATCCCCGCCCCGAGCCTCCCATACCCTCCGGGCGTCCTGCCACTGGGCATGGCCGGATAGAGTTTCCCATCGTCGGCCAGATAGACGATCTTCCCCTCGGCCACCCCGAAGCGCTCCCGGGGGATGCCCATCCGCTTCGAGAGGATGTCCATCTTGGTTCCGGGGTCGTCCACGAACCCCTGCTCGACCATGGCGCCGAATCCGGGCTTTTGGCCCGTATCCACATCCACTGGACGGCTGATGGGTTCCCCGGTGATGGTGGAAATGGCCCCGGTAGGCTCCCGGCCGGTCTGGAGGGGGTAGACCCCTTCTTCACCGCCGATGGTGGCCTTGGTGCCCTTGACGCCGGGACCGCCCTCGAGGAGTTGATCCACCACACTCCTCCGGGGCTTTTCCTTGTCCTGCCCGCCGATATCTCCTGAAAGCAGTTGATCTGTTACGCTTCCCATTTATTGCCCCAGGCTGAAAAACTCTTCATTGAGTTTGGCTGCTATCTCTTCGTTCGCAAGGCCGGCCTCCCGGAGTTCCTCCTCCCGGTCCTCGAGGCGGTTCTTGAAGCGGTCCAGGCTCATGACCTCACCCGACTCCAGCCTCTCAGGCGCGGTCTTGAGGTAGTAGATGTACCGGGCATTGGCGAGCTTCAGGCTCCGCATGGTGCGGCTCCACTTGGCCTCGAACTCCGAGGGGGAGTCCCCGTCAAAAAGGCCCTCTCCGGGATCGGGCATAGCCTTCCGGATCCGATTGGCCTCCCGCTCGCTCATTTGAGCCCCGGTGATCTCCTTGATGTAGAGGTTGATGTTCGAGAGGGCGTCCCGCTTGAACTCCGAAAACTCCTCGAGCTTCTGCTTCTCCTCCGGGGTAGCCTTCCCGACCCAATCCTCCAGCGGGGATCCTTCGAGCTTGTCTTTCAGTCCGGTCCAGGCGTTCTTGACCCGGGTGTTGATCTGCTGGAACCCCGGTTGGTAGCTCTGGGCGATCTCCTGGAGTCGGGCGATCCCCTCCTGGGCGTTCACAACCCGCTCCTCGAGCCCCTTCTTCGTCCCCCGCTCAAGGTTTGCCCCCGCCCCTACTCCCTGCCGGAACTTCACCGTTCCATCCTCACCCACATCCAGGGCCATACCGGAAGGAGGTCCTGTCACCTTCTCCCACTCATTTGTCGTGCGGTTCTGCTGGAGGACATTCCCGTACTGGTCCGTGACACGCGGCCCGAACTGCTCCGGCATTGCCTTCATCGCCTCGATCTGCTGGGCTTGCTCCACCGCCGCCAAACTCTGCCGGGTGTTCCGGAAGAGGTTGTTCATCCGCCCCTGCACCCACTCCAGGTCCCCGGCCTGCTCCATGAACTCCTTGACCTGCTGCGCCCGCATGGTGTCGCCGTCGTTGACGGCCTTCTCGAGCTCCTTGCTCGCGTTCTCGAGCACCTCGCCCTGCTTCATCTTGAGGTAGTCGGGGCGTGTCAGGAACCGGTAGGCGTCCACCGCCTTCACCTTAGGGTTTTTGGCAAGGGTCTCCATGTCGTTCAGCACCGGCTCGAAGAGCTTCTCGGCCTTGCCGAGCCGCATGGCCGTCCGGAGGATCTTCACCCGGCCCGGGTCGAAGTCCTGGAGGTGAGCGGGGGTCTTCTTCTCGGCAATGTCCAGTTGGCGGTCACCCTGCTCCAGGGCCCGGTTCTTGTAGTCCATCGTCTGGGAGAACTGGTCCTGCTGGGCCCCGAACTTCCTTTGTGACAGCTCGTGCTGCTGCCGCATCAAGTCCAGCTTGCCCCTCTGGTTCTTGGACTGTTGGTACATATCCACGAGCTTCGCGCCCGTACCCACGCCCTGGACAAGGGGGCTTGTCGTGTTGCGGGGAGGAGTGTAATAGGGGTTTGCCATGGTTTGCTCCTTACCAGAGGCTTCCGAAGAATCCACCGATAGTGGACCCGATGTTTTTGATGGCATCACCAACGCCGCTCATGATGCTGCCGCCGAGGTCGGTCCCGCCCAAGAGTGCTGCACCGGCACCCAGGCCCGTGCCAATCAGCTGCATGGTTTGGGCGCTCTCATCCGCCTCTCTCGCCATCTGGGCCGCCCGCATCTGCTCCTCCATCTGCTCCTGGGCAAGGCGCTGTTGTTCCTCGAACTGCGCCTGCTGCTGGGCGAGGCGTTCCCGGTTGGCCGCCATCTGGTCCTGGAATTGGGAGGCCTGCTGGTCGAGCCTCCGTTCCGCCAGGCCCGTCTCCTGCTCCTGCCCCTGCTCCTGGAGGTTGAGGGCCCTTTCTTGGGCGAGGCGCTGCCCGGACGTGGCCGCCAAGGCCTCGTAGGGGGCGGCCTGCTGCTCCTGGGTGAGGGGGCGTCCGCGGAGCCTGGACTGCCGCCGCTGGATGTTCGCCAGGCGGGACATGGACCCGGACCGCACCTGGTCAAGGAAGTTTCGTTGAGCCATTACTTATGCCTCCCGATCCAGCCGATCAGGCGCAGGAACCCGAGGCTCACCGCCTCGCTCCCCCTCCGCTCCCGCTCCGGCTTGAGGTTGAGGATCCACTCCCCATAGTCGATGAGGCGGTCCACCAGAAGGCGCTTGACGGCCTTCCGGACGAGGGTGAACCGCCGGATGGAGGGAACGACCCGCCGGGCGAGGGCGTAGTAGCCCTTGAGCATGGCATCCGACAGGTAGGTGTCTCGGAAGACCCGGGTGACGTTCACCTCGTAGGAATAGGGGTCGGTGCAGGCCGAGATGATGATGCAGCCACCTACGCCGACTCCACCCCCTGCGCTACCGCCGGGTGCGCTCATGCCGCCTATGGCGCCCGCCTGGCCGCCCAGGCTGCTGCCTACTCCAATCCCGCTCGCGGCGCTGCTGCTCCCGCTCATGCCGCCGATAGCGCCTGCCTGACCGCCTAAGCTGCCACCTGCCTCGACGCCGCTCCCAATCGGACTCATCGAGATTGAGGGAGGGGCTGCCGGCGCATGCATGGCCTCGAGCCCTGCGAGAGCTTGCGGCGGGTTTTCTGCGGCGGGGGCATTTGCCAGCATGGGCGAAAGGGTATCCATCTTCGCCTGCGCCTCCTTTCCGGCCTTGGCCGCCTCGAAAGCCTGCCCGTGCTGTTTTGCACCCTTGAGGAGGCCAACCGCAGAAAGCGGAGTCACAGGCCCGGTGACCGGATTCGGAATCACGGAACCCAGGACCATCGCCCCTCTACCCGCGGCTTCGAGTCCACTCATTCCGCCCCTGCCCACGGCGTCGGCCATACTCATCGACGGCTCAGGGCCGGTTGCTGGAGCCCCTGCGCCGCGCCCGCCAAGGTCCTGCTGTGGGGCGGGCCCCTGCTGCGGTGCGAGGGTGGGCGCCGCCGGCTTCGGGGGTGGCGGGGGTGGTGCCGGCGGTGCGGGCTTCGGTTTAGGAGGCATCGGCTTCGCCACCTGCGCCGGCTTCGCCGCCTGCGGCACCTTCGCCCCGGTCTCCAGGGCCTTCTGCTTGTCGGTCTGCTTCTTCATCCGGGCAAGGCGGGAGATGGAGTCCTCCCGCACCTTGGAGGCGAAGTCCTCGGTGATGGGCTTGGATTCGAGCTTGCCCAGTTCCCGTCCCCGGAGGCGTTGCTGTCGTGTTCCTACCCTGAGCCTTGCCATTTAATCGTCCCTCCAGCGGTCCAGGGTGTCGAAAAGCATCATGAAGCCGGCGAGCTCCATCCCCTGGTCCACGTTGCTGGTCTCTGCCGAAAATTTGAGTGAGTGCTTCAGGAACGGCCCGAGTTCGCAGGTCTGCGAGTTCCGGCCGTCGTCGTCGTCCATGTCGATGTCGTCAATCAGGCCCAGGCCGCTCCCCGCCACCGTGAGGGTGCCGTCCCCGTAGTGGTCCACGTCGATGTCCTCGGAGGTCGTGGCGCTGTCCTTGGGCTCGAAGAGGAGACGGAACCGGGTGATCCGCGTGAAGTTGCGGAGCGGGTTCTCCGGGTCGAGCAGGAGATCCTTGGTCTGCACATACTGGTTGATGGCGTTCCCGTCCCAGGTGCGGCCGTACTCGAGCCGGTAACACTCCCCATTGTCGGCACCGCCGTAGGTGTAGATCCGGCCTTCCGAGTCCCGGGCCTGGAACCCGGCCTGGAGCGTCATGTCCCCGTCGTCGTCCTCCCGCTGGAGCTTGGTCCATTGCTGGTAGGCGAGGCTGTACTCGAGTTCGACGTTATGGACGGTTTGGGCGTTGTCCCAGTCCACACCCCACTCGTTGACGCTCTGGTCGTGCCAGACATCGTCCCCGCCCCATTCGTCGTCCGGGTACTCCCCGGAGGTGATGAGGGCCTTGGCCGAGGCGAGGTCCGGGTCGTACCACATCACCGTGTCGTCGATCTCCGCCGGGTTGATCTGCCGGTCGTCGGAGGGGTCGAAGTAGCAGGAGATGTCCGTCCCGATGTCCTGGATGGTCGCCCCGTCGCACATGACGAAGGAGTGCGCGGCCTGCCAGATGGCGACATTCCGCTTCACGTTCTGAAGGACGTCCGCCACCTCGCAGACCGCGAAGGAAAGAGGCGCCACGCAACCCACGTTGGCGCTCATCTTTTGCTTTTCCCAGTTCTCCGGGCCGTCCCCGAAGAGGCGGTAGGTCTCGGCCGTCTTGGCGACGAGAAGCTGCTCGAAGCCGGTGGAGAGGAACACGTTGTAGATGACGCCCGCCGCCTGGATCGCCTCCCGACCGCCGAAGTAGAGAACCCCGGAGTCCGATCCGTTGAAGACATCCGGCATCTCGTAGGCCGAATACCTCACCTTGTTGGGGGCCTGTTCGTGTCCCAGGAGGAACACACGGCCCTGGTACTCCGCGGCGAACTTGTACCCGTCCACGTCCTTGAAGTCGCCCCGGGCGGCCTGGGCCGGGACGCCCTCGGCGTAGTAGATTTGAACGTCGTCCGTGAGGTTGGCGTCCACCGTCACCCGGTAGGCGTAGAGCGGGGCCGAGTTGTTGTAGATCCTCACGGCCTCCATGGCCGCCTCGGTCGTCTCCTCGGTGGGGATCCAATGGATGAGGCCGTTCTCGGCAAAGGTCGCGCCGCCGTCCTCCGTCCCGTCGTGAAGGCCCGTCACGCCCGACCAGACATTCCCGTTCCAGGCCTGGACGCTCACCCCGGAGGCGTTCGCGTTGACCTTGCCGTTCACGAGGTCCAGGAACAGGCCCCGCTGCTTGGAGGGGAAGAGGAACACCAGTTCATCGGCGGTGGTGAAGGTGTCGAGCTTGGCGTAGGTGAGCTGGATGTCGTCCACCACCTCGTCGGTGAACTCGCTCACGCCGCTCTTGCTGTAGAAGCAGCCCGCCACCGTGGAGGGCACGCCGTCCCAGATGTTCTCCAGGTGCCTGAACCGCCCCTCGGCGCAGGTGAGGTAGTAAATGGACGTGGTGCTGTCGATCCCCGGGAAAGTGAACTTGTACCAGTACGCGAGTTGGTCCCCGTCCTCGATGAACGTGGCCCGGGTGTTTTCGTTAAAGTCCCAGGAAATGGTGCCGGTCTGGGCGAGGGCGTTCCCGCCGGAGGATGTACCGTCCGACATCCCGGTGACGCTCACCCAGGAGGCCCCGGGGTAGACGTACTCCGACACCCCGGCGATGGAGGCGCTTCCGTTCGCGGTCTTGA
>CAYUBQ010000113.1:1805-8867 GCA_964443135.1 uncultured Desulfobacterales bacterium | reverse complement strand
GGTTCTGGCACCTGCCGGCCTTCCTGTTGAGCGGGACGCAGCAAAGCGAGTGGTCGTTTGCCCCCTTCTTCGTGGGGTGCATTGCGTTGAGCGTCATCGTGACCGCGCTGTTCAATGCTTCGCAAGGAAGCATCCTTCTTTCGGCATTGTTCCATTTTCTCGTCATGAATCCAGTCTTCCCGGATGCGTCGCCTTACGACACATACCTGTTCGCAGGGGCTGCCGCCTTGGTGGTTTGGTTCAATCGCAAGTCAATGTTCGCGAAAGAGGGCGCTGTCGTGGAGGTCATTCCTGAGAAAGAGCGTGAATGAGGCTAAGCCAAACAAACGACCAGGCTCCGGAGCCCTTGCATGGTGATAGGGATTCAGAAATGAACCATGATGGGGGTCGTAAAAAGCCCGAATCGTCGAGATCAGCCCGTGGGATTTCAACAGGAGATATCCTGCCCAGCGGCGCGTGAGCGGGTTTTTGCGAATGCGTCATTCTTGAGGCGCCTCGAGAAGAACCCGGTCACGAGAAAGGAAGGGGAGAAGAAGACCAGGGGGTTGGCGACCACCCGGTCGGGCAGGACGTGGTACCACCGATAGCCCAGGGATCGGAAGTATCCCCCGGCCTCGTGAGCGCGGCCGATCTCCCCTGCGGCGGCCAGGGCGGCGTCCCGCTGGCAGCGGGAGCCGGCGGCCCGTTTGAGGATGCGCTTTCGCAGGCCGTACCGCTCGAACACGTTCCGCATGCGAACGTATTCGCGGTACCGGGAGAGGCTGTCGGCCAGGGCGAACCCCGCCAGCCCGATCCACCCCAGGGCGACGAGCTGGAGCGCGAAAAACTCCAGGGGGTGTCCCTCCCGGAGAAGGTGGACACCCAGGAGCGACAGGGCAGCGGCCGCTGCCGCGGAGAAGAGGCAGGTTGCCGTGGGCAGGGGCGAGGCCGCCAGGTACCGGCTCACCCGTGCGGACAAGGGCCTGCTCCTCGGATTCCTGTTTTCACCGGTGTGTGTGCGCATGGGTGTGCGGGCTCGTCGTCCGTGTCATGGGTCCGCCTCGAGTATGATAACCGGAGGCGGAGGACGTTTCAATCAGACTTGCTCCCGGCACCTCGTGACCCGGTTCGGGGCCGGGTCCGTGGTGGACCGCCTGAACGCCGGGCGGACCCTGCCCTTGGGCCTGCCGCCCCCGGCCGCGGGCCTCGTGCTGCTCACCCTGGCGGACGGGACGCGGGTGGCGGTCGTCCATGAAAACGGGGTCATAGCCGGCTGAACGGCAGGGCCGACGCCCGCGGCCCCAGGGGAAGGCGCATCTCCCCGGGATGCACCACGAAGCCCGGGGCTGCGAGATCACCCAAATCCCTCTGCAGGCCCCGAATGGAGGAGGCCATGGCGGGCCGCGGCGTGGCCGAGGTCTTCACCTCCACGGGCACCAGCTTTCCCCCGTGGGCCACCAGCAAGTCCACCTCGGTCCCTGCGGCGGTCCGCCAGAAGTAGACCTGGGGGTCCACCCCCCGGTGGGTCAGCGCCTTCACGATCTCCGCGAGCACGGCCGTCTCGAAGATGGCCCCGGCCATGGGACCCGAAGCCGCGTGCTCCGGGTCCCTCAGCCCGGTCAGGTAGCAGAGCGTGCCCACGTCCGTGAAGTAGATCTTGGGTGTCTTGACGAGCCGCTTCCCCACGTTGGCGAAGTAGGGACGGAGCACCGTGACCTGATAGGTCGCCTCCAGCACCGAGAGCCAGGCCTTGACCGTGTTGAGGGCCACGCCCAGGTCCCGTCCCAGCTCGCTCAGGTTCACGAGCTGGGCGCTCCGAGCGGCCAGGGCCCTCAAAAAGGCCTGGTACTGGCTGAGGTCCCCCACCTGCCGAAGGCTCCGCACGTCCCGCTCCAGGTAGGTCTGGACGTAGGCCGAATGCCACAGGGCCGTGTCCCGCCCGGGACGGGCCACGAGCTCCGGGTACTGCCCCCTGAGAAAGGAGGCCCACAGGCCACGGATCGAGGAAGGCGCCACCTCCGCCGCTCCCCCGCCGGGCTCCCAGGGAAGGGGCGCCTGCGGCCGGTTCGCCGCCTCCCGGCGGGAGAGGGGAAGGAGGCGCAGTATGGCCGCCCGCCCGGCCAGGGACTCGGTGACGGTTTCTGCGAGCAGGAGATTCTGGGAGCCGGTCAGGAGGTACTGCCCCGCCCGGTCCCGATCCCGGTCGATCCCCTCCTTGACGTAAGGGAGCAGCCCGGGCGCCTGCTGGACCTCGTCGAAGACCACCGGAGGCGGGTTCGCAGCGAGAAAGCCCCGTGGATCCTCCTCTGCAGCGGCCCGCACGTCCGGGGCCTCCAGGGAGACGTACCCGTGGGTGGACCCGAACAGATGCCTCAGCAGCGTGGTCTTCCCCGACTGCCGGGGGCCGGTCACCACCACGGCCGGGAACTCGCGGGCCGCTCGTTGAAGGACCGTCTCGAGGGTCCTGGGAATGTAGGCATCCATGGGCGTCTCCAGTTTACCTGCAATTATGCATTTCAAAAGCAATATGGCAGGATCATGGGGCCAAGGATGGCGGGTTTCGCATCCATTGTCAATGGGAAATGACAATTCAGCGTCCCGGCATGAATGGAGTGAATGGAGTTCATCTTCGTCCGATTCCGTGGTATGATCCCCCCGTTCGGGCAGGCACCCGGGATCGGCCGTGCAGGAACGGACGGGCCGGGCGGCGGCCTGCCGGAACCGCTCGACACGACCCCATGCACTGAAAACAGTGCATCCAGCGCCCCTCGAGCCCCCGACCGGCTCGGGCCGCTTGCACCTCTCCTCTCTCCTCTCTTCCCTACAGGGGGGCATGCCGCATGAAATGCCCTAGGTGCCAGTTCGCGAGCCCGGAGGGAATGCGGTTCTGCGGGAACTGCGGCCACCAGCTGAGCGTCCCCCCCGACACCCCCTCCTACGAAGAAAAGCTGGCGCGGCTGCAGCGTTACCTCCCCGAGGGCCTGACCGAGAAGATCCTTTCCCGGAAGGAGCGGATCGAGGGCGAGAAGCGGCAGGTGACCATCATGTTCTGCGACATGAAGGGGTTTACGCCGCTCACGGAGCAGCTGGGTCCTGCCGAAACCTTCACGCTCATGGACCAGGTTTTCGAGATCCTCATCCACAAGGTGAACGACTACCAGGGCACGGTGAACGAGCTCCGCGGGGACGGCATTCTGGCCTTTTTCGGCGCGCCCATCGCCTTGGAGGACGCCCCGCAGCGGGCCGTCCACTCCGCCCTGGCCATTCACCGCGAGATGGCCCGGTTCAACCGGCGGGTCGGAAGGCGCCTCGACATTCCGCCGATCCTGCTTCGGATCGGGATCAACTCGGGTCCGGTGGTGGTGGGCACCGTCGGGAACGACCTGAGGGTCCAGTTCACCGCCATGGGGGACACCATCAACATGGCCTCCAGGATGGAGGGGCTCGCGGCGCCCGGGACCACGTATGTGACCGGGGAGACCTACCGCTTGACGAGGGAGCTTTTCCGATTCCAGGCCCTGGGCCGGAAGACCGTCAAAGGCAAGGGGGAGACGGTCCCGGTCTATCAGGTCCTCTCCGCCGGGGCGGAGCTGCATCGCCCCCGTCTGGGCGCCGAGCGGATGATCTACGCCGAAATGATCGGAAGGGAGGAGGAGATCCACCGGCTCGAGCTTCAGGTCAGGAAGGCGATCCACGGCGAGGGATCGGTGGTCAACATCGTGGGGGAGGCCGGGATCGGCAAGTCGAGGCTGATCGCCGAGCTGAAGAGGCGGGAGGTGATGCGGGACGTCACCCTCCTCGAGGGGCAGGCGATCTCGATCGGCCGGAACTTGAGCTTCTACCCCGTCATCGACTTCTTGAAGCAGTGGGCCCGCATCCGGGAAGGCGACGGAGAGGCGACCATGCTGGGCAAGCTGGAGACCGCCGTCAAGGGCGCCTGCGGCGAGGATGTGTACGAGGTGCTGCCGTTCGTGGCCACCCTCATGTCCATGAGCCTCCCGGGCCGGTACGCGGAGAGAATGGAGGGGTTGGAGGGCGAGGCGCTCGAGAAGCTGATGGTGAAGAACGTGCGGCACCTCCTGTCCCGGATCGCCGAGCCGAGACCGCTGGTGGTCGTGGTCGAGGACCTCCACTGGGCCGACGCGAGCTCCGTGGACCTTCTGGTGTCCCTGTTCCCGCTCACGGAAAGCCGCAGGGTGGTGTTCGTGAACGCCTTCCGCCCGGGGCACGGGGACGCGGCCGATCGGGTCGCGGAGGGCATCCGGGGCAGGCCCTCCCTGCGGTCCGTGGATCTCCGGTTGAGGCCGCTCGACGAACGGATGAGCGAAGGCCTCGTCGCCGGCATGTTGAAGACGAGCGGGATGCACCACGCCCTCATCGACCAGATCGTGGAACGATCCGGCGGGAACCCCTTCTTCATCGAGGAGGTCGTGCGCTCCCTGATCGACGAGGGGGGGCTGATCTCGAAAAACGGCGGCTACCAGGTGACGGAGAAGGCCGCCTCCATCTCCATTCCCAACACCATCAGCGACGTCCTGATGGCCCGGATCGACCGGCTCGACGAGAAGACGAGAAACGTCGTCAAGACGGCCTCGGTCATCGGCCGGGCCTTCTTCCTCCAGGTGCTCTTGCAGGTGATGGAGGACACCGAAGGCGTGGAAAGGGGGATCGCCTACCTGAAAAGCGTGCAGCTCCTCCAGGAGCGCGAGCGGATGGGCAAGACCGAGTACCTGTTCAAGCACGCACTCGCCCAGGAGGCCGCCTACGACTCCATCCTCCCCCGGAAGCGGAAGGAGCTGCACCTCAGGGTTGCGGGCTCGATCGAGGAGGTCTTCAAGGAGCGCCTTCCCGAGGTGTACGGGATGCTGGCCTATCACTACAGCAGGGGCGAGCACCCGGAAAAGGCCGAGGTGTACCTCACCAGGGCCGGCGAGGAGGCCCTGAAGGCGTCCGCGTCGAGCGAGGCGCTTCACTACCACCGCGAGGCGCTGGCCCTCTATGTCCGGAAGTACGGCGAGCGGGCGGACCCCGGGAACGTCGCGATGTACGAGAAGAACATCGCCCTGGCCCTGTACCACAAAGGGCGGTACGAGGACGCGCTGGCGTACTTCGACAAGGCGCTCAGGTTCTACTGGGGAAAGCTCCCGGTCTCCGCCCCGGGCGTCGCCTGGAGGTTCTCGTGCTCCTTCCTCCACTTTCTCCTGGCGCTCTACGTCCCCGCCGTGAAGTTCCGAAAGACCCCGACGGAAGCGGACCACCGGACGGTGGATCTGTTCTACAAGAAGTGCGAGGTCCTGGCCCTTCTGGACCCGAAGCGGTTCTTTGTCGAGTCGTTCTACTTCCTGAGGACCGTTTCCCGGTTCCGGCTGGAGCAGCTGAACTCCGGTGTCGGGATCCTGCTGGGCGCCAGCGGCCTCTTTTCCTTCACCGGCTTGTCCTTCCGTCTGAGCAGGAAGACACTGGATTTCGTGAGCTCCCGGATGGGCACCGGCGACGAGCATTTCCTGCTCCTCTACGACTGGCTGGAGACGATCCACCTCTACTTCGAAGGCGACTGGCCATCCATCGGGGACCACGACGAGGCGCTGGTTCGAGAGGTCCTCCGCCTCGGGAGGATATACGATGCCTCGCAGCACCTCTACTGGCACGGGTTTGTGGCGATTTACCGGGGGTCTTTCCAGGCCGTCGACGCCATCGTCCGCTGTCTGGACGAGATCGTCGAGGCTTATGAGAACGACATTTCCCGCTCGCTGAGGTACGAGCTGAACACGAACCGTCTCATCGAACGCCGGGATCTCCCAAAGGCCCTCCGCGAGGTCGAGGAGGGGATCGCGTTCATGGAGAAGGCGGGCTTGACCCACTTCCTGATCGAGATGCTTTCGTGCCGCGCCTGGATCCTCGTCCTGATGGAGGACCTGGAGCAGGCCGGGTCCGCCCTGGAGCAGGCCGGCGCCTTGAGCCGGGAGACCGACACGGTCCCCTTTCAGCTCTCCAACTACTACCGGGCCCGGACCGAGCTCGACCTGGTTCGGCTCCGCCGGGCGTCGGGCGGCGGGAGCGAGGCGGAACGGGGCCCCCTGGCGAGGAGCGCCTCGGACTCCTCCAGGCGCCTGGTGGAGATCTCGAGCAAGGTGGCCCAGCACCGCACCGACGCCCATCGGCTGCGCGGGGTCTACTGCTGGCTCGTGGGAAAGCAGAAAAAGGCGATCGGGAGCTGGCGGAAAGCCGTGGCCGCTGGAGAGGCGCTCGGTGCGAACCTCGAGCTGTCCAGGACCTACTTCGAGATCGGGAAACGGTTGAGCGAGGACCGGAGTCGATACCGGGCGCTCGACGGGGTGGCGGCCGAGGGGTACCTCCGGAAGGCCCGGAGCCTGTTCCACGACATGGGCCTGACCTGGGACCTGAACGAGATGGCCCGCGCGGGGTTCGGGTCCGCCCCTTCGGGCCGCGAGGCGGGGGCAACGGGATGAAGGACCGAATCCAAGCGCTCATGGCATTCTGCGACGGGGTCCGGTTCGGCGAGGTTCCCCTGTCCGCGGAGGAGAAGGCCTTCTGCGACGACTGGAACCGGGAGATCCTGGCCCTGTGCAGGACGCTCCCCCCGTCCGTTCAAACGGACGCCCTGCTCTTTTTCATGCAGTACAGCGGCCTGTCCTTCGATCGGCCGCTCGACTTCTTCCGGACGTTTTACGTCCCCACGTGGTCGATCGTGTACTGGCTTCTCGAGCGGAACCCTCCGAACGGCCCCATCCGCCCGGAGGACGCGGCCGCCTCCAGGTCGGGCCACTCCATGGCCATGTTTCTCCACGCCCTGGACGACCACCTCCACGACGACGAGATGCCCGTCACCCATCTGACCCTGCTCCTGCGGAGCCAGGCCTGGACCATCATGAACAGCGCCTTTCAGGACCTCTCGAGCGGGGTCGACGGGGGGCGGGAGATCGTCTCCGCGTGCATCGACGACTACTACGACGGGATCACGAACGCGCGGGAGATCGCATCCCTGGACGCCTACGGCCGGCTCTTCAGGAAGCAGATGGCCACGGGCATGATCGTTCCCGTCCTTCTGGCCCGAAAGATGGG
>CAYUBQ010000113.1:0-1705 GCA_964443135.1 uncultured Desulfobacterales bacterium | reverse complement strand
TCCGGACCCTCCTGGACCGGGTCGGCCGGGAGCTGAAGGACGCGGCGGAGACGGCCGAGGCCGCCGGCCTGCCCGGGCTGGCCGGGGAGCTGCGGTGCATGCTGGAGCCCTGGACGAGCGAGCAGGGAAATGACGACCGGAGAGAAGGGACGGGCCATGCCCTCCCGGGATAGGGAGGCGAGCCTCGGGATCGAGGTGACCACGCAGTGCAACAGCCGCTGCCTGCACTGCTTTGCCCGTGCCGGCCGCCCGGGGCGGGAGACCCTGCCTCCGGCGACGGTCGAGGGCGTTCTTTCCGAGGGGAGGGAGGCGGGGTACCGGCATCTCCACGTCACCGGAGGGGAACCCCTCCTCTGGCCGGCCCTGTTCGAGACCCTGGACGCGGCCCGGGCCATGGGGTACAGGACGGCCTACCTCAACACCAACGGGACCCTGTTGACCCGGGAGACGGCCGAAAGGCTGGCCGGCTGCGAGGGCCTGCGACTCTCCGTGAGCCTGGAAGGGCCCGAGGCGCTCCACGATCGTTTCCGGGGCGCGGGCGCCCACCGCCGGGCGGTTTCGGGGATCGAGAACGCCCTGCGCGAAGGCCTGGACGTGGTCGTCTTCACCCTGGCCGGGAAGGGCCTCCTGCCCGAGCTGCCCCGCTTTGCCGACGACCTGTTCGACCGGTTTCCCGGGATCCGATACCTCACCCTCATCCAGCTGATCAACGTGGAGGGAGAGGGGTTCCCCCTGTCCGACGAGCTTCTCGAGCCGGAGGAGTTCCTCGTGCTGGTCCAGACCGCGTCGCTTCTGAACCTATACGGGCTTCCCACCCACGTGAAGAACAGCACCCTGGCCACCGCGGTGTCCAACCTCATGGGCATGCCGTGGATCCCCGGCGTTCACCCGCTCCACCGGGAGGGCAACCTGATCGTTCGGGCGAACGGCCTGATCGGCCTCTCCCACTCCGGCGGCGGGACGTTCGGCCGGTACGAGCCCGGGGCGATTCGGAGGGTGCTCTCCTCGGACGCCTACAGGCGTGCGGTGCACCCCGACGAAACCGTCTGCCCGTCCTGCGGGCACGTGGACGTCTGCAGGTCGTACGGGATGCTCCGGCCCACCGACCGGAACATGGCCCCGTTCCGGGACGAGCCGTTTTGCAAAAGCGTGATGGACGCGGCGAGCCTGCGGCAGGAGCCGCAACAAACCTTCAACGTGCAGAAACAGGAAAAGGAGAAGACCCATGAAAAGTCCCAGGCGACTCAAAACGAAGAAGGGCTTTGTCGATTTCATGGTGGATGCCGAGGCCGACAGGGCCCTGGCCATGGAGTTCCTCCTCTACTCGGACCCGAACGATCTCCAGGCGTTCTTCGACAACAAGGGGTACAGCGTCACCATGGACGAGATCGTGAAGATCCTCAAGCTCAGGACGAAGCTGGCGTCGAAAACGAGCCTCCAGTGCATTGACGACTACTACTGATCGTCCCGAGACCGATCCGCCCCTTCGCGGCCGCGGCCCGCAAGAGCCCTCGCAGGAGCGGCTCGAGGGCGGCCTGTGACCGGCGCCTGAACCGGCGCGCGTCCCGCGACGGATGGGCCCCGAGGAAACCATGCGAACGGCGCTGGTGACGCCATTTCTACGCCATCTCCCCCTGTACCCGGGTTTGTTCCTGGGGTACGGCGCCGCTGTCCTCGAGCAGCGGTTCGACGTGGACGTGCTGGA
>CAYUBQ010000112.1:0-9022 GCA_964443135.1 uncultured Desulfobacterales bacterium | reverse complement strand
CCGCGTGGACTCCCTGACCGTGGAGCAGCCCGGAAAACCGGCCCGGCTTCACCTCCCTTCCGTGAGGGCGAGGATCGAGAGCCTGAAACCGCTCCTTCGCACCCTCACCATCGGGTCGGTGGCGCTGGAGGAACCGGAGCTGAGGCTCCACCGGAACGAGGCAGGCGCTCTGAGCGTAGGGTCCGGATCCGGGACCGCGCCCCCCCCGGCCGACCCCGACAGGGAGGGATGGACCGTTCAGCTCGAGCAGGCATCCGTGGAGGACGGCGCCTTCTTCTTCACCGACGCGTCCGTGGGCGAACCCTTCTCCTTCACCCTGGATCCCTTCGACCTGCAGATCCGCAACCTGGGCAACAAAAAAGACATGGTCGCATCGTACGCCTTCTCAGGAGCCGGCAAGGAAGGTCCGGCGTTCGAGTCGGAAGGGGAGGTCACCCTGGTGCCCTTCTCGTCCGAGGGAAGGGTGGCGATCTCCGGTGTGACCGTCAGCCGGTACCGTCCCTACTATCGGAACGCCCTCGGGCTCGAGATCCTGGAGGGCGGCCTGGACGTGGACGGACGATACCGCCTGGCTGTCGACGAGGCCGCACCGGCCCTCGAGCTCTCGGAGGTGGGATGCCTCCTCGCCGACCTCAGGGCCGCAAATGGAGGGGACGAAGAGGTCGTCCGGATCCCCCGTCTTCGGGTGGAAGGCGGCCGCCTGTCTCTGCGGGATCGGGAGGTCTGGATCCGGTCCGCCGCAATGGAGGACGGGTTCGTGTCCGTCTCCCGGCGGGAGGACGGCTCCCTGAACGTGGAGACGTTCGTCCGAGCCCCTGAGGAGACGGCCGAAGAAGAAAAGACGGCATCCCCGTGGTCGTTCACCCTCCGGAAGGGAACCGCCGAGAACCACGAGATCCTGTTCGAGGATCGCCAACCCGGGAAGCCCGTGCGGCTCCGGGTGTCCTCCATTGGAGCCGAGGTTGAGGACCTCACCAACAAGCAGGAGGGGGAGGCCTCGGTCGCGGTTCGCTGCCGCCTGGACCGGGACGGCTCCCTGGAGGCCTCGGGCACCTTCGACCTGGTTCCCCTGAAGGCGAACCTGGCGGTGGAGGCGGACGGCATCGACCTCCCGGTCCTCCAGCCCTACTTCGACCACCCCAACCTCCGGTTGGCCTCGGCCGACCTCTCCGCCGCAGGGGATCTGGCCTGGTCCATGGAGCAGGACCAGCCGGTGGTATCCTACACGGGCCGCTCCGGCGTCTCGGGGTTCTCCCTGGTGGAGCGGGAGAACGGCCAGGAGCTCATCTCGTTCCGGGTCACCGAGCTCTCCGGGCTCGATCTCGGTAGCCTCCCGGCGAGGTTTCACCTGGACACCCTGAAGGTCCAGGGACTGGAGACGTCCGTCGTCATCTCGGAGAAGGGACAGCTCAACCTGGTTCAGGCCTTCTCCCGAAAGCAGCCGGACCGGGACGGGGCCGAAAAGGAACCCGAGAAACCATCGCAGAAAACGAAACAGGACAACGCCGCCGAGACCGTCCGCATCGAGACCGTCCGGTTCGAGGACGGCCACATCTCCTTCCGGGACGACCACATCGAGCCCGGCGTTCAGGCGGAGCTCAGAAACATCCGGGGGACCGTCACCGGTCTTTCGTCCCAAAAGGGCAGCCGGGCCGAGGTGGACCTCCAGGGAAGCGTGACCGGCAATGCCCCGCTGGAGATCGTGGGGAACGTGGGGGCGCTGTCCGAGGGCCTCTATGTGGACGTGGCGCTCGAGCTCAACAACGCCGGCATGGTTCACATGAACCCGTACGCAAAGCGGTACGTGGGCTACGCCATCGAGAAGGGGAACATGTCTTTCGACCTCGACTACCTGATCGACCGGAATCGGCTGGAGAGCAGCAACCGGATCCTGCTGGATCAGCTGACCCTGGGCGAGAAGGTGGAGAGCGCCGCGGCCGTCGATCTGCCCGTGAAGTTCGCCGTGGCCCTGCTCAAGGACCGGCAGGGAAGGATCAACCTCTCCATCCCGGTCCAGGGCGACCTGAGCGACCCGCAGACCGACCTGGGAGGGGTCATCCGGAAGGCCGTGTTCGGTTTCCTCGGGAAGGTGATCTCCGCGCCGTTCTCGTTCCTGGGCTCCCTCGTCGGCGGCGGCGGTGGGGAGCTGCAGCACATCGAGTTTCCCCACGGAAGCAGCGATCTGACCGCGGAGGCCCGGAAAAAGCTCCAGACGCTGATCCAGGTCCTCGGAGACCGGCCCCAGCTCGGGGTGTCCCTGACGGGCTACGTGGATCCTGAGAAGGACGCCCTGGCGCTGGCCGAGGAGAAGGTGATGTCCGGCCTGGAGCCGGACCGCCGGGCACTGGAAGAAGAGGGAACCGAACTTCCCGAGGACGTTCCGGTCGTGCGCGCCTTCCGGAAGAAATTCTGCGGCGATGAAGAGACCGGGGAAAAGCAAACCCTCGAGCCTGCGGAGATCCGAAGGCTGCTCGGGACCGGGGACCAGGAAGAGGCGGCCTCGGAGGACCTCCAGGCGCTCTTTCAGCAGCGTTTCTGCCACCCGACCATCGATGCGGGAACCCGGTTCCCCACAGAGAGGATGAAGCGTTTGCTGGTGTCCGCCACGTCCGTCCCCGAGAAAGAGCTGCGGCTCCTGGCGAGAGCCCGGGCCCAGACCGTGCAAAGTTTTCTCCTGGAGGACCCGGACATCGGATCGGACAGGCTGTTTCTCGAGGAGGCCGCGAACCTATCGCCCGAGAACAAGGACGAGGTGAGCAAGAGCCGCGTCAGGCTGGAGCTGGAGGCCCGCTGAGGAGCCTCCGATATCCGTGATGCAAAGGCAGTCCTCAAACCGACGGCGCAGGCGTCGATCCATGTCGTGACCTTCGAAGGCCCCGAATGAACAGAGCGTTCCCGCCGACCCCTTCTGCTCCTTCAGCGCAGGCCGGGGAGTACCAGGGCGACCTGGGGAAAGAGGATCAAAATGACGACGCAGGCCACCATGGCGATGAAAAAGGGTAGGATGCCCTTGAACACCGTCTCCAGGTCCACTTCCGGGGCCACGCCCTTGATGACGTAGACGTTGATCCCCACGGGCGGGGTGATCGAGCCCATCTCCAGCAGGACCACGATGATCACACCGAACCAGACCGGATCGTAGCCCAGTTCCTGAACCATGGGAAAGAAGACGGAGATGGTGACGAGCAGGAACGAGAGGGCGTCCATGATGCACCCCCCCAGGACGTAGATGATGAGCACGAGGCTCAAGATCACCACGTTGGGGACGGGCAGGGCCACCACCCACTCGGCCAGCTCGGTGGGGATGCGGCTCACGGCGAGGAACCGGCCGAAGACCATGGCTCCGGCCAGGATCAGGAACAGCATGGAAACGATGCGGGCCGTCTGAAGGGCGGCCTGGGAGAACGCCCTCCAGGAGATCTGCCTCCTCACAAAGCCCAGGGCAAGGACGCCCAAGGCGCCCACGCCTCCGGCCTCTGTGGGGGTGAACCAGCCGTCCACCAGTCCCCACATCACCAGCGAGAAGAGGATGATCGCCTCGAGGGTTCCCGAGAGGGATGCCATTTTGCGGCGCAGCGTGGATCGCTCCCCCTTGGGACCCAGGGTCGGGTTCCGGTGGGTGAGGATCAGGATGGTGAGGATGAAGAGGAGCGTCAACAGCATCCCCGGCAAAATCCCCGCGACAAAAAGGTCTCCAATGGACTGTTCGGTCTGAATACCGTAGATGATGAGCACCACGCTGGGGGGGATGAGGATGCCCAGCGTCCCGCCCGCGGCGATGGTTCCGGTGGCGAGGGACAGGTCGTAGCCGTATTTGCGCATCTCCGGCAGGGCCACGGTGCCCATGGTGGCGGCCGTGGCCGAGCTGGACCCGGAGATGGCCGAGAACCCGGCGCAGCCTCCGATCGTGGCCATGGCCAGGCCGCCGGGCAGGTGCCCGAGCCAGGCGTAGGCCGTGGAGAAGAGCCTGCGGCTGAGCCCGATTTGAAAGGCGATCTGACCCATGAGAAAGAAGAGCGGGAGCACGGCAAAGGAGTAGGAACTGAGGGTCAGGTAGGTGTCCTTGGCCAGGAGGCTCAGGGCGGCCGTGGTGGAGGTGAGGTAGGCGAAGCCCGTGAATCCCACGAGCATGAGGGCAAAGCCGATGGGGGTTCCCAGCAGGATGAGCCCGATGAGGGCGAAGATGCCGATCCCGCCGATGAGGGTGGGCGTCATGGTTCCCCCCTTTCCACGCCGAAGATCCGGTTCAGAAGGTCCACCGCCAGCACGAAAGCCGAGATGCCGAAGGCGAGGGAGATGCCCCAAAGGACCGGATAGAGTGGTATCTTGAGGGTCGCGGAAACCTGCCCGCTACCCCAGATTCGAAGGCCGTAACGGGCGGTCTGCCAGGCGATGAGGCCCATCACGAAGAGGCCCACGAGGAGATTGAGCACGGAGAGCACCCGCTGGGCGCCTCGGGGCAGTCGGGTGACGAGGAGTTCCACGGAGAGGTGTCCCCCGTGGAGCGTGGGATGGATCAGGGAGAAGGCGATGACAAAGGCCCCCAGAAACCCCACGACCTCGAAGACCCCCCAGATGGGCATGCCCAGGGGCCGAAGAAAGACGTTGGCGTTCACCAGGGCCATCATCGCAATCAGGGCCCCGGCGGCGACCCAGCTCAGACAGGCCTCGATCCTTCGGAGCCATCGGTTCACGAACCTCAACACCGGCACGGCGAAGCCCCCCTCCCGGTTTGCGTTTGAACGGACGGCCGCGCCCGGAAAGGACGCGGCCGCGGCTTCGAATCATCGGTACTCGGCGATCAAGGCCTCGATCTCCTCGATGAAGGCCTTACCGGGGAGCCCCTTGGATTCCATCTCCTCAATGTACTCCTCGCGCAGGGGCTGGTAGCAGGCGTGCCAGCGGGCCCTCTCCTCATCGGGGAGGGGGTAGATCTCCAGGCCCTCTTCCTTGGCATAGGCCAGCCCCGCCTCCGAGGCCTTGTCCCAAACGTCGCCGGCGATTTCGATGTACTCGGCGCTCACCTCGTCGAACACCTTCTGAACGTCCCGCGGGAGGTCGTTCCACCGGTCCAGGTTCATGCTCACGAAGAAGGGGGCCACGTGGAAATAGGCCAAGGTGACGTGTTCCACCACCTCGCCCTGCCGAAAGCCCTTGAGCACGTCCAGGGAGCTGATGGACCCCTTCACGATGCCCTTGGAGAGCATCTCGTATGCCTCGCTCTGGGGGGCGCTCACCGGCACGCCGCCCATGTTCTTCACGAGCTTGCCCGTGGGGCCGCCCGCCCGGATCTCCATTCCCTCCAGGTCCTCGAGGGTCTTGACGGGCTTCTTGGCCCAGATGTGCATGGGTGCGCAGGTGTGAATGAAGAGGAGATGGGTGTCGGCCAGCTCCTTGGGCTTGAACTTCTCGACCACCTCGTTGGCCACCCGGGAGGCGACCTTGGCGGATGGAAACCCCGGCGTGCACATGTAGGCGTTCATGAGGGGGTGCCGGCCCCGCTCCCAGCCGAAGGAGCTGGTGCCGATGTCCGTGATGCCGTCCACGGTGCTGCTGTACATGACGCTTCCGCTTACCAGGGTGCCCGCCGGGTAGAGCGTGATCTTGACCCGGCCGTTGGTGCGCTTCTCGATCTCGCGGGCCCAGGGCTCGCTGATCTGAGAGTAATAGGGGTGCGCCGCCGGCGTGATCTGCGCGAATCGGAACTCGTACTCCGCATCCCCGGCAAGGACAGGTGCGTGAAACAAGGCCAGACCCAGGAGGGTCGCCGCCAGAGTCAGAGTGAATCGTCTCTTCATGCCGTGTTCCTTTCCTTTGGGCGTCGAACCCCCACCCTTCTCAGAGGTCGGGGACTCGAGAATGAGGTGCAACCCGGAAAATGCCTGCACGTGTGCAGGCCCCTGTCACCGCTCCACTCGCCTGCCCGCGCGGAAGACCGCGTGAATCTTCGTCGGATCCTCGAGGACCGAGATGTCCTCCAGGGGGTTCCCGTCCACGACGAGGAAATCGGCCCACCGGCCCACGGCGATGCTTCCCACGTCCTCCTCCAGATTCAGGAGCTCGGCCGCCCTGGAGGTGGCGCTTCGAAGGGCTTCGCCCGCCGGAAGCCCGTGCTCCACCATGCGCTCCAGCTCGCGGGCGTTCTCACCGTGAAGGTTGAAGGGCGTTCCCGCATCCGTCCCCATGGCGATCTTCACACCCGCCCGGACCGCCCTCTGAAACCCGGCTACGTGGGCCTCGAGAAGACGCTTGGTCTTGTCCACGAACTCCACGGGGATCCCCGCCTTCTCCGCCCGGGCGATGATGTTGGCCGGGGCGCCGAAGGTCGGGACGAGAAAGGTCCCCTGACCAGCCATCTCCTCGGTGATTTCCTCGTCCAGGCCCACGCCATGTTCCACACTGTCGATGCCCGCACGGACCGCGTTCCGGGATCCTGCCAGACTCTGCGCGTGTGCCGCGGTGCGAAGCCCCAGCTTGTGAGCCTCCTCGATCCCCGCCTGCAGCTCGTCCGGGTTGAGGTGGGGTACGCCGGGGACCACCCCTCGGGTGAGCACCCCGCCCGTGGCCATGAGCTTCACGCAGTCCACTCCGGCACCCGACTGGGTCCGAACGGCCCGGCGCACGCCCTCCGGTCCGTCGGCCACGCACCCCATCTGGGACCCGTGGCCCCCTGTGATGCAGATCATCTGCCCCGAGCAGGAGACGCGCGGTCCTTGCGCGATCCCGGCATCCACCGCGTCTCGATAATGCACGTCGATGAAGTTCTTCGACCCGAGATCCCGAACCGTGGTGATGCCGGCGGCCAGGGTCTTTCGACCATTGGCCGCCATGCGCAGGACCGCGGCCGCGTCGGGCAGGGCCGCCACCTGGGTCATGGGGTCCGGACTTCCGTCCAGGACCAGGTGGACGTGGCAGTCGATGAGGCCGGGCAGGAGGGTCCGGCCCTCGAGGTCCATCACCTCAGCGTTCCCGAGGCCCTCCGCCGCGCCTGCCGGCCCGCTTCCGACCGCTTCGATTCGTCCCCGGTTCACGAGGACCCAGCCGCCCTCGCTCACACCTCCCCTGCCGTCCAGGATCCTCCCGTTCTGGAAAAGACGCTTCACTTGGCCTGTCTCCTTTCAATCCCGCCTTCCGGGTCCGCAGGGGGAGTCTCTTTCACTCCGTCATCCGGCGACTCGATACCGGTTCACTTTGTCCTCGTCCACCTCAACGCCCAGGCCCGGGGTTCGCGGCACGATGATCGCACCGCTTTCAACGCGGAACGGCTCCGCGGTTACATCGTCCACATAGAAGGGGGCGCCGTGAACCTCGGCCGCCGAGACCACGTTGGAAGTGGCTGCATAAAAGTGAAGCGCCGCGGCCGTGCCCACGCTGGTCTCGATGCACCCGCCGAGAAAGCAGGGGACGCCGGCGGCCTCACAAACGGCCGCAATCTTGCGGCTGCGGGCAAGGCCGCCGCACTTCGCCAGCTTGATGTTCACCACACCCGCAGCCCCTGCGTTGATGCAACGAAACGCGTCTTCGGGTGTGTAGATGCTCTCGTCCAGGGCCAGAGGGGTGTCCAGCCTTCGGGCCAGGTCCGCCAGGCCCTCGAGGTCCCACCCCGGCAGGGGTTGTTCGATCCACTCGAGATTCAAATCCTCCATGAGCCGGAAGGCCCGAAGGGCCTCCGCCCGATCATACCCGGCATTGCCGTCCACTCTAAGGCCCATCTCATCGCCCGCGGCCGTACGGACCGCCTTCACCCTGCGGGCATCCTCGATGGCATGGCCCCCGATCTTGACTTTGAGGATCCGGTATCCCGCCTCCACCAGGGAGAGGGCCTCATCGGCCGCCTCTTTCTCGGAGACCATGTCGATCACACCGGTCTGAGGCACGCGATCCGTGCGCATGCCCCCCCAAAGAACGCAAAGAGGCTGTCCGACCGCCCGGGCGGCAAGATCAGAGGCCGCGATGTCGATGCCGGTCTTGGCCATGAGATTCCCCACAATGGCCCGGTCCATGACCTCGTGAATCCACACGATATCCCGGGGATCCAGCCCGATGACGGCAGGGATCAGATGATCCTCGAGGACCCGGTAGAGAGCCTTCTGGTCGTAGCCGTACACCGCGTGAAAGGTGATGGCCTCTCCCCACCCGACACGACCCTCCTCATCGGTCATGCGGACCAGGACGTGGTTGGTGTGCGTGATCGTTCCCGCGGCGATACGAAAGGGACGTTTCAGGGCGATACGGATGGGGATGGCCTCGGCGTCAGTGATCTTCACGGCGCCCCTCCGGATCCGGTCTCCACCCCTCCCGGCGCGCCGGCCTTCGCGATCCGGTCCGCCGTCCCCCTGAAGGCTCGGCCCTCCCTCACAATGGTCTCCAGGGTGTCGAAGTGCTCCTGCATGAGCCTTCGGGCCTTCTCCTTCCGCCCGTGGACCAGGCAGTCGTAGAACATCTTGCAGTAGTCCAGATCGATTCGGGCATCCTCGATCCGCATGGGGACCTGATCGAGGATCTCGGTAAAGACCCCGGCAAGGGCCGCCATGACCGCGCTGACCAGAGGATTGTGACAGGCGTCGGCGATCAGACGATGAAACTCGATGGCCAGGGCATGGTCGATTTCCCCGGCATCCAGGCTTTTTTCGAATGCCGCCATGTTTTCCCGGATCCTTATCAGGTCCTCCTCCGTCCGCCGCTCTGCAGCCATGGACACGAGGGCGGGTTCCAGAATCCGGCGGAACTCCACCAGTTCTCGAAGGGTGATCCCGCCCGTGTGGTAGTAGTTGGTCACTTGATCGGACATTTTGGAGAGGCTGGGCTCCGCAACGAAGCTGCCGCCGTACATGCCGCGACGCTTTTCGATGAGCCCCTCGGACTCCATCTCCCGCAGCGCCTCCCGCACGGTGACCTTGCTCACTTTGAACTCCCGGGCGATTTCTCCCTCTGCGGGAAGGCGCTCCCCGGGCTTCAGATCTCCCTGCCAGACCGCCTGCTTGAGCAGGTCCTTGACCCAGTCCGACAGGCGGCTGGGGTG
>CAYUBQ010000111.1:0-9377 GCA_964443135.1 uncultured Desulfobacterales bacterium | reverse complement strand
GAAAGGAGCGAGACATGCTGGACGCGAAAGACCATCCCATCTTCTCCCGGGACCGGGCCCCTCTTCCCATGCCTCTCGGCATCAACGGCCTGGGCCGGATCGGCAAGCTGCTCCTGTGGCATCACGTAGCGCGCGGCGGGTTCGAGCGGATCGTGGCGAACATCGGCCGTGAAGCCGGACAGGGGCTCGAGGATCTGGCCGACTACCTGAGCCGGGACAGCACCTACGGCCCCCTGAACCGGTACATCCACGGGTTCCGCGGGGGGCGGGTCATCGAGGAGCTGGACGAACGGGCCGGGTCCATGCGGGTGAACGGCACACCGGTCACCGTGCTTCGGTCCTACCGCAACCCCAAGGACATCGACTGGACAGGGAACGGGGTCTCCCTGGTGGCGGACTGCACCGGAGTCTTCCGGGACCCCACGGCGTCTGCAGACGCCGGCAAGGGCAGCCTTCGAGGGCACCTGGAGGCGGGCGCCGAGAAGGTCATGCTCTCGGCCCCCTTCAAGATCAAGGACGAGTCCAGGGGAATGCCCGAGGACGCAGTCACCACCATTCAGGGGATCAATCACGACGCCTACGACCCCCAGCGTCACGATCTCATATCCACGGCCTCCTGCACCACTACCTGCCTGGCGTTTCTGTTCAAGACCCTGCTGGACCATTTCGGGATCACCTCCGTGCTCGGGGCCTCCATGGTGACCGTGCACGCCGCCACCTCCACCCAGGGGGTGCTGGACAGCCTGCCCAAGGCCGGAGAGAGCGATCTCCGCAAGAACCGGGCCGTGCTCGACAACATCATCCTGACCAGCACCGGCGCGGCCAAGGCGGCCGCTCTGGTGATTCCCGAGATGGAGCGGATCGACTTCGTGGCCGAGGCCGTGCGGGTCCCCAACACCACCGGATCCATCGTGATCCTCATGGTGAACCTCCAGGAGGACCCGAACCGGCCGGTGAGCCGGGAGGTGGTGAACGAGATGTATCGTAACGCAGCCGACGGTTACCTGAGTCCCTACATCTCCTACTCCGAGTCTCAGAACGTGAGCTCGGACATCATCGGCACGGCCTCGGCGGCGGTGGTGGAGGGGAAGGAGACCCGGGTGCAGAAGAGCCGGGTCCGGGTCGCTGTGACGCCCGGCTGCCGAATCTCCCCGGAAGGCTCTCTGTCGATGAAGAGCGCCTGCACCGTGGAGGTGCCCGTGCACCAGGTGGTGGTCTACGGCTGGTATGACAACGAGCTGGGATCCTTCACCCACATGCTCGGGGAGCGGACCCTCGACATCGGCGGCCGAATGCTGTCCTCGTGAGGAGTCCCCGAATGACATCCCCCGAACACCTCTCCCGCATCGCCCGCTCGATCCGAAGGGACATCCTCGTGGCCACGAGCCGGGCCGGCTCGGGGCACCCCACCTCGAGCCTCTCGGCCGCCGACCTCATGGTCGGCCTGCTCTTCGGAGGCCTGTTCCGCTACGACGCCCGGCGGCCCGGACACCCCAACAACGACCGCCTGGTCTTCTCCAAGGGGCACGCCTCCCCCCTGCTCTACGCCCTGTGGGCCGCCGCCGGGGCGATCCCCCGAGAAGCCCTTCTGTCCTACCGGTCCTTCGAGAGTCCCTTGGAGGGGCACCCAACCCCCCGGTGTCCCTACGTGGACGCGGCCACCGGCTCCCTGGGGCAGGGCCTCTCCGCGGGTCTGGGCATGGCCCTGAACGCACGGTACCTGGACCGGCTCCCTTATCGGTCCTTCGTGCTCCTTGGAGACAGCGAAATGGCCGAGGGGTCCCAGTGGGAGGCCCTCGAGATCGCCGCCCACTACGGGCTGAACAACCTGGTGGGCATCCTGGACGTGAACCGGCTGGGGCAGCGGGGGGAAACCCTGTACGGACACGACCTGGAGGCCTACGAGCGGAGGGTCTCGGCCTTCGGTTGGAAGACCCTTCTGGTGGACGGCCACGCCATGCCCGACATCCTGGCGGCCTATCGATCGGCGGTGGAAGATCCGGACCGCCCCGTGATGGTCATCGCCCGGACGGTCAAGGGCAAGGGGGTCTCCTTTCTCGAGGACCGCAACGGGTGGCACGGCAAGGCGCTGGGGGAGGAGGACCTGAGCCGCGCCCTCGAGGAGATCGGGGAGATCGACGAGCCGGTTCGGGAAGAGCTCGCACCCCCCGAGGACCTGGCGCCGGAGCCTGTGGATCCCGGCGTCCCGGAGGTGCTCCACTACCTTCCGGACGAGCCCGTGGCCACCCGCACCGCATACGGAAACGCCCTGGTGCGCCTGGGGCCTCGATTTCCGGACATGGTCTGCCTCGACGGGGAGGTGAGCAACTCCACCCGCTCCGCCGCCTTTCGAAAGCACCGGCCGGAGCGATTCTTCGAGATGTACGTGGCCGAGCAGAACATGGTGGGCGCGGCTCTGGGTCTGGCCGTCCGCGGCAAGAAGCCCTTTGTGTCCACGTTTGCGGCCTTCCTCACCCGGGCCTTCGACCAGGTCCGCATGAGCCGGTACTCGGACGCCTCCATGGTGCTGGTGGGCTCTCACGCCGGGGTGTCCATCGGGCAGGACGGACCGTCCCAGATGGGCCTCGAGGACCTGGCCATGTTCCGGACCCTCCCGGAAGCGGCCGTGCTCTACCCGTCGGACGCGGTCTCCACGGAACGTCTGGTGGAGGAGGCGGCCCTATGGGGCGGCATCGCGTACATCCGCACCACCCGGGGAAAGACCCCCGTCCTCTACGACCCCGCCGAGGCGTTTCCCGTGGGGGGCTCCAAGGTCCTTCGCCAGAGCCGTCACGACCGGGTGACGGTGGTGGCCGCAGGCATCACGCTCCACGAGGCCCTGGCCGCGGCCGACCGCCTCGCCGAAGAAGGGGTCGCCGTGCGGGTGATCGACCTGTACAGCGTCAAGCCCCTGGACCGGAAAACCCTGGACCGGGCCGCGGAGGAGACCTCGGCGATCATCACCGTGGAGGACCACTACGCCGAGGGCGGCCTCGGGGAGGCGGTGGCCGCGGCGGTGCGCAAGGCGCCGGTACGCGTCCTGGCGGTCCGCACCAAGTCCCGAAGCGGTGCGCCTGAAGACCTGCTCGAGGATCATGGCATCTCGCGAGCCGCCGTCGTGAGCGCAGTGAGGGCTTGGTGCACAGGTTGAACACCCTTTGCGTTTTGGGAGAGACAACATGAAGACCCTGCAGGAGGCCCTCGAGGCCAGGAAACAGGAGATCCAGAACGAGCTTCCCGAGGAATCCCAGGAGGTCATGCGCAGGGCCCTGAAGGCCCTCCTGGAGTCCGGGGCCGCAGACCGGGCCCTGGGCGAGGGAGACACGGCCCCGGACTTCACCCTGACCAACGCCGAGGGGGAGTCCTTCCACCTTCGAACGGCCCTGGATCGCAGACCGGTGGTGCTGGGGTTCTACCGGGGACGGTGGTGACCGTTCTGCAATCTGGAGCTGGAGGCTCTGGAAGAGACCCGGTTTCGGTTCAACAGCCTCGGGGCATCCCTGGTGATGGTGTCTCCCCAGACCCTGGAGCACGTGCGGGGCTTCAAGGAGAAGAAGGGCTTCACCATGAACCTCCTGAGCGATCCCGGAAACCGCACGGCCGACGCCTTCGACCTCGTCTACACCGTGCCCGACGACCTGCGGGAAGTCTACCTGGACATGGGGGTGGACCTGGCCGAGTACAACGGCGACGCGTCGTGGCGGCTGCCCATGCCGGCCCGCTACATCGTGGACCAGGATCGGGTCATCCGCTACGCCCGCATTCAGCCGGACCACACCCGCCGCCCCGAGCCCGTGGACACGGTCCGGGCCCTCGAGGCGCTGGGAATCTAGCCGAGCAAACCCCATCCTGGGAGGGGGATCCATGCCAAGCGTCTTGATCACTGGCAGCAACCGGGGGCTGGGGCTCGAATGGGCCCGCCAGTACGCGCACGAGGGGTGGCGCGTGTTCGCGTCCTGCCGCCACCCCAGGGAGGCGGATGGGCTTCGGGAGCTGGCCGCCGCTCACGATCGGCTGACCCTGCACCGTATGGACGTCACCTCGTCCGAGGACATCCGGGCCCTCTGCTGGGAGCTGGAGGACGAGCCCGTGGACGTCCTGCTGGGAAACGCCGGGGTGTACCTGGAGAAGAATATCGCCGAGTTCGGGTCCCTCTGCTACCACGACTGGCTTCGGACCCTGGAGATCAACACCATGGGCACCGTGCGGGTGGCCGAGCGTTTCCTGGACAACCTCGCCCGAAGCGAGCGGCGGCTCATCGTGGCCGTGAGCAGCCACATGGGAAGCATTGCCGACATCCAGGACCCGGGCAGCTACTACTACCGCTCCAGCAAGGCCGCGCTCAACGCGGCCATGCAGGGGCTCGCGGTCAAGCTCGAGCCTCAGGGCGTGGGCGTGCTGCTCCTCCACCCCGGCGGGGTAAGCACCCGCATGGGCCCCCGCCACGGCATCTCGACCTCCGAGAGCGTGGAAGGGATGCGCCGCATCGTGGAGGGGTTCCGCCTGGAGGATACCGGGACCTTTCTCAAGTACGACGGCACGCCCCTGCCCTGGTGATCCTTCCGGGCACCCTCTTCAGGGGTAGTAGGTGATGCGATAGACGGATCTCCACTCCCGATGAACATACATGGCTCTCGCACGCATTGTACAGCGTTACCCCCATTACCCGCATCCCGGTTTTTTTGCCATCCTGGGGGGGAATCCACCCGATCTTCTCCAACATTGTAGGAAGGGAGGCACACACCATGAAAATCGGCGTCGTCGGAAGCGGTTTCGTGGGGTCCACGGCCGCATATGCCATGATAGTCGCCGGGGTGGGCAGGGACATCGTGCTCGTGGACAAGGACGAGAAACGGGCGGAGGCCGAGGCCAACGACCTGCGCCACGCCGTGCCCTTCGCCCGCCCCCTGACCATTCGCAAGGGGGGATACGAGGATCTCGCCGGCAGCCGTCTGGTGATCATCGCAGCGGGGGTCTCCCAGAGGCCCGGCGAGAGCCGGCTCGATCTGCTGAAGCGGAATGCGGACGTGTTCAGCGAGGTGGTCCCGAGCGTGGTCGCCAACGCCCCGGAGTCCATCCTTGTGGTGGCCACCAACCCTTTGGACATCATGACCTACATGGCCGCCCACTTCGCATCGGAGTCCGGCGTGCCGGCTCACCGGGTCCTCGGATCCGGCACCATGCTGGACACGGCCCGGTTCCGAAGCCTGCTGGGAGACCACCTGGGCCTCGATCCTCAGCACGTCCACGGGTACGTGGTGGGCGAGCACGGGGACTCGGAGGTGCTGACCTGGTCCCTGGTCACAGTGGGGGCCATGCACCTGGAGGAGTTCTGCATCCAGCAGGGGTGTCGTCTCGACGACGGAGTCCGGCGAAGCATCGACGAGGATGTGCGCAAGGCAGCCTACCGGATCATCCAGGGCAAGGGCGCGACCTACTACGGCATCGGAAGCGCTCTGGCCAAGATCGCGGACGTGGTGCTGCACGACCAGCGATCGCTCCTGACCGTGTCCGCGCCCCTGGCGAGCGCATCGGGCGTCTCGGACGTGTCTATTTCCCTCCCCCGAATCGTGGGCGGCGACGGGGTCCTGTCCACCATGGAGCTGCCTTTGGACAAGTACGAGAACCGGGAGCTCACCCGGAGCACCGAGGTCGTCCGGGAGGCGGTGGCCTCCCTCGAGGGGGTTCTCTGAACGGAATCCGGTTTCGCCTCTTTGCGCGGATGCGTCCCGCCTCAGGGGCAATCGAAAAAGTTACCCGCCGAAGGCGGCCGCAGGGCCGGTTCCCGGCCCTGAGCCGGCCATGGATTCAAACCCCACTTTTGAATCCATGGACAGTAGAGCGGCCGAGTACTGCGCTCAGTCCCACCCGAATACGGGATCAACCCCATTCCCTTCTCCACCGTCTCCTGATACCCTGATCGGAAACATGAACCGTGACCAACCGCAGATAGGGGAGGGAGTTCCATGAAGCACATCTTGTGGGCGCTGGGGGCCTTGCTTCTTCTGACGCCGCTGTCCGTCTCGCTCGCCGCAGAAGACCAGGAGCACGGGTACATGCCCAAGGGGTCCCATCCCTACGCCGACCTCGAGCCGTCCGACCGTTGCCTGTCCTGCCACGAGGAGATCTACCGCCAGTACCAGGCCTCGGCCATGGCCCGGGCCCAGATTCTGCCCTGGGACCAGGCCGAGTACTTCCAGATCCTGCTCTCCCACGTTCGAAAGAACCCGGACATGAAGGAGCTCGAAGATGCCTGCATCCGGTGCCACGCACCGGCCGCCTACCTGGCCGGTGACGTCCCCCCATCCAAAAAGGGAGAGGCCAACCCCAAGGCGGATGGTGTGACCTGCGACGTGTGCCACACCATGACGGGGTTCATCGGGGAGCGCCCGTACAATGGGAACTACCGGCTCGAACCGGGAATGACCAAGTTCGGGCCGCGAAAGGAGGTGGACTCCTATCATCACGAGTCCGAGTACCGCCCCATTCAGACCAGCGCGGAAATGTGCGGCACCTGTCACGACGAGACGAGCTTCTACGGGGCCTGGGTGAAGGAGACCTATCAGGAGTGGAAGCAGAGCCCCTATGCCGAGGCCGGGGTGCAGTGCATGGACTGCCACGAGCCCCCGGCCCAGGGCAAGGCCTCTCCCATGGGGCCCGAGCGATCCGACGTGACCCAGCACCTCTTTATGGGCGGCAACGCGCCCGAGTGGATGAATGGCGCTGCCGTGGTCCGGGTCTATTCTCAGACCGAGGACGTGTCCCCGGGAGGAAATCTGGACTTTCAGGTGGTGGTGGTCAACCAGCGGGCCGGGCACGACATTCCCACCGGATCCACAGAGGAACGGCAGGTGTGGCTCCACGTGGAGATCCAAGACTCCAAGGGCGATCGTCACCACGTCCCCGCCGCCCTTGCGGAGAACGACGGGCCCGAGACCCGGTACAGCGTGGCGGACAACCGGCCGGCCTACAAGGATCTCGGGGTCATGATGGGAATCGACGGATTCGAGGGAATCCCTCGCGACGCGTTGCCCGAAGGCGACCGCTTGTACCGTAAGGTCTTTCTCAACCCCGACGGCGAGGAGACTATTGCCCAGTGGTTCGCAAAACGGACGGACGTTTTCGACAACCGCCTGGCCCCCCTCGAGGCGCGTGTGGAACGCTACGAGTGGACCGTGCCCGAGGTCCTCCCCGAGGGCGAGCTAACCATCGAGGCCACTCTGAGCTACCGGAGGCTGCCCCAGTCCGTGGCCGATCTCGTGGGGATCGCAACGGTCCCGATCATCGAGATCGCCCGATCGCTGGGAAAAGTTTCGGTGAGCCCCTGATTCGCAGTCCCGCGTGAGACGAAACGGGTCGACGGGCGGCCGGTCCGCCGCAAATGCGGGATTGGGAGTATTACCCAAACGCCGGCCGAAACCGGCAAAGGAGACGCGCCATGATGCCCATCGGTCCGTTGATGATCGAGCACAGGCTGATCGAGCGAATGATCTCTCTGATGGATCACGATCTGAGAAGAATGCAGCAGGGAGGTAGGGTGAACAGCGGGTTCGTCGACACCGCAGTCCGTTTCATTCGCGTCTACGCCGATCAGTGCCACCACGGCAAGGAGGAAGACATCCTGTTCCGCGAGCTCGGCAAGAAGCCTTTGTCCGAGGAGCACCAACGAATTCTCGATGAGCTGGTTCAGGAGCACCAGTGGGGCAGGGAAACCACCCAGGCGCTGTCCGAGGCCAACGACCGGCACAAGAAGGGCGACCAGGAGGCGGTCTCGAGCATCATCGACAACATTCAGAAGCTGATCGACTTCTACCCCGGGCACATCGAAAAGGAGGACAAGCACTTCTTCCTTCCCGTCATGGAGTACTTCTCGGATCAGGAGAAGGACGGAATGCTGGAGGAAGGTCGCACGTTCGACAGCGATCTGTTCCACCGGGACTACGCTGATCGGATCTCGGTGCTGGAACAGAACGAGGAGCCGGAGGGAGAATGAGGGTTTTGTGGGTTGAAGGTGTGCCTGGGGTCCCGGGAGAACGCCACTCGGACTTCGAAACGGTCGCTTCCGAGGATGTACTCGGGACCCACTACCGCTGCGATACCTGCTGCGGCTACATTGACAGCGAAGGCAAAGAAGAAGATCCTTAAGTGGTCGACGCCCGTGTGATCTTCAAGGTGACTGCGTTTTCCCTATCCGGGCATTCCAGAACCATTTCGTCCTTGGACGCCCACGGGTATTGCCCTCCGAACTGCATGACGCTCAGGTTGGGAAAGATGTCGTGGTAGAAAAACCCGCAGAGTCCGCCGCTGTCGTAACAGCTGATGGATAGAACGTCGCCTTTCCTGTGCCCGGCGTGGCAGTCCCCTTTGACGTCCAGAATCTCGGCCCGAAAGGAATTCGGTTTTTCATCAGCCATGATGCTCTCCTCCTTGTGGGTGCGGGTTTTCATTCGTGCTCACTCCCACTCCGACAGGGCGGCCCGGTCGATTTTTAGTGGCTTGAAGTAGGAAATGAGTCCCTCCTCCTTGAGCCGTTCTCCGGCTGTGCGGGCCGCCTTTTCAGAATCGTACTTCCCTATGTACACGCGGAACCAGTGCCCGCTGGCAAGGTCTTCTTCCACGTAGAGGGCCTTGTGCCCGGCCTTTTCCAGTTTTAGGACCTCTTCGGCGGCGTGCGGCTCCTTCTTGTAAGAGCTGACATGCAGGAGGTAGGTCACGTTCGGTTTCGACCGGCCCTTTTTGCTCCCAGGAGGCGAAGGGGCCGATGCGGGCGACGCGCTTTGCAGCCGTCGTATAGTATGGTCGCCTATGAGCTCGAGGTCATGGAGCACGCGGGCTTGTTCTTTGGCCTGTTTTCGAGTGGAAAAACGGTCGATGTACACCCGGTACCACTTGCCTTTACCCCGCACGCTTTCGTATTGGTAAAAGGCATCGTAGCCAAGCCGTTTCAGGTAGTTGACTCGCTCTACCGCACTGTCGAGATCCTGGTATGCACCCACCTGAATGCTGTAGGACGTCTCGGCACAGGCCCGGTCCCGGGGCATCACCGAGAGTGCCAGGACCAGGAATAAAAGGCCTCGAACCACCCGGTCGGCTGTCCTGTACATGATGGGTCTCGTTGCGGCCATCATCCACCTCGTATTGCAGATTCTGTCCCATCCGTGGCGGAGAGTCAATGGCGTTTTCCCTGGCATCATGCAAACTTTTGTGGATCTTTGACCATAGAGAGAGACTCGAAATGGGTTTCGGTCGAGGAGGTGATTCGCATCAGGAACGAAAGGGCGGATATTGCCAAGATCCCGGGGGTGTGCTAGTTTCCATCCATAAAGGGTCTTTTTTGCCAATCTCATCGTCGATCAGCGAGGTTCCTTGTGCGGCGT
>CAYUBQ010000110.1:0-9881 GCA_964443135.1 uncultured Desulfobacterales bacterium | reverse complement strand
TTTTTTTCGAGGAAGGCATGTGCTATGACTACTTATGTGACCGGCGAGGGAGATGAGTTCTGCCCGGCATCACAACCAATATGCCTCACAGGATGAGGACCCGTGCAGAAAGCGGTAACACTTTGAAAGCCTGAGGAGCTCTGTTCTAAGGGATCAATTTCGTACCCCACCGCTTGGACGGATGAACTTTGTCAATTGGCGAAGAAACCGATAAAGGGTTAACCTCTTGTTTGAAGGAATCAAAATGAATAGAGAAATATTTGATATGAAAAATATGCCAATTCAGTTGGGTTTTCTGATCCTTTCTTGTGTTGTTTTCTTGACATTGATGGGGTGTGGTGGCCCCGGTCGGGTGATCGTGGAAAACGATTCGGCTTCTGTCATCATTGAGCGTGGAGCACATCACTACAAAAGCAGGCTGCCCCAAATACCACCTGGCCACATGCCACCACCGGGCAAATGTAGGATCTGGTACCCGGATCGGCCGCCGGGCCAGCAACCGCCCCCAGGGGAATGTTGGGAGCTTGAAAAACGGGTTCCTCCAGGAGCTTGGCTTATCGAGGGATAACCTCAGGCCAGCGAGCTGGAGGTCAGTGAGGACCTGCCCCGGGTGAAGCAGGAGTGAAACTCGGAAGATGAGGTCCAGCGCACATCAGGCGGGTCCCGCGTCCGGTTTCCCCAGCCAGCCGGGGTTGTGGGCCGTGGCGTCAAAGGCATTGGTGGTCTTGAACCGTTCGAATGCGCCCCGGGAGGCCGCCCGGGCCGTTCGCGCGAGCAGGTCGGATACCTGACCTTCCGTCAGGGGCCGAAAGCTCTTCACCGCCTCCAGGTCCTGCTCCAGGATCTCCATGCGGTCGATCCCCGCGATGAGGGTCGATATGGGCAGGTTCATGGCATAGTGGAGGCACTCCATCGGGGTCGCCGCCTGGCTCTCGAGGAGGAAGCCATCCCCGAGGGCCTTCATGGCGAGCACGCCGACGTTTTCCTTCCGCAGCTCCGGCAGGACGTTCCGCTCGAAGCTCCGGAAATGGGGGTCCATCACGTTGAGCGGCATCTGGACCGCGTCGAATCGGAACCCGTTCTCCTTGCCGAACTCCAGCATCCGGAGGTGGACGAGCGGGTCCTTGTGCCCCGTAAACCCGATGAATCGCACCTTGCCCGCCTTCTGAGCGTCGAGAACCGCCTCCTGGGCCCCGCCCTCGGCGAAGATCCTGTCGGGATCCTCCAGCCGGATCACCTCGTGGTGCTGCAGCAGGTCGATCACGTCCGTCTGCAGGCGGCGGAGGGACTGGTCGATCTGCTCGGCCGCGGCCTTCCGGGTGCGGCCGTCGATCTTGGTCATCAGGAAGACCTTCTCCCGGTACCCGTCCCTCAGGGCCTTGCCCATGCGGACCTCGCTCAGGCCGTCATGGTAGTCCCAGGAGTTGTCCATGAAGGTGACTCCGCGGTCGACCGCGGTCCGTACGATTCGTATGCCCTCGCTCTCGTCCCGGGGCCGGCCGATGTGATGCCCGCCCAGACCGATCAGTGACACCTGCTCGCCGGTCCGCCCGAGCTCCCGATAGATCATGTCTCCCTTTCGGATGGTCGGTGGCGTATCCATCTCCTCCCCTCCCTGGCGGACGACCGAACTCCCGCTCGCCTGGAGAAAGTTCCAGCAGGCGGCGTCCGCATCTGGATTGCCGCGACGTTGTACCCCTTCAAACGGGGTGGTCATTCTTGGAGTCGCAAAAGCCCGAATCCTCGAGATCTGCCCTCGGGATTTCAACAGGTTATATCGTGCCCCGCGGCGCGTGAGCGGGTTTTTGCGAATGCATCATTCTTGTTTCCGATCCGGCACCAGGATACACCCTCTGCCCGGATCGTGAATGGGGTGGATTCTGTATTTGCAGACCGGGCGTCCTTTGGGCTCCGACAGCCTGCCGGACTTTGGTGTTGAATCCGGATCTGCCCGGCCCATATAATGGATCTTCGACGGCATATTCGTAAGGATAAAGCCCGGGCTCGTGGACGGGCTGATCCAGGGGCCGGAGAGATCATGCGCAGTTCAGGGAGTGGGGCATGATGTAGATCCGGAGGTCCCATGCTCGAGCGTTCCCAGGAACAGGACATCCTTCTCCGCAGCCTGCGGCGGGCCGTGGAGGAGAGGATCGCGCCCGCCGCCGCGGAGACCGACCGGACCGGCGCCTTCAACTGGGACGCGGTGTCCCTTTTCTGGGACCTGGGTCTCCTGGAGATCCTGCTCCCGCCCGAGTACGGCGGGTGGCCCCACAACCCCTCCCACACCCTCTGCCTCTCCATCGAGGAGATCGCCAGGGCCTGCGCCTCGTCGGCCCTGCTGCTCATCATCCAGGCGGTGGGAAGCTACCCGCTGGTGGCGGCGGGAAACGAGGAGCAGAAGAGGAAGTACGGTCCCATGCTCTCGGAGGGGAGGCAGCTGATCGGCTACCTGGTGACGGAGCCGGGGGCCGGCTCCGACGTGCGGGCCATCCGGTGCACCGCGAAGCGTTCCGGGGACGACTTCATCCTCAACGGGCGGAAAATCTTCGCCTCCAACGGCAGCGTGGCCGGCCTCTACACCGTGCTTGCCAAGACCGGGGACGGGGAGCTGTCCTTCTTTGTCGTGGAGAGGGCGTGGGAGGGGGTCTCCATCGGCCGCATCGAGGACAAGTGCGGGTTTCGGGGGAGCAACACCGCCGAGGTCATCCTGGAGGACGTGGTGGTCCCGGGGGAGAACCTGCTGGGAAAGCCGGGGGAGGGGTTCAAGATCGCCATGGGGGACTTCGACATGTCCCGCCCCGCCGTGGCCGCCCTGGCCCTGGGCCTGGCCGAAGGCGCCCTGGACTACACCGTCGCCTATGCCCGGGAGCGGCACACCTTCGGCAAGCCGCTCATCGAGCACCAGGCCATCCAGTTTCTCCTGGCCGATGCCTCCACGCTCATCGAGGCCAGCCGGGGGCTCATGGAGAGGGCCGCCCTGGCCTTCGACTCCGGGAACCGGAACACCAAGCTCGCCTCCATGGCCAAGATCTTCTGCAGCGACGCCGCCATGAAGATCACCGAGGACATGGTGCAGGTCCTCGGGGGCTACGGCTATGTCAGGGACTACCCCATCGAGCGGATGTTCCGGGACGCCAAGCTCACCCAGATCTTCGAGGGGGCGAACCAGATCCAGCGGATGATCATCGGAAGGGAGATCAGCCGAAGATGAGCCGGAAGGCCGTGGTCCCGGGCAGGCCGGTGGCCGTCCAGTCCAGGACTGCGAAAATGCGAAGCCACGCGCGGGTCCTTCGCGGACAGCCGGCCTCCGTCAGTCCTCGTAATGGTCCAGGGCCTCCGGCATGAGCCGGCGGATCTTCTCGATCCGACTCTTGTCGGAGGGGTGGGTGCTCACAAACTCGGGCGGCGAGCCGCCGCTTTTTTCCTCGGACATCCGCTTCCAGAAGTCCACCGCGGCGCGCGGGTCGTACCCGGCCATGGCCATGAAGATGAGCCCCAGATGGTCGGCCTCCGATTCCTGGACCCTGCTGTAGGGGAGCAGGACCCCCACTTGGGAGCCGACCCCGTAGGCGGTCATGAACAGCTCCCGGGTCTGTGCCGGGTACTGCGATAGGGCCGCTGAGAGGGCTATGCCCCCGAACCGGGCCACCAGCCCCTGGCTCATCCTTTCGTTGCCGTGGTTTGCGACCACGTGGGCGATCTCGTGGGCCACGACCACGGCGAGCCCGGTCTCGTTCCGTGCCACCGGCAGGATCCCGCTGTAGACGGCCACCTTGCCCCCGGGCATGGCCCAGGCGTTCACCGCGTCGTCCTCGATGAGGTTGAACTCCCAGCGCTCCGCCTCCAGCGGGTCCGGCCTTCCCTGCTCCCGGAAGTACCGATCCACCGCCCGCCGGATGCGAGAGCCCACCCGATCAACCATCCGGGCCTCGGCCGTGCCTTCGATGACCTCGTGCTGGCTCATGAACTCCCGGTAGTTGCTGGCGCTCATGCTCATGATCTGGGAGGAGGGGATCAGGGAGAGCTGCTGCCGTTCCGTCACGGGCACGCTCTGGCAGGAGAGTAGAAACAGGACCAGCAACAAAAACGAGATCTTCCTCATTTCCAGAGCCTTTCTCTCGAATTCTCGCGTTCGCTGGTTCGGACGGGAACCGGCAGGAGTCGCAGCGATCAAGGACGCGGATGAATCGTCAGCGAGCCCATGAGCGCTTCGAACTCCTGTTTCATCTCGTCATTTGAGCGCTCGGATGCGGTTGATTCCGGGTGCCGCGCTGACGCCAACCCCTTTCATAGAGGACATTGTAGCCCAGGGATTTCGAAGGGGTATGGGTTCGAGGCTGTATTGGGGGCGAAAGGGATATGTAGGAGGAGGGTAACCTGCGGAAATTCCCGAGGCAGAGATCGAAGTTTGGACTTTTCCGGACTCCATGAATAGATTGGGGACATGAAAACCTATCTGGAGTGCATCCCCTGCTTTTTCCGCCAGGCCCTCTTCGCGGCCCGGGCGGCCACGGAGGACGAGGCCGTGGTCAAGGAGGTCCTGGACCGGGTTGCGGCCCACGTCCCCCACATCCCCATGGACCAGACGCCCCCGGAGATCGCTCGTGGGGTCTACGCCGCAGTGCGGGAGGTGACGGGCGTGTGCGATCCGTTCGCGGCACACAAGGAGGAGAGCATCCGGAAGAGTCTCGCACTGTGCGGGGAGCTCAAAAAGGCAGTGGAAGAGGCGGAGGATCCCCTGTGGGCGGCGATCCGGGTCGCCATCGCCGGGAACGTCATCGATCTCGGCGCCAACCCGGACTTCGACCTGGAGGCGGAGATGGGGGCAATCCGGAAAGGACGCCTGGCCGTCGACCACTACGCTCGGTTCCAGCAACAGGCCGAGGCGGCCCGCACCGTCCTGTACCTGGGGGACAACGCCGGGGAGACCGTGTTCGACCGGCTGTTGATCGAGGTCCTCGGCCGGGAAACGGTCTACGCGGTGCGGGACATTCCCGTCATCAACGACGCGACCGTGGAGGACGCCGAGAAGAGCGGGCTCGGCGACGTGGCCCGAATCATCTCCTCCGGCTGCGACGCCCCGGGGACCATCCTGAGTCGATGCTCGGAGGCCTTCCTGGAGGTGTTCGAGGCCGCGGACATCATTGTGAGCAAGGGGCAGGGAAACTTCGAAAGCCTCTCGGGTGTGGACGCACCGGTCTTCTTTCTCCTCAAGACCAAGTGCCCGGTGATCGCCGGCCACCTCGGCACGAGGTCCGGCGACACGATCCTGAAGGACGCCCGGGGCGGTTGAGGGAGCCGCGGCTCGGAAGGGGTTCGGGACATCCGGCCGCTGGGCATTCCACCTTGAGATCATCGCCGCATGAAGGAGTCGGAGAACTCGCCCGAAGCGCGACGAGGAAAGGAGGTTTGACCATGGAGTTCATCATAGGCGTTCTGATTTTGATCGCAGACATCTGGGCGATGCTGCAAACCATCCAGGCGCCCGGGGTGTCTACAGGGGCTAAGGTGTTGTGGGTCTTGCTGATTTTGATCCTCCCGGTCCTCGGCCTGATCATCTGGTTCTTCGCCGGTCCGCGAGCCCCGAAGAGGGGTTGAGGCCGATCATTTCATTCAAGGGCTGAATCGGACCGGCGGACGGTCCCTCACGGGTGTTCGGCGGGGCGCTTCAACAAGGTCAGGCGGCGGGTCCCCCGGATCTGCCGGAAGTTGGCTCCCTGGCTCACGCAGCGGAGGACCGATTCGGGGTCCGAGACCCGGGTCCCGCAGACGGCGTCCACCCCGTACTCGAAGAGGAGGGGGCTGAGGGGGGCCGTGTCCCCGAGGAGAATCACGAAGGCGGAAGGATCGCACAAAGAAAGGAGGTGCCCCAGGGTGTGATTGGTCAGGGCCGTGCCGGTGATGGCCACCACCTGCGCCCGGGGGATCACCTCGTCGGCCCGGGAGTCCTCCAGGTCCCCTTCCCTCGGGTTCTTCTCGATCACCCAGAGGGTTTCGGCCCGTTCCCGGATCCTGGGCACGAACGGGAAATGGCCCACCACGGCCACCCGTCTCCCCTCCCCCCGCTCCAGGATCAGCTCGGCGGCGTTTCGTTCCACGCAGGCCTCGTCGTCCACCTGGAGAAGCGAGTTGATCGCGGCCATGCCCACGGCCGCCTCCAGGATGCGGTCCGAGGTTGACAGGCGGGCGAGCTCCTCCGCGGTCCGCTCCAGCAGGGTTCCGGGATCCCGGACCAGGGGAGGCTTCTGGCGCAGGGCGTCCTTGGGAAGGGTGGCGGCGAGCCCGCAGCTCCGCGTCACCACGGCGGTGTGAAACACCCCCTGGCGCACATCCGCCACCGGGGCGTCGAAATCGAGGGTGGAGATCAGGTGGTCCAGGATCTTCATGAGGTCAGTACCCCGGCCTGCTCCGCCAGCAGGGACTTGAACCGGTCCAGCGTCAACGGGTAGCCCTGGATGGGGATCCCCATCCAGTCGGAGTATTCCAGGAACGCCTCGGGCTGCTCCGCCATGTATTGGTCCACGTAGCCGATGGCGTCCAGTACCACGGCGCCCCCGGTGTGCCTCGGGAAGTTCTCGTTGGCCAGGCCCTGGTCCCATCCCTTGAACACCTGGTGGCGGAATTGGATCCAGCCCGGCGTCATCCACCAGACCTTTTCGCCGCCTGCGACCTCCCGGGCGATCCGCTCCCGCTCCTCTTCGCCGGCGATCATGTCCATGCAGTGGGTGGCGTCGACCCTGGCCACGTCCGGACCCTGCTCCTCGATGATGGCCTTCATGGTCCGGGTCGGGTTGTGCTCATTGATGTAGCAGAACTTGCCGCCGTAGACCACCAGGATTTTGCCCGCCTCCCCCCGGGCCTTTTCAATCCGCCCGAGCAGCTGACGCTCCAGCTCCCGGGGGTCCTCGTGGAGCCCGGGCGTGGTGAAGGTCAGGCAGGGGGTGTCGAGAAACCCCTCTTCCTGCAAGCGGCTCAGCTCCATGCGCAGCGTGCCGCAGGAGACCACCGCGATATCGGCAAAGGACACGTCGTTCATCGAGACTCCTCCTTGGGACCTTGGATGGGTTCAGATAACGCCTGCAGCCGGTCATTGCTTCATCAAGAAGCGTGCCGCCCCGATCGGTCCGGTCCGACGGAGCGGCGGCCCCGATGCGAGTCGCAGCAATCCTTTGGAAACAGGCAACAATCGGAGGGATTCCAACCGGCGTGGGAGCGGCTTCCGCAGGGGGCCCTGGGGCGGGGGGTAACGTTACTTTCCGGGGTGCGGGGGAGAAGGACCGGTCCGCCGAAGCAGGGATCCCCGGAGCCGTCGCCCGGCCCCGGGAAGCGCGACAGGCCGGCCCCGGGGCATGTTTCGGCCTGCGCACCCGGGATCGGCCTGCCGCAGAGGAGGAGAGTGTCCATCAGGAGGTGTGACCAAGGGCTCTCCTGCCCTCACAACAAAGCAGGATTCATGCCACAGGTCCCTGGGGGGGCACCGGTTCCAGGAGGCCCGCCAGGGCCCCGGCCAGCACGCCTTCGGATTGAAGGCCCATCAGCCGTTGAAGCTCCATCCCGTTTCTGAAAACGAGCAGGGTCGGGATGCTCTGGATCCCCAGGGCACGGGCCAGCCCGGGGGCCTCGTCGATGTCGGCCGTCGCCAGGATTGCCCGGCCCTCGAACCGCCGGGCGACCCGCCGGAGGATCGGTTCCTGGAGGAGACACGGGGCGCACCAGGGTGCGCCGAAGGTCACCAGGGCGAGCCCCTTTCGGGTCACCCTTCTCAGGTGGTCGCGGGATTTGATCTCTCGGAGGTCCAAGTCTCGGTCCGGTCGTCTCGGAAGGGCGTGAGGTCCCCCCGTCCGTGAACAAGCAGGTTGCCCCGAGGGGTGTTCAAGGAGCGTGCCGCCCGCGGTCCGGTCCGTTCGGGGGACCCGGGGAGGAAGGGACCTGGAGCCGGTAGGGTACGCCGGGCCTGCTTGACGGTTCTCGGGCGCGCGGCTTGGAGCGGTCCCGGTAGGGGTCCCGGCCTTTCGGGTTGCATTCGGGAACGCCGGGGAGTAACGTTACAGACAGGGCAGTTAACGCTTTGTAACGCTCATCCGCCGCTCCCTGACGCGCACAGGGGCTCGGCCAGGGGCAAGGAGAGGGTTTCATCATGGAAGAAAGACCCAAGAGCGCCCTGGATCCCCGTTTCTCGCGACTGCTGCTGGAGTCCATGGCGGACGGCGTGTTCACCCTGGACGAGGAGGGGGTCATCACCTCGTGGAACCCGTCCCTCGAGCGGATCACCGGGTACACCGCCCGGGAGGCCGTGGGCCGGCCGTGCACGCTCCTCAACTTCACGCGGTGCTTTCAGGAAAGCTGCCCCACGGGCATCGAGGAGTGCGGCATCTACCAGCACGGGCGGGTGGATGCCCGGGAGTGCTTTCTTCGCCACAAGGACGGGCGGGACGTCCCCGTGATCAAGAGCGCCCGGCTGGTGCGGGGCGGGGAGGGCTCCATCCAGGGGGTGGTGGAGACCGTGACGGACCTGACGGAGCTCGAGCAGGCGCGCCGCAGCGTGGAAGAAGCCAACCGGAGGCTGGGGGAGATCCACCGGCTGGACAACATCATCGGCCGGAGCCACGCCATGCGCCGGGTGTTCTCCCGCATCGAGGCGGCCGCAGCGAGCGAGGCGACCATCCTGCTCCAGGGGGAGAGCGGGACGGGAAAGGAGCTGGTGGCCGGGGCCATCCATCACCACAGCGCGCGCAACGGCATGCCCTTCGTGGCCGTGAGCTGCAGCGCCCTTTCGGAGACCCTGCTGGAGAGCGAGCTCTTCGGGCATGTGAAGGGGGCCTTCACCGGGGCGATCCGGGACCGGGCCGGGCGGTTCGAGGAGGCGGACGGCGGGACCATCTTCCTGGACGAGATCGGGGAGATCAGCCCCTTCATCCAGGTGAAGCTGCTTCGCGTCCTGCAGGAGCGGGAGATCGAACGGGTCGGGGAGTCCCGGAAGCGCAGGATCGACCTCCGCATCATCGCGGCCACCAACCGGGACCTCGTCGAGCTCGTCCGGGGGGGCGGCTTCCGGGAGGACCTGTTCTACCGGCTGAAGGTCTTTCCCATCACCCTGCCGCCGCTCCGCAAGCGAAAGGAGGACCTCCCGTACCTGGTGAGCCACTTCATCCGGCGCCAGAACCGGAAGACCGGAAAGAAGATCGGGGGGATCACCCAGTCCTCCATGCGGATCCTCATGGACCACGACTGGCCCGGCAACGTCCGCGAGCTGGAGAACGCCGTCGAGCACGCGTTCGTGCTCTGCCAGGGTCCCGCCATCGACGTGTTCGACCTTCCCGTGGAGGTCCGCCAGGTGGCCTACCGGCCGAGGTCCTCCGGAGGAACGCCTCCCTCCGAGCGGACGACGCCCCCCCGCGGTTCCCTCACCCGGGAAACCCTCCTCGAAACCCTGGAGGCCTGCGGGTGGAACAAGGCGGAGGTGGCCCGGCGCGTGGGCCTGAGCCGGACCGCCGTCTGGAAGCACATGAAGAAGTGGGATATTCCCCTGAAGCCCCCTTCATGACGCCTGGTCCGTGGCCGCGGCCTCCAGGTCCTCGATCAGCCGATCGAGGTCCAGGCCGTAGGTCCCGGCCACCTCCCGCAGGGGGTCGAAGAGGGCCAGGCAGCAGAGGCAGACCCCCGCCTGCTCGTCGTATCGCCTGAAGACCTGCTCGGCTTGCCAATACCGCGACACCACGTCCAGGACGGTCATGTCGGGGTGGATGGCCGGCTCGTCAGCCGGGGCGTCTTTCCCCATGGGCTTTCCTCTCCTGCTCCGGCAGCCGGGCCATGGCCTCCGGGATCCGTTCGATCACCTCCATGACCTGAGACGCCGGCGTCGGGTCGGCCAGCGCCCCGGC
>CAYUBQ010000109.1:0-9975 GCA_964443135.1 uncultured Desulfobacterales bacterium | reverse complement strand
ATCCCCTGCACGTCCATGCCCTCCACGGCCCCCACGCCCGACATGTTGCCCCGGGAGAGCAGGCACCGGCCGAACCCCAGCTTCAGGGCCTCCTTGATGCGGACCTCGGGCTGGCTCACGCCCCGGACCTCGCCGGCGAGCCCCACCTCTCCGAAGGCCACCATGTCCAGGGGGACCGGCGTGTCCAGGTGGCTGGAGATCAGAGCGGCCACGATGCCGAGGTCCGCGGCCGGCTCGTCCACCCTCAGACCCCCGGCCACGTTGACGAAAATGTCCTGCCCGCCCATCTCCATGCCCATGTGCTTTCCGATCACGGCCACGAGCAGCGAAATCCGGTTCGGGTCCACGCCGATGGCGGTGCGCCGGGGCACGCCCAGGGGGCTGGGGCCCACCAGGGCCTGGACCTCCACCAGGACCGGGCGGGTTCCTTCGAGGCAGGGGATGACCACGGAGCCCGAAGCCCCTTCGGGCCGCTCCTCCAGGAAGATACGGGACGGGTTGCCCACCTCGGTGAGGCCGGCCTCGGTCATCTCGAACACCCCGATCTCGTTGGTGGGGCCGTAGCGGTTCTTCACCGAGCGCAGGATGCGAAAGGCGTGGCTTCGGTCTCCCTCGAAGTAGAGGACCGTGTCCACCATGTGCTCGAGCACCTTGGGCCCGGCGATGGCGCCCTCCTTGGTGACGTGTCCCACCAGGAAGGTGGGCGTGCCGGACGACTTGGCCCAGGCCATGAGCCGGGCCGAGACCTCCCTCACCTGGCCCACGCTCCCCGGGGCCGAGGGAAGGAGGTCCGTGTGAAGGGTCTGAATGGAGTCCACGACGAGGAGGTCGGGCTGGAGCTCGCCCAGGGTCTTCAGGAGATCCTCGAGCCGGGTGCCCGTGGCCACGTAGAGCCCGTCCGAACGGATGGACAGGCGGTCCGCCCGGAGCCGAATCTGCTGGTTGGACTCCTCGCCCGAGAGGTAGAAGCACCGGATGCCCTGGTCCGCGAGGCGGCCGGCCGCCTGGAGGAGCATGGTGGACTTGCCGATGCCGGGCTCCCCGCCCACGAGGACCATGGAGCCCGGCACGAGGCCCCCTCCCAGGGCCCGGTCGAACTCGGCGATGCCGGACCTCCAGCGGAGCTCCCGGTCGAGGGAGATGTCGCCCAGGGTTACGGGGCGCATGTCCACGCCGGTGCCGGGTCTTCCGGCCCGTCCCGGGGCCGGTGCGGTCCGCTCCTCCACGAGCGTGTCCCACTCGCTGCAGTCCGGGCAGCGGCCCATCCACTTGGGGGTCTGGTGCCCGCACGCCTGGCAGACGTACACGACACGATCCTGCTTCTTCACGAGTCCTCCTTTTCGGGCGTTTTTCGTTGCGCCATTGTTCCCCATCCGATCCCCGGCGTCAATGGATTCCTCGGGTCGGCCGGGCCGGGTGCCGTCGCCGGCAGGCTCCCGGGCCGAAACCCATTCCATCCGGGGGTCTCTGTAGGGATGACGAGCCGTTGCGCCTTCTGCCTGCTGTTGACAAAGCAGGGGCGCCGTGTTAATCCAAATCACTGAAGCATCTATTTTTCCTGGAAAGGAGCGTTTCATGGCAGACATTCTCCAGGTAACGGACGAAACTTTCGAAAACGAGATCGTCAAGAGCGATCTTCCGGCGGTGGTGGACTTCTGGGCGGCCTGGTGCGGGCCCTGCAAAATGGTCGGTCCGGTGGTCGAGGAGCTGGCCAAGGAGTACGAGGGCAAGGTGAAGGTGGCCAAGATGGACGTGGATCAGAACCGGCAGACACCGGCCCGGTTCGGGATCCGGAACATCCCCACGCTGATCTTCTTCAAGGGGGGCGAGGTCGCCAACACGATCGTCGGGGCCCAGCCCAAGACCGCCATCGAAGAAGAAATCAAGAAGCTCCTGTAGCCATGTACGACATTGTGATCATCGGCGGAGGCCCTGCGGGCCTCACCGCCGGGCTCTACAATGCCCGAGCCCGTATGAACGTGGTGCTGCTGGAGAAGCTGGCGCCGGGCGGGCAGGTGCTCATCACGGACTGGGTGGAGAACTACCCGGGCTTCCCGGACGGCATCAGCGGGTTCGAGCTCATGGACCGGATGAAGGGCCAGGCCGAGAAGTTCGGGCTGGAGATCCGCTCCGAGGAAGTCGCCCGGCTCGGGTTCCGGGACGACAGGAAGCTCGTCGTCACGAACCGCGAGACCTACGAGACACAGGCCCTGATCCTGGCCTGCGGGGCCTCCTGGAAGAAGCTGGACGTAGAGGGCGAGCGCAACCTCATGGGACGGGGCGTCAGCTACTGCGCCACCTGCGACGGCCCGTTCTACCGGGATCAGGCCGTGGCCGTCATCGGCGGCGGCGACACGGCCGTGGAGGAGTCCCTCTTTCTGACCCGGTTCGCCAGCAAAATCTACCACGTTCACCGGCGGGACGAGCTCCGGGCGGTCAAGCTCCTCCAGGAGCGCGCCATGGCCGAGGAGAAGATCGAGTTCGTCTGGGACACGGTCCCGCTCCGCATCCTGGGTGCAGACGGGGTCGAGGGCATCGAGCTCAGGAACGTCAAGACCGGCGAGACCTCCCTCAGGGAGGTTCAGGGCGTCTTCATCTTCATCGGCACGATCCCGAACACGGAGCTGGTGCAGGGGCTGGTGACCCTGGACGACGCCGGATTCGTGATCACGGACGATCAGATGGAGACCTCGGTGCCGGGCGTCTTTGCGGCCGGTGACATGCGATCCAAGACCTTCCGGCAGATCTCCACGGCGGTGGGAGAAGGGGCCGCCGCGGCGCATGGGGCCGAGAAATTTGTGGAGGATTTGCAGGGCGTATGAAGGAGACACATGCGAATCAGGCCAATGCCTTCCGGCGGGCACGCGGGTCGGTTCTCCGGCTGGGAACGATCCTGGCGCTGCTTCTGGTCCTCTCGAGCGGCTGTGTGGTCATCGACTCCCTGACCGGGACGTTCAACCGCCTGTTCGGGGACGTGGAGGAGCGGACCCCTCCCGAGCTGATGCTTCAGGGCCAGGAGTACCTGGACCAGGGACGCTACCTCGCCGCCAGCGAGGCCTTTCAGCAGATCAAGGACCGCTACCCTTACAGCAAGTTCGCGCTCGAGGCCGAGCTCCTGCTGGCCGACGCCATGTTCCTCCGGGATGAGTACGACACCGCCTACGAGCTCTACGACGAGTTCGAGCGGCTGCACCCCGGGAACCCCGACATTCCCTACGTGATCTTCCGAAAGGGCGAGTGCCACCTGGCGCAGGTCTCCACCATCGACCGGGACCAGAGCCACACCCATTCGGCCAAGGACGAGTTCGAGCGGCTGGTCAAGCGGTTTCCCAACGACCGGTACGCCAAGATCGCCCGGAAAAAGATCCGGAAGTGTCTGATCTATCTGGCCGAGTACGAGCTCTACGTGGGGCACTTCTACTACGGCAAGGGCAACTATCGGGCCGCCAAGGGGCGGTACCAGTACATCATCGAGAACTACCCCGACATGGGCCAGTACCACGAGGCCCTGGAGTACATCCGGATCTGCCGGGAGAAGCTTGCCGCGCAGGAGGCCGAGCAGCAGGAGGAGATCGAGGAGGCGGAGCGGGAAAAGGCCGGGGAGGAGGCCGCCAGGGCCGCCGCCAAGGCCGTGAAGGATGCGGAAAAGGCCGAGAAGACCGCCGAAGACGGTTCCTGAAGCCCTTCTCCTCGAGGCTCGGCACGAAACAATAAACGCTCCCCGGAGTCCATCCGGGGAGCGTTCGATTTTGACGGACGGAAAACGCGATCAGGCCTTTCCGAGCATCTCCTCCACCAGGCCGGGCACGGTCCCCAGTGCGTCCGGGAGCTTGTCCGGCTCGCTTCCCCCGCCCTGGGCCATGTCCGGCCGCCCGCCGCCCTTTCCCCCCACCAGGGGGGATAGCCGCTTGATGATCTCGCCCGCCTTGATCCGGCCGGTCAGGTCGGGCGACACCACGCAGACGAGCATGGCCTTGCCGTCGCCGCGGCCCGCCAGCACGGCCACACCGGACGGAAGCTTCTCCTTCACCTGGTCGGCGTACTCCCGCAGGGCCTTGGGCGAGTCGGCCTCCACCTCGCGGGCCAGGAGGCGAACGCCCGCCACCTCCCTGGCGCCGTCCAGGAGGTCCGCGGTGCTCCCGGCCCGGAGCTTCGCCTTGAGACTCTCCACCTCGCGCTCCCGATCCTTCAGCTCCTTGAGAAGCCGCTCCAGCCGCTCCCCGAGCTGCTCCGGCCCGGTCTTGAGCCGGGCGGCGAGGGCCTTGATCTCCCGCTCCTGGCCCTGGACGTACTGCACGGCGCCCTCGCCGGTCAAGGCCTCGATGCGGCGCAGGTTCGAGCCCACAGCGCCCTCGCTCAGGATCTTGAAGAAGCCGATGTCCCCGGTCCGTTCCGAGTGGGTCCCGCCGCAGAGCTCGCGGCTCACCCCCTCCACGCTCACCACCCGGACCGTCTCTCCGTAGCGTTCCTCGAAGATGGCCGTGGCCCCGCTCTGCACGGCCTCGTCCCGGCCCATCTCCTGCGTGGAGAGGGGGCGGTTCTCCCGGACCCGCCGGTTCACGTACTCCTCCACCGCGCGGAGCTTGTCTCCGTCCACCTGGGCGAAGTGGGTGAAGTCGAACCGGAGCCGGTCCGGCGCCACCAGGGAGCCGGACTGCTTCACGTGGTCGCCCAGGGTCTCCCGGAGGGCCTTGTGGAGGAGGTGGGTGGCGGTGTGGTTGCGGGCCGTGGCCTTTCTGCGCTCCTCGTCCACCCGGGCCGTGACCCGGTCCCCCCGGCTCAGGGTCCCTTCCTCCACCGTTCCCCGGTGCACGATGAGACCGTGCCCGAACCGGACCGTGTCCGTGATGCGGACCGCGGTACCTTCCGCCCGGAGCCACCCCTGGTCGCCCACCTGCCCGCCCGCCTCGCCGTAGAAGGGGGTCTCGTCCAGCACCACCTCCACGGCATCGCCCGCCGTCGCCGAGGAGACGGTCCGGCCGTCCCGGACGATGCCCTTCACCCGGGCCGGGTGCTCCAGGCCCTCGTAGCCGAGGAACCGGCAGGAGACGCCTTCGGAGGCGAGCCTCCGGAAGGTCTCGGGGATCTCCTCCTCGCCGCTCCCCTTCCAGGCCTGCTGGCTCTGGCTCCGCTGCCGGTGCATGGCCCGGTCGTAGCCCTCCAGGTCGACGGACAGGCCCTCCTCCCGGGCCACGTCCTGGACGATGTCCAGGGAGAGGCCGTAGGTGTCGTAGAGCTTGAAGGCCGTGTCTCCGGGGATGGTGTCGCCCCCCTTCGCGCGGAGCGCCTCCAGGTTCTCCTGGAGCACCTTCATGCCGTGGTGGAGGGTGTCGGCAAACCGCTTCTCCTCGTTCGTCACCACGCCCTCGATGAAGCTCCTGGAGGTGACGAGGTCGGCGTAGTCCTGTCCCATGACGTCGATCACCTTCCCCACCACCCGGTTCATGAAGGCGTGCTCGAGCCCCAGGAGCTGACCGAACCGGATGGCCCGCCGGATGATCCGCCGGAGCACGTACCCGCGGCCCTCGTTGGAGGGCATGACCCCGTCCCCGATGAGGAAAGCGGCGGCCCGGGCGTGGTCCGAGATCACCCGGAAGGAGACGTCCTGCTTCCGCGCCTCGCCGTAGCGGACGCTGGAGAAATCCTCGATGAAGCCGATCAGGTCCCGGAAGAGATCCGTGTCGAAGTTGCTCTTCACGCCCTGGACCACGGCGGCGATCCGCTCCAGCCCCATGCCCGTGTCGATGTTCTGGTTGGGAAGGGGCGTGAGGGTCCCCCGGGCGTCCCGGTCGAACTGCATGAAGACCAGGTTCCAGATCTCCAGGTAGCGGTCGCAGTCGCACCCCGGCGCGCAGTCGGGCCGGTCGCAGGCCAGCTCCTCCCCCTGGTCGATCAGGATCTCGGAGCAGGGTCCGCAGGGGCCGGTGTCGCCCATGGCCCAGAAGTTGTCCGCTTCGCCCAGCCGCACGATCCGATCCGACGGCAGCCCGATCTCCTTCTCCCAGATCCCGTAGGCCTCGTCGTCGTCGTGGTAGACCGATGCGTAGAGCTTGTCCGCGGGGAGCCCGTACCCCTCGGTCAGGAGCTCCCAGGCCCAGGCGACGGCCTTCTGCTTGAAGTAATCGCCGAAGGAGAAGTTCCCGAGCATCTCGAAGAAGGTGTGGTGCCGGGCCGTGTAGCCCACGTTCTCCAGGTCGTTGTGCTTGCCGCCGGCCCGCACGCACTTCTGGCTGGTGACGGCCCGGTTGTATCCGCGCTTCTCCTCGCCCAGGAAGACGCTCTTGAACTGAACCATGCCCGCGTTGGTGAAGAGCAGGGTGGGGTCGTCCCTCGGGATCAGCGGGGCGCTCGCCACGATCTCGTGGCCGCGCTCGTTGAAGAAGTCCAGGAACTTCTGACGTATCGATCGAAAATCCATGCTTCCCATGCTCCGTCCTATCCCTTCCCTTCCTCCTCCGCCTCGGCGATCTCATTCTCGATCTTCTTGAGGCCGGTCTTCTCCTTGACCAGGTCGGCGATCTTGTCCCGGATGTCCGTGTTCTCGGCCAGGAACTTCTTCACGTTCTCCCGGCCCTGCCCGAGCCGCTCGCCTTCGAAGGAGTACCACGCGCCGCTCTTCTCCACCACGTCCAGGGAGACGCCCAGGTCCAGGATGTCCCCCTCCTTGGAGATGCCATGGCCGTAGATGATGTCGAACTCGGCGATCTTGAAGGGCGGGGCGATCTTGTTCTTGACCACCTTCACCTTGGTGCGGTTGCCGATGTGCTGGTCCCCCTCCTTGATGGCCCCGATGCGCCGGATGTCCAGCCGCTGGGAGGAGTAGAACTTGAGGGCGTTCCCGCCCGTGGTGGTCTCGGGGCTCCCGAACATGACCCCGATCTTCATGCGGATCTGGTTGATGAACACCACGCAGGTGTGGGACTTGCTGATGGTGGCGGTGAGCTTCCGGAGGGCCTGGCTCATGAGCCGGGCCTGGAGCCCCACGTGCTGGTCGCCCATCTCCCCCTCGATCTCGGCCCGCGGGACCAGGGCGGCCACCGAGTCGATGATGAGCGCGTCCACGGCGCCGCTCCGTACCAGGATCTCCGCGATGTCCAGGGCCTGTTCCCCGGTGTCGGGCTGGGACACCAGGAGGCTGTCCACGTCCACGCCCAGGTTCCTCGCGTAGGTGGGGTCCAGGGCGTGCTCCGCGTCGATGAAGGCCACCATGCCGCCCGCGGCCTGGGCCTCGGCCGCCACGTGGAGAGCCAGGGTGGTCTTGCCGCTCGACTCCGGCCCGTAGATCTCCACCACCCGCCCGCGGGGCACGCCCCCCACGCCCAGGGCCAGGTCCAGGGAGAGGGAGCCGGTGGAGATGGCCGGGATGTCCAGGGCGCGATCGTCGCCCATCTTCATGATCGATCCCCGGCCGAACTGCCGCTCGATCTGCGTGATGGCCTGCTCGACCGCCCGCTCCTTGTCCGCACGTTGATCCGCCATGGGGTTTCCTCCTCGAAGGCCGGTGTTCTGATGTTCGAATGTTGTGCCGCGCTGCCCCGGTTCCGGTACACCCGGGACCGGTCTTGCGGCCCGCCTGCTTTCAGACGGCCGGTCCGGCCGGCTCATCTCTCGCCGGAGAGCGGAAACCGGTCCAGCTCCGTGTGAACCGCCCCCCCGCGCCTCAGGTCGCTCTTGAACAGCACCAGCTCGCTCAGCACGCAGGCCGGGCTTTCGACCTCGGTCCATCCGTCCATCGCTTCGGCCAGCCGGTCGTCCATGATCCCGCCTTTCCGGAAGCGCCCCAGGGTGAGGTGGGGCCGGAAGGGCCGCCGCTCGCGCTCGACGCCGAACGGCTCGAGCACGTCCTGGAGCGCGTCCCGGAGCCCGCCCATCCGCTCCACGTCCCCTTCGAGGCCCAGCCAGATCACCCGGGGGCGCCGCGGGTTGGGAAAGAGGCCGGTCCCCCGGACCGCCAGCCGGAAGGGCGCAAAACCCGCACACACCCCGCGCACCGCCTCGGAGAGCGCGGGGATCGCCTCCTCGTCCACGCTCCCCAGGAAGGCCACGGTCAGGTGGACGCTCCCCGGGCGCACCCACTTCACGTCCCGGGAGGCGTCCTTCAGCCCGTCGTGGACCTGCTCCACCACGGTCCGGATCTCAGCCGGAAGGCGAAACGCCAGGAAGGAACGAATACCCATACAGCATCCTTCGCACCCAGTCCAGGGCCATCATGGCGGTCTGGGCCTTGACCTGCCCCCGCCCGCCCCAGAACCGGTACTTTCCGGACAATGTCTCGTCGTTCGAGGCCAGACCGATGTGAACCGTTCCCACGGGCTTCTGCCGGCTGCCTCCGCCCGGCCCGGCAATGCCCGTGACCGAGAGTCCCAGTCCGGCCCCGAACCGCTCCCTCACGCCCCGGGCCATCTCCCGGGCCGTCTCGGCGCTCACTGCGCCGTGGTCCCGGAGGGTCGTCTCCCTCACACCCAGGAAGGCCTGCTTGACCTCGTTGCCGTACGCCACCACCCCGCCCAGGAAGTAGCCCGAGCTCCCGGCGACCTCCGTGATCCGGTCGCCGATGCGCCCGCCGGTGCAGGACTCGGCCGTGGCCAGGGTGAGACCCTTCTCGCTCAGGGCCCGGCCCACCACGTCCTCCATGCGGTCGTTTCCCGAGGCGAACACGCAGGCCCCCATGAGCCGCCGGATCTCCTGCTCGGTGCGCTCCAGCACCGCCATGACGCCGGGCTCGTCCCGGCCCCGCACGGCGATGGTGATGTGGTTCTCGGGGAACTGGGGGTAGAAGCCGAGCAGCGCCCCTTCGGCCTCGCACGAGGAGAGCCCCTTCATGAGCTCGGCCACCTCGGGCTCGCTCGGGCCGTAGAGCTTGAGCAGGCGCTGGCGCATGACCGGGAGGGTCTCCTCGCGCTGGAGGATCTCCGGCAGCACGAAGCGGTCCATGAGGTAGCGCATCTGGTCCGGTACGCCGGGGAGGAAGTAGAGCAGCACCTCGTTTTCCACCATGGAGAACCCGCAGGCCGTGCCCCTGGGGTTGATCATGCGGGAGCCCTCGGGAACCCAGGCCATCTTCTCGAGGGAGGGGGTCATCCCCCGGCCCCGGCGGGTCACGTAGCCCCGGATCAGCTCGAACATCTCCTCGTCCCGGCGGAGCGGCCGTCCCAGGGCCTCGGCCACGATCTCGCTGGTGACGTCGTCCTCGGTGGAGCCCAGCCCCCCCGTCACGATCACGAACCGGGAGTGGGCCAGGGCCTCCCGCAGCAGGGACACGGCCCGCTCCGGGTGATCGCCCACCGTGGTGATCCGGGTCACCGTGAGGCCGCACGCCGCCAGCCTCCCGGCCGCGTACCAGGCGTTGAGGTCGAGCGTCCGTCCGTTGACGAGCTCGTTTCCGATGGTGATGATCTCGCCGTACATGCAGTCCTACAAAACGCCCAGCATGGACCCCGCGCCCCGCAGGATCAGGTTGGCCAGGATGCCGGCCGCCACGTCGTCCAGGACCACGCCCGCCCCGCCGGGCAGCCGCTCCAACCGGCGGATCGGAAAGGGCTTGAGGATGTCCAGCAGCCGAAACAGAAAGAAACCGCTCACCAGAAAGGGCCACGTGAAGGGCAGGAGATACAGGGTGACCATGAACCCGGCCACCTCGTCCGACACCACCTCGCCCGGGTCCTCCGTGCCCAGGGCGCGGGCAGCCGCCCCCGCCCCCCAGATTGCCAGGGCCGTGAACCCCAGGGTGATCAGGAGCCCGGCTGCGGGTCCCGCCGCGTGCACCAGAAAGACCGCGGGCAGGGCGGCCACGGTACCGGCCGTGCCGGGCGCCCGGGGCACGAGCCCGGCGCCGAACCAGCAGGAGAGGAGGAGCGCCAGGCGGCCTTTGCCGTCCGCTTCCCGGAAGGCCTTTCCACACGGAAACCTATCAGATGGGCCTGTGGAGTTCAAGCGCCTCCGGGATTTGTGTCGGTGACGGTGTCGGTGTCGGTG
>CAYUBQ010000108.1:0-10173 GCA_964443135.1 uncultured Desulfobacterales bacterium | reverse complement strand
CCCCCGGGCGTAACCGCCGCAATGACGAAGGCCTCCCGCAATGTCCGCTCCGGAAAACCCCGCCCTCCTGCGCCTCGAACGCCGGAGTACCAGACCACGCTTGTACGGTTCGATTCTGAACAGCGCCATTCACGGCCCCAGTCGTCCGCACCTGGAGCGCAGGCGCCGGGGGCTGCGCGGCCGGCGCCTCTTGCAGGGGGCTCTGGAGCACGGGGCCTTCTTCCGCCTCTCGAGCCGAGGCATCTCTCCCAAGACGGGATCTATTGCCGGGCGTCTGCGGGAAACACCTCAACACCTCAACACCTCAACAGCTTAACAGCTTAACAACTTAACAGCTCAACAGCTCAACACCTCAACAGCCAAAACGTCAGTCGCGAAGGGCCGTCTCCAGCCGCCGGAACCGGGCCTCCACCTGCCCCTTTGTGGCGTCCCCCCGGAACTCGAACCGGTAGTAGGCCCGCACGAAGGCGTCGGCCGCGGGCCTCAGCTCCGGCTCCCGAATCCCGAACCGATCGGCCAGCTCCTGCAGGGTTTCTCCGGGCTCCCTGCGGATCCCGCTCCTCTCCAGGAGGCGGACGAAACGCTCCGCCCACCCCCTGGGCCGCCGCATCCAGCGTCTCCGGACCCGGTGCAGCCACCAGAGCAGGATCAGGGCGAGGACCGCGGCCGCCCCCGCCGCCAGCATCTTCCGTGCGGGGGGCAGCTTGGCCCCCATGCCGCCCGAGCGCAGAGACTCGAGGGCCGAGGCGGTGCGTCGGGCCAGGCCCAGCTGCCGGCCGAGGTCGTAGGTCACGACCCATCGGTACCACGTGTAGCGCAGGAAATCGACCCCCTGGACCAGCTGCCGGCGCCACCCGGGGGCCGCGCCGGGTCCGCGGGACGGCGTGGGATCGAAGACGGTCCAGCCCTTCTCCGGGATCCAGGCCTCCACCCAGGTGTGCGCCCGGCTCCGGCGAACCAGCAGGTACCCGCCCAGCTCGTTCCACTCGCCGCCCACGTAGCCCCCCACCACCCGCGCCGGGATCGCCGCGCTTCGAAGGAGCAGCGTCATGGCCGAGGCGAAGTACTCGCAATGCCCCCGCCGGGTGTCGAAGAGAAACCTCGCCACGGGCTCGCTATCCCCGACGGACCCGGGGGCCGTGTCGTAGGCGTACTCCGCTTTCAAGTGGGCCGCGACGGCCCGGGCGGTCTCCTCGGGGGTTTCCCGCCGCAGGCGGTCGGCCAGGCCGGAGAGCCGTGCCCCCAGCTCTGCGGGCACGGACCGGAACCCCGAAGGGGCCGTGCCCGAGGGGAGGCTCTCCGGCAGCACGGAGACCACCCGGTAGGACGCCCTTTTCCGAACGGGCCTGGTCGCCTCCAGCGTGTAAGCCCCCGTCACCCGGATGTCCAGGGTGTCGGATCGGGCCTGGATCGGGGCTCCGAGGGCGAACAGGGCCTTGGCGCCCGTGGGCTCCAGCAGCACCTCGTAGGAGACCGTCCTTCCCGGCGGAAGGTCCCCGGGATCCTGGCTCCCCGCCCCCTTCTCCCACACGCCGTTTCGGTATGTCCCGTAGACCATGCCCCGCCAGCGGAAGGTCTCGGGCCGCTCTCCCCTCAGCCACCGGACCCGCAAGGCCGGCGACCGGTCCTCGAGGATCCGCTCCACCTCGCCGGCGCTGATCCGCTCGCCGAAGCCGGTGCGCGGGACCGCGCCCCCTTCCCAGCCGAACAGGGCGGCCGTGGGCCTGGGAAGGACGAGAAAGAAGACCAGGGTGGCGGGCAGCAGCCCGACGGTGATCCACCCGCTCCAGGCCAGGAGGTGTCGCGCCTCGCGGCCCCGGATCTCCGCCTGCTCCCGGGATCCGTAGAGGAACACCAGCCCGGCCACCGAGAGAAAGGTCTCCGCCAGCACCAGGACCCCGTACTCGAGGCCGAACCGGCGCAGGGACGCCGCTGCCACGATCAGGAGGTTGAGGAGGAAGATCTGGAGGACGTCCCTCCCCGCCTTGGCGGAGACGAGCTTGGCCGAGGCCGCCAACGCCAGGGCTCCGAGCATCCGGCCGTAGAGGTTCCCCGCGTGGATGCCGACAAAGGAGCCGAGGATTCCGAGCACGACCGCCGCCACCACGACCGCCGGGGGAAGAGCCGGCCTGGACAGCCTCCCGGAGTCCAGGCCGGCGCCCGCGAGAAAGGCGCCGGCAGAGATCACCAGGACGGGAAGGGGCAGCTCCGTCGCCACCGACGCCATGGACCCCGCAAGGGCGGTGTAGGCGAAGAGGAGCGACAGGCCCCGCATGGACACGCTACGCCTCACCCAGCACCTCCAGGAGCGATCGTCTGTGGTCCGTCCCCCGGGCCGGGGCCACCGCGCGGTCCGGAAGGACCAGGCCCACCCGCAGCCCGAGGCGGGAGGCCTCCAGCACGAGGTGGCAGGCCCTGGACAGGGCCGGCTCCCACGACCCTTCCGATCCGGAGAGATCGATGGTCAGGGTATCCCCGGCAACCCGGTCGAACTCCCGGACGATCATCCGTCCCCGCCGCGCCGTGGCCTTCCAGTCGACCCGCTTCAGCGGGTCGCTGCTCCGGAAGGGCCGAAGCCCCTGCACCTCGTCCCCGGGCTCGCCCGGTCCGGTCCGGGGACAGGCCTCGCCCGCGACCCCGCTGAGCGGCGGCAGGGTCTGGTGGACGGGGCGGGGATAGATCAGCAGGTCCAGATCGAGGCTGCGCACGTGCATTCGCCGGAAGAACCCCATCGGGAACCCGGACTGGATCTCGAGGGCTTCGACGCGCGCCCTCCCCCTCCGCGGAAAGGTCAACCAGACGGGGACGCGGGCCTCACCGCGGACAACGGGGAGAAACGCGCCGCCGAAGGGGGTCTGGAAACGAAGGAAAAAGGCGTTCCCCCGCCGCTTTCGGACCCGGAGGGTGAACCCGGCCGGAACGCCTGCGAACAGCTCGTCGGGCGGCTCCAGCGAAACGTCGAGACCGCGGAGGTTGACCAGCGAGCTGAGCCCGGAGAGCAGCATCAGGCCCAGCATGATGCTGGCCATGAGGTAGAGGAGGTTGTTGCCGGTATTGGCCGCTCCCACCCCCAGGACGATGGTGAGCCCGATGTAGACGAACCCGGAACGGGTGATCTTGACCTGGTATCGGCCGGCTCTCATAGGGGGACCGGGACGCCTCCCAGGAACTCGTCCAGGTAAGCCTTTCGCTCCCCGGACTTCATGTCGGCCGAGGGGTGGAGCCGGTGATAGGCCACGGAGGGGAAGACCGCCTTCACGTCGTCGGGAACGACGTAGTCGCGCCCCGCCAGAAAGGCGGCCGCCTGGCCCGCCTCCTTCAAGGCGATGGCGCCGCGCGTGCTCAGCCCGAACCGGAAGGCGCCCCGCTCACGGGAGGCCTCGGCGATGTCCAGGACGTACCGGACGATCTTCTCCGAGGTCTTTACCTGCCTCGTCGCCCCGTGGAGCCCGACGATCTCCCCGGGGTCCATGATCCGGGGAAGCTCCCGGGCCTGATCGTAGAATCCGTCCTCCCTCACGATGGCCGCCTCGTCCGACCGCTCCGGGTAGCCGATCTCGAGGCGCATGAAGAACCGGTCCAGCTGGGACTCGGGCAGCGGGTAGGTCCCGTAGAGGTCCATGGGGTTCTGGGTGCCGATCACGAAGAAGGGGTCGGGGAGCGAAAAGGTCCTTCCGCCCAGGGTGACCCGCCGCTCCCCCATGGCCTCCAGGAGCGCACTCTGGGTCCTGGGGGTGGCCCGGTTGATCTCGTCCGCCAGGAGGATGTGGGTGAACACCGGCCCCTTGCGCACGCTGAACCGCTCCTGCGAGGAACGGTAGATCTCGGTGCCCAGGACGTCCGAGGGCATGAGATCGTTGGTGAACTGGACGCGCTTGAAGTCGCACCCCATGACCCGGGCCATGGCAATGGAGAGCGTGGTCTTTCCGGTGCCGGGAAGGTCCTCGAAGAGCATGTGGCCCCCGGCCAGAAGCGCCGCAAAGGAGAGCTCCACGATGTTCTCGCGGCTCTTCACCACCGAGGATACGGCGTCCAGGGCCTGCTTCAGGGTCTTCTTGTGGTCCATGCATGATCCCCTTCGACTGGACCGGCTCGTTCGAACCGCTCAGGGAACAAGATAAGGACCCTGGACGGTTTCTCAAGGGGCGGCGAAAAACCGGATCTATGCACGGGATACGGAAATGGGGTCCGGCGGAGACAATAGGACTCTGAGACGGGGTTTCCAGTTCCCCGGGCTCCACAGGCGCCGCCACGCCGGGAGGCCTTTCCTCCGATGATCCGCACCGGGCCGCTCATCCGCGTACAGCTCCCGGTTCATCAGGTCCACGATCAGGAGGATGTCGCCGGAGAGGCGATCCACGCCGTCCAGCCTGGACCGGTCCGTCATGGGCAGGATGGACCCGTTCTCCGCCTCCACGGCGAAGACCAGGGGCTCCCCGGGAGAGGCGCGAAGCGTCTCCGTCCGGAAGCGGGAGCTGACCCGGGCCGCGCCCGCGCGGCGCCAGAGCTTGGCCCCGGTGGAGAGCAGCAGCAGGATCAGGCAGAAGACGGAGAGGTCGGAGCGGCCGAACGGGAGGGCGACAAAGAGCGGACGGCCAGGAACCCCCGGGTCAAACACACAAGGGGAAAGAGAAAAGGCGGGACGGCGGAGGCCGTCCCGCCCCGTAAAGATTGACGGGTTCGCAAATACCCGCTCACCCGCCGCGGGAAACGTTGTAACCTATTGAAATGTCGGGGGCAGGTCTCGAAGCTCCTGCCTTTTTGCGGCTGCGTCAAGGTTCAGGACCGATCGTAGCGGCCCATCAGGACGGCCTGGTCGAGCACGTGCCCTTCCATGGCCTTCTCCACGGTCGCCTTGTCCGTTCCGTCGGGCAGGTCCAGCTCGGTGTCCAGGGCGTAGAGCTTGAAGAAGTACCGGTGCTCCCGGTCCGGAGGACACGGGCCCTGGTAGCTGTTGCCGCCCCCGGTCCCCTTGCCGTGACGGCCCTCGGGCTCCCGGGCCTCCTCGATCCGGCGGGTCGCTGGGTCCATGTCGAACACGATCCAGTGGTCCCACATCCCGTCCTCCCGCAGGTTCCTGGGCACGTCCGGGTCCTCCACGATCAGGGCGAGGCTCTTGGCCCCCTCCGGCACGCCCTCGACCGCGAGCGGCGGATTCACGTTCTCTCCGTCGCACGTGTACTTGGAGGGGATCGAACCCTCGTGCTCGAACGCACTGCTGGTCAGCTGCATGGCGCCTCCTTTCTCCCCTGAAAAGAGGGGATTTGTTTGAGGTTCGCAGGACAGGGTACGCCGGGCTGGGCCTCGAGGCAATACACGGCATCCTGTACTTTTGCCGCCGAAAACCGGTTTGAAAAAGGGTTGACAGGGTCCGACCGCCCGGGGATGCTCCTGGATATCGAACCAACCCATGCGGAGGACTCCTATGGATGTGCGGTTCCGCGAGAGGATGCGCGCCCGGGAGCGGCTGCTCGGCACGCTGGTGACCCTCAGCGCTCCCGAGGTCGCCGAGCTGATGCGCCTCGTCGGCTTCGACTGGCTCTTCCTGGACGGGGAGCACTCCCCGCTGGAGGCCGCAGGCCTCCAGCACCTGCTCCAGGCCGCCGGTCCGGACCTGCCCTGCCTGGTCCGCGTCCCCGAGGCCGGCGAGGCGTTCATCAAGAAGGCCCTGGACATCGGGGCCGCAGGCGTCATCGTTCCCATGGTGAACACGGCCCAGGACGCCGAGCGCGTGGTCCGGCTGGCCCGTTACACCCCCCGGGGGACGCGGGGCGTCGGCCTGGGCCGGGCCCACGGCTACGGTCTGCGGTTCCGGGACTACCTGGAACAGGCGAACGAGGGGGTTTCCGTGGTGATCCAGGCCGAGCACATCCAGGCCGTCGAGCAGATGGAGGCCATCGTTCGGGTGGAGGGAGTCGATGCGGTGCTCGTGGGCCCCTACGACCTCTCCGCCAGCCTGGGCCGGCCGGGAGACGTGGCTCACCCGGAGGTGGTCGCGGCCATCGAGCGGGTCACCTCCGTCTGCCGGGGCGCCGGCGTCTGCCTGGGAGTTTTCGGGATCGACGCCCGGGCCGTCCGTCCCTACGTGGAACAGGGTTACACTCTCCTGGTGGCCGGCGTGGACACCATGCTCCTCGGGAACGCGGCCTCCGGGCTCCTGGAGGAGCTCCGGTCCGGCGCCTGACCCTGTTCAGGGGAGCAGCTTCCCCGGGTTCAGGATGGAATGGGGGTCGAAGAGGTCCTTGACCCGCCGCATCCAGACAAGGCTCGCCCCGTGCTCGGCCTCCATGTACTTCCGCTTGCCGAGCCCCACGCCGTGCTCCCCCGTGGCCGTGCCCCCGGCGGCCAGGGACCGCTCCACCAGCCGGTCGTAGATGCGGCCGATCTGCCGCCACTCATTCTCGTCCCCGGTCTTTCCCATGAACACCAGATGGAGGTTGCCGTCCCCGGCGTGGCTGAAGATGTAGCCCGGGATGCCGGCCTCCTCCAGGGCCTGCCGGCTCCAGGCGATGAGGTCGGGGTAGGCCGAGATGGGAACGGCCACGTCCGCCGTGCTGTGGGTCCGGTCCGGGTGCTCCCTCCGGATCATCTCGCTGAGCTCGTGCCGGGCCCGGAAGAGGCGGTCCCGCTCCTGCAGGCCCAGGCCGGTCCGAAAACCGGTTCCCCCCTCCTCCTCGCAGAGCTCCCGGGCCATGGCCATCACGTCGGCCAGGTGACTCTCGGCGGTGCCGTGGAACTCCATGAACAGGGTGGGCGAGACGGGCAGGCCCAGGTCCCGCTCCCGGTTCATCAACGTGATGCACTCGGGGCTCATGAGCTCCAGGGCGGCCGGGTTCAGGCCGGCGCGCATGATCTGGAAAACCGCCCGGCTGCAGGCCTCCACCGTGGGGAGCGAGGCCACGGCGGCGGAGAACGCCGCCGGCAGGCCCACGAGCCGCACGGTGGCCTCCACCACGAGGCCCAGGGTCCCCTCCGACCCCACGAACAGGTTGACCAGGTCCAGTCCCGACGAGGTCTTGCTCGACCGGGTGCCGATCCGGAAGGTCCCGCCGTCCGCCGTGACCAGCTCGAGACGGAGCACGTTCTGGCGGGTCGATCCGTACCGCACGGTGCGGGTCCCGCTCGCGTTGTTCGCGATCATCCCGCCCAGGGTGGCGCGCGCTCCCGGGTCCGGCGGGAAGAAGAGACCCTTGTGGCGGAGCTTGTCGTTGAGATCCTGGTAGATCACCCCGGGCTCCACGTCGGCCTGGAACTCCTCTTCCCGGATGTCGATGATGCGGTTCATGAGGTTGAAGTTCAGCACCACCCCGCCGCAGACCGGGATGGGGTTCCCCTCGAGGCTGCTCCCCGACCCCCAGCCCGTCACCGGGATCCGGTGCTCGTTACTGAACCGGACGATCTCGGCCACCTCCTCCTTTCGTTCCGGCCAGATCACCACCTCGGGGAGGCAGGCCTCGTGGTGGGACTCGTCCCGGCCGTGGAGCTCCAGGTTGGAGACGCCGGTGGAGATTCGATCCGGGGCCACCATGGCCCCGAGATGCTTCAGGTGGGACTCGTCCAGTTTTGTGTAGGTCACCATCTTCTCCCATTCCTTTCCTCTCTCGTCGCCGGTTGAGGGAGGATCGGCGGCTGTCGTTCATCGTGCCCGGAAGACCTTGACGGGCTTGGAGTACCCCTTGACGTTTCGAGGGGGCAGGGGCTCCAGGTCGTAGGCGCCTTCGAGCTTCCGGACCGTCTGCTCGCTGACGAGGATGTCGGTCTGGAAATCACGGGCCAGGTCCTCGATCCTGGCCGCCAGGTTCACGGTGTCCCCGATGAGGGCGTAGGAGAGCCGCTCATCGCTCCCCGTGATGCCGGCCAGCACCATGCCCGTGTGAATGCCGATCCCGTGCCGGAACGGCGCCTTGCCCTCGCGTTCCCGGTCCCGGTTCAGGGCCTCCAGGTTCCGGCGCATGTCCAGGGCCGCTCGCACGGCCTGGTCCGCGTGCTCCGGGTCGTGCAGGGGTACGCCGAAGACCGACTCCATCTCGTCTCCCACGTACTGGAGCACGACGCCCTTGTGGCTGCGCACCGCCTTCTCCATGGCCGTGAAGTAGGCGCGCATGCTTCGGACGACCTCCTCGGGCTCGTGGGCCTCCACGTAGGAGGTGAACCCCCTCAAATCCACGAAGAGGAGCGTGGCTTCCCTGCGCGCTCCGTCCAGGGGGATCTTCCCGGCCAGGATCTCGTCCCGGATCTCCGGGGTCACGCAGCGGCCGAAGGCCTCGCGAATCCTGCGCCGCTCCTCCAGCGCGTCGATCATCTGGTTGCCCGCGTCCCCCAGAACCCCGAGCTCGTCGTTGGAGAACACCTGAATCTTCCGGCCGGGGTCCCCGGAGCGGATCCGCCTCACCGCCGCCAGCATCTCCCGGAGGGGCTCCACAATGGAGCGCTGGACCAGGTGGTTCAGCCGGAGCGCGATGACCAGGAAGATCAGGCAGAGCGCCACGGTGAAGGCGAACACCCCCCGGGCGAAGGCGTCCGCGCCGATCCCTCCATCCCTGCCCGCTTCCCAGGCGGCGAAGAACAGCGTGACCAGCAGGATGACCATGGGGATGGACGTTCCCGATGCGTAGAGCATGCGGATCCGGCGCGAGATGGGGATGCGGATGGTTCCGGCCAGCTCGGTGAGCCGGCCTTCGGGAAAGAACGCCGGGATCAGGGTCCTCCTCGCGTGGTCCTCCACCAGGAAGAAGGAGAGACCTGCGGCGATGACCCCGATCATGAAGGCCCGGAAGAAGACGAACAGGGAGATCCTCAGCGGGGCCTCCAGCCAGAGATAGAACGTAACGGCTATGGCGGCCGGCACCGCCAGGTAGACGCAGAGATTGACGAAGGCCGTGAAGTAGGGCAGGTTGATCAGCCTTCGGCGGGCGCGGGTGGCCAGGGGCTCCCCGGGTTCTCTGTCCTGCTCGAGCTCCCTGGCCATGGCGGCCACCGGCTGCTGGACCCAGTACTGGAGGAGGGCCACCAGGCCCAGGACGAGCGGGTAGAACAGGAAGAACTCCCGCCACTCGCCCTCATAGAGGAGGATCGTCCGCTGCGCCCGAAAGAACTCCAGGGGGGTCAGTGTATTGAGGACGGCGATCGTCGCAAACCCCAGCACGTTGGCGCCCAGGTTCCGAAGATAGAACCCCAGGAAGATGCGCCTTCGATTGGAAAAAGGGGGCTCCTGGCTTCCGGACATGTCGGCCGTCTCCGAATGGTCACCGGGGGATGCACGATGCCGCCGCCCGAATGGCCTTCCACCCTTCATACAGGAAAAGGGGCCCGGAGACAACCGCGGCCGGAGGGGCGGATTGCGCCGCCCCTCCGTCCTGTGCTACAAGCCATAACATCACGATCGCCGGTCGCCGCAAACAACCCCAAGCGCGAGGAGATCATGCCTTTCGAATCGATCCAGGGAGTTCGCATCTACTACGAGGACCACGGAGAGGGGGAAACCATCCTTCTCCTGCACCATGGGTTCGGCTGCACCCGCATGTGGGAGGAGATCTACCCGCCCCTGGTGGACCGGGGCTACCGGGTGGTCATGTACGACCGCAGGGGGTACGGCCGCTCGGAGCGGGGAGAGGATTTCGAAGCGTTTTACGTGAGCGACGGCTTCCGGGCCGCGGGCGTCCGGGAGCTCGACGGCCTGAAAAGGGCCCTGGGCCTCGAAACGGTTCACCTGGTGGGTCAGTGCGAGGGGGGCGTGCTGGCCGTGGACTACGCCCTGGACCACCCGGAGCAGGTGCGGACCCTCTCCATCTCCAGCACTCAGTGCTACAGCGGGAAGGACATGGCCGAGTTCAACCGGGAGAAGTTCCCCAAGGCCTTCCACGAGCTGGAGCCGAACCTCCAGAAAAAACTCGCAGAGTGGCACGGCGCGGACCACGCCGAGCGCTTCTTCGACATGTTCCGGACCCTCGGCGGGGCTTACGGGACCGGCGTCTTCGACCTGCGGCCTCTCCTCCCCTCGGTATCCTGCCCGGGTCTCGTGCTCTACCCGGACCGGAGCTTCCTCTTCGACGTGGAGCAGGGCCTCACCTTCTACCGACTGCTCCCCCGAGGGGAGCTGGCCGTGCTCCCCAAGTGCGGGCACAACACCTACGACCAGAAACCCGAGGCCTACGTGCGGGAGATCCTCGCCTT
>CAYUBQ010000107.1:0-10626 GCA_964443135.1 uncultured Desulfobacterales bacterium | reverse complement strand
GGGTGGAAGAGTTCCGCGATCAGCTGGCAACCCTGAAAAGGTCTCTTGATGATATCGATGAGGCATTGAAACCTCCTCCGGAACCTGAACAGCCGCCCGCCGGGCAGCAGGCCCCAGGCGGCGGCATGGGTGGAGGTGGAGCCGGTCAAGGAGGCGGTCAGACCTATTAAAAACATGGCTTTACTGCCTAAGGCCTTCTCTGGAAGTAAGTCCCGCAATCCTCGGCGACCGCGTCGCCGGGGATTGCGCTTTTCCGTTCAAGCCAGTGCCTCCTGATTACACAACTTCCGTTGTCCTGCTGTCAAACTCATACCCCCGACCATCATGACGCACACCAAGAGGTTCGAGTTGGCGCCCTCAGCGCAGGTGAGCACGGTCACAAAAAAAAGATGGAAAATCTGAAGAAATTGGTAACCTTCAAAAGGTTCGGCCTCACCGCCATGATGCAAGGAGCCTTTTAACAAACTATGAAAAATAGTATTTTCCTCTTGTAATCCGAGTTCTTGTTATTATATTTCTATCTATATCTGAATAGCCATCCCAAATTGTAAAGGAGATTCGTCATGGCAAAATCACTGTATGAACTGGCGGCAGAGATCGTCGCCGCCCAAGCCAGTGCAGCCAAACTCAGTGCGGAAGAAATCAATGCTTTGATCAACCAAACCTATGAATCCCTGAAGAATGTCAAGGCGGATGAGGAAGGTGTTCCAGAAGAAGAAGCCGGTCCTGTAATGAAGCCTAAGGACTCCATCAAACAGAATTCCGTCACCTGCCTCGAGTGCGGAAAAAAGTTCAAGATCCTCACGAAGCGCCATCTGAAGGAGCACGGCCTCACCCCGAAGGAATACAAGGCCAAGTACGGGTTCAAGGCGACTCAGCCGCTGTCCGCGAAATCCTTGTCCGCAAAACGCCGGAAGGTCGCCAAGGAGCAGAACCTGGGTCAGCGATTGGCAGAGGCGAGAAAGAAGCAACGGGAGAGCTGATCGAGAATCCATATCGGGAAAGCCGGGGGCTCACGGGCCCCCTCGCTATTTTGAGCCAATGGGAGGACGAAATGGCTGAAGAGAAGGACATTCTCACGATTGAGGAAGCCGCTGAGTATCTGCGGCTGGGGAAACGGTCGGTTTACAAGCTCGCCAAATCCGGCAAGATCCCCGCGAAGATGGTCCTGAACAAGTGGCGGTTCGAGAGAGAGGCCCTGAGGGAATGGGTGAGGTCGGAAGGAAAATAGTTGGCGGGAGAGAATGCTGATGGAGTCGGAAAGAGCTCTTAGCCTTGAGATCCGTCCCTAGAATATCAACAGGTTATAGCGTTTTCCGCGGCGCGTGAGCGGGTTCTTGCGAATGCGTCCACCCTGGCGAATAGTGGATGGGAACAAGACATTATGCCGTCAAGCAAAGGGCTCTGTCTTGATGGCCTATGCTTTTCCATGAAGAACTCAGTATTAAACACTGGAAGGAGGAGGTCCTGGGGCGGGACTGGATTGAACCCTTCATTCCCTGAGAGACAAGACAGGATATCCGCCAAGTTTTTGACCAAGTCATGAGCGGTGGAAGTACCATGGGTTTCTCGACCTATGAGAATGAAATCCTGACCCTGAGCAGAGAGCGAGGGAATGTTGCCTGGACAAGCCTGTCCTTTCTGATGGCCGCCATCTTCGCCGCCTCCTTTCCTCTCTATGTAACCCGTCGGGGCTGCTTGTGCAGGGCTTCGAGTTTCTGGTGCAGCTGATCAGTCATGCCCACGCTGCGCTCCCGCCCTGTCTGGGTCTCGTCCACCACGCCGCGGCGAACCATCCCCGCCCCACAGTTCGAACGCCGGGTCAAAATAGCCGTTCCCCCGGTTCTAGCCGTGTGCTAGGATCGCTTCCCGCGCCACACGGTGGTGCGATCCGAGTCCCCATCCATGCAGGCGGCGGGAAGCGCCCTGCCTTGTTCGAGAGGATGCCGATGATCGACAGAATGCAGGTCTACAGCAAGTCGGAGCTGAACCAGGTCCACGACGCCTCCATGGAGATCCTGGGCTCCCTGGGCACGCTGTTTCACCACCCCGAAGCGGTGGCGCTGTTTCAACAACACGGGTTTCGTGTGGACGGCAGCCGGGTGTTCATCTCGGAGAGGGACGTAATCCATGCCCTCGGGACGGTGCCCTCCCGGTTCCGGCTCCACTCCAGGAACCCGGTCCGCTCGGTCTGGATCGGCGGGGACGACTACGTCCTGGTCCCCACCGGCGGGGCGCCCAACGTGGCCACGGTGGACGGAGCGCAGAGACCGGCGACGCTGGAGGACTATCACACCTGCTGCAAGCTGGTGCAGACCTCCAACCAGCTGGACATGATCGACAACCTGATCGTCCAGCCGAGCGACGTGGACCCCGCCGTCTGCCACCTCGACATGCTCCACGCCATGATTCTCATGTGCGACAAGCCCTACGTGGTGGGAACGGACACCCGGACCTCGGTCGACGACATCCTCTCCATGGCGGCCATCCTCTGCGGCGGCCGGGAGGCCCTCTCCGCCCGGGCGGTGCTCGCGGCCGTGGCCTCGCCCATATCGCCCCTTCAGTACGGGGACGCCCAGGGGTACGCCATCCTCCAGATGGCACGACACCGCCAGCCTCTCATCCTCACCAACATGCTCATGGCCGGCATGAGCGGTCCCATTCTCCTGCCGGGGCTCATGGCCCTCCTCAACGCGGAGATCCTCGGGGGGCTGGTGCTCTCCCAGCTCGCCGGGCCGGGCACCCCGGTGGTCTACGGCTCCACCTCCGCACCCATGGACATGAAGACCAGCATCTCCGCGGTGGGCGCACCCGAGACCTGCGTGATCGCCTCGGCCACCATCCAGATGGCCCAGTACTACCACTTGCCCTGCCGCACAGGGGGCATGCTCACCGACGCCCACGTCCCGGACGCCCAGGCCCTGGCCGAGGGGACGCTTCTCATGAGCACGGTCATCCGCGACGGGGCTAACGTCATCATCCACGCCTGCGGGCAGATCAGCTCCTTCATGGCCATGAGCTTCGAGAAGTGGCTGATCGACGAGGAGGTCTGCCGGATGATCCGTGCCGTGCTGAGCCAGGTCCCGATCACGCCGGAGACCCTGGACCTGGAGACCATCAAGACGGTGGGCGTGGGCGGGCACTACCTCTTCCACCCCTCGACCTTCGAGCGGTTCCGGAGCCTCACCCAGCCGGAGATCTTCAACCGTCGCTCCCAGGCGGAGTGGCGCCTGCGGGGGAGCCGCCGGGCCGAAGAAGAGGCGACCGCGATCCTCCCCGAGCGCCTGGCCGGCTACGAGCGACCCCTCCTGGACGAGGGGGTGGAACGAGAACTTGCGGCCTTTGTAAAGACAAGAAAGGAGGAAGTGACGGGCAATGATGGGGCGGGCCCGGTTTGACACCTCCCGGAGGCTCACTATAGTAACCCGGTGCGGCAGGAGCCGGGAACGACGCGCCTCGAAGCGAAGGATTGACGGGAGAAGCGTCATGGAACGAGATGAGCTGTCCATTCCTCCGCATTTCGATCCCGATCGGGTGGGCGAGGTCTGGCAGGTGGACTACCTGAACCGGGAGCGGGACGCCGAGGCCTGGGCCGAAGAGCACGGCATTCCGCCCGCCCACAGGGACGACGTTCGCATCTGCCTGCTGGCCGTGGATGTCCAGAACACCTTCTGCACGCCGGGCTTCGAGCTGTTCGTGGCGGGACGGTCCGGAAACGCCGCTGTGGAGGACAACCGGAGGCTCTGTTCATTCATCTATCGGAATCTTTCTCGGATCACCCTGATTGCGCCCACCATGGACACCCACACGGCCATGCAGATCTTCCACCGCCTGTTCCTGGTGAACGAGCAGGGGGAGCATCCGGACCCGCTGACCATTGTCACCGTGGACGACGTGCGGGAGGGGCGCTGGCGGGCCAACCCGGCCGTATGCCCGGGCTTGGGCGTGGACGAGCAGTACGCCCAGGAGCACCTCCGGAGCTACGTGGAGAAGCTCGACCGGGACGAGAAGTACGATCTCACGGTCTGGCCCTACCACGCCATGCTCGGGGGCATCGGGCACGCCCTGGTGCCGGCCGTGGAGGAGGCGATCTTCTTTCACACCGTCTGCAGGAAGGCCCAGCCCGACTTCCAGGTCAAGGGCCGCAACCCCCTCACCGAGCACTACTCGGTCCTCGGCCCCGAAGTGAGGGAGGACCCGGAGGGAAAGCCGATCGCCCGGAAGAACGAGGAGCTGGTGGAGAAGCTCGAGCAGTACGACGCGGTGATCATCGCGGGCCAGGCCAAGAGCCACTGCGTGGCCTGGACCATCGACGACCTCCTCGAGGACCTCGAGCAGGACGACCCCGGACTGGCCCGCAAGGTCTACCTCCTGGAGGACTGCACCTCGCCGGTGGTGGTCCCCGGGGTGGCGGACTTCACCGACCAGGCCGACGCGGCCTTCGAGCGGTTCGCCGACGCCGGCATGCACGTGGTCCGCTCCACCGATTCAATGGAATCCTGGCTGAATTGTCCCCGGACATGAAGGTCTTGCCGAATTTCCATGCAGACAGCGTGCCCCAAATTGCGTCTCGGCGTTTGTGTCGATCTCACGCTGCGGGCGCGGCGAGATGAGCGAGCACTTCTGGGTTTCGCAGCCATGGTGGATGCTCCAGGAGCATGATCATTCAACGCCGGCCGAGCCGAGGGCAAACGGCCTTTTGCTGAGGTGAGCGTTCGGGGACAGAAGAACCGCTGGAGATGCTCGCCTTTGCCTGTGGACAATGCGCGTCTTCAACCCGAACAGGGGAGCATTCCTGTTCGGGCTTTCGGTTCCTGGCATCAGGCCGGCAAAGGACCCGGGAGTCACTGCGTGGTCAAGTTGTCGGGGGTATTGAAGCCTGGCGCGATGAGGAAAAGATGAAGACCGGGTGAAAATTGATGGAGTCGTAGAAAGCCCTTAGCCTTGAGATATGCCCTTGGAATATCAATAGGTTATAGTGTTTTCCAGCGGCGCGTGAGCGGTTTTTTCGAATGCGTCAAAATTCCATGAAAAAGGGTAGGTTTCGAATACGAAAATACTAGGAAAGGTGCTTTTCCCCCTCCAAGATCTCGGCTGTGATGGATTTGACTTTGGCCACAAATGTCGCCGCGGTTTCAAGCATTCGAGCTGCACGATCGGTGGAGATCCGAAATTGAGCCTCATAGTCGCAACGCTGGCGCAAGTCGAATGCTCCGTGCAGCCAACGAGAAAACTCCTTCGAAAAAATGCCTGTCTTGACATATTCCCGATCGAAAAGCGCGATAGCACCGCCATGTTTGACGCATTCGCAAAAACCCGCTCACGCGCCGCTGGGGACGATATAACCTCTTGAAATCCCAGGGGCAGATCTCGAGGATTCGGGCTTTTTGCGACTCCATCATGTTTGGAGGTCTCCATTTTCGGGAGCGAGCAATGCCAGGACGGAATAGAACATGGCATAGTAGGCGCTGTTGACGGAGCGCCTCAGAAGTTCCTGCTGTAACAGTGACGATGCAGCCGCGACGGATTCTTCCGCCTGCTCGAGCCGGTAAGCGACCAACGCTTTGACATTCTCGGATATCACGCTGCAACGCCTTCGCGGAGGATGTTCTCCACAAGGGTGCTTTCTGACATGGGGCCCTTCTCGAACTGGTTTTCGTCCATGATCACGGTTGTGATCACCCGCTCGTTTTCGAAACCGATTTCCCAGCAGATATCCCGTATGGCCGATTCGGTCGCCTCATCCTTCTGCGGTAGAACAATGCAGGCGTCGAAGTCAGACTGCCAAGTGGCTTCTCCCCGTGCCCGGGAGCCGAACGCCCATACGCGGGCCTCCGGGTAAAGGGCCCGAATTCTCGAGGCCAGCTCTTCCAGGATTCTCTGGTCATTCGCATTCATCATGCCGGGCTACGCCTCTGAATTCCTGTCTTCTCAGGCATTGGAAAGGAATCGTTCGCTCTAGAATATAGCCGTTTCAAGGGAGATTCGCAATCGTTCGGAAAAGCGCCGGCCTATCTGAGGATGCACTCCTCCACCCAAGGGGAAGCCAGGGTCTGGAACTCCTGGAGCTCCTCCTCGGTGAAGGCCGGGTCCATGTCCTGGAAGAACTCGGGGTGGAGGATCTCGGCGGGGCGGAAGGGCTGGAGCACGTATTGTTTTGCGCCCTGGATGAACTGGGCGATCTTCTCGACGGTCTCCCGGCTCACCAGGGGACGCACGCAGGTGGTCCGGAACTCGTAGGCCTCGCAGCAATCCATGATCAGCTGGATGCTGGTGAGGATCTCGGAGGGGCTGCAGGCGTCGTGGGCCAGGAGGTCGTAGTGGAAGGGGTCGGTCTTGATGTCCATGGCCACGTAGTCCACCAGGCTGCGTTCGAGGAGGTCCCGGAGGACGGCCGGGCGGCTGCCGTTGGTGTCGAGCTTCACCGGGTAGCCCATGGCCTGGATGCGCTCGCAGGCCGGGATCAGGTCCCGGCTGAGGGTGGGCTCGCCCCCTGAGACCACCACGCCGTCCAGGAGGCCGCGGCGACTTTCGAGGAAGGCGAAGACCTCTTCCTCGTTGGGGCAGTTGGCCTGCCCGCAGCGACCCCGGGCCAGGGCCGGGTTGTGGCAGTAGGGGCAGTCGAAGTTGCACCCGGCCAGGAAGAGCACGCAGCTGGTCCTGCCCGGGTAGTCGATGAGGGAGTTCTTCTGGAGGCCTCCGATGTGCACGGCGCTACTCCCGGCCCCCGGCTCGGGCCAGTGCGGGCGGAGCGGTCTCCTGCGCGGCCTCGGCCTCCGGGACGTCCTCCACGTGGTAGGTCTTGCGCATGCCGAACTCGGCCCGCTTGCCTTCGTTCCACTGCTTGACCGGCCTCAGGTAGCCCACCACCCGGGAGTAGACCTCGGTCTCCTGGCCGCAGACGGAGCAGTGCTGCTGCTCGCCGTTCAGGTAGCCGTGGGCCGGGCAGACGCTGAAGGTGGGGGTGAGGGTGAAGTAGGGGAGGCGGAAGCGTGATACCACCTTCTGGAGGAGCCCCTTGATGGCCTCGGTGTCGGGGACCTGCTCGCCCAGGAAGATGTGGAGCACGGTCCCGCCGGTGTACTTGCTCTGGAGCTCGTCCTGGAGCATGAGGGTCTCGAAGAGGTCGTCCGTGTAGTTCACGGGGAGCTGGGTGGAGTTGGTGTAGAAGGGGGGCGACCCCTTTCTGAACTCCAGCTCGTTGGCGCTCACGATGTCGGGAAACCGCTCCTTGTCGAGGAGGGCCAGGCGGTAGGAGGTGCCTTCCGCCGGCGTGGCCTCCAGGTTGTAGAACTCCCCGGTCCGCTCCTGGAGGTTGGTGATGGTGTCCCGGATGAAGTCCATGACCCGGAGGGAGAAGGACTGGCCCTGGGGCGTGCCGATGTCCTCGCCCAGGAAGTTCATGCAGGCCTCGTTCATGCCGATGAGGCCGACGGTGGAGAAGTGGTTGGTCCAGTAGCTCCCCGTACCCTCGCGCACGTCCCGCAGGTAGAAGCGGGAGTAAGGGTAGAGGTTCTTCTCGGTGAAGGTCTCGAGCACCTTGCGCTTGACGGAGAGGCTGTCCGCGGCGAGTGCGATGAGCCGCTCCAGCCGGTCGAAGAAGTCCTTTTCGTCCCGGGCGATGTAGCCCACGCGGGGGAGGTTCAGGGTGACCACGCCGATGGAGCCGGTGAGGGGGTTCGCGCCGAAGAGCCCGCCGCCCCGCTTGCGGAGCTCGCGGTTGTCCAGGCGCAGCCGGCAGCACATGCTCCGGGCGTCGTCCGGGGACATGTCCGAGTTGACGAAGTTGGAGAAGTAGGGGATCCCGTACTTCCCGGTCATCCGCCAGACCATGTCCAGGTTGGGGTTGTCCCAGTCGAAGTCCTCGGTGATGTTGTAGGTGGGGATGGGGAAGGTGAAGACGCGCCCCCTTGCGTCCCCCTCCATCATCACCTCGGCAAAGGCCCGGTTGATCAGGTCCATCTCCGGCTGGTAGGCCCCGTAGGTCTCGTCCAGGGGCCGGCCCCCGAGGATCACGGGAAGGTCCCGGAGGGTGGAGGGGACGTTCAGGTCCAGGGTGATGTTCGTGAACGGGGTCTGGAACCCGACCCGGGTCGGGATGTTGATGTTGAACACGAACTCCTGGAGGCACTGCTTGACCTCCTTGAAGCCCAGCCCGTCGTGCCGGACGAACGGGGAGAGGAGCGTGTCGAAGCTGCTCACGGCCTGGGCGCCCGCGGCCTCGCCCTGGAGGGTGTAGAAGAAGTTCACCAGCTGCCCGAGGGCGGAGCGGAAGTGCTTGGGCGGGCCGCTCTCCACCTTCCCCTCCACGCCGCGGAAGCCTTGAATCAGGAGGTCTTTCAGATCCCAGCCCACGCAGTAGACCGAGAGCAGGCTCAGGTCGTGGATGTGAAAGTCCCCGTTCTTGTGGGCCTCGCGCACCTCGGGGGGGTAGATCCGGTTGAGCCAGTACTCGGAGGTGACGTCGGCGGAGATGTAGTTGTTGAGCCCCTGGAGGGAGTAACACATGTTGCTGTTCTCGTTGATCTTCCAGTCCAGCTTGCGGATGTAGTTCTCCACCAGGTCCACGCTGGCCCGGGTGGCGATGGCGCGGATCTGGGCGTGCTGCTCCCGGTAGAGGATGTAGGCCTTGGCGGTCTTGAAGTGGGGGGAGTCGAGCAGGACCCGTTCCACGATGTCCTGGACCTCCTCCACCTCGGGCACCGGCCCCAGCCGGAGCTCGTGAGCCAGGGTGAGGACCCGCAGGGTGAGCTTGCGCGCCTCGCGCTCCTCGAACTCGCCCGTGGCCTGGCCGGCGCTGGCGATGGCCGCCGTGATCTTCGTGGAGTCGAACTCCACCACTCTCCCGTTGCGCTTCTTGATCTGATCAAACATCGGCGCTCCTCGAACCAGGGAAAAGAAGGTTGAAATCGGATAACCAAGAGACAGAAAAATGATTGAAATGCCCACATGCCGGGCGGGAAATCGAAAACATCCAGGGGATGGCCGGGCCGATGACCCCGCCGGAGTCGCCTGATCGAACCGTTAGGGGGGAGTTTACACCATATGTGGGTCCCGTCAAGGGAAAAAACGCTATATGTGGGCAAAAGTGGGGCAAGACTGACCCACGGCGGGTTTCCCGAGCCCCAGGGACGGGACGCGCCGAGGATGGCGACGATCAGCTCGGGGAGAACGAGAATTCCGCGAGGAACAGGGCGGCCGCGTTCTTCCGCACCCAGCGGTCGTAGCAGCGGGAGAGGCTCGGGTCCGTCATGGTCCAGGTCTCGTTGAGGTACTTCAACTCCTCGATCACGCGCCAGTAGAGGTGCATGGGGTCTTCCTCCTCAGGGGTCGATTCGGCTGAGATCACAGTGTAGGTGGGGGCCGGGGGCATGTCAAGGAGAGGAGGCGTTTGTCAAAATAGAACATTTGACAGTGGTGATTTGACAGGTTAGCTTGTTGCATTATGACAGACTATCATGCAAGGGATATCGCCGGCGCTGTGTTCCAGGCCTTGGGGGACATGCCGGTGGTCGTGCTCACCGGCATGCGCCAGACCGGGAAGACCACCTTCCTGCGATCGCAGGGAGGAATGGAGAACCGCGCCTTCTCGAGCTTCGACGACTTTGCGCAACGGGAGGCGGCCCGGGCGGACCCGGATGGGTTTCTGCGTCGAGAGGCCCCGGTCACCATCGATGAAGCCCAGAAGTGCCCGGAGATCTTCGACGCCCTCAAGCGCAGCGTGGATATGGACAGAACGCCGGGCCGATTTCTCCTGTCCGGATCCGCCAACTTCAGCATCCTCGAGAGCATCACCGAGAGCCTGGCCGGGCGGTCGGTGTATCTGGACCTCTGTCCGTTCAATCGCCGGGAGCTCCACGAGGCCACCGGTCGAGAGCCTTTCCTGAAGAGGTTTTTTGAGAACCCGAACCTCCGGCTGAAGGGCGACCTCCCGGCCATTGCGCCCCGGGACGTGCTCCAGGGCGGGATGCCCACCGTCTGCCTCGGCCAGGTCAAGGATCCCGAAATCTGGTTCCGGGGGTATGAGCAGACCTACCTCGAACGAGACGTCCGTGAGCTGAGCCGGGTGGGGGACCTGACGGCGTTGCGGACCCTGCTTCGTCTCATCGCCCTGCGAACAGGGCAGCTGCTCTCTCCCACCCAGCTCGGCAGGGATGCGAAGCTCAACGCAGTCACGGTCTCCCGATACCTCTCTCTTTTCGAGGCGTCATTTCTGATCCACCGTGTGCCGCCCTATCTGTCGAACCGATCGAGCCGCCTCATCAAGTCGTCCAAGGTCTACATGACCGATGCGGGCCTGGCCGCCCACATCGCGGGTGTGGATCGCTCGGCCTCCTTGTCAGGGGACCCTCTGTACGGTTCGCTCTTCGAGACGTACATTGCGCAGAACCTGCGGTCCATCCTCAACAGCCGCTGGCAGGGCGCTGCGCTCCACTTCTGGATGGTCCAGGGGCGGCACGAGGTCGACTTTGTCATCGATGCCGGGCGGTCCTGTCTCGCCCTGGAGCTCAAGTCGGCTGCGCGGTGGCGCAAGCGCGACCTCTCCGGACTGGAGGCCTTTCTCGTGGCCACGCCCCACTGCAGAGCGGCCGTCCTCTGCCACAACGGGCCGGATGCGGTGAGGCT
>CAYUBQ010000106.1:0-10636 GCA_964443135.1 uncultured Desulfobacterales bacterium | reverse complement strand
CACTTGGCGCCGTTGGAACGGAGGATCACCATGCCGGCCTTTTCGTTCTGAAACGCCTCCACCAACGCGGCCAGATCGTCGAGCGTTTCCAATTCCTTGTGGTAGACCGCAGTGATGTCCGAACCCATTTCCTTCATGCCCTTCTCAAACCCGGCGGTTACACGGTTTGCCATGCCGGACTTTCCCACCCAGGCCACCCCGATTTCCGTGGCTTCCGCCATGCCGGCGGCAAGACCGAGGACCATGTAAACCGCCAAGCAAGCAATCATCTGTAGCAGACCCCTCATTTTCTTCATGACAGCCGCCTTTCTTCATCGTGTTGAGGATCATTGTTCATTTCCGTGTGGAGCCATCTCAACTCGATGCCCTTATCGGCGGGTGCTGCGCCCTTCATGAATTTCAATACCGCCTCAGATATCTGCCCTGGAGTTTCAGCAGGTTATAGGTTCACCACGGTTCAAGCAATCCATGCGCCAGTCAAGTCCCCTTCAGGGATTGAACTCTGGTTGCATCCGAATCTCAAACAGTTGGAAATGAAGCCGGGGTTCGGGGCAGGTGGACGGCGGGTGAAAGGGCCCGGGTGGGCATAGAGAAATCCCGGATTTCAGGACAAGGAGTCCTGAAATCCGGGACAGCGAGATGATGACCCCTGCAACGCAACGTCATTCTCCCGGGCGGCCTGAAGCAGGGAGCGGGATCAGGACAGATTGTGGGCCGCGGCCCAGCCGGCCACGTCGGCGGGGGACTCCAGGACCGTGGCGCCCGCCGCCTCGAGGGCGGCGTGCTTGGCGTCCACCGTGCCGCTCGACCCCCGCACGATGGCCCCGGCGTGGCCCATGCGCTTGCCCGGGGGCGAGAACTTGCCCGCGATGTAGGCGGAGACCGGCTTCCGCATCCGGTCCAAGATGACCTCCGCCGCCCGCTCCTCCTGCTCTCCGCCCACCTCTCCCACGATGATCACCGCGTCCGTGTCCCGGTCCTCCTCGAACAGCATCAGGAGATCGGGCAGGTTGGTCAGGACCACCGGGTCGGCGCCCATGCCCACCACGGTGCTCTGCCCCACGCTGCTCTCCGAAAGGATGCCGGCGAACTCGTAGGACAGGGTCCCGCTCCGGCTGATCACGCCCACCCTCCCCGGGGCGAACATGGCGGCCGGCATGATGCCCATCTTGCCCACGCCCGGGACGAGGATCCCCGGCGTGGTGGGCCCCAGCGCGAAGGTGCCGCGCTCCCGCGCGTAGGCCCGCATGCGGAGGACATCGTGGACCGGCACGTGCTCGGGCACGACCACGATCAGCTCGACCCCCGCGTCCACGGTCTCGAAAAAGGCGTCCATGGTGAAGGCGGCCGGCACGAAGAAGACCGAGGCGTTGGCCCCGGTCTCCCGAACCGCCTCCTCGACGCTGTCGAACACGGGCAGGCCTTCCACGGTCTCCCCGCCCTTGCCGGGGGTCACGCCGGCCACCACCTGGGTGTGGTAGGAGAGCATCCACTTGGTCTGAACGCTCCCGATCCTTCCCGTCATGCCCTGGACGATCACCTTCGTGTCTCGATTCAAGAGAACGCTCATCCGTCACCTCGCGCTGTTGGATAGGATTTCAAAGAGCCGGTCCACGGCCTTTTCCGTGGCCGCCTCGGTGACCACGTGGACTCCGCCCGAGCGGAAGATCGCCCAGGTCTCCTCCTGCAGGTTTCCGAGGGCCTTTGCCACCACGGGGATGTCGAGGCCGTGCTCCTCCATGTAGCGCACCACCCCCCTGGCGCCCTCGTGGATCGGATTGATCCCGCCGTAGATGTTGATGAAGATCCCCCGCAGGTTCCTCTTCATCATGAGGAGCTCCATGCACTGGTAGAGGAGCTTCTCCGTGATGCCCCCGCCGGTCTCGAGGAAGTTGGCGGGCCTCATGCGCCGGCCGATGATGTCCATGCTCGCCATGCCCAGGCCGGCGCCGGAGCTGATGAGCCCGATGTCGCCGTCCAGGTCCACGTAGGTGACGCCGATCTCCCGGCCCTTCCTCTCGATGGGGTTCTCGTACCGGCTCAGCCTGTCGGGAACGGCCTTCCCGAGCCTGGACGCGGCCGAGTTGTCGATCTCGAGGACCGCGTCCACGGCCGCCACCCCGCCCTGCGCCGTCACCGCCAGGGGGTTGACCTCCGCGATCAGGGCCTCGTACCGTGTGAACACCCGGTAGAGCTTCACCACCACGTCGGCGCACGCCACGAGGAGCTTCCCGGAGATGCCCGCCTTTCTCAAGAGGTCTCTCGCCTGATAGGGATAGAAGGTCGCTCCCGGATCCAGGTGCACGGATGCGATCCTCTCGGGTCGCTCCCTGGCGGTCTCCTCGATGTGGACGCCCCCTTCCGTGCTGACCACGATCACCGGCCTGCCCTGGAAGCCGTCCATGGTGATCCCCAGGTAGAGCTCCCTGGAGACCTCCAGCTTCTCGCTCACCAGGACCTTTCGGACCGCCAGCCCCTTGATCTCGCTTCCGAGAAGTGCGTCCGCCGCCTCGGCCGTCTCGCCGGCCGATTTCACGGTCCGAATGCCGCCGGCGAGCCCCCGTCCCCCGACGAGGACCTGGGCCTTGACCAGGAGGGGGTAGCCGATGTCCTCCCCGATGCGCAGGGCCTCCTCGGCGGTCTCCGCCACGCCCCGTTTCGGGACGGCGATCCCCGCCTTCTCGAACAGATCCGCAGCCTCGTGTTCATGGAGTCTCATGGTGTGTTCTTCCCTTCGTCGTCAATGGGTTCGCCGCCTGCCCGGCAACCGCAGATGCACGCCCGCCGGGGTCTCAAAAAGCGCTTGACAAAAAAGTTATATAAGTAATTAATGAGGCAATCAAGAATTTAATTAAATTTTTGTCCGCATTCCGGTCGAGGAGACGAGATGGCCGAGGCGAAGCCCGGAAAGGGTTCGGAGACCCGCGAGGATCACGCGCAACTGGCCCACCAGGGACTCCGGCGCATGCTCTACGGGAAGGAGCTCGTGCCGGGGCAGAAGATCTCCTGCCGCGACATTGCGGAACGGCTGGGCATGAGTCTCACGCCGGTGATCCAGGCCCTGAAGTACATGGAGTTTCAGGGTTTCGTCCGGCACGAGCCCAACCGGGGTTACTTCATGACCCCTTTCGACCTGGCCGAGGTCGAAGGGATCTACGAGCTGCGGGAGCTCCTGGAGCCTTCCCTGGTGGCCCACGCCGCACGGCGGCTCGACCCCGACGGCCGGAAACGGCTCGAGACCGCCCTGGAGGCGCACCGGTCGGCGGGAAGGGAGGCCTACCTGCAGGAGCGGATCTTCAAGAACCTGGAGTTCCACCTCACCCTGGCGTCCCTCTCGGCCAAGCAGACCCAGATCCGGGTGCTGGAGAACCTCTTCGACCTGCTGATCCTGAAGTACGGCGGGAACCAGGGCAACGTGGAGTCCATGGATCTCTCGGACGACGAGCACCGGCGCATCTACGACTGCCTGGTGGCCGGGGATGTGCGCGGCGCCGGGCGGACCCTCTCCAGGCACGTCAGCCACGTGAAGAAGCAGGTCCTCGCGCGGTTCAAGCGCATCCAGGAGGAGCGGGAAGCGGCTCCTCTGTAAACGCGTAGAGCACCCGGGCGCCGCAACCCTCGACTCGGCGCGGGACCCGCGCGAACGTAAGGAACAGACAACCACACTCGAAACGGAGGTCGAACCATGGGACTGAAGACGAAAGCGGAATACCTGGACTCCCTGAGGGCCATGAACCCCACCGCCTACATGTTCGGAGAGAAGATCACCGACATCCTGGACAACCCCCGCCTTCGGGCCGGCATCGAGGCCACGGCGGCCACCTACGAGGTGGCCGAGATGGACGAGTACCGGGACCTGGTGGTCACCCGGAGCCCCTTGATCGACGAACCGGTCAACCGGTTCACCCTGCCCCCGTCCTCCATCGAGGATTTGGTGGCGCGCGTCAAGCTGAACCGGAAGCTGGGAAGCTACGTGGGGACCTGTCATCAGCGCTGCACCGGTCTGGACTGCCTCTCCACCCTCTCCATCGTCACCTACGACATCGACCGGAAGCACGGCACCCACTACTACGACAACTTCCTCGCCTTCCTGAAGCGGATGCAGAAGGACGACCTCACCGCCAACGCCGGGGTCACCGACATGAAGGGGGACCGGTCCATCGCGCCCCACGCCCAGAGCGACAAGGACATGTACCTCCACGTGGTGGAAAAGCGGGACGACGGCATCGTGGTGCGGGGCGCCAAGGCCCACCAGACCGGATCGCTCTCCTCCCACGAGATCATCGTGCTTCCCACCCGGGCCATGCGGGAAGGGGACGAGGATTACGCCGTGGCCTTCGCCGTGCCGGCGGACGCGCCGGGGCTGATCCACGTGGTGGGCCGGTCCACCCTGGACAAGCGGGAGCTCGAGGGCTGCGACGTCGGAAACGTCCGGTACTCCAAGTACTGCCCCACGCTCATCTTCGACGACGTGCTCGTGCCCTGGGACCGGGTCTTCATGTGCGGGGAGGTCGAGTTCGCCGTGGACATGGTGGTCAAGTTCTCGTCCTTCCACCGTCAGAGCCACGGCGGATGCAAGTCCGGCAAGATCGACTGCATGATCGGCGCGGCCCTCGCCATGATGGAGTACAACGGGACCACCAAGGCGGGGCACCACAAGCAGAAGGTGATCGACATGATCCACCGGGCGGAGACCCTCTACGGCTGCTGCCTGGCTTCCTCCTACGAGGGCGGGGAGCAGCCCTCCGGCACCTACTTCATCGACACGGTGCTGTCCAACGCCTCCAAGATCCACGAGGGCAAGGAGATGGCCGAGGCCATCCGGCTCATGGTGGACGTGTCGGGCGGTTTCGTGGCGGATCTCCCCTCGGACAAGGATCTCGAGAACCCCGAGGTGGGGGACCTCCTCAAGAAGTACCTCAAGGGCGCGGAAGGCGTTCCCGTGGAAAAACGGCTCAAGATGTTCCGCCTCGTGGAAAAAATGGCCCTGGAGAGCGCCGACACCATCTCGGACATCCACGGCGGGGGATCGCCCGAGGCGCACCGGGTGACCATCTTCCGGGAGAGCAACCTGAAGGAGAAAAAGAAGGCGGCCGAGCGTCTGGCCGGCATCGAGGACTGACGGTAAGGGTATGGGCGAGACGCGCAACCGGTACGACGTTCTGATCGTCGGCGCGGGCGTGGTGGGAAACGCCGTCGCCCGGGAGCTCTCCAGGTACCGCCTGGACGTGGGGGTGCTGGAGAAGGAGCCGGACGTCTCCATGGGGACCAGCGCCCGGAACAGCGGGGTGCTCCACTCGGGCATCCACTACCGGCCCGGAAGCCTGCGGGCGCGGCTGAACGTCCTGGGCAACGAGATGATGCAGGACCTCTGCCGGGAGCTCAAGGTCAAGATCCAGTACATCGGCAAGCTGACCGTGGCCCGGGACGAGGCCGACCTCGAGACCCTCCACCGCCTCAAGGAGCAGGGGGAGGCGAACGGGGTCCCCGGCCTGGAGATCCTGGACGCGGAGGAGATGCAGAGAAAGCAGCCGGGGGTGGGGGGGATCGCCGCCCTCTGGTCCCCCACCACCGGCATCGTCTGCCCCTACGGGCTCACCATCGCCCTGGCCGAGAACGCCCATGCGAACGGCGTGGAGTTTCTCCTGGGCCGGGAGGTGACCGGGATCAGCCGCAACCACGGAGGGTTCCGGGTCCGGACCGCGTCCGGCGAGCGATTCGAGGCCGCCATCCTGGTCAACGCGGCCGGGCTCTTCTCCGACCGGATCTGCCGCATGGTGGGGATCGACGACTACCGGATCCACCCCTGCCGCGGGGAGTACCTGATCCTGGACAAGCGGCTCCAGGGAAGCCTGTCGGTCCTGGTCTACCCGGCCCCGAGAAAGGGCGGCGCGGGCCTGGGCATCCACCTCACCAACACCGTGGACGGCAACATCCTGATCGGCCCCAGCAACGAGTACGTGGACGGGCCCGATGATACGGACTGCACCCCGGAGATCCTCGCCCGCCTGAAGCAGGAAGGACACGACCTGCTGCCGGGCATCTCGGCCGCGGACTTCATCCGGAGCTTCTCCGGGCTGAGGGCGAAGCAGGTCCCGCCCGAGGTGGGCGGGTTCAAGGACTTCGTGGTGGAGAAGCGCGACGACGTGCCGGGCTTCATCAACCTGGTGGGCATCGAGAGCCCGGGGTTGACCTCCTCCCCGGCCATCGCCGTCATGGTGCGGGAGCTCGTGTCCCAGCTCACCCCCCTTCGCGAGAAGGCCGGCTTCGTGCCGGAGCGACCGGGGCTGGCGGGGTTTTTCTTCGAGCGCAGCCCCGAGGAGAAGGCCGACCTGGTGGCGCAGGACCCGGACTACGGCGAGATCGTCTGCCGGTGCGAGCAGATCACCCGGCGGGAGGTGTTGGACGCCATCCGGAACCCCCTGGGCGTCCGCACCCTGGCCGCGATCAAGTACCGCTCCCGGGCCATGATGGGCCGCTGCCAGGGCGGGTTCTGCCTGCCGCGGATCGTGGAGATCCTGGAGCGGGAGTTCGGGTACCGTCCGGAGGACGTCCTGCTGTTCAGCCCGGATTCCCGGATGTTCCAGGGCCGGGTGCGGGAGGGAAGCGCCGGCCATGCATGAGACGAGAAGAGACCTGGTGGTGATCGGCGGCGGACCCGCGGGGCTCGCCGCCGCCGTGGAGGCGCGCCGGAGCGGGTGCCGGGACGTGCTCCTGATCGAGCGGGACCGGACCCTGGGAGGCATCCTCAACCAGTGCATCCACGACGGGTTCGGGCTCCACCGGTTCGGGGAGACCCTCACCGGGCCGGAGTACGCCCAGCGCTACATCGACGAGTTCCACGGCCTGGGCCTGGAGGCCGTGACCGGGACCATCGTCCTCTCCATGGACGGCCGGAGAACCCTCTACGCGAGTTCCCGGAGCGGGTTCGCCCGCATCGAGGCCGGAGCCGTGGTCCTGGCCATGGGGTGCCGCGAGCGGACCGCCGGCGCCATCGGCATCCCGGGGAGCCGTCCCGCGGGCGTCTACACGGCCGGGGCCGCCCAGAACCTGATCAACCTCCGGAACGTCATGGTGGGAAGCCGCGTGGTGGTCCTGGGCTCCGGGGACATCGGCCTGATCATGGCCCGCAGGATGACCCTGGAGGGCGCCCGGGTGGAGGGCGTGTTCGAGCTCCTCCCCTACCCGAGCGGCCTTCCCCGGAACATCCAGCAGTGCCTCGAGGACTACGGCATCCCGCTCCACCTGGGCACCACGGTGATCCGCATTCACGGGCGGGACCGCGTCACCGGCGTGAGCGTGGCCGAGGTGGACGAGCGCCGGACGCCCGTGCCCGGCACCGAGCGGCTGGTCCCCTGCGACACCCTCCTCCTCTCGGTGGGCCTGATCCCGGAGAACGAGCTCTCCGCCGGGGCGGGGGTGCGGATGGCACCCCGGACCAACGGCGCCCTCGTGGACGAGCACTGCCTGACCAGCGTTCCCGGGGTGTTCTCCTGCGGAAACGTCCTCCACGTCCACGACCTGGTGGACCACGTCTCCGAGGAGGCGGCCCGGGCCGGCGCCTTCGCGGTCCGCTACCTGGACGGGGAGGTCCCGACTCCGGCATCCCGCATTCCCATCGAGGCCGGACCGGGCGTGGGGTACGTCCTGCCGCAGCAGGCCGGCGGCCGCGAGGACTTCACCCTCTCGCTCCGGGTGACCGAGCCCGCCCGCGACCGGGCCGTCTGGGTCCGGGACGGGGACCGCAAGGTGGCCCGGAAGAAGATGGTCCGGCTCCACCCGGCGGAGATGGTGCAGATGAAGATCAAGGCGGAGCGGATTCAGGACGCGAAGCGGCTGGAGGTCATGGTGGAATGAGCACGAGGGAGCTGGTCTGCATCGTCTGTCCCAACGGTTGCCGGCTCGAGGTCGAGCTCGTCGAGGGGGAAACGCTCCAGGTGGGCGAGGTCTCCGGGAACCTCTGCGACAAGGGCCCGGGCTGGGCCGAGCAGGAGATCCTGAACCCGGTGAGAAACATCGCCAGCAGCATCCTGGTCCGGGGAGGCGCCTTTCCGCTGGTGAGCGTGAAGACGGACGCACCCATCCCCAGGGGGAAGATCTTCGACGTGATGGAGGAGATCAAGAGACTGGAGGTGGACGCGCCGGTCCGCATCGGGGACCGCCTCATCGAGGGACCCGCGGGAACGGACTGCCTGATCGTGGCCACCCGGGACGTCCCCCCGTCATCCTCCTGAGCGCTGGGTTCTCATTTCTATTGCGCATGCCCGGCAGCTCCCCGTGTCCCATGAATCCTTGCGAACCATGTTTTTTTCTAATGGTGAGCTATTTGTTCTTATCATCTCTTTTATGTACCAGCTTTGGTCTCATCTCTTCCTGATTGACACCTGCCTGCAACCTCGGCTATCGTGTGCTTCTGAATCACGGTTTAATGAAAATCGAGCCGGGGACGAGCCATGCGTTTTTCAAGACTCCGATTGCAGAGTTGGCGGAATTTTCGCCATGCCGATATTCGCCTGCAGCGTCGTGCCTTTATCCTGGGCCCCAATGCTTCCGGCAAGTCCAATCTTCTCCAGGCCTTCAAGTTTCTGAGAGCCGTCGCCGAGCCCGAGGGGGGTCTCCGGCGGGCGGTCGAGGATCTTGGAGGTGTCTCTCAGATACGGTGTCTCCATGCTCGAAAGCACTCCACCATCATTGTCGATGTGGAGATCGAGCTCGGAGGAACGCCGTGGCGTTATCACCTGGAGTTCAGCCAGGACAACCTGAGGCGGCCGCTGATCAAGTCTGAGGCGGTATGGAGGAAAGAGGAACAGTTGTTAAATCGTCCTGATGCCCAGGACGAAGAGGACCCCACCCGGCTGACGCAGACCCATCTGGAGCAGATCAATGCCAACAAGGATTTCCGACCCGTTGCGGAGTTCCTTGGGAAAATCCGATATATTCACATCGTGCCCCAGCTGGTCCGTGAAACGGGGCGAATGATCTCTCGTCAGGATGATCCCTATGGGACTGATTTCTTGGAGCAGCTCGCGTCCACCCCGGAGAGAACCCGGAACTCTCGCCTCCGCCGCATCGAAAAGGCCCTTCGTGTGGCCGTACCGCAACTCAAGGAGTTGAAGCTGGAGCGGGACGATCGCGGTGTCCCTCATCTGAAGGGTCTGTATGAGCACTGGCGGCCCAATGCCGGCTGGCAAAGCGAGGAACAGTTTTCCGACGGCACTCTTCGCCTCCTGGGCCTTTTGTGGGCGCTCCTCGAAGGCGAGTCTCCCCTTTTGCTGGAGGAACCGGAGCTTTCGCTGCATGTGGAGGTCATTCGGCACATTCCGGCCATGATCTCGAGAGCCGGCACCAAGCGCTCCAGACAGGTTTTGATCAGCACCCATTCTCCGGATCTGCTTTCAGACGAGGGGATTGCACCGGAAGAAGTGATCCTGCTGGTACCCACGCGGGATGGGACCGAGGTTCGATGCGCAGCTGACGATGTGAATGTGAAGGCCATGTACGAGGCAGGCTTGAACATGGCTGACGCCGTCATGCCAAGGACGGCTCCTCCTGAAGTGTCCCAACTGGCCCTGTTCGGGAGCTGAGGTGCTCCAGCAATCGACTGCATTACCGAATCGGTGGCTGACTGCCGTCGTCGAAGGAGGGGGGGACCGAGCGGTTGTAAGAAGGCTCGTTGCCGCTACCGGACTCCCCGAAACCCTGGCCATTCACGTCACCAGGGGCAAGGGCCGTCTGGATCGAAAACTGGCCGGATATAACCGAGCAGCATTCAGGTCCACCTGGCTGGTACTCAGAGACTTGGATCAGGACGCCGACTGCGCTCCGGAGTTGAGAAATCGTCTGCTTCCAGCTCCTGCTCCCGGCATGATCTTCAGAATCCCCGTGCGATCCTTGGAAAGCTGGTTGCTTGCAGACCATCAGGGGATCGCAAGCTTCCTCGCCATTTCGTCAGACAAGATACCCACCCAGCCTGAATCTCTTTTGCGGCCGAAGAGAGCTGTGGTCGATCTGGCAAGGCAATCCAGGAAAACTGCTTTGAGACGAGACATGGTACCGGAACCAGGGCTTTCCGTCGAGGTGGGCCCGGCCTACACGGCGCGCATCATCGAGTTCACATCCCTGTACTGGGATCCTGAAAGCGCGGCTGTCCGCTCCAACAGCCTGTCTCGATGTCTACACGCCCTGAGACAATTATAAGCGCGTATGGTCTCAAGGGGATCTCACACCTTCATCTTGCCCCCCTTGTCCGTGCGCCTCCGCTCCTCGTCCCGGATCTCCCGGCGGAGGAGCTTGCCCACCTTGCTCTTGGGGAGCATGTCCCGGAACTCCACGTACTGGGGGATCTTGTAGGGAGCGAGGCGCTCCCGGCAGTGGCGCAGGAGCTCGTTCCCGCTGACGCCGCGGACGTCCTCCCGCATCACCACGATGGCCTTGATGCGCTCCCCCACCTTCTCGTCCGGCACGCCCACCACGCAGGCGCCGATCACCGCGTTGTGGTCCTGGAGGATGGCCTCGATCTCCGAGCAGGAGACCCGGTAGCCCTTGTACTTGATGATGTCGGCGCTCCGGTCCACGTAGTAGAGCTGCCCGTCCTCGTCCATCCGGAGGAAGTCGTTCATCCGGTACCAGGTCCTGC
>CAYUBQ010000105.1:0-10738 GCA_964443135.1 uncultured Desulfobacterales bacterium | reverse complement strand
AACCCCGCCTCCAGGAGAAGGACACCAACGGCGACGGCCGGTTCGACGTGACCACCCGTTACCGGGCAGGGCGCCCCAGGGAACAGGAGAAGGACACCGACTTCGACGGGCGCGCGGACTGGTTCTGCCGGTTCGACGACCGAGGGCAGGTGGAGAAGGTGGAGGAGGACACGGACGGCAATGGGAAGCCGGACGTCGCCATCCGTTTCGACAAAAAGGGGGAAAAGCTCGAGACCGAGATCGACACCAACCACGACGGACGCATGGACACCTGGGAGCACTACGAGCAGGGGCAGCTTGCCCGGGTGGATCAGGACCCTCGAGGCACCGGACGGGTCTCGGTTCGGGCCTTCTACAAGGACGGGGCCAGGGAACGGCTCGAGCAGGACAACGACGGGGACGGGCGGTTCGAACTCGTTCAGCGGTTCGATCGCCCCCCCTGGTCCAGGGTGACGGAGTGGGACCAGGACGGGGACGGGACACCCGAGGAGCGCACCTTTTCCCGGGACGGAGTGGTCAGGTTGAGAGAGCGGGACCTTGATGGAGACGGCCGCCCGGACTGGCGCGAGCGGTACGGCGCAGACGGCCGGATCGAGCAGAGCAGCGAGGACGACGGCGGAACCGGCCGCTTGAACCTCACCTGGTTCTACAACGCCGAGGCGGTGGCCGTGCGCGCGGAAAAGGATGCGGACGGGGACGGTCGCGTGGACACCTGGTTCTTCTACGAGGAAGGCCGGATCACGCGGGTCGAGGAGGACCGGAACCGCGACGGCCGAGCCGACCTCTGGGAGGAGTACGATGCGTCCGAGGCCCTGGTGAAAAGGGCCAAGGACCTGGACCACGACGGGGAACCCGACATTCGAGAGGATTTGTAGCCCGAGGAGGTGAGCGACATGCTGGAGATGATGTCCAAAGGGGGCGTGCTGGTGCCGCCGATCCTGTTTTGCTCCGTACTGGCCCTGGCCATCTTCCTGGAGCGGTTGATCCGTTTCAGCCGGCTGAAGCTCGGGGGGGACGGTCTCCTTCAGAAGGTCACCGCACTTCTGAGCCGGGGCCGGAGCCGCCAGGCGCATGCGCTGGTACAGGAAGATCCCACGCCCCTGGGCCGCATTCTCGCGCAGGCCATGGAGGTCCGGGACCAGGACCGGGAGACCCTGGAGACCGTCCTTGTCCACGCCACGGACGAGGAGGTGCGGGGGCTTTCCCGCTACCTCCAGGCCCTGGCCACCATCGGCAACATCACCCCCCTGCTGGGTCTGCTGGGGACCGTGCTCGGCATGATCAAGGCCTTCATGGTGATCCAGCAGATGGGGGGAAAGGTGAACGCAGCGGTCCTGGCGGGGGGCATCTGGGAGGCCATGCTCACCACGGCCCTGGGCCTGGCCGTGGCCCTCCCCACCATGGTGGGCCACAGCTACCTGACGGGACGGGTCGACCGATACGAAGCCCTTCTCCAGGGGGGAACGGTCTCGTTCCTCAAGGCCCTCGGCAACGGTTCGAAAGAGGAGACCGCATGATCGTACACCGCAGAAAAAGGGCGCGTCTCCAGGTCCAGGCGCCACTCACGGCCCTGATCGACATCGTGTTTCTGCTCCTCATCTACTTCCTGCTCACCACGAACTTCATGGTGGACGAGGGCATCAAGATCAAGCTGCCGCAGGCCAAGGCCTCAGCGCCTCAGACCGAGGAGGTGATCACGGTGTACGTGGACGAGCAGGGACGTGCCTATCTCGAGAACCGGGAAATGAGCCTGGGGCGGCTCTTCGAGGGCATCAAGGCGCGCGTCGGGCGAAAGGACAACCAGCTCGTGGTGGTCCGGGCCGACCGGGCCGTCATGCTCAACAAGGCCGTGAAGGTCATGGACATTGCCAAGGCCGCAGGGGCGGGAAGGCTCTGTCTCGCCACGGAGAAGGATTTCTAAAATGATCCGCGCGTACAAAAGAAAGGAAAACCGATGAGTCGAATCACCGTGATCTCGAAAGCCGTGCTTCTCGCGATCCTGCTCTGCGCGGCCTGCCAGAAGGCGGAGGACCGGGAGGCGCAGGCCCCGGAGCCCGAGGCCCGAACCCAACAGACGCGAGGGCCTTCCGAGGACGGTACGCTCGTCATCGCCCTCGACCTGGAGCCGGACGAGGGGTTCGATCCCCTGATGGGCTGGGGCGGCTACGGGACCCCGCTCTTTCAGAGCACGCTCCTGAAGCGGACCCCGGAGCAGGGCCTCGAGGGGGACCTGGCCGAGCACTGGGAGCTGAGCGAGGACCGGCGCATCTGGCGCGTTCGGATCCGCAGGGACGCAAGTTTTTCGGACGGAAAGCCTGTGACGGCCCGGGACGTGGCCTTCACCTTCAACCAGGCGGCGCGGGCCGGCGGGAAGACCGACGTGACCGTCCTCGAGGAGGCCGTAGCCACCGGGGAGCACACGGTGGAGATCCGGCTCCGGGTCCCCCAGATCACCTTCGTCAACCGGCTGATCACGCTGGGTATCGTGCCGGCCCACGCCTACGGCGAGGACTACGGCAGAAACCCCGTGGGATCCGGGCCCTACCGCATGGTGCAGTGGGAGGAGGGGCGGCAGTTGATCATGGAGGCCAACCCCGATTACTACGGCACCGTCCCCCGCATTCAGCGCGTGGTCTTCGTGTTCATGGAGGAGGACGCCGCCTTTGCCGCGGCAAGGGCCGGAGAGGTCCACGTGATTCGCGTGCCCCAGATCCTCGCCCGGAAGGAGATCCCCGGCATGAGCCTCCACGCGATCCCCAGTGTGGACAACCGCGGGATCTGCTTTCCTTGCGTTCCCGTGCAGGAGACCCCCTCGCCGGAGGGGCATCCCGTGGGAAACGACGTGACCGCGGACCTCGCCGTCCGAAAGGCCGTCAACTGGGCCGTGGACCGGGAGGCCCTCGTGGAGGGCATCCTGGAGGGATTCGGTTCCCCGGCCCACGGCCCCGTGAGCACCCTGCCGTGGGATCAGCCCGAGGCCGTGATCCAGGACGGAGACCTGGATCGGGCCCGAAGGATCCTGGAGGAGGGGGGGTGGACGGACGCGGACGGGGACGGCACCGTGGAGAAGGACGGGAAGGAGGCCGTCTTCACCCTCCTCTACCCGGCGAACGACAGCCTGCGCCAGGCCCTGGCCCTTGCCGTCTCCGATTCGGTGCGCAAGGTCGGCATCGAGGCGGAGGTCACCGGAAAGAGCTGGGACGACATCTACCGCATGATGCACGCCAACGCCGTCCTCTTCGGGTTCGGCAGCCTGGACCAGACCGAGATGCACAACCTCTACTACGGCGAGCGGATCGGGGACAATTTACACAACGCCGGGTTCTACCGGAACCCCACGGTGGACCGCCATCTGGAGGGCGCCATGGCCGCGCCGTCCCTGAAGCAGGCCGTCTTCCACTGGAGGCAGGCCCAGTGGGACGGGGAGACCGGGTACTGCGCCCGGGGAGACGCCGCATGGGCCTGGCTCGTCAATCTGGACCACACCTACTTCGTGGACCGGCGCCTCGATGTGGGCGATCCCGCCACCGAGCAGCACGGATCCTTCATCATCGCCAACCTTCCCCAGTGGTCGTGGGTCTCGGAGAGAGGGACATGATGCGCTATCCTCTCCACAAGGCTTTTCAGTTGCTCTCACTTCTCGCGGGTGTGTGCGTCATCTCCTTCACCCTGGTGAGCCTTTCGCCCATCGATCCGGTGCGGGCCTACATCGGGGACGACATGATGCGCATGAGCCCGGAGCAGCGGGAGCAGATCGCCGAACGATGGGGGCTGCACCAGCCGCCGCCCGCCCGGTTTTTCAAATGGCTCGGCCAGATCGCGCGCGGCAACCTGGGCGACTCCCTCATCTTCAACAAGCCGGTGGCCGAGGTGATCGGCGAACGGTTCCTGGTGTCCCTCTGGCTCATGGCCGCCGCGTGGTTCCTCTCCGGGATCCTGGGTTATCTCCTCGGTCTCGTGGCGGGCGCGTGGCGCGGCTCTCTGCTGGATCGCGCCGTCCGCTTCTATGCCTACACGCTGGCCTCCACGCCGGCCTTCTGGCTGGGGATGGTCCTCCTGATCATCTTTTCGGTCCACCTCCAGGTCACCCCTGTCTGCTGCGCCGCGCCCCCTGGAAAGACGCTGGCCGACGTGTCCTTCTGGGAGCGGCTTCATCATCTCCTGCTCCCCGCCGTCACGCTCAGCATCATCGGTGTGGCCAAGATGGCCCTTCACACCCGGCAGAAGCTCATCGAGGTGCTGGAAAGCGAGTATGCCCTCTTTGCCAGGGCCCAGGGGGAAACCACATGGGGGCTGGTGGTTCACCACGGCCTTCGGAACATCTCCCTGCCCGCCCTGACCATCCAGTTCGCTTCTTTTTCGGAGCTCTTCGGCGGGGCCGTCCTGGCCGAGCAGGTGTTCTCCTACCCCGGGCTCGGCCTCACCACGATCCAGGCGGGCTTGAGGAGTGACGTGCCCCTCCTGCTGGGCATCGTGCTCTTCAGCGCCCTCTTCGTCTTTGCCGGCAACACCCTGGCCGACGTGTTCTACCGCTGGGTCGATCCCAGGATCCGCATCGGAGGGCAGCCATGAGCACAACCGGCGTCTTGGCCCGAGAAACCGGGTCGGCCTTCCTGCCACTCCGCCGATGGATGCCTTCCCTCCGGCACCGGCGGGGACGGACCGTTGCGGCCATCACGGCCTGTGTGGGATTCATCCTCCTGATCCTCCTTCTGGGGCTTGCCGTGGGGAGGTCCGGGCTGGAGACCTCCCTGGGGCAGCGAAACCTGCCCCCCGGGGCCGGGCATCTCTTCGGCACGGACTGGCTCGGGCGGGACATGGTCACACGGGTCCTGCTCGGCCTGCGGCTCAGCCTGGCCGTGGGCCTTGCGGCGGCCGCGGTGAGCTCGGTTCTGGGGGTGGTGCTGGGGCTTTCCGCAGCCGTTTTGGGCGGGAAAGTGGACCTCTTCGTCACCTGGCTGGTGGACCTTTTCTTGAGCCTTCCCCACCTGGTCTTCCAGATCCTGATCTGCTTTGCCGCGGGCGGCGGGATGCCCGGCGTGGTGGTGGCCGTCGCGATCACCCACTGGCCCGGCATCGCCCGGATCATTCGCGCGGAGGCCCTTCACCTCAAGACGAACGACTATGTCAAGGCCTCGCCCAAGCTGGGCCGGAGCAAGGCTTGGGTCGCACGCCGCCACCTTTTCCCCCACCTGGTACCTCAGTTCCTCGTGGCCCTCATTCTCATGTTTCCTCACGCCATCGCCCACGAGGCGGCACTGAGCTTCATCGGCATAGGCTTGACCCCGCACCTGCCTTCGATCGGCATCCTTCTGGGAGAGTCCCTTCGCCACCTCTCCACGGGGTATTGGTGGCTGGCCGTCATCCCCGGAGCGGCCCTTCTCCTGATGGTGAAGGCCTTCGACATCCTCGGCGAGAACATCCGAACCCTCGTCAACCCCAGGACCAGCCAGGAGTGAACCATGTTGGATGTGCGTCATCTCACCCTCTCGTTCGTGCGATACGACACCGGTCTGATCCGCAAGGATATGCAGGTGCTCAACGGCCTGGACCTCCACGTGGGCCGGGGCGAGCTGGTGGCGGTGGCAGGCGCCAGCGGCTCCGGTAAGAGCCTGCTCGCCCACGCCGTGCTGGGCACGCTGCCCGGAAACGCCCGGGTCTCCGGGAGAATCCGGTTCAAAGGAACTCCGCTCACCCCGGAGCGACAGAAGGTGCTCCGCGGTCGGGAGATGGCCCTGGTCCCCCAGTCCGTGGCCTTTCTCGACCCGCTCCAGCGGATCGGGGCGCAGGTCCGGCGGGCCGCCTTCTTGAGCGGGGCGGGGAAAAAGACGGCGGCCGAGCGGCAGCGGCGCGCGTTCGAGCGCTATGGGCTTCCCGCTTCTGCGGAGCGCCTTTTCCCCTTTCAGATCTCGGGCGGCATGGCCCGGCGGGTCCTGCTGGCCACGGCTACAGTGGGAAACGCCGACCTTCTCGTCGCTGACGAGCCCACACCCGGGCTTCATGCGGACATCCTCCGGGAGAGCCTCCGTCATCTTCGGGACCTTGCGGACGAGGGCCGAGGCGTCCTCCTCATCTCTCACGAGCTGGAGAGCGTCCTCGAGGTGGCGGACAAGGTGGCGGTCTTTTACGCAGGGACCGTGGTGGAAGAGGCCCCGGTCGGCGACTTTCGGGACGGGGGAGGACGGCTACGGCACCCGTTCACACGCGCCCTCTGGCTCGCGCTCCCGAACAACGGCTTCGAGCCGGTCCCCGGCGACCAGCCTGCACCCGGGCAGGGCCTGGCGGCGTGTCCCTACCGGGATCGCTGCCCGGAAGGCTCCTCAGGGTGCAGCGAAGGGCTCCCCCCCTTCCGCTCCCTGCGGGGAGGACTCGTGAGGTGCCATCATGCTTGAGGCCAGAAACGTCTCCTTTCGATACGGCCGCAAGCTGCCGTGGATCCTCTCGAGTGCCACCCTTTCCTTGGGCCGCGGCGAGATCGTCGGTCTGACCGGCCTCAGCGGGCAGGGGAAATCCACCCTGGCCGGACTCCTGACAGGATTTCTGACGCCGTCCCGGGGAGAGGTGCTCCTCGACGGGGCCGGCTTGCCGGACAGGGGGTACTGCCCGGCCCAGATGGTTTTCCAGCACCCGGAGACCGCGCTCAACCCCAGGTGGTCGATCCTCGATTCCCTCGCAGAGCCGGGGCCTCGGGTGCAAGAAACCTTTCGACACTTCCACGTCGATGAGACGTGGCTCGAGCGAAAGCCTTACGAGCTCTCGGGAGGCGAGCTTCAGCGCGTGGCCATTGCGAGGGTCCTGAGACCGGAGACCCGCTACCTGGTGGCCGACGAGATCACCACCATGCTGGACGCCCTGACACAGGCCCAGATCTGGCACATGCTGCTCGCCTACGTGAGGGAGAACGGGGTGGGCTTGCTGGCCGTCAGTCACGACAAGGCCCTGATGAACCGGGTTTGCGACCGCGTCCTGGACATCAGCGGGATCCAGGAGAAGAGGTAGGTACGGGTGGTGAATGCACGAAAACAACCGGCGAACAGGCTTTTCAGGGGACTGGTGCTCTTCTCCCTGGGTATTCACACCGTGCTTTTCCACCACCTGGTCGATGATTATCGTTCCCGTGATGTGAGCGTCATCGAGCTGTCTCTTGCGGACGTCTCCAAGCCCGAAACCCGGGCCATTCCCCGACCCCGCCCCAGGCCCAGAAAGCAGCCGCAGGACGTGGACCTCCACAAACCCCGCACCGACGTTCGGCCCCTTCCCCCTCTGAAACCCATGAAAACGGATCCGGTCGATGCGGAAACGCCCGAAAGCCTGGTGGAGACGATCCCCGTCCCCGATCTCCCGCAGACGGCCGGAATTCCGGCGGCGCGCTGGCAGCCGGCTCCTCCGGTTGAACCGGCGGGCGGGGAGTTCGACACGGCGCGGGACTACTTCGACCTCGTTCGGCTACGCATAGAACAGAAAAAGCGATACCCGGAGCCCGCCAAGGAGCGGAACCAGGAGGGCCGGACCACGGTGCGTTTCGTGATCTCAAAGGAGGGCAGGCCCCAGGGCGTTTGCATCCACAAGTCGTCCGACAACCGACTGCTGGACCAGGCCGCTCTTCAGGCCATCCGGGACGCCGGCCCGTTTCCGGTCCCGCCGCAGAGACACTTTCAGGGCGAGGTGCCGGTCGAGCTGACCATCGTGTTCGAGCTGACCTGACGCCGACGGCGTGAGGAGAAAGGAGGTGATCCGAGCGAATCCAAAGCCGGAGCATAAGTGTTTCGAGGGGCGGAAGGCAGCCGATCCCCCGCCAAGGTGAGCCGGCTGCCTTCCTGGTGGGCCCTCGATGTGAGGGATTCCCTCCCGCCTTATACCCCTGCGCCATCTCCCCGTCAACCGGGCGGGGGCATCATTCACCACGTCCACCCCTCAGCGTGCGGGCCGCCGCGACTGCAAAGGCCGTCATCGGCCTCTGGCGGTCCTTTGCCGGTTTCCTCCACCGGGGGAACCGGCGCACCTGTGGGTGCGGTCATACGATCATTTCTGGGAAAGGAGAGGCAACATGACGCGATTCAGAACGGCCTTTTTCGCAGGAATCCTTCTGCTGTGGGCATCGCTTTTCTGCACAGCACAGCCTTCGCTCGCCGAGGACGAGGCCCAGGAAACCCTGGAACCAGGGTCGGGCAAGGTGTTCATGAACATCGGGGAGGTCCACGTCCGGGAACAAACCTCGGTTACGGACAACATCGACCTGCCCGGTTCCGTGGACGTCCTGGGCGCCGACGAGATCAAGTACGAAAACGTGGACAACGCGCTGGAGCTCCTGCGGAAGCTGCCCGGCATCTCCATCGGGGACTACGGGAACGGAGGTGTTCCCAACGGGTTCACGCTCAGGGGACACGACAACAACAGCCACGGGAACCACACCGTGGTCACCATTGACGGGATCCCCATCAACAGCCACCTGGGCAGCGCGGACGGAGCGCCGGATCTCAACCAGCTGACGCCCGAGGAGGTGGACCGGGTGGAGCTGATCAAGGGCCCCATCGACGCGAGGTACGGGAACTGGAGCCGGGCCGGCATCCTCCACTTCCACACGAGGACCCGCGGCGATTTCATGAAGGCCAAGACCTCCTATGGAAGCTGGGACCACAAAAAGGCCTATGTCACCTTTGGGAAGGAACACTTCGACAACCGTTTCAACCAGGTCTACTCGGTGGAGTACTACGACGCGGACGGATGGCGCGACGACGCCCATCGCGAACGGCAGAACGCCTACGGCAAGTGGTACTACCGGCCCAATGAGGACATCCAGGTGGGCCTCCACACCCATGTGTACAACGCGGACTGGGAGACCGCCGGCTACCTGCCCGAAAGCTTCTGGCGGGAGGACCCCAGGCAGAGCATCCCCACCTCCGAGGACGACGGAGGATACAAGGACCTCACCGAGGGCTCGTTGCACTTCGACTGGGCTTTGGGTCCGGAACTCGACCTCGAGGCCAAGCTCTGGACCATCCATGACACCTACTCGCGATATGCGGACTGGGGCGGCGGACAAACGGAAGGCCACTGGGAAAACGAGACCTACGGTTTTCTGACGAACCTGGGCTGGGACACGAAGCCCGCAGCGGACCAGATCCTCGAGTTGGACGTGGGATTCGACTACCGCATCTTCGAGAGCGAAGGAGAGGTCTGGAACACCACGGCGAGGCGGAGAGACACGCTCGTCGCAGGCGATGAAGACAACGGTGTCTTTGATTTCATCGACTACGGGGCTTACGCGAAGGCCGTGTACGAGCCCGTGTCCCTGCTGCGCCTCTTCGGCGGCATTCGCCACGACCGGTTCAGCGGCGACACCACCAACTCGGTGACCGGCCTTCACAGGGACATGAAGGATTACGATGTCACCACCTACAAAGGCGGTGTGATTGTAACGCCTGTCGAGCAGATCAGCTTGTACGGGAATGCGGCCACCACCTTTGCGCTTCCCTACGGCACGAACAAGTATGCCGCCAACGCACCGGATGAAAGAGACTTCTTCTTCTGGGAGCTCGGGTTCAAGGCCCAGCCGTGGGACTGGCTTTTGTTCCGGTACGCATACTTCGACCAGGAAGAAGCCGGCCTCGCCTTTGTGCGGGGTGAGTGGGTCAGCCAGGGCGACGCCGCACGGAAGGGCCATGAGCTGGAGCTGAACGTCCGCCCCTTGGATGCTCTCGAGCTTTTTGCCGCCTATACCCACCACGACACGCAGTTCGAGAACGGGCCCAATGCGGGCAACGAACTGGCCAATGTCCCCGAGTACCATCTCAAGGTGGGGGTCCAGTACACGCTTCCGTGGGAGACCACCGAGGTCAGGGGCTGGTATGACGCTGCAGGGAAATGGTTCACCGACGCCACCAACCAGAACGCCTACGACGGGTATGACATCATCGACCTGAAGGTGATTCAGACCCTGGGCGGGCTCTGGAAGCTGTCCCTGGACGTGAAAAACCTGACCGACGAGACCTATTCAGAGTTCGTCAGCTTCTGGTCGGGTGAGAATCAGTACGCAGGGAGCAATGCAAGGGCGTTTTATCTGACGCTCACCTACGACTTCTAGAATGGGGTGAGTCAACTTTTTTCTGAAGCGCCGGTCGAAAAATTCAGGCAGGCGGCCGCTTCGTCGAGCAGGACGATGGACGTGTCTTTCAAAATCGCCCTGGCGGTGGAGACCCGCTGCTTTTCGCCGCCCGACAGGGTCGAGCCGCCAATGAGCCGGGGCGGGCCTCGAAAGCGGGTCCACACCCCGTGGGGGTGATCCTTGCGATTCTGAAAAATGGTTTTGACCGGCGGGAGAAACTGAAGGATATTGACCCAGTGTGAACAAAGGACAAAGCTTGTCCATGCCTCACGCTGAGAGCGTATCGCAAGATGAAAACTGACATGACACACCTGTCCGAGTGAACCCAATCGTTATTTTCCGGGTGCCGCCCGATTGTCGCCGCCTACTTGTTCGGCTCAGCGGCTTCGGGTCGTATGCGACCCGGAAGCGACATCGACATCTTACAAATGGCGATTCAGAACTGCATCGATCTAGGTGCGCTAGCACCTGCTTCCGGCCTTTGCTTTCCTCCAAAAAAAGAATCGGCGATTCCGTTTTTGAATTCAAGATGAAAAGTGTGTGCTTCTGGGGGCTTGCTCCAGTTCAACCGGAACGAGCCGTAGAGGCTGGCGGGTTTGTCACCTGAGGCATTCCACTGTTTCAGGGGAAATG
>CAYUBQ010000104.1:0-10975 GCA_964443135.1 uncultured Desulfobacterales bacterium | reverse complement strand
CCCACCTCCGACAGCGCGTCGCTCACCAGCACCTTCATCATCTGTGACCTCCTCGAAGCGTCTCCGGCAGGAAACGATCCCTCTGGGCCCGCCTTGCTCGGAAGCGCAGCGCGGGCGGCTTCTCAACACCGGCCACCTCTGTGTCCTTCCACAGAAACGGCACGGGCACGAATCATTGATGACGTCGCAAAAAGCCCGAAGCCTCGAGATCTGCCCGTGGGGCTTCAACGGGTACCAGCGCTTCCAGCGGCGCGTGAGCGGGTTTTTGCGAATGCGTCAATCCTGATAGAGTCGCAAAAAGCCCGAAGCCTCGAGATCTGCCCGTGGGGCTTCAACGGGTACCAGCGCTTCCAACGGCGCGTGAGCGGGTTTTTGCGAATGCGTCAGCCAATGAGATCATCAGGGGATGATGTTCGATCCCTGGGACCCGGTTCGGTCTGTCGCGACCGGATCGGCACGGCTTGGGTTTCGGAAGAAGGATGGAGATGGAAACAGGGGTGGACGGATCGTACGCTTCTTCTTATTTGAAGAAACCAGACCCGTCAAGCTTGTTAATTCGGTGATAAAGCAGTGGCAAAAAACCACTGTTCTGCAACACCATGTCATGACCGTCAGAGGCCTACTCTTCGAGGGACATCAGGTAGGAGCGGAGGTTGGCGCCCTCGTTCCTGAGTCCGAGCTTGGAGCGGATCTTGTGCCGGTGGCTGGACACCGTGTTCAACGAGACCCCCAGAAGCTCGGAGATCTCCTTGTTGCGGAGGCCCTCGCGCACCAGGTGGGCGACCCGGATCTCCATGGGCGTCAACCCGAGCGCGGTGGACGAGAGCCGCTGGACGAGCGGGGAGGTGATGTTGTTCAGGTTCGACTCCAGAGTGTTCACGATGGCCCGCTCCTCGCTCCCGAGCCCGCTCCGCTTGAGCCTCTCGATGTAGGGCAGGACCAGCTGCCTCAGGTTGGAGAGCACGTTCTCCTGGTCGCCGCGCTTTTTCTCCTCCATCTGCTTGAGGAGGACCTTGAGCGCGATGTTGGCCTCCTCCAGGCTGCGGGACTGGACCTTGAGCTCCTCTTCCCGGGCCTGAAGGTCTTCCATGGCGGTCTTGAGGTCGGAGATGTCCCGCCCTTCGCAGAGCAGCAGGACGATCCGGTCCTCCGTGTCCCGGACCGGTTTGATGGAGATGTCCATGCGAACGGTGCGCGCGTCCGGCGCTGCATTGGTCGCCTCGTACCGGACGAGCTCCCCCCTCGCCGCACGCTCGACGCCCCGTCTCAGCATCTCCTGCTCCTCCTGCGAGTGGACCCACCACGGCGTCTCCCAGAAGGGCCGGCCGTTGATCTCCGCGCGGCTCGTTCCGACGAAGTCCATGGCCGTCTGGTTCACCTGGATCACCGTCCCGTCCAGCCGCAGCACGCCGATGAACTGGAAGGTCTGGTCGAAGATGGCCCGGAGCATGGTCTCGCTCTTCTGGAGGGCCTGCTCCGCCTGGGCCCGCTCCGCGATCTCCCGCTGGAGCTGCTCGTTGGTCCGGGAGAGACGGTCCGTTCGCTCCCGCACCAACTCCTCCAGGTGATCGCGGTGCCTCCACAGCTCGTCCTCGGCCTGCTTTCGCTGGGTGACGTCGATCCCCAGGGCGAAGAAGAAGTCGAGCGTCCCATCCTCGCCGAAGACGTGGCGGCCGTGCCACTCGACCATGCGTTCGCGGCCGTCCTTGGTCTTCATCCGGCTCTCCAGGGTCCGGAGGGCACCATGGGCGCTCAGGGACTCGAACCCCTGCTGCAGGGCGGGCCAGTCCTCCCTGGAGACAAAAGCGTTCAGGTAGCTCTTTCCGAGCACCTCCTCCTGGGAGTACCCCAGGGACCGGAGCATGGCGTCGTTCATGAGCAGGGTCCTGCCCTCGGCGTCGATCGCCACGAAAAAGGCGGGCGAGGTCTGGACCAGGGTGGCGTTGAACTCCTTCTCCTTGCGAAGCGCCTCCTGCATGCGCTTGTAGTCGCTCATGTCCCGGCTCACCACGGCCACGCGCGCCACCCGGCCGTTGGCGTCCAGGACCGGATCCACCGTGGTGTCCATCCAGCGCCCCTCCCGGTTGTCCTCGTAGCGGAGGGAGCGGGCGGACCGGACCGCCTGCTCGTGATAGGCCCTACGGGACTCGGACAAAGGCGGCGGGAAGAGATCGAAGGCGTTTCGACCGATCAGGTCGTCCGTCTCCCTCCCGAAGGCACGAGCCGCCGGCTCGTTCAAGGCCAGAATCCGCCCCTCCCTGTCCAGAAGAAGCGCCCTGTCCTTGGGGGCGTTGAGCAGCGCCCGAACCGTTTTCTCGCTCTTCATCAGCTCGTCCTCCAGCCGCTTTCGCTGGAAGAACTCGGGGATCTCGACGGCGCCGAACTCCGCCGCCCCGGCCTCGGTCTGCTTCCCGTACCGGGCGATGTGGTCCTTGATGCGGGACGGGGGCGCCATGATGAACCGGCACTGCTCGTCCCCCCTGGCGCGGCAGGAGATCTCCGCAGCCACCAGGGGAATGCCGAAGCTCTCCTCGCACCAGCCGGACGAGTAGCCCGCGTTCATGGCGCAGACGGGGAAATCGGTCTGCTCTCCGCTTTCGAGCCAGGTGTGCGCTTCAAAGGAGAAGGGATGGTCGTAGATCAGGTAGTAGTCCTCGTCCGGCGAGGGGTTGGACTCCGGGAGGATCTCCACGAAGGCCCAGCCGGTGTGGGAGAAGTGGACGGGCCCGGCGGAGAGCTTTTCGATGGGGTCGCTCACCTCCATCCTGGAGAAGAACCGCTTCGCATCCGCTTTGCCGATGGAGTGTGCGATGTCGAAGAGGAAACCCAGGGTGACCGCCCGGGCCTCCTTCTCTCCACGATCGCGGTAGAGCGACGTGACGAGGTCGAAGAACTCCTTGGACATGGAGGCCGCGCGGACCAGGATGTACCGCTCCCCCGAGATCTCGATGAAGCCCTTGGCCGGGTCCAGGGTCCGGTCCCGGAAGTAGTCGGAGACGTACGCCTGGGCCCGGGCGAAAGCCGGGATGAACGGCTCCGGAACCCGCACCGCATACAGGCCTTTTCTCGATTTGGAGGTCGGTCGCTCGTCGTTCATGGAAGCTCCAGAAGAGGCTGTGATCGGGTTTTTGCGAATCCGTCAAAGCGGAATCAGCGTGCCGGGGCGTCCCTTTCCAAGCGGATCTCCACCAGGGGGATGTCCCAGGCGTCCACGCGGCAGGTGCCGCGGTACGCGGCGTCCCCGTCGTCCCGGAAACGGCGGATCACGGCCGCCACGCGAATGGACGAGATTCGGTCCAGACGGTCGCGCCACGCTTCAGCTGCGGCCCTGGAGAGCCGGGCCACCGGGACGGCTCCATCCGTCAAGATCACGTGGCCGTTTCGGACCCGGGGTTCCAGGCGGCTCCCGTGGTGAAGCGCCGATAGGGACCCGTGGATGGGGTGGTCCGCGGGAAAGCGGGCCGGGTAGCCCAGGTGGAGGTCCTGGGGGCCCAGGAGGGCCCAGCCGCGCAGAAAGGCCTCCCGGCCGGGCCCCGTCTCCGGGTGGGGCGCGGATCGGCGACAAAGGACGGCATCGCCGTCAAGAGCCCCGGCAAAAGGATTGCGGGCGTCCTCGCGTCGGAGCAGGCACAGGGTCTCCCGGGCCCGGGTCATGGCCACGTAGTAGAGACGCCTCTCCTCCTCGGCCCGGGGCCCCCGGCAGTCACGGTCCCAGCCCCCGTCCAGGATGATCACGTGATCGAACTCCATGCCCTTGACCCCGTGGGCCGTGCCCAGGAAGACGCCACGGCCGAGCCTCCGCTCGCGCCGCATCCCGGCCAGGCTCTCGTAGAGGGCCTCCGCGGCGTGCCGCGCCGGGAGCTCGGCATCCCCGCTCTCCTCGCGCCAGTCCTCCAGGATGCCCCGGAGCTGCGACACCCAGGGGTCCCCGGCCCGGCCGGGAAAGAGGCCGTCGAGCCGTTCCACCAGGTCGGATGCCCGGGCCGGGGACCGGTCGTCGGCCTTCAGGGCCTCCAGGAACGCCGCGTTTTCGCGGATGCGGAACAGCGGCGGCATTTTGTCCGGCGGCAGGGACATGGAGACGGGCACGCCCCGCTCCTCCAGCAGAAGGCGCAGGGGATGGAGCAGGCTCCACTCCCGGGCCAGAACGGCAAAGCGCTCCCAGGCAAGGTCATTGTCCAGATCCCGAAGGCGCAGCAGCTCCCCGATCGCGGCAACCGCCTGCTCCGTCTCGTCCGTGCCCGAGAGGACCTGCACGCGGCCGGCCGAAAGGGGATCGAGCCGAGCCCAGCGTCCGCCCGGCTCGAGGCTTTCGCGACCGTGATCGATCCGGATGGCGCGGCGTTTCTTCATGCGGTCGCGGTTTCGGGAGATCAGGGCGTTGGCCGCCTCGATGATGTGGCGGCTGGAGCGGTAGTTCTCCACGAGGAAATGGGTGGACGCCCCGTAATCCTCCTGGAATCGCCGGATGTACGCCACGTTGGCCCCGCGGAACTGGTAGATGTTCTGGTCGTCGTCGCCCACGGCCAGGATGTTCAGACGCTTCTCCTCCTCCTGAAGGGATCGTCCGGCAATGGCCGAGATGAGCCGGTACTGGTCCTCGTCGATGTCCTGGTACTCGTCCACCAGGATGTGCCGGTAGCCGCGGAGCAGCCGGTCGCGGAGCTCGTCCTTCTCCAGCCCGAAGGTCTCCGCATCGCCCTCGAGCAGGGCGGTCGCATCCTGAATGAGGCGGCCGAAGCCCTCCTCGGCGAGCTCGTCGCGAAGGTCCCGGCCCAGCAGGGAGCGGCCTGTGAGGCGGAGGGCCAGGCCGTGGTAGGTCTGCACGGTGACGCCGAGGGCGTCGCGGCCGGCCAGGCTTCGAAGGCGCCGGCGGAGCTCGCAGACGGCGCTCCGGTTGTAGCAGAGCACCAGGATGTTCTCGGGCCTCACCCGCAGCACCCTCAGCAGGTAGGCGCAGCGATGGACCACCACCCGGGTCTTGCCCGAGCCGGGACCGGCCAGCACGAGCATGTTCTCGTCCTCCGGGGCGGCCACCACGGCGGACTGGTGCGGGTTCTCCAGGTCGTCCACGATGCGCCGGAACGACTCCCCGCCCGTGGCCCGCTCCAGGATCTCGGTCCGGCCGGGGAAGAACTGCCGCACGAACTCGGTCTTGCTCCGGGTGAAGTAGGCCATCACCAGGGCGAGGGCCCGGCCGACCTTCTCCGCGCCCCGGCGGGCGTACTCGTCCATGACATGGACCTGGAAGATGCGCTCGCTGTAGTGCCGGGCAAGGGGCTCGTAGTCGCCCTTGCCGTACCGCCGGCCCCCGGCCTCGGTCAGGACCCGGATGGTCATGGCCTGGCGGAAGACGGCCAGTCCTTTCTGGAGCGTGATCACGCGCTGCTCGTGGAGGAAGAGCAGGGCCCGGTCGATGGCGGCCAGGGGATCCCGGATGCGGCCGGCCAGGATCAGGTTGGTCTCGAGGGCGGCGAGCAGGTCCTCGGCGGAGAAGTCCACCAGCACATGGCCTGCGGGGGGAGTGCCCTCGGGGATGCGGCGGATGACGGCGTCCAGAACGGCCCGGGCCGCGTCGCGGCGGAGCTCGGCCGTTTGAATGAGGGAGGGCCAGTCCCGCTGGAGCTTCACGTGGTACCGGTCCCGGCCCGCGTACCCGAAGACGAGGCTCCCGCGGCTCCCGGCCAGACCCTTGCCGTCCTGGGAGAGGCCGGCCAGGAGATTTCGAAGGATCTCCGGGTTGCTTTGCCCGTGGCCCCGGTCCAGGAGGCGCTGGTTGAGGTGCCGGAGGGAGAGGACCACCGGCTCGCCGCCTTCCGCATCCGGGGCCTCCTCCCGGAGGGCCTCGAGCATGGCGGATTCCAGCTCGCAGACCCGGTCCAGGAGCACGCCCGAGTGGGTCGCCACCTTGTAGCGGACAAAGGCCGACATGAGGAGGGTCTTCTGGATCAGGCCGGCCGCGGCCATGTCGTAGAGGGTGCGCAGGACCCTCTGGGCCTCGGTCTCGGCCTTGCCGGAGGGGGTGCCTTCGTCCGGTTCGCTCCTGAACGCGCCCAGCTCGGCCAGCTCGTCCGCGCTGAACCCCTCGTCCGTATCCGCGTTCATCAGGGTCTCGAGGATCGCCAGCCAACGCCCCTTCCGGCGCTCGGAGAGCCCGAGCCCGTCGATTCGGGCCTCGGCCTCCTCCAGGGTCCTCACCCGCGGGCGGCCCTGAAAGACCTGGGTGCGGTTCTCGTTCCGCTCCAGGAACCCGGCCCGCTCCAGCCAGGAGACGGCCGTGACCACCTTGGTGTGGGCCCCGCGCTCATCCGGCTCCAGGACGCCCTCCATCTCCTCGTCCCGCACCAGCTCGCCCGTGGTGAGGACCACGTTGCCTTCACGGTCCCGCCGGGCGCGCCGGAGCACCCGAAGGATGCGGGCGATCTCCCGCCGATCGAGGCGGGAGAGGGCGGAGAGCCTGAACTGGGTCTCGATGTCCTCCTCGTCGTAGAAGAGCACGCACTCGGCATCGAGGCGATCCCGGCCGGCACGGCCGGCCTCCTGTACGTAGTTCTCGAGCGACCCGGGAATGTCCAGGTGGACCACCAGGCGCACGTCCTCCTTGTCGATGCCCATGCCGAAGGCGTTGGTGGCGCAGATGACGCGGACCCGGCCGTCCACGAAGTCGGCCTGGATGTCGCGCTTTCGGGCCGGGTCGATCCCCGCGTGAAAGGCCTCGGCCCGCCGGCCCCGGGTTTGAAGGTGCTCGGCCGCGGCCTCCGCGCCCTTCCGCGTGGCGCAGTAGACGATGGCGCATCCCGGGCGGTCCGGCGGCAGCCGCTCCGAGAGGAGCGCATGAAGGCGCGGGTGCTTCTCTGCGCCCGCAACGGTCTCCACATCGAACCGAAGGTTGTCCCGGTCCACCCCGCCCTTGAAGACCTCCAGATCCACACCCAGGTGGGTGCGGAAGTGGGCGATGATCTCGCTCAGCACGTCCTCCTTGGCCGTGGCGCTGAAGCACTGCACCGGAGGGAGAAAGCCCTGGTTCGCCGCGGAGAACTCCTTGATGAACCGGGCGGCGTAGAGATAGTCGGGCCGGAAGTCGTGGCCCCACTTGGACAGGCAGTGGGCCTCGTCGAAGACCCAGCACCCGATCTCCCGGTAGCGGACCGCGTCGCGGAACGAGCGGTTTCGAAGCTGCTCCGGGGAGATGTAGAGGATGCCCACGTCGCCCAGCCGAATGCCCTCGAGCACATCGCCCCGCTCCGGCGCGGTGAGGAGCCCGTTCAGGGCGGCCGCGTTGGGGGCCCCGGTCCGGTTGCGGAGGTTGTCCACCTGGTCCTTCATCAGGGCCTGGAGGGGCGAGATCACCACGGTCAGGACGCCCCGCCGCACGAAACGGACCTGGGCCGGAAGCTGGTAGCAGAGGCTCTTGCCGGCGCCCGTGGGCAGCACGGCGAACAGGGATCTCTCGCCCATGGCCCTGGTCACGACGGCCCTCTGAAGGCTCGTGCCACGGGTTTCGGCCGGCTCGGGCCGGAACCCGGAAAACCCGAAGAAGCGCCGGAGATGCTTTTCGGGGTCATGGGCCTCCGCGCAGTACGCGCAGCCCGAATCTCCGCACGGGACGTCCCGCAGTGCCCGCAGCACGGCCGCCACCAGGGGAAAACGGCGGCCTACCCAGGGCGGAAGCACCGAGTTGCCCCCGGCGACCCCGATCCAGGCCAGCACATAGGCCAGGGACACCCGCTGCTCCGGGTCCTCCAGGCGGCCGGGAACGGTCTCCCTCAAGGCCTGGATGCAGACCCGGCCCCGGCTGAGTCCCTCGAAGATACCCAAGGCCTCGCTCCCTTCTACGGAAGCGGCGCCCATGGCCTTCAAGGCCTGCTGAATGCCCCGGTACCCTTCGCCGCCCGAGAAGGCATGGTGGTAGAAGGAGAGACGCCCGCTCTCCCGGACCTCGGCATCGGTCAGGGCCTCCCACTGGTCGGAAAAGAGGGAGGCGGCCAGGCGGGCGTCCGCCAGGGGGTCGTTGAGGGAGTCCCTCACCAGCTTGTAGTCCTTGACCAGCCGGTGATACGGGTTTTCCGGAAAGGCCAGGGGCGAGAGGTAGAGGGTGTCCACCACGGGCATCCGAAGGAGGGGCGATTGCGGGAACCGGGCCTCGATCATGGGCAGGTCGTGGCCCAGGAGGTTGTGCCCGAGAAGGAACCGGGCCCTGCCGGCCATCTCGTGAACCCGGTCCAGGGCCGCCCTGACGGATGCCCGGTGCTTCCGGAGAACGGTCTCCTCCCCCAAGGCCGCGCCCAGGGCGAGGATGGCCCCGTCCGGCCCGGTCTCCAGGTCCAGGCAGAGGCAGCGGTCCATGAATGAGGCGAGCTCCGTCATCAAGGGGCTTTCTGTGGCCTTCATGCCCTCGGGGGTCTTTGGCGGCGGGCGACCACCACCATGGGGCATCTCGTTCAAAGGGGGCCGTAGGGTTTCATGGATCATGCCCGGTCAGGATTGACGCATTCGCAAAAACCCGCTCACGCGCCGCGGGTAGCGCTATAACCTCTTGAAATGCCACGGGCAGATCTCGAGACTTCGGCTTTTCCGGCTCCCTCAGGAGTCGCTACGCTCAGGACAAAACCCTTCTTTGATCGACAACAATCGTGTAGAGGCTTGACCCTAGCTCCATCAAAGCGTATCATTTCGGCGTAAAAATCGGAGCCGCAATGCGACTCCATCAAACGATCTGCTCGGTATATTTCGCCTCCACCAGCGCATCCAGCGGGCTGAGGACGCTCTGGAGGTCCTTTTGCATCACATGGGTGTAGATCTCGGTGGTCTTGACATCGGCATGCCCCATGAGCTCCTGGACCACCCGGATGTTCACCCCGTTTTCCAGCATATGCGTTGCAAAGCAGTGGCGGAAGGTATGACATCCCACCCTCTTGGTAATACCGGCACGCCCTACGGCCCGCTTGACCGCCTTCTGAAGCCCGGACTCCAGAACGTGGTGCCGGCGCTCGGCACCGGTTCGCGGATCGATGCTCCGCTTCTTCGCCGGAAACAGGTACTGCCAACCAAACTCACGCCCCGCACCTGGATACTTCCTCCCAAGCGCCCCGGGAAGATAGACCTCGCCGAACCCCTCGGCCACGTCCCGGTCGTGCAGGGTCCGCACCTTCTCGACCTGGCTGCGAAGGCCCTCCTGAAGGCTTTCCGGAAACACCGTGACCCTGCCCTTGCCCCCCTTTCCTCCGCGTATGTAGATCTTCGCCCCGTTGAAGTCGAGGTCCTGGACCCGGAGCCGGATGCCCTCCATCAACCGAAGACCGCCCCCGTAAAGCAGCCTGGCCATCAGGAGGTGCTCTCCGCGCATCTCCCCGAGAACACGGCGAACCTCGTCCTGGGTCATCACCACCGGAGGCCGGGGGTGACGCCTGGCGCGAACCGCCTCGATCTCCCCCTCGAGGGGCAGGTCCAGGACATGCTTGTACAGAAAAACCAGGGCATTCAGAGCCTGTGACTGCGTAGAGGCGGCAACCTCTTGTTGAACGGCCAGATGGCTCAGAAAAGACTCGATCTCTGATTTACCCATGTTCTTCGGGTGCGTTTTACCCCCATGAAAGCGGATGAATCGGACAATCCAGTCGCAGTAGGTTTGCTCGGTCCGATACGCATAGTGATGGTAGCGAAGCACCTGACGAACCTGGTCCATCAATCGGAGATCCTTATCTGGTCTGAACTTGGCCTTCCTTTCCATGAGGCGCTTCTATCTTCAATAGATGGAAAAGTCAAGGGCCATTTTTCCACTTTTTGGTCTAAATATTTGATGGGATGGAAAATCAGTCCGGATATAGGGGCTGTATAGGTGGAAGCGTTTCCATCTATTCACAATGTTAGCCGGAGCGACGCGAATGAAGAATCCAGACCGAACAACCGTATCGAGCCTTGAGGAGCTTCCGAATATTGGAAGAGTAATGGCCGACAGCCTCAAAGCGGCTGGAGTTCATCACCCACATGAGCTGGCGGGGAAGTCGCCATTTGCGTTATTCGATACGCTTTGCGCAGCAACAGGCAGGCCACATGATCCTTGCGTAATCGATGTCTTCATGTCGGCTATTCACTTCATGGAGGCCGGCGACCCGCGTCCTTGGTGGCATTTTACCAATGAGAGAAAGAAATTACTAAAGACACAAGGAGACTGATCAATGAAGTATGGATACACTATCGTCTATGTGCCCTCCGTGCAGGACACCTTGGAGTTTTACAACAAAGCCTTTGGCTTTGAGATACGATTTCTCCATGAGTCCAAGGCCTATGGCGAGTTGGACACAGGAGAAACAACATTGGCTTTCGCCTCTCACAAAATGGGCGATATGAATCTCGGAGGGAAGTATGTACGGTCCAATGTCAATGATGAGCCGCTGGGGGTTGAATTGGCTTTTGTGACAGAGGATGTTGCAGCAGCATACACCAAGGCAGTTGCTGCAGGAGCAATAGCGCTCAAGGAGCCAGAAATAAAACCCTGGGGACAAACTGTTGCTTATGTCAGGGCTGCAGACGGATCAATCATTGAACTTTGCTCGCCAATCAGGGGCTAACAAGACAATGCAGGGAACGCCTACGGCACCCCTGATTTTTTGCGTTATGCTATGTAGAAATGACAAACCACAAGAAACATGATAAAGATATGAACTGAATACTTGGTGAGAATGGGATTGTGTATGGCAAAAAGAATGAAGAAAAAGAAATCCAGCAATGCTAAAAAGAAAAAACGCACACAAACTCCTCGCAACCAACAGTCTGTGAACGTAAATATTCCGATGTACGATTTTTTTGAGGATCACCGTGCAGGCACGTCCAACTGGGATCCCGGCGAATGTATCAATAGTTTAATAATGAGTATCGAAGATGGATATTTTGTTATCTGGGACGCGGTTGTTCGCAAGGAACAGGGATTGTCACTATCCAATAAACAAGAAGAATTTTTATATGGCTTAATAAG
>CAYUBQ010000103.1:3494-11327 GCA_964443135.1 uncultured Desulfobacterales bacterium | reverse complement strand
TCAGGTCTTGAATTTTGACGTTTTGACCCTGTCTTTCGCCTTCTTTACGATGCGGCTCACCGTCGAGTAATGGATGTCAAGGTGCCGGGAAATGTCCTGCTGCGTGTAGCCGTATTCGAGATGAGACGCGGCAATCGACTGATGCCTTTGGTCCTTGGTTTCCGCTTTTGAGAAAAGATCCTCCAGAGGAGGCCTGCCCAGAAAGCGATTTTCTCGTGAGATTTCCCCGTGCGCCGCCATGTCCTGGATGCGGCGGCGATGACGTTCCACGAAGCCATCCCCGCCGAGGAGGCATTGATCCTGCACGCTTTCCAGGGGGGATTTTCCTCCCATACCCTGCTGGACAAACCGTTGATATGCTTCCCGGGCGCGTTTCCCGTCGTCGGAGAATCGGCTCAACACCGCTTTCTTCACGAGGCAGGCGGGCGAAGGAACAAGTCCCATCATGGACCGATAACTCGACCAGGCAAAGTCGCCGGGGGCGCTCACCAGTCCGCCCCGGACCGGGTTGAGGACGATGTATCGGCACAACTCGAGAAAGTAGGCGTCCTTCTCCACCAGGATGGCTTTGAAACGCCCCTGGAAGAGGTGACCCACCTGATTGTTGCGATGATTGAACCTCTGGGTGTACACGCCGTTCAATCGACGCATGCCTGCGGAGAGATTGCCTTCGGGGGTCTCTACAAGGAGGTGATAGTGGTTGGGCATGAGGCAGTAGGCGTGGACGAGCCAGTGGTGCCTCTCTGCCGTGTCATCGAGGACCTCGAGAAAACGCCATCGGTCCGAGTCGCTCTTGAATATGGCCCGGCGTGCATTGCCGCGCGTGGTCACGTGGTACAGCGCCCCGGGAAATTCGATGCGAAGCGGTCTGGTCATGCCGGCAGGATACACGAAAAAAGTCAAAATTCAAGACCTGACCCCGTTTTTCTGATCCCGGTTTTCAGTCGGGGAGAAGGTCGTAGTAGTAGCGCATGGTGTCGGAGCGGGTGACGATGCCGATGAGCTTTCCCCCCTCCAGGACGGGGAGGCGGCCGATGTCGTCCTTGACCATGATGCGGGCGGCGTGCATCACGCTCCGGTCCGGAGCGATCGTCCGCACCTCCCTCGACATGAAGGCCTTCACGGGAGGGTCTTTCTTCCCGTCGTCGCGGAACTTCTTGAAGTCGCGCCGGGAGATGACGCCCACCAGCTTCCCGTCCCGGACCACGGGCAGCCCGGTGCAGCCCTTGTCCCGCAGGACGCGGGCCGCCTCGCTCATGGGGGTGTCGTCCGATACCGTGAACACGGGAAAGGACATCAGGTCGCCGATGCGCACGGCCGTCCTCCCGCTGCCCTGGATGAGCTCGAGGAGGTGGGCCCGGATCTGTTCCGGGACCGCCCCTCTCTTCACCAGGGCCGAGCCGGCCCCGGGGTGCCCGCCCCCGCCCATGGCCCGCATCAGGGCGCCCACGTTGAGGTCGTCCACCGCACTCCGGCCGATCACCATGGCCCGGTCCTTGCCGGCCTCCGTGAAGATCCCGAAGGCCGCGTCCACGTTCACGATGTCCCGGTACATCTCCACCACCAGCGCGAGGCCCTGGACGTGCCCCTGAATCTCGCACCGGTTCACGCTCACGGTGTAGCCGTTGAGCTTGGTCCGCTCGGCGTCCTGGAGCATGTCGAACAGGACGTCCTTCTGCTTCGGCCCGTAGGCCGGCCGGAGAAAGGTGTTCACGATCTCCACGTCGGCCTTCCGCCTGAGCAGGAACGCCACGGCCTGGGCGTCCACGGGCGTGGTGGAAGGAAAGGTCAGGTTCCCGGTGTCCTCGTAGATGCCGGCCAGGAACAGGGTGGCCTGGATGGGGGAGATGGGGATTCCCTCCTCCTCCAGGCGCCGGGCGAACAGGGTGGTGGCGGCGCCCACGGCCACGGAGTGCTCCCAGGAGGCCTCGATGGTGGCCGGGGAGAGATGGTGGTCCCAGAGGTGAATCTCCGGCCCGGAGCCCCCCCCGGCGACCTTCACCCCGTCCAGGCGCTTCCAGTCGTTCGTGTCCACCACCACGAGACGGCGCACCTCCTCCCACGGAATCTCCCGGGGCTGCTTCCAGGGAAAGAGGTCCTTGTGAATGGAGAGGAACTGCCGGACGTTGGGATTCAGGGCGGACGGGAGCACGGGCACGGCCCCGGGGTAGATCAGCTGGGCGGCGAACGCCGAAGCGACGGCGTCGAAGTCGGCGTTCTTGTGGGTGACGATCACGTCCACAATGGACCTCCGGTACCGAGACGGCCTTTCACTCCATCGGCATTTCAGCAAACCCTCTGAAGAGGAAAAAGGCAAGAACAAACAGGGAACCCGGTAGGGCGAATCGGGCGGGAAATACAGGCAAGCCCCCATTGCCCCTGCCCCCGCTCCTTTCTATCCTGATGGGGCTTCAAGGAAGCCGCGCCGTGCCGTCCCATCGGTCGGCACCCGAGAAGACCCTCAACCCAGGAAAGGAGACCACCATGGCCAGGATCGGCGATCTGTACCAGAGTGCGGACTGGAAGTCGGAAAAGCACGTACCCGTGATCGACTGCCCGGAAAAGGTCCCGGCGGACGAGATGTTCGAGGTGACCGTGACCCTCGGGAAGGAGGTCGCCCACCCGAACACCACGGACCACCACATCCGGTGGATTCAACTCTACTTCCACCCGGAAGGGGCCAAGTTCCCCTACCAGGTGGCGGCCGTCGAGTTCACGGCCCACGGCGAGTCGGCGGAAGGGGCGGACAAAGGACCGGTCTACACCCATCACGCGGCCACCGTATCCATGAAGACCGGCAAACCGGGCACCCTGTACGCGGCGTCCCTCTGCAACATCCACGGGCTGTGGGAGAACAGCCGGGAGGTCGAGCTCACGTAGCGCATTCCGAGGCGCCGGCTCCCGTCTCGTCCGCCGTTTCCGGGCCCCGGGACGGGACCGAGCTCGGTGTATGGAGACCACCCGTCCCGGGTGAAGACACGGGACCGCGGGAACCGCGGAAGGATTCCCACCCCTGAGGAGAGGATCATGAGTGAGGAGCGTTACGACGTGGTCATTCTGGGCACCGGGCCGGCCGGCCTCCAGGCCGCCATCCACGCCGCCCGCAAAAAGGTCCGGGTCCTGGTGCTCGGACGCGCCCAGAAGAGCAGCGCGCAGAGGGCCCACATCGAAAACTACTGCTGCATGGACGGGGTGGCCGGCGGGGACCTGCTCGAGGGGGGACGGACCCAGGCCGAGCGGCACGGGGCCGTGTTTCTGGAAGAGGACGTGGTGGACCTCCAGCCGGCGGAGACCGGGTTCCGGGTGGAGGCCGAGGGGGGGAGCGTCATCTCCACGGCGGCGGTGGTGCTCGCCATGGGCGTCTCCAGGAACAAGCTCGGCGTGGCCGGTGAAAAGACGCTCTTCGGCAAGGGCGTGAGCTACTGCGTCGACTGCGACGCCGGGTTCTACCGCGACCAGCCCGTGGCCGTGGCGGGCGGCGCCAGCGCGGCCGTCCACGGGGCCCTCACCATGCTCCTCTACACGCCGGAGGTCCACCTGGTCGGCCGGGAGCTCGAGGTGTCCGGGATCATGGCGGAAAAGCTCGAGGAGAGCGCCGTCACCCTTCACCTGGGGCGGGGGATCCGGGAGATCCGCGGAACCGACGCGGTGGAGGCGGTGGAGCTGGACGACGGCACCGAGATCCCGGTCAAAGGGGTCTTCATCGAGCTGGGCGCCCGGGGTGCGGTGGCGCTCGCCGGTACGCTCGGCGTGGTCCTGGACCCGGAGAGCATGCAGTACGTCGCCGTCAACCGGAAGCAGGAGACCAACATCGCGGGCGTTTACGCGGCCGGGGACATCTGCGGCCCTCCGTGGCAGGTGGCCAAGGCCGTGGGCGAAGGCTGCGTGGCCGGCCTCGAAGCGGCCTCCTTCGCCCGAAAGGCGTAGCCCGTCCCCCCGTCATCCCGGGCAGCCGCGGGCGACGGCCTGCCTGCCCTTCCCACCTCGCCCGCTTCCGCGGCTCCCGGCCCGTTCGGGTTGAAATCCCCTTTTCACGCCCCGGAGTTCACGCTAGGATAGGCTTCCGGTTTCAGGTCCCGAATCGTCCGGGACCGGTCGACCGATCATCGACACCCCGTACCCGGCCGTTCTCTTCATGAAGGACTACTACGAGATCCTGGGCGTGGCCACCGAGGCCCCGCCGGATGCCATTCGAGCCGCCTACCGGCGGCTGGCCCTCCGGTACCATCCGGACCGCAACCCCGGGGACGCCGGGGCCGAGGACCGCTTCAAGGAGGTGGCCGAGGCCTACGGCGTGCTCAGCGATCCGGACAAGCGGCGCCGGTACGACGAGGCCCGGGCTCATGGAGCGCACCGGGAGGCCGCCGGGCCGGGCGCGGGCTTCCGTTACTCCCAGGAGGAGATCTTCCGGGACCTCTTTCGCGACCCCCGGTTCCAGCGGATGGCCGGGGAGCTCTTCCGGGAGTTCCAGCGGGCCGGACTCCGCTCGGACCGGCGCTTCTTCGACCGGGTCTTCTTCGGCGGGCGGGGCTTCTTCATGGCCGGTCTCTTCGTCTTCGGACCCTTCGGGCCGGCCCGGGTCTCCAATCGCCGGTCTCCGGCCCTCCAGGCGAAAACGCCCCCGCTTCTGAGGGCGTTCTCGTGGGCGGGCCGGAAGATCGCGAACGCCCTGGGGGCCGGAGAAAACCGTCCGGCCCTCAGGCGGGCCGCCGGGGAGGGGCGGGAGCAGGACCTTTCGTACCGCATCGCCCTCGACGAGGGCGACCTGAGGAGCGGCACCTCGGTGACCATCGCCGTCCCCCGGGGCTCGAACCGCGAGACCCTGCGGGTGCGCGTCCCGCCCGGCACGAGGCCCGGCACCCGGCTTCGCCTGCGGGGCAAGGGCCGCAGCCTTGGAGGGGTCGCCGGGGACCTGCTCCTGGAGATCGACCGGACCTGAGCGGACGGGAGCGGCATGCCATTGGATTTCACCATCATCGGCGGCGGCGCGAGCGGGACCGCCGTGCTCCTCCAGCTGGCCCGGGCCCTCGAAGGGGGCACGCCGGGGGCACCCGTCGACCCGGGCCGCCTCCGGGTACGGGTGGTGGAGCGCGAGGATACCTTCGGGCCGGGGTTTCCCCACTCCGACCGCAACGCCCTCCCCTTTCACCTGATCAACATGTGCGCCCGGGACATGGGCGTGGTGGACGGGCGGCCCGAGGACTTTCAGGACTGGCTGGAGGAGCGGCGGCCGGCCCTGGTCCGCGACTTCCCCCGGTACCGGCCCTTCCTGGAGAGCCCCTGGCTCCGAGAGGGGCCCTGCACCTACGTGCCCCGCGGCGTCATGGGCGTCTACCTGGAGGAGCGGTTCCGGGAGTCCGCGGACCGTCTCCGCCGGCTCGGGACCTCGGTGACGCTCCTCCCGGGGTGGGAGGCCCAAGATCTTCGAGAGGAGGGGGGCGCCCTCCGGGTCTTTCTCCGCCGGACCGGAGGGGGCGAAACCCGGGAGCTGGCGACCGACCGGGTCCTCCTGGCCACGGGCCACTGGTTCGAGACGTCCACGGACGGCCGGTTCTTCCCCTCGCCGTGGCCGCCGCGACTCCTGGAGGAGGCCGTGCCGCCGGGCGCCCGGGTGGGGGTGATCGGGACGAGCCTGTCGGCCCTGGACGCCGCGCTCACCCTCACGGCGGACGGCTCCTTCCTGCGGAACGGCTCCGGCGAGCTGGCCTACCGGACCTCCGAGCGGCCCCGCAGCGTCACGCTCTACTCCCGCAGCGGTCTCCTTCCAAGGGTCCGGGGCCGGACCGGCCCCTACCGGAACGCCCGGTTCACCCACTCCAACCTCCAGGAGCGCCGCCGGGCCCACGGCGGCGTTCTCTTCCTGGAGGACCTCCACGAGCTCCTGGACGCGGACCTCGGGCGCCACTACGGCCGGCCCGTGGACTGGAAGGGGGCCGTCCGGCCCCGGGGCAGGCCCCAGGCCCTCCTGGAGCGGCACCTGCGGGAAGCGCGCTGCGGGGACGGACCCGGGGGGGAGCTCCGCTGGCAGACCGTGCTCCACCAGGCCTTCCCCATGGCGCGGGAGATTTACCTCCAGCTGGCGCCCGGGGACCGAAGGCGCTTCGACCGGGAGCTCGCCACGCCCTTTTTCCTGTTCGCCTCCCCCATGCCGCCCGTCAACGCGGAGAAGCTCCTCGTCCTGATGCGGGCCGGGGTGGTCCGGGTGGTGAGGCTCGGGAACCGTTACTCCCTGGAACGGCGGAGCGGGGAGGGGCCCTTTGTCTTCCGGTACACGGACCCGCGGGGACGGAGCCGGGAGGAACGGTGCAGCCACCTGGTGGACGCCCGGGGCCAGAAGCGCTCCTTCGAGACCAACCCCGCCCCCCTGGCGGGGAACCTCCTGGCCTCCGGCACCGTCCGGACCGAGTCCCTGCCCCTGCCCGGAAGCGAGGAGGGCGCATACGACACCGGGGCCGTCTGGATCGACCCCGAGACCCACCGGGTGGTGCAGGGGGCTCCCGGGGGCCCCGGCCGGGTCTCCTCCCGCATCTACGCCATGGGAGCCCCCACCCGCGGGCAGATCCTGGATGCGAGCATGGCCTACAGCTGCGCCCGCGCGGCGGGTGTGGTCGCCCGCGACCTGATCCGCGGTCTCTCCTCCCCGGACCGGGTCCTCTGAGCCGATCCGGCCGGAACGCTTCTTTACTCGCATCGGGTCATGGGGTATCTTTGGGGCGTCGCTCCGAACAACCGCAAGAGCGGTGGAGGCGAGGTGAGCACGATGCCGGAAGACCGGCGCCGACAAGGGGAGAGCCCCGGGCCCCCGGCGGGATCCACGGCCGGAGGAGAGCGGGTCGTCTGGAAGGACGACCGGATGCGGACCGTGTACGCGAACACCGCAGCGGTCACCGGGACGCGCGAGGAGATCGTCCTGCGCTTCGGGACCGGCGGGGGAGCGGACCGTTCGTCCGGGGAACCGTCCGTCCGGTGGGAGGATGCGGTCACCCTGAGCCCCCATGTGGCCAAACGGCTCGCATCCCTGCTCGACCGGGTCCTGACCCGCTACGAGGAGCGCTTCGGCCCGCCGGCGGCGGGGGTACCGGCTGGGCCTGGGCCCGAGGCCCCGGTCCGGGCGTCGATGGAGGCCCTTCGATCCCACTCCAGAACGGGCCGGCTCATCGCGCTGGTCGAGGCCCTGGGGATCCAACCCCTGTTCGAACGGTCCTTCAAGCTGTCGGAGGGGACGGTGGAGCCGAACCGTTTCCTCCTGGGGCTCCCCAAGCGGGAGATCGGGCCCGAGCCGCAGGAGAAGCTCCTGCACATCTGCCGGCAGCTGGAGGCTCCCGAGGCCTACGTGGAGGCCCTTGCCGGCGAGTTCCCGGACTCCGACTTCGTCCACTTCGGCTTCGAGGAGGCCGGCGGGCGGAGTCTCTACAAGGTGTACCTCGAGTTTTCCACCCGGCTGGAGAGGATGGCCGAGAGCGACCCGAAGGCCCTGCGCTCCGTGATGCAGGGTGGAAGCCCGTTCCTCATGTTTCTGGGGTTCAAGTGGAACCCGGAGGATCGGCGGGATCGGGCCCTCACGAAGTATCACTGGTACCCGGGCCTTCCCTTCGGCGACATGCTGCGCCGGGCCTCCCGGGTCCTCCAGGGGGCGGAGCGGAGCCTCCCCTTCGAGGCGCTGGAAGGCCTGCTGGGCCTGGTCTCCGAGCGCATACCGAACGATCGGGTCAACTTCTTCGACGTGGTCGAGGAGGAGAGCGGGCGCCGCTCCTTCGACGTCAACGTCTACGACGCGAGGCTTCGCATCGGGGACGTGCGATCCCTGCTCCTCCGCGTGGGGCGGGGATTCTC
>CAYUBQ010000103.1:0-3394 GCA_964443135.1 uncultured Desulfobacterales bacterium | reverse complement strand
GATCTTTCCACCTACGTGGTGGTCCCCGTCTGGTACGGTTGCAACAACGACTGCTCCCTCTGCATGCTCTCCGGGGTCAAGGAGCGGCTCGCCCCCATGGACGCCGACCGGTTCCGCCGGCTCCTCCAGGAGATCGCGGCCGACGGCCGGTTCGACAACCTGGTGCTCTCGGGCGCCGAGGCGACCACCTGCCCGGACCTGGACGGCTACGTCCGCACGGCGGCCGAAACGGGAAGGTTCGGGAAGATCCAGATCCAGACGAACGGCCGGCGGCTGGCGGACATGGACTACCTGAGGCGCCTCGTGGACTGCGGGGTCAACGAGTTCTTCGTGAGCATCCAGGGAATGGAGCGGGCCCACGATGCGATCACGCGGGTACCCGGATCCTTCCGGGAGACCGCGGCCGGCCTGGAGAACCTGGCGTCCCTGGACGTGAACGTGATCCCCAACACCGTCCTCACCACCGCCAACGCCCGCGACGCCGCTTCGCTGGTCTCCTTTCTCTGCCGGACCGGTGTGCGGGAGATCCACCTCTGGAACTACTTCCCCATGGCGCGCGAGGACTCCCGCGGGTTGGTCCCGGATCTCCGGACGGTGTCGGAGGTCCTGGGAAAGGTCGCCGGGGCCGCAGCGCCCTTCGGGCATCCCCTGGTCCTGAAGAGCTTCCCGGAGTGCCTGCGGGTGGAGCCGCCGGCCGTTTTCGACAGCTGGTTCCCGGTGACCGTCCTCCCCGACGCGTTCTGGCGCCGGTTCGGGGAGAACCGCTTCGGCCAGTGCCCTCACAGGGAACAATGCTCGGACCGAGAGTGCTGGGGCCTGTCCGAGGCCTACATCCGGAAGTACGGAGACGAGCGGGAGCGGCTGGACCCGATCCCTTGACCCGGATCGGGCGGCCGACAGCCGGAGCCTCTCAGGAGACGCGACATGGCCACCCTCGAGAATCGGTTCGAGTACGCAGGCACCCGGGACCGCTTCTACGACTACTGCCGCTGGGAGTACACCCCGGCCGTCGGGTGGCGGGGAAAGTTCCGCTCGGTGAACCTCCTCTACCACTCCTTTGACGCGGCGGGCCTGGGAGAGCCGGCCTACGCGTTCGTCCGGGCCCTCCGGGAGGGCTTCGGCGCCGGCCGGACGGTCTGGGGGGTGAAGCTCCGGGGAGGGGAGCTCTCCTGGGAGTTTTACTTCTACGACTACCGGAGGCGGGAGCGCCGGCGATCCATCTCCCGCTTCCTGGAGATCCTCCGCCCCTTCGCTCCGTGCGGGATCCGGCCCAACGAGAACCTCCCCTACTTCATGTTCTCGGTGGACGTCACACCGGCCCTGGTCGCGGGGGAGAAGCCCCTGGAACGCGTGCACATGTACATCGGAAACCCCGGGAGCAGCGTCTCCTCGGGGATCTGCTACGCCCTGGAGGAGGACCGGACCAGGCTCGAAAACTTCTACTTCTTCTTCGACACGGACCGGCACCTCGAGGACGCGGCTTCCAAGGCGGCCTGCTCCGCCTACCTGGACACCACGGTCCTCGACGCACGGGAGGTGTTCCGGCCCGGGCTGACCCGGTGCAGGACCATCTGCGTGGCGAACAAGCAGGAGAACGACTGCATCTACTTCTCCCGGATCGACGTGGACCAGCTGCTCCTCTTCCTCCGGGAGATGGCCTACCCGTCCGCTCTCACCGCGTTCCTGGAGGAGAACCGGGCGGACCTGGACCATCTCCTCTACGACGTGGGCTTCGACTACCGCATGGCGGGAGGGAAGCTGGAGGTGCTCAAGAGCGGCTACTACGGGTTTTTCTGAACCAGGGGGCTCCATCCGGGGCCCGGAGCGTCGATCTTCTCACGGGGACGGCCGCATGGCGCTGCGAGACGACTACCTCTGCGTGGACCGCTTCCTGGGGACCCTGGTGGACGCCAGGGCCATGGCGGCGGCCCTGGAGCTGGGGCTCGTGGACGCCCTGGCCGGCGGGCCTGAGCGCTCCGTCGCCGATCTGGAGGCGGCGTGCCGCGCCGACCGCCGCGGTCTGGGCTTTCTGCTGGACCTGCTGGGGGCAAACGGCGTGGTGGAGGTCGACCCGACGGGGGTCCGGCTCACGCCCGGCTTCCGATCCGCCCTGGCCTACCGGGACCTGCTGGAGGCGAAGCTCTCCTTCCTGCGGCTGGCCCTCCCCGATTTTATCGGCGGCTTCACCACGCTGGTCCGAAGCCCGCCGCAGTTCATGGGCGCTTCCCGGGTCTTCGATCTGTTCGACTACGGCCGGGCCGTCGACTGCACCCCCGAAAACGTGGAGCACACCCGGCGATGGGTCCGCCTCACCACCGCCTGGGCCCGCTACGAGGCGGGGGCCTGCATGGGTCATTACGATTTCACGCCCCACCGCCGCATGCTGGACGTCGGCGGGAACAGCGGGGAGTTCCTGCTGAGGATCTGCCGGCGTCACCCGGACCTCCGGGGCACCGTCCTGGATCTTCCCGTGGTCTGCCGGATCGGCCGGGAGCACCTGGAAGGCGAACCGGAGGCGGACCGCATCGCCTTTGTGGCGGGAGACGCGCTGCGCGATCCGCTGCCCGCGGGGAACGACCTGATCGGCTTCAAATCCATGCTCCACGACTGGCCCGATGCCGAGGCCGGACGCCTGATGGACCGGGCGCACGATGCCCTCGCGCCGGGCGGTACCCTGCTGATCTTCGAGCGGGCGCCCTTGGGCGGGGAGGCCGCGTGCCGTTCCATCGCCACGCTGCCCTTTCTCCTGTTCGCCCCCTGGTTCCGTTCCCCGGAGTTTTACGTCGAACGCCTCCGGCAGCAGGGGTTCCGGGAGGTCCGGGTCCGGCATCTGGCGCTGGACACGCCCTTTTTCCTGGTCGCGGGGAAAAAGGCGTAGGCATGGGGGGCCGGGGACGGAAAGCCGGATCGCCAAGGGGTGGCCGATCCGAGGGCAGCGGTTGCGGCGCAAGGGCCCGGCGGGCTACAGGGTGGTTCCCTTCTCGCCGAAGTAGACCGTCATAAAGTCCCGCCCCCTGCGGTCCAGGCCGCCGGTGAGGTGGCCGAAGATGAGGTTCTGCACGGGTTCGTAGTGGCGGTGGAAGTCCCGGTAGGGGATGTGGTAGTGGAGGCAGATGTCCGAGAGAAAAGCGGTCAGGTCGTTCATGCGGAGGTTCGCGGCATACAGGTTGAGATCGAATGAGCTCCTCGGGTTGCCCGCTTCGTCGGCCTCGAAGTAGAGGAAGGCGTCCCTGGGGCCCTTTTTCGCCGCATGCTCCAGGATGCCGCGGACCACGGCCGTTTGATCCCCGGCCTCCCGGTCCGCGTAGTGGGCGTCGACCCGCTCCGCCATCGCCTCGACCGAGAGCCCGGGGTGGCAGGTGTAGCGGGTGGTGGCCTTCCGGTTCGCATCCGC
>CAYUBQ010000102.1:0-11349 GCA_964443135.1 uncultured Desulfobacterales bacterium | reverse complement strand
GGGTAGACGTACTCCGACACCCCGGCGATGGAGGCGCTTCCGTTCGCGGTCTTGACGTAGAACTTGGCCTGGTTGATCCGGCGGTTCGACCCGACATAGACCACCGTGGCCCCGGAGAAGGCCGCGTAGGTGGTGGTGTTCTCCTCGGCCACCGGGTCGTAGTAGTCGGCCGGGTCCTCGGCCGGGTCCTTGACCACCAGGAACCCGGCAATGCCCATCTCGTCCCCGCCCCAGATGCGGGATTCCGTGCCGTTGCAGTAAACGACGTTCCCGCCCGGGGCCCCGCTGAACCGCCCTTTCCCGGCCCCGGAGCCGTCCGCGAAGAGGGTGGTCCCGGAGAAGTTGCCCTGGTTGGGGACGGCGGTCGTGTTGTCGAAGACCTGCCCGTTCCCACCGGTCGCGTCCACCGCATGGACCAGAACGTGGGTCTCGTCCGGGTCATCCTTGCTGAAGTGGTAGCCGTTCCGGATGTAATGGTAGGTCGGGTCGATGGTCGAGCCCGAGTTGAACACTTCGTGACCGTTCACGCCCTCCAGGTGGTTCCCGGCCCTCCGGAGGTTCTGGATGTCCTGGAACCCATGCTCGTCGATAAGCGTCCCGATCTCGGTGGGCTGCCACCGGCCCAGGAACGGAAACGAGAACCGCCCCTCACCCCGGGCCAGGGCCAGGGAGGGGAGGAGCAGCAGGGCAAAGAGAATGGGAAGGTATCGCCTCATCAGAACAGGCGCTCCTTGCGGTCGGCCTCTTCCTGCTTGCGCCACCAGTTGCGGTTGTAGCTCACAATGGCGTCCAGGTGGGCCTGGTAGAGTTGCGGCCACATGGCCGGGGCCTCGACCGCCACATTGCTCTCCATCAGGCGGGTGACGGCTCCCGACACCAGGGCGTCGTGAAACCGGGCCGGGAGGATGGGGACGTCGGTGTCCGCGGCCAACCGGTCCACCTCCCAAGTGGCGTTCAGGTAGAGCGTGTCGTCGTCGTGCGCCCCGGGGAACCAGAAGAGCTTGTCGTTCACCGCGCCGGCCGTGGTGAGGGCGGGCTGGTAGATCCAGGAGTCGGGCGTCCCGCCCCCGTTGTTCAGGTAGTGGTCCGGGTCCTCGACGAACCGCTTCCAGGTGATGCCCACAAGCGGAAGGCCGTCGTGGAGGCCCACATCCAGGATCTCGTAGGGCTGCACCGGGAGCTTGCACCCGTGGTGGTAGCAGGTCCCGCCCGAGGTGTAGGCCGTGTAGCCCGAGGCGTCGGCGTTCGACCCGGCCAAGGTGTTGAGCTTCAAGGTCGTGGGGGTCGGTAGCTCCTCGATGAGGTAGAGGCCGTACTGGCTGATGTCGTCGGCATACCCCTCGTAGTCGCAGTTGATCTCCTCCATCCCCTCCACGCCGAAAATGGCGATGATGTCGTTGGCTAAGAAGGCGTTGGCCGTGTCCACCGTCACCACCGCGGGGGAAGCCTGGGTGATGTTGGTGATGGTGGCAGAACCCCGCACCGGCAGGCGCAGGTAACTCATCAGCCAATGGAGGGGGTAGAGGGTATCCGCCATCAGGATTTCCGTGAGATAGACCTGATTGATGGCTATTTTGATGATATCTTGGAACGTCTCGGGCGTGTCCTTGATGACCTTGGCCACGTCCGTCACGATCTCGCTGAACTGCTTGTGGTTCGCCACGTCAGGCCCTCACGGGAAGGCCCCGGGGCCGAAGCCCCGGGGGTTGGGGTTGGTGGGGGGAGGATTACTGGTTGTAGTTCTTCTTGGTCGGCGCCATGACGCCCTCGGCCCAGACCTCGAGCACCATCTCGGTACAGGCGCTCACCGGGTCGTCGTTCATCCACTCACCACTGAGCGTCGGAACCACCAGGTCGATGGTGTCGGCGGAACTGTAGTAATTACCGCCGTACAGGGTATGATACTCACCGGCGACACCTTCCTCGTAAGTCGAGGAAACGCCGGAGGCCGAGGCCCCGAGGTCCCAGGCGGTGATCCAGCCGTTGGTGTCCGAACCATCGCCAATGTTTACCGACACACCGGTCACGCCGGACCCGGCGGCGGTGTTCACCCGAAGCCCCATGGCATTCACAATCATGCCGGCCGGGATGTCGAGCATCTGCACTACGTCGGCGGAAGTGACCCCGCCGTTGGTGTAGTCGTCGATGTCCCCGAAATCGAGCTTGTTGGCGATCACAAAGACCGCATTGTCGGAGTCCGGTGCGTAGACCGCATTCCCGGTCACGAAGTCGTCAATGGTGGCCGCCTGAACCGCTGTACCGCCCGTGAGGGCGATAAAAACGGCAAGCACACCTGCGATAAAAAGTCTTTTCCAGTACATGGCCATGTACTCCTTTCTTGGGGTTAATTACCGACCCGCTGGCCCTTGGAATTTTCAACGGTCAACGGGATTTGAGCGATGAACCACAAGGCCTCGTAGTCCGTATCCGTGAGGGTTCCGTCGGTGTCCAACTGCTCACCTAAAGTCTCCACGGCGTCCACGGCGTCATAGAGCCAGTCCACCAACTTGCCGCCCTTCCGGTCCACGGAGGTGAACGTGAAGCTGGTCCCCGACCCGGTGCTCTGCCCTCGGCGGTTGATGATCCTGTCGGTCATGATGGCCGTGTAGCAGTTCGCCGTGAAGGTTGTAGCGGCCACGCCACCGGACCCGTCCAGGGTCGAACACATCTGGTAGAGCGAGGCGACCCACTGGTACATCCACTCGCGGAGGGCCTCATCCGTGATGCCGGTGGGGCCGAGGGAGTAGAACGGCCCCACCGTGGAGGATTCGGTCCCCGCCAGGTTCAGTTGGTTCCCCTGGCAGTCCTCGAGCATGCAGTTGAAGATCGCCGTGATGGCCCCGGACTCGTAGGTGGAAACCGACCCGTCGTCCGCATCCAGCTTCACGGCAAGGCCCTGGAGGGCGGCCGTCAAGTCGTAGACCAGGTCGGCCAACTCCTCCTGGTTGAGGCCTGTGGGTTTGATGTCTGCGTTGATTGCAGCCATTGGTTACTCCTGTCCCTCGGGGATCGGCAGGCTCCCAGACTCATAGGCCTGGTCGTCGGGCATCTCCTCGAAGGTCTGCCGGATGTTTTCCTCGAGCCGGATCTTGGGGTTGATGATCATCTCGAAGACCCTGCGAAGCCGCCCGATCTGCTTGGGGTCGGCCAGCTTGAAGTCCCGGGACGCCTCGACCCGGCCGGCTTTGGTGTTGTACTCGAACATCAACTGGGCCCTGGCGCTGGGGGAAGAGACAATGGCGACGTTGTGGAGCTCCGTCAGCTCGTTGGACCCCTTGGCGGCGGCCACCTTGATGGTGCGGTCGAAGACACAATCCAGAGACACGCCCCCGGACTCGTAGTCCGTCACCCGGCGGTTGGTGCCCGGGTGAAGGTCCACCCTGCGTTCCGTGGAGGGCCGGATCACGGCCCCTTGGGCATCCCGGTACTCCGGGTAACCCGCGGTGACCCCCTTGTTGCTGGGGTCCTCCACGATCTGCCCGGTGTAGGCGACAATGTGCGAGAGCTTCATGGTGAGGGGGCGCTCCTTCAAGCCCTCCCGGGTCTCCACCAACTCCTGCACCGTCACCTCCTGCTCCGGGTATCCCTGAAACGGGTGTCTGCTTCTCGCGTCCGCGACCGTCGCCGCCTTGAAGTCCTCCAGGCTGACGGTGGAAATGTCCACAGAGGCCTCCAACTCCTCGATCTCGGCGGCCTCACGCCTTTCTTTCGCTTCGCCCTGCTCGACAGGGTCGGTCCTTTTTCCAGCCATGATGGTCTCCCAACCATCTCGCCCGTGGGGTGGCATGGGGCGGCAGGGGGCGGGGAGGTTTCCCCTTTTCGGCCGGTACGGCCAGTACCAGACCTAGCCGCCCCAAGAGCGGTTATCAGTTGTTGGTGCGGAAGGTGCGGACACCCACAACCGCGTTATCGCTGGAGTTGAAGACCGCCTTAGTTACGCCATAGATAGCGCCAATGGCGAACCCGACTTTGTTACCATAGTCAAAAGTTTTTTCGTTCCAAATACGCTTTTTGGCATAAGCAATGGCACCGGATGCCACGCCCATGTAAAGGGCGGTCGCACCGTTGACGGCCCCGCCGCCCCAGGTGGTGGAAAGCGCCACCCGCTCGTGGGAATGGATGGGGACGCCCTTGTGGACGCCCAGGGCCCCGGTGAAGATGGGGTTGTCGTTCCCCCGGCGCATGGCCTCGCGCTGCGCCTGCGCCCAGGAAGCGTCCCTCTCGGTGAGGTCGTACTCGTGGTCTGGGGAAATCACGATCACCCCCGGGGTCTCCCGCCCCTTGATCATCTTGCCCTTGATCTTCGGGGTGGCCTTCTTGCCGTAGGCGACGCACTTGCTGATAAGCTGGAGCGTCATGTAGTCGCCCGACTCGATGGTGGCGGTCGAAGTCGCGTCCCCGCCGTAGATGACCTTGGTAAGGCTGTCGCCTATGGCGTCGAAGAGGTCCTGGTCGAGCTTCTCCGACATCCACCGGCGCAGGAGCTCCTTTGCCCACTTCCGGGTCGCCTTGTCCGAAGGGTACTGCTCGCTCAACTTACCCTTAGTCCGGATGGCATTTCTCCACTGGTCGATCGTGATGGCGTCGTCGTAGGTGTTGGGGGCCTCTTCGTTCCCCTCCAGGGTGGCATCCCCCTGAATGCCGGCATTTCCGAGCTCCCGGATCTGCCCGAAGGTGATTTGGCTACCCTGCTCCTTATTGAGGTCGCCAAACTCCACGATGATGTCGTTCGTCTCGCTGGGCCCGACGAATCCCTGGCCGTAGAAGTACGACTCAGTCTTCGCCTCCACCCAGAAGCGATTTGCCCAGAGCTGCTGGGTCAGTGCGCTTGCTGTGGTCCAAGTCCAATCAGCCATTTTTCACCTCTTCTGGCTGAACCCCTCGCACCTAATCCGGATACGGCAACGCCGGGTGCTTCTGCCTGAACTCCGGCGTTGCGTTCTTCAGGAACCGGTCGATCTCCGCGTCGCCCATGGACTCGATCTTGTCCAGGAGGGCGTCCTCACCCATCTCGAGGTACTGGGCATAAGGGTCGCCCTTGCTCGCCCCGCTCCCCACGTTCGAGGATGAGGCGGTCCTGGGCCCCCGCTTGCTGGTGTGCTCCACAAGGCCCTTCACGCCACGCTCCTCCGCCTTGCGGATGTCCTCGTCGTAGTGCATGAGCTTGTGGGCGAGGTCCAGGCGCATCGGCGAGATGCCGTTCTTCTCCGCGTAGTCGATGGTTGCCTGCACTTCGTTGGAAACCCGCTTCTGCTCGTCGGCGGTGAGGGCGTTCACGTCCTCTTTGCCGGTCAAGGCCTTGGCCCGGTCGGAGACGAAGCCGTCGTAGGTCTGCTCGATCTCCTGCTTGGTGGCCTGCTCCTGGGCCTGCTGCTCGCTCACCTGCGCCTGGACCGTGTCGCGGTAGCCGTTGTAGAGGTCGATGGCCGCCGCCTGGAGGTTCTTGTCCTCCGAGTTCCAGAGGTCCCCCAGGGTGTAGCCCTCGAACTGGCCGCCCTGAATCGGCATCCCCAGGCATTGGCTGAATGCTGGAACTTGCCCGGCCTGGGGTTGCTGCCCCTGCTGGGGCGCCTGCTGCTGCGGGGTTTCCTGTTGCGGTCTTTCGTCCGGATACTGCCGGTAGTATTCCTCCGGGTTGGTGCGTAGGAGGTCCAACCTCCGTTGCGTTTCGTTTTTCTCCCAAGTGAGCCGGTCGATTCTCTTCTGAACGGGCGGCTCCTTGTCCTCCGCCTCCTCCTCCTCGACCTGCTCGGCCTCTGCCTCGGTGTCGGTGGCTGATTCCGACTCTTCTTCCTCTGGTGCAGCTTGCTCGGTTTCGGTCCCCTCGGAGGTGTCCCCTTCGGCCTCTTTGGTTTCCCCGGTTTCCGGCCCGGTCTCAGCGACGGCGGGAGTGGTGTCGTCCTCCTCGAGGTCCAGTTCCCCGGCCTCCTGGAGTGCGGTCCAGTCCTCGTCGCTGAATTGTGCTCGGATCGCCTCGTCTCCCATGGCGTCCTCTCCTTTCGCTCCCCTTCAGATGGACAGTGCAGGGCGTTTTGAGCCTGCCCAGAGGGCTGTTGGTCGGGGCACAAAAAAACGGCATTCAGGTGTTCGGGCACCCGAATGCCGCTTTCTTGTTCTTGCGCCTTCAGGGGGTGGCCGCCCCCGTCAGGACCCCGTTATTCGGTTGTTTGGTTAGTTCGTGTGTCCCTTCCTTTTGTGTCCATGAAATAACACCTCACAAGGCCAGCAGGTACTTAGAAGATTCTCTGTGGAATCATCTCCTCCCTCTCTTTTTGGGACAACATGATGCACATGAGCCTTTTTGGCGCCTTTTCTTTTTGTCATCAAGTACAACGATCTTCCGCACCTTTTGCATGCTTGATTATCCCTAAGTAAAGCCTCTCTCTTTTTACATAAACTCACGCCCATCTATAAGTCCGCCTCTTTTACTTGGTCGTCTCCACCGGCCTCACAAAACAAAACCCGCATTCCGTCTCTCTCAACTCCACCCCCTCCGGCACCCACCCGATGACGCGGGGCATGTTGAACCCCTGGCTTGGCTTCTCCCGATTCAGGCCGCTCGACCAGTCGCCTGCAAAGGCGAGGATGAGGGCGGCCAGGAAGAGGACTGTCACGACCCAGTCGGTCACGACCCCTTCCCCATAGCTTCAGCCATCATGGCCTGTTGCTCCTGCTGTCGCATGCGGGCATCAATCTCCTCGGCCTTGGGGTCGTCCACATACTCCAAGACCGCCAGCCGGTCGTAAACGCCGGCATCGGCCATCTGGAGGGCGAAGTCCAATTTGGCGATTCTATTGGTCGGCATGCTCGACCCGGAGGTGATCTTGATGTCCAGGTCCACCACATCGACCTGCGGGTCCTGGGTGTGATCCATCGGGCGGAGCTTCTCCAGGGCCGCCATCCACTTCTCCTGGACTCCCGCCTGCTGCTCCGGCGTCAGCTGCGGCCTGTTTCCGACCTGTGGGCCGCCCATCATGGGTTGACCACCCATCGGGCCGCCCTGCTGCTGCCCGCCTTGCTGCTGCATCATCCGGGGGCGCTCCTCGGGCGGGATCCAGCTTTTCATCTCGTCGGGCTCGATCAGGCGCTCCCACTGGCTTCGGGTCCAGTGCTTGAGCATCAGGCTGATGATGCACTTGGCCATCTGGACCAGGGCGCTCTCGAGGGAGCGGAGCCGGGGCTGGTTCATCATGCCGGCCATGTCCTGGAGGGCCAGGACAGTCCTGCCGCTGGGGTCCGTCCCTTCCGGGATCTTCCCGCGCATGACCTCGTGGCTATCAAAGGCCGAGTTGATGTCCCCCCGGATACCTTCCCGGAGCTCCAGGAAGTGCGCGGCCTGGAAGGCGCCAGGCTGGAGGCGACTCAAGGCGTTCTGGATGTTTCCGCCCGCCTTCTGGAGGTCCACCCTCGCCCTGCTCCCGGGTGCCCCGGGTTGCCCCTCCCACCGGACGGCGTTGTCCGCCTCTATGATGGGGGAGTTGACGTTGTGCGAGAGGTGGTTCAAGAACTGGATGAGGGCCTTGCAGAAGGCCTTGTTCAGGTCCCTCGCGTAGGTCGTGGGGCTGATCGGGTAGGCGCTCCGACTCCTCTGGGCCGCCAACGGAACGAGGTTGATCACCGGGTTCCCGTCGGCGTCCACGCCGTAGGGGTCCTCGGTCTTCTCGACCATCTTCTTCCCGACGATCAGCCGGTGCTCCCGAATCTCCCGCCGCCGCTTCCATGTGGAAATAAACTCGGCCCCTTCCGGAACGGCTCGTTTGGCCGCCTCTTCCTCGTCTTCCCCCTCTCCAGGTTCAACTTGGGCGGTTTGAGGGCTTCCGTCAGGTCCGCGGAAGATAACCCAGGTTTCCTCCCGCTTCTTGAGAAGGAGGGCCTCGACTTCCCAAATATCCTGTCGCTCTCGTACGGAGTCCGAGGGGGCCGAATCAGGTGGCCCCTCGTCCAGCGTGTAGTTGTCGCCGGACGTGAGGCCTTGGCTATGGCTCTCCTCTGTGATTTCCTCGATTGTCGCCTTTTCCCAGTAGAGGTCCTCGTCGGAAATCTCATCGCCGTAAGTGTCCTTGATGTACTGTTTTGTTCGCGTCCGGGCCTTGATGATGTGGGAGTCCGAGTAGTCCTGCTTCCGGCTCTTGGGATCCACGAACACACAGGTCGGGTCCTCGTCGTCGAACTGGATGCGGCCGAACGGGCCCTTGTCGGGGTCGAAGGAGACGTTCAGCCAACCCAGGCCGCCGATCTCCCGCTCCTCGTTCCAGTGGTAGATGACCTGCCCGCCCTCGGACTTGATCCAGACGGTGTCGAGGCCGCGCTGGAGGAGCTCCGCCACATAGAGGTCGTTCTCGCCCCGCGGGTGGCATTTGTACTCCGGCCGCTCGGCGGTCACCACCGCGCAGATGGACTGCACACCCTTCACCAGTTCGTTGATGTTCAGGACCACCTGCCGGTCCCGCTTGAACTCCTCTTTCTCCTTGGCGCTCCAGAAGTCGTTCTCGATGGCGTCCCAGTTCTCCTCCTGGCGCTTCTGCCACTTCTTGCGCTCCTGGGCCTCGGCGTAGAGCTTGAAATACTCGTACACCTCGACCACCTCTTTGGGTGCGCCGGCGTTCTTGAGCTTCTGGAGGTCGATGGAGATCATTTACTTCCCCTTCCCCTTCTCCTTTTTCCCCTTCTTGCCTTTACCTTTTCCTTTGCAGGGCATGTCTTACTCCTTTTCTTGAAGGTGATTGCGGATTTCTTTACCGCACCATGGGCAGTATCGAATCCCGGTAGCGCAACCCGCGATGAGAATACCCATGCCTACATCATTCACCGGATGGGCAACACTAAGGCCGCTACCCACGGCGTTCCTCGCATCATTGCTGATCGCCATCGCCATCTCACGGCAACAGAACTCGTATGACGCCACCCTATGATCGGGTGCGCCTGGGATCAAAATGCTTCCCGTTTTCTTGACGGTGATCCTCATTTTTCACTCCCTCCCCTCAGTTCAACACCTTCCCCGACCCGAAGGCCTCGTCATTGATCGTGATCCCTGCCGCTTCCCGCTTCGTCAGCAGGAGCGGGATGAAGTCCTGCTCCAGCACGAACGCATCGGCCGCAATGGGCTCGAACCGGTGGGCCGGGACACCCTTATCCACGAACACCTCGAAGACCGCCAGCATGATGGGTTCGATCTCGTTGTTGGGGATGGCCTCGATGTTCTCCTCGGTATTCTTGATGAAGACCCGCCGGCGCATCATGGCCCCCATGTCGATCAGCCTGTAGCCGAACGTCCAGCCGTCGCAGGAGGTGGTAAACACCTGGGACTGGTCCAGGCCCTTGAACGACCCGCCCCGCATGGCGAGGTCCGGGGCCTGGTTCAAGTTGTCAACCCAGTTCCGGAGGTCCAGCAGGCGCGGGATGAGCGTCTTGTCGGGGTGCTTGGCCCGGTTCTTGGGGGTCTTGTCGGTGCGGTCTACAGAGTCCATTCGGAACGATCTCCCTCTTCCTCGAAGATACGCGCCCTCCACCCGGTCAAGGGCGGCTCCAGGCGCTTCGGGCTGCCGCCCAGGAACAGGTCGGCCTGGACCGTGCAACCTGCGGCTATCACACAATCCCCGTAATGGCCCTCCTCCGGGCCGAGCCTGCGGGTGCCTTCCGGCTGGATCCAGGTCGAACATTCGTCCAGCAGGATGGCGTCATACACATGGCCCCGGCAGGTCCGGAACCACCGCCGCAGGTCCTCCGATAGGTCGTGCTTGGCCTGCTCGGTCTCGGACCAGCCGAACTCGCTCGTCCACTCGCCCTTGAGCTTCCCCGGCATCTGCCGGACGTACTGGTTCGCGCCCAAGTCCTTCAGGCGCTTGACCGTGGTCTGCCCCGCCCCGGTCCGCTCCACGCACAGGAGGGCGTTGTCGTAAGCCAGGGAGCCGTCCGGCCGGAACTCCACGGCGCTCTTGTACCATTGGGCGAGGAGGTGGAGCATCTCGGCCCAGGTGTGGGCGTCGATCCGGTTGCTTCTGAGCCTGCATGCCAGCTCGTCAAAATGCCGGTCCATGATGTACGCAACGCTGTATGATTGCCCAAGGCCTTCCGAGACGTCGGAGCCGCCAGCATAACGTCGCGCCCACCATGAACCGTCCCATGAGTCGGTTTCGTGGTAGGGAAACCGCCAAACCTCCAGGGCCCCCTTCCGGTCCTCCCGGAACTCGATCTCGCCGGCCTTGTCCTTGACGAGATACCCCCTCACGCCGTCCTGGGTGGTGCCGGAATGTCGGGCCAGGGTCTTGCCGAAGTAACTACCCAGCATCGTGCTGATGGCCTCGTCCTCGCTTGCCGGGTAGTGCTGGCTCACGTCCTCCTCGTGCATCCCCTCCCGGAGCTGCCGCTGGATGAAGTCCGCCGGCCGGTCGGGCCGGGCCTGCCAGTCCATGAAGATCCGGTCGAAGTCGTTCTCGCCCCTCATGCTGTTCTGGTAGAGTTCGCGGGTGAAGGGCCAACCCGGGGCGGTTTTGATGGCGTTCGAGATGATCACCAACCGGCCCTTGGCGGCGTCCAGGCCGGGCTTGGAAGAGGCGAAGATGGAGCGGAAGTAGCGGTTGAGGGCGGACTCATCAATCACCATGACGGTCGGGGTCTTCGACTGCGCCCCCTTCTCGGTGGTGGGAAGGGATTGGATGACCGAAGAGACCGGGTGGCCCTGCTCGTCCATGTGGGAGAACTCCAGGTTCTCGCTGGTCTCCCTTTTCACCGGCGGGTGGAGCCAACCGGGCAACCTTGCCCGCATGAAGGCGATCCGGCCCAGGAACTCCTTGGCGAGGTCCTCGGTGGCCGAAATCACCACGATCAGCTGGAGGGGCTTGGTGATGGCGAGCCACAGGCAGTAGGAGGCGGTCAGCCAGGTGAGGCCGAGCTGCCGGGCCTTGAGGATGATCAGGCGGTAGGAGGAGAGGAACTTCGGCACCACGTCCCGTTGGGCGGGCCACAGGTCGAAGGGGATGGCGCTCCCGGTGTTCTTGTCCTCGATCCAGCAGTAGTTCCGGACGAAGTAGTCGAACGAGTTGATGCACTCGAACGACTCCCGGACCTGCTCCTCGAAGTTTTCAGCCGTTTGCGTCATCTTTCCTCATACCCTGGAGGACACGGACTGCAACGGACATGGCGTTTTCGCCCATTTCATGGGTGTGGTTGATTTTTTCGGAGGGGTAGGCGTCATGGATCTTGAGGGCCAGGTCAGCCCCTTTCAAGGCAATGCCCAAGTCAGGCTTGTTCCGCTTCAGGCCGGCGTCCATGGCCTTGCCGATCACCTTGAGGGCCTTCTCTCGGCTTGCGCCCTGTTCGTCGGCAATGGCTTGGGTGGTGGCTTTCGCC
>CAYUBQ010000101.1:0-11763 GCA_964443135.1 uncultured Desulfobacterales bacterium | reverse complement strand
CCCACGTGGTGGAGCACGGCCCAGGCCGCGGCCATGGGTCCGCCCGACTTGCTGCTCTGGACGGCGTTGTTCACCACCGAGTAGCCGGTCCACCTTGCGCAGGCGTAGATCTGGTGCTTCCGGAGGGTGCGGTCGCGGTAGAGGATCAGGGAGGCCCCCTTGGGCGTGTAGGCGTACTTGTGCAGGTCCACGCTGAGGGACGTGACCCCGGGCACGCCCAGATCGAAATCGGGCACGGGTTGGCCCAGCCTGCGGAAGTAGGGGAGCATGAACCCGCCCATGCAGGCGTCCACGTGGAGCAGGAGCCCTTTCTCCAGGGCCAGGGCCCCGAGCTCGGTGATCGGGTCCACCACCCCGTGAGCGTAGGAGGGGGCCGAACCCACCAGCAGGATCGTGTTCGGGGTGATGGCGTCCCGGACCCGCTCCACGTCCGCACGGAAGGTCTGCGGGTCCACGGGGACCTGGATCACGCCCACGTTCAAGTAGTGGGCGGCCTTGTGAAAGGCGGCGTGGGCCGTCTCCGGGAGCAGGATCTCCGGGGCCCGGATCTCCGGCTTCTGCTCACGGCAGAGGTCGCGGGCCGCCTTGACCGCCAGGATGATGCTCTCCGTGCCCCCGCTGGTGAAGTTTCCCACCGCCTCGTCGTCGCCCCCCAGGTGGTCCGAGAGCATGCCCACGAGCTCGTTCTCCAGCCGCAGCAGGCTGGGAAAGGCCGTGAAGTCCAGGCCGTTCTCCGTGAGAAAGGCGGCGTAGGCCTCCTTGCCCACGTTCATGATCTCCTCGCCCGGGTCGAACACGTACCCGAACACGCGCCCGGACCGCCAGTCCAGGTCCCCCTTCCTGAAGGTCTCCAGGCGGCTCAGGACCTCATCCTTTCCCATGCCCTTCATTGGAATCCCCATGCGGAAAGCGCCCCCTTTGTGGAATCGTGGTCGGAAAACACACTCCCGGATGCCCCCCTTGTACCACGAACAGCCCTGAAATGGCCAATCCGGATGGGAATCACCCGGTCCCTGCACGGGCCTCTTTTCGTTGACAGGAACGCGCGTTTTGCCCATACTTCGGGGTTTTCGGGGCTTGAAAACGGCGGCAGCAACTTTTCCCGAGCGCCACCTTCACTGGAGGAGACATCATGATGAGACAATTGACACTGCTGGTCGTCCTCTGCTGCTTCATCCTTCCTTCCGGCGCCGTTGCAGGCGGGCCGGACATGGAGCCGGGCCTCTGGGAGATCACCACCGAGAGCCGCATGCAGGGCATGAACATCCCCGCCTCCACCATGACCCAGTGCCTCACCGAGGACGACAAGGTTCCCCGTGGCGCCACCCAACCCGGGCAGGACTGTGAGATCACCGACGTGGACACGTCCGGCGACACGGTGCGGTGGCGAATGCGCTGCAGCGGTCAGGGGGGAGACGTCGAGAGCACCGGCGAGATCCGCTACCACGGGACATCCTTCGAAGGGCACATCACCACGGAGATCGGCGGTACCGGCATGACCGTGGAAAGCTCCCTGACGGGAAAGCGGGTGGGCGACTGCGACTAGTTCCCTTTCGAGAAACCGGCGGCCCGGCACCGTCCACGACACCGGTGCCGGGCGCCGATTCCCCCGCCCCCCGCCTCGACATCGGAAACCCGGCGAGCATGAAGATCTTCGCTGCGGATCACCCGCCTGCAGGGCGTCGCCCCGCCGTCTCCCTGAAGCGAGACCCTGGGGTATGCGTTTGGGAAGCCGGTGTCGGGTTGCGATCCGAAACCCGGCCCATGCAGGAGGGCCGGTTCTTTCCGGTGTGAGTTCGGGGCGCACGAGGCTCTTCCGGACAGGCGCCCTCTTGCGGCGGCCCCGTCAGGCCGCCGCCGGCAGCCGGCTGCGCCGGCGCTGGAGGAACCAGACCAGTGCGAGCAGCAGACCGGCCGGAATGAACATCAGGTGCTTGGGTGGAATGTCGGCCGGCTCGTAGACGTGCAGGATCTCGAAGTCGAAGTCGAGCCCGGCCCGTTCCGCCGGGCTCCCGAAGATGATGTTGTCCACGAAGACCCGGCCGTCCTCCACCCGGGTCTCGATGCCGAGGGCCAGCATCCGCTCGTGCGGGGTCGGTTCGTCGCCCACCCGCAGCATGAGGCTCTTGGTGAAGGGGCGCCCCATGGAGTCCTCGCCGGCCACCTCGAGACGCAGATGAGCGCCGGGTTCGGTCCGCTCGATGATCCGTTCGAGTCGCGTGGCCTCGGCCTCGACGTACGGGGGGTAGACCATGTCCCACCAGAAGCCGGGCCGCAGCAGGGTGAAGGCCACCAGCAGCAGGGCAGCGGTCTCCCAGAGGCGGTTTCGGGTCAGGAAGTACCGCTGGGTGGCGGCGGCAAAGACCAGCATGGCCACCACGGCCCCGGCCACCACGACCAGGAAGTGGTGCCAGGAGCCGATCCCGATCATCAGCAGCTCGTTGTTGAAGATGAAGATGAACGGCAGGACCGCGGTGCGGATGTCGTAGGTGAAGCCCTGGATCCCGGTGCGGATGGGGTCGCCGCCCGAGATCCCGGCCGCGGCAAAGGCCGCCAGCCCCACAGGGGGCGTGTCGTCGGCCAGGATGCCGAAGAAGAAGACGAACAGGTGGGCCGCCACCAGCGGAATGAGCAGGCCGGCCCTGGCGCCCAGGTCGACGATCACCGGCGACATGAGGGTCGAGACCACGATGTAGTTGGCCGTGGTGGGCAGCCCCATGCCCAGCAGCAGACTGATGACGGCGGTGAAGAGCAGGATCAGCAGCAGGTTGCCGCCGGAGATCAGCTCCACGAACTCGGTCATCACCAGCCCGATCCCGGTGAGGGTCACGGTGCCCACCACGACCCCGGCCGCCGCGGTGGCCACCCCGATGCCGATCATGTTGCGGGCCCCGCCCACCATGGCGACAATGAGATCGGCAAAACCCCGCCAGGCTTTGAACTCCTGCCCCCGCGATCTGCGGAAAAACCCCTTGAGGGGCCGCTGGGTCACGACGATGAACATCAGCAGGACCGTGGCCCAGAAAGCGGAGAGCGACGGGGAGAGCCTTTCGATCACCAGGCACCAGATCAACACCACCAGGGGGAGCAGAAAGTAGTAGCCGGTCTTGAGGGTGGGCAGGAGCTCCGGCAGGTGCTCGATCTCCAGGGTGGTTTTCAGCTCGGGCACCGTGCAGGCCAGGCGGATCAAGACCAGGTAGGCCGCCAGCAGGACCAGGGCCACGATGTAGACGGCCGCATCGCCGGCGACCTCCTTGATCCACCCGATCCCGAAGTAGACCGCGGCGGTCAGCACCGCCATCAGCAGAAAACCGGTCAGAAACAACAGGACCTTACCGGCCACCGTGCCGGTCCTCGACCGTTTCAGGCCCTCGAGCCCCAGCTTGCAGGCTTCCAGGTGCACGATGTAGAACAACGCGATGTAAGAGATGACGGCCGGCAGAAAGGCGTGCTTGATCACCTCGATGTAGGAGATGCCCACGTACTCGACCATCAGAAACGCCGCGGCCCCCATCACCGGGGGCATGAGCTGTCCGTTGGTGGAGCAGGCCACCTCCACGGCGCCGGCCTTCTCGGGCGGGAATCCCACCTTCTTCATCAGCGGGATGGTGAAGGTGCCGGTGGTGACCACGTTGGCGATGGAGGAGCCGCTCACGATCCCGGTGAGCCCCGAGGCCATCACCGCCGCCTTGGCCGGCCCGCCGCGCATGTACCCCAGCCCGGCAAAGGCCGCCCGGATGAAGTAGTTGCCCGCCCCGGCCTGCTCCAGAAGGGCCCCGAACAGGACGAACATGAAGACCATCTCGGTGGAGACCCCCACCGCCACCCCGAACACCCCCTCCGTGGACAGCCAGTAGTGGCTCATGCCCTTGGAGAGGCTGGCCCCCTTGTGGGCGATGACGTCCGGCATGTAGGGGCCGAAGAAGGTGTAGGTCATGAAGACGGCCGCCACGACCATCAGCGGCGGTCCCAGGGCGCGGCGGGTGGCTTCCAGCAGCATGATCAGGCCGACGACCCCCACCACCAGATCGAGCTGGGTCGGGTTGCCCGGGCGGGCGGAGAGTCCTTCATAAAAGATGAAGAGGTAAGCGGCGCAAAAGGCCGCCACCAGGGCCGCCGCCCAGTCCTGGAGCGGGATGCGGTCCCGCGGAGATCTTCTCTTCAGGGTGGGGTAGGCCGTGTAGGCGAGAAAAATGGCAAAGGCCAGATGGATGGACCGGGCCTCGGTGGAGTTGAAGATCCCGATGTTGAAGATGAACGGCAGGGGTGATGCGTACCAGAGCTGAAACAGGGTCCACGCCAGAGGCACGAAGAACAGGACGAGCTTGGAAAACCCGGCGGTGGGGTTGCGGGCCCCGGATTCGGTCTGGGCCACCACCTCCCGGGCTTTCTCCAGCGACGCCGATCTGGCGGTCGGTTCGGTCATACACTCTCGCTCCTCGCGTCCCGGGAGGGCGAAGGCCGGCATCGCGAGGGGCCGCGCAAGCGTGGCCGCCGATCCCGGGGCGGTGTCGCAGGTACCGGCTGAGGCACTGCGGAAGCACAAGGGAGAGGCACGGGCCGTCGCATCGGCCCGCGCCTCCCACTACCGGACGATCTACAGCAGTCCGGCCTCCTTGTAGTACTTCACGGCGCCGTCGTGCAGCGGCGCGGAGAGGCCTTCCTTGACCATTTCCTCTTTCTCGAGAACGCCGAAGGCGGGATGCAGCTTCTTGAACTCGTCAAAGTTCTCGAAGATGGCCTTGACCACGTGATAGATCACGTCCTCGGGCACCTTGGCCGAAGAGACGAAGGTGGCGCCCACGCCGAAGGTCTTAACGTCGGTCTCGGTCCCCCGGTACATGCCGCCGGGTACGGTGGCATAGCGGTAGTAGTCGTGTTCCTCGACCAGCTTGTCGACTTCCGGCCCGGTAACGTCCACCAGCACCACGTCACAGGAGGTGGCGGCTTCCTGGATGTTGCCGGTCGGATGGCCGATGGTGTAAACGAAGGCGTCGATCTTGTTGTCGCAGAGAGCCTTGGAGTGCTCGTCGGGCTTGAGCTCCGAGGCGAGCTTGAAGGTGTCCTTGGTCCAGCCGAGGACGTCCATCAGCTCTTCCATGGTGCCGCGCTGGCCGGAGCCGGGGTTGCCGATGTTGACACGCTTGCCCTCGAGGTCCTTGAAGTTCTTGATGCCGGCATCGGCACGCGCCACCACGTTGAAGGGCTCCGGATGCACGGAGAACACGGCGCGCAGGTCCTTGTCCGGCCCCTGATCCTCGAACTTGGAGGTCCCGTGGTATGAATGGTACTGCCAGTCGGACTGGACGACGCCCATGTCGAGCTCGCCGCTGCGGAGGGCGTTGAGGTTGTAAATCGACCCGCCGGTGCTCTCCACCGAGCAGCGGACCCCGTGGTCCTCTCGCCCCTTGTTCACCAGGCGGCAGATGGCGCCGCCGGTGGGGTAGTAGACGCCGGTCACCCCGCCGGTGCCGATGGTGACGAACTTCTGCTGTGCCTGCACCGGGGTGGACTCGGCACCCATCACGAGCGCCACCGCAAACGCCAGAAACATCGCCAACACGAATCCCTTTTTCATCTGCTCCTCCTTTGTGACTGACTGGGTTTCAGCGCCGCCTTCCCTGTCGGGGAAAGCGCCGCCGTTTCACGCTTCCGGAGACGGTAAGCACAACAAGGGATGGAAGCGCCCAAGCCGGAGCGCCCCGACCCCCTTCCGTCCCGGTTTCGGCCTGCCTCCGACCAGCACAACCCGTCCCCGTCAACCGTGCCGAAACAGGATGCGCGATCGGTGATGCTCAGTCCGTCCTCGTGGAAAATGAAAGGGTTGATACAAAACAAGAATTGGTGCTCCACACGCAAAAAATACACGAATGAACGATCGTCTGTCAAGGAGAAGGAAAGGCGTTCCTGGAGCACCGGCCCCGACCTTCTCCCTCACACGGAAAACTCACCTGCACCTCATCTCGATCTCACCCGTCCTTCGTAATCCGGCATGCAAAACTTCGGTGGGAGCCCTTTGCCCTTCATTCCGAGTAAAGCAAGGAGCGCGCACGTGACCCAACCCGCTGCAGGCCCGACCCGGCCCCTTGACCTGGACATCCGAATCGCCAACCCCCTCGCTTCCGTGCTCTTCACTGCGGCCAAGCGCCCCCTGGAGCGCCTCCTCCATCTCGAGCGTGTCCGCACCCTCTACCTCCGGGCGTGCGGCCCGCTCTCCGGAAAGGCCTTCCTGGACCGTGCACTGGACGTCCTCGAGATCGACCGCCGGATCCCGCCGGACGACCTGGGCCGCATCCCCCGCACAGGACCGGCGCTCCTGGTCTCCAACCATCCCTTCGGGGTGTTGGATCCCATGGCGGTCCTCTCCGCGGCGCTCTCCGTCCGTGAGGACGTGAAGGTGATGGGGAACTCCCTGCTCAGCCGGATCCCCGAGCTCCGGGACCTCCTGATCCCCGTGAACCCCTTCGGGCGTGACGCTGCCCGGGAAAACGTCCGGGCCGTGAGAGCCTGCCTCCGTCTTCTTCAGAATGGCCACATGCTCTGCATGTTTCCCTCGGGCACGGTCTCCCACGTGCACGTCCGTCCCGGCGGCCCCCGGGTCACGGATCCGCCCTGGAGCCCCACGGCCGTCCGGCTGGCCCGGAAGACCGGCGCGGTGGTGGTCCCGGTCCACGTGGCCGGCCGCAACAGCATGGTGTTCCAGATGGCGGGCCTCGTGCATCCTGTGCTCAGGACGGCTCTTCTCCCCAGGGAGACCGTCAAGAAGGTCGGGGGCTGCATTCGCGTCCGCATCGGCCGCCCGATTTCCCCGCAGCGCATGGAGCGGTTTGGCACAGATCGGGAGCGCACCACCTTCCTCCGGTCCCGAACGTACCTTTTGGCGGAGAGGCTCACGGGTCCTTCCAAACGGATCCCATGCCGGTTTCCGGAACCCCGGCTCCAGCCCCTGGTAGCCCCTCGGGGGAGGGATCGCCTCGATCGCGAGATCCGGGAGCTCCCGCCGGAGCAGGTTCTCGTCGAGAGCGGCGGTTTCCTGGTCCTCGAGGCTCGGTCCGACCAGATCCCCACCCTGCTCGAGGAGATCGCGCGTCTCCGGGAGCTCACCTTCCGGCAGGAGGAGGAGGGCACCGGGGCCCCCATGGACACGGACCGGTTCGACCGGCATTACCGCCACCTGGTCCTGTGGAACCGCGAACGGCGGGAGATCGCCGGCGCCTACCGCATGGGGCTCTCGGGGGAGATCCTCCCGACCTTGGGACCGCGGGGTTTTTACACCCACACCCTGTTCCACTTCGGCAGGAGGTTCCTGGAGCGGATCGGGCCGGCCGTCGAGCTCGGTCGATCCTTCGTCCGGACCGAGTACCAGAGGAGCTACCAACCCCTCTTTCTCCTGTGGAAGGGGATCGCGCGGTTCGTGTCGCTCAACCCCCGGTACCGGCACCTCTTCGGCCCCGTGAGCATTACCCGCGCCTACCGGAGCCGATCCCGGCAGATCATGGCCGCCTTCCTGGAGGAGAACAACCGGGTCACCGAGACGGCCCGGCTGGTTCGGCCCAGGCGGCCGTTCCGCAGGGGCCCCCTGACACCCCCGGAGCTTCGGGGCGCCCTGGACGGCGTGGGTGATCTGCAGGAGCTCTCCGACCTGATCTCCGAGATCGAGGGAGGCGGCAAGGGGGTCCCGGTGCTCATCCGCCAGTACCTCCGTCTCGGCGGGATGGTCCTGGGGTTCAATGTGGACCCCCGGTTTCGAGACGCGCTCGACGCCCTGGTCCTGGTGGATCTGGCCCGGACGGATCCCAGGGCCCTGGTGCGATACATGGGGCCGGAGGGCGCGGAGACCTTCCTTCGAACCCACGCCGCACCGCCCATGGCCCGATGCGCCTGACGGGATGGATTTGCTCACCCGGGATCAACGCAATTTTGACGGGAGTTGTAAAAAGCCCGAATCCTCGAGATCCGCCCATGGGATATCGACAGGTTATATCGTCCCCAGCGGCGCGTGAGCGGGTTTTTGCGAATGCGTCAATTCTCACGTTTCCCTAATCTTTCGTGAACACGCCGGGCCTTCAAAGAACAAGAACGCAACGGCATGCACCCCACCCCTGAACGGGAGGCAAATCATGGAACGGTTTTCCATTGCAGCAGAGGAGCTGACCAAGATCTACCCGAATGGAACCTGCGCGGTCCGGGGCGTGAGCTTTGCCGTCGGAAGCGAGGACCTCATGATCATCCTGGGTCCCTCGGGCGCGGGAAAGTCCACCCTGCTTCGGTGCCTGAACCGCCTGCTCGAGCCCACCTCCGGCCGGGTCATACTCAACGGCCGGAATATCACCCACGTGGGGGGGATGAGGCTCCAAGAGGTTCGAAGGCGCGTCGGCATCATCTTCCAGCAGTTCAACCTGGTGGGCCGGCTCTCCGTGCTCGAGAACGTCCTGGCCGGTCGTCTCACCCACTGCGGGAACGTGCTCTGGCACACGACCTCCCTCTTCCGGCTGTTTCCCAAGCGGGAGAAGGAGTTCGTATTCGAGTGCCTCAAGACGGTCCGCATCGAGCAGCTGGCCTACCGGCGCGCCGACACCCTGTCGGGCGGCCAGATGCAGCGGGTCGCCATTGCCCGGGCCCTGGCCCAGGAGCCTTACGTGTTCCTGGCCGACGAACCCGTAGCGAGTCTCGATCCGGGCAGCGCGGAGATCGTCATGGAGACCCTCCAGGACATCCAGGAGACCCAGCACATCCCTGTGATCGTGAACCTCCACCAAATCGGCCTGGCGGAGCGGTACGCCAAGCGGCTGCTCGGCATGGCCGACGGGGAAAAGGTCTTCGAGGGCGGCATCAACGCCCTGACACACGAGGTGATCGAACGGATCTACGGCGTCGAGGTGGATCCGAAAACCGGCCGCCCCAAGGGGCGGCGGAAGATGCAGTCGGAAGCACCCCCCGTGATGCAGCCGGATGAGGAGGCCGCCCCCATCGAGGTGGGGGAGCTCAAGGCCACCGCATCCGGCTGAGACCGGGGGACGGTCGTCGTCCAAGGAACCCGGTATTGATCATTCAAACCATGCGAGGAGGAGAGAATCATGGCAACGTGGAAAAGGAACAAGCTCTTCATGGCAGCAGCCCTTCTGTGCACCTTCCTGATCGCCGGAACCGCGGCCCACGCCGCACCCGACTGGCCCAGCAAGATCAAGGTGGGGTTGATCCCCACGGAAGGCGGGGCCGACATCATCAAGCGGTTCCAGCCGCTCATCGACCACCTCAAGAAGACCCTCGAGATCGACGTGGAGCCCTTCAGCGCTTCGGACTACGCCGGAATCATCACGGCCATGGCCCACAAGCACATTGACTTCGCCTACTTCGGGCCCAAGAGCTACACGGAGGCCGCCGCCCGGGCCAACGCCGAGGCCCTGGCCCTCGAGCTCAACAAGGACGGCGCCCAGGGGTACTACGGCATCATCATCACCAAGAAGGGCTCCGGCATCGACACCCTGGAAAAGGCCATTCGGAACAACCGGACCTTCGCCTTCACCGACCCCAACTCCACCTCCGGGTGCCTGGTCCCCAGCGTCCTCTTCTACCGGGACCTGAAGACCCCGCCAGAGGATCTCTTCAAGGAGGTCAGCTTCTCCGGCTCCCACGGGGCGAGCATCCTGGCCGTCAAAAACGGGAAGGTGGAGGTCGCGTCCACCAACAACATCGACATGGACCGAATGGTCGAGAAGGGGGCCGTGTCCGCGGACGACTTCGAGACCATCTGGCGGTCCGAGCTGATCCCGGGGGCGCCCATGTGCGGGAGAAAAGACCTTCCGGAGAGCCTCAAGGCCGCCTTCACCGGTGCGCTCATGAGCTTCAACTTCGACCGGGAAGGGATCGACAAGATCCAGAACGGCGGCTACGCGCCCGTGCACGACAAGACCTACGACGTGGTCCGCTACCTGAAGCGCCTCAAGGCCCAGCTCCAGGAGGAGAAGGGAGACTGATTCCAGGACCGCAGGGCCCGGGACGGATCTCCGTTCCGGGCCCCTTTCCCCCACCTGCGTCAGCGACCGATCGGGAGGCATCATGGCCCTGGAAACCGTTCTACCCAAGCTCAAGGCAATCCCCCTCCCCGTAACCCGAACCGTCGGCACTCTGCTCGGCGGAGCCGGGTTCACCCTCGTGGCCCTCTTTCTCCCCTGGTTCCGCGCAGAGGGTGTCTCCGTCTCCGGCTGGGAGCTCTCCCTGGCGGGCCACGGGTTCCTGTGGGCGGTGCCCCTCTTCGGCCTCCTGGCGGCCTGGCTCTCGTTTCTGAATCCCGACGCCCGGCCCGCTGCGCTCATGCTGCCGGGCATTGCGGGGCTCCTCTGCCTGTTCCTGCTCTTCTGCGTGACGGTCAACCACGACGAAGGCGCCCTGACCCTGGTCAACGACCGTCACGTGCAGGCACATCTCCGGCTGAGTATCCAAGGCGCATCCTATCGAATCACGGGAATCGGAAACACGGGGCCCGGGATCTACCTGACCTTTGCGGGACTCCTTCTGGTCTGCGCCGGTCCCCTTCTTCGTCCTCCGGCACACCAGCGCAAAGACGGCGGCACCTCCGCCACGCGATGTACCACCGACCGCGCGGAGTCCCTGGAGGCGTTGTCCCCCGGCTGGACCCGGCGCCACGAGCTCAAGATCGCGGCCGGCTGCCTCCTCGGAGGCTCCATCCTCATCTTCACCTACACCTGGTGCGGGATGAGCCCCATGAAGCTGTGGGAAAACCGGGGAAACGCACGGGAGTACCTCTTCGGCAGGGACCTCTCCGAATCGGACACGCAGTACATCGAGGAGCAGTCCCGGCGGGCGCACGAAATCGAGGCCCAGGGAAGGGCCCGGGAGTTCCAGGACAACAAGTACCGGTCCCTCCCGGTGGAGGAGCAACCCGGGCTCGAAGAGAAGATGAAGGAGAACGACGCCCTGGTCCGGAACTACTTAAACGAAATGACCGAGGAAGAGAAGGCGGTGCTCCGGGAACGGGCGTACGCCGATGCTCTTCAGGAGAAGGAGGGGGGGTACTTTCCGCCCGAGACCGCATGGTCCAGGCTCAAGGGGTACATCGTGGCTCTCCTCGAAACCGTGGCCATCGCCATTTGGGGAACCCTCCTCGCCTTGATCTGCGCAGTTCCGGCCGCCCTTTTCGCCGCGCGGAACACCCTGAGCCTGATCGTGCCCGGCGACGGCCGGGTGTCCCGGGCCGTCCGGTGGTTTTCCATTTTCGGCGTCCGTCGCTTCCTGGACGCCTGCCGCGGATTCAACGAGTTCGTCATGGCCCTGATCTTCGTGGCCGTGATCGGGCTCGGTCCCTACGCCGGCATCCTCGCCCTCTGGATCCACACCTTCGGCATCCTCGGGAAGGTCTTCAGCGAGCAGATCGAGGCCATCGATCCCGCCCAGGTGGAGGCCCTGTCGAGTACCGGCGCCTCGGTGGACCAGACCATCGCCTTTTCCGTCCTCCCCCAGGTGATGCCCGGGCTTGTGAGCTACACCCTCCTGAGGTTCGAGTCCAACGTCCGGAGCGCCACGGTGCTGGGCTTCGTGGGGGCCGGAGGCATCGGGTTCCTCATCTTCGACAAGCTCAACGGCTACCTCTTTCGAGAGGTCTGCACCATGATGATCATCATCATCATCGCCGTGGGCATCATCGACCACCTCTGCGGGAAGCTCCGAAGCCGCTTCATCTAGGTCATCTAGGGGACGTTCTTGCATCATTCGATAACTGCTCGCGCGGGGTTCGCCCTCGAG
>CAYUBQ010000100.1:0-11849 GCA_964443135.1 uncultured Desulfobacterales bacterium | reverse complement strand
GGCTGCCTGTCGGGTCCTTGGTCCTCTGTCCCATGGCAGGATCGTGATCCCTTGGGGGGTGAAGGGGGATGTCGGGGAAGCCGGGAGGAGATCTCAGGCCGAGCCGGCGGCGACGCGAAGGCCCAGCTCGAGGGCCTGCCGGTTCATGTCGAGGAAGTCGGAGGGTACGCGCTCCTGGAGCACCTCCATGATGGACTCGGCCCGGACCAGGTCGGTCAGCCCGATGAGCGTGCCCAGCATGCAGATGTTGAAGACGATGGGGCGGCCGATTTCCTGCACCACGGCCTTGTACATGCCCATGCCGACCTGGCGGGCGTCCACCTTTCTCTCCTGGACCACGAAGTGGTTGTCCGTGAGGAGCAGCCCCCCGGGCCGGATGATCCAGGAGAACTTGTTGTAGGCCTCCTGGGTGAGGCAGATCAGGATGTTGGGCTGGGTGACCTTGGGAAAGCGGATCTCCTCGTCCGAGAGGATCACGTCCGCCCGCGTGGCCCCGCCGCGGGCCTCGGGTCCGTAGGACTGGGCCTGCACCGCGTTCTGGCCTTCGTGGAGCGCGGCGGCCTCCGCCAGGATGATCGAGGCCGTGATGACGCCCTGGCCGCCGGAGCCCGAGAAGATGATCCTTGTCCTCGCCATGACCTAGTGCACTCCCATTGCCTTCTTGATGACGTTTTCGTACTCGGCGCAGTACTCGGGCCGATCCTCCTCCACGAAGATGCCCCGTTCGATCAGCTCCGGGTGTTCCTTTTTGGCCTCCGACCCGACGGGCGTGGTTCCCGTCTTGTAGGAGTTCATCATGTCCACGGCGCTTCCCAGGCGGTTCTTGCGCCCGAAGTAGGTCGGGCACTGGGTGAGGATCTCGACCACCGAGAAGCCCTTGTGCATGATGGCCCGCTCCAGGATCTTGATCATGGAGGTGGCGTGGTAGGTGGTGGTCCGGGCCACGAAGGAGGCGCCCGCGCTCCGCGCCAGATCCGCGATGTCGAAGGCCTGGTCGATGTTTCCGAGGGGCGCCGTGGTGGCGGTCTTGCCCCGTCCGCTGAGGGGCGAGTACTGGCCGCCGGTCATGCCGTAGATCCGGTTGTTCATGATGACGGCGGTCAGGTCGATGTTCCGCCGCGCGGCGTGGATGAAGTGGTTTCCCCCGATGGCCGTGGCGTCGCCGTCCCCCATGGGGACCAGGATGCGCAGCTCCGGACGCGCCATCTTGACGCCGGTGGCGAAGGTCAGGGCCCGTCCGTGCAGGGTGTGCAGGGTGTGAAAATCCAGATACCCCGAGATGCGCGCGGAGCAGCCGATGCCCGACACCATGACGAGGTCGCGCTTTCGGAGCTCCAGGTTCTCCACAGCGCGGATGAGGTTGTTCATGACGATGCCGTGTCCGCACCCGGGGCACCAGATGTGCGGCATGAACCGCTCCCGTATGTAGTCGCGAATGGCCACAGGATCACACTCCTTTGCCCTGGATGAGGCGGAGAACGTTCCGGATGTCCGTCGGGGTGATGAAGGTGCCGTCGATCTTGTTGGCCAGGAAGACCTTTTCCGGGTCCACCACGGCCTTCTTGACCTCCTGGAGGATCTGCCCCATGTTCAGCTCCACCACGAGGAGGTACTTGGCGTGGGCGCAGCGCGTTCGCACCACCTCGGCCGGAAAGGGCCACAGGGTCTGGAGCTCGAGGAGCCCCAGCGCCTCGCCTCTGGCCCGGCGGCTCTCCACCACGTGCAGGGCGGAGCGGGCCGCGGATCCGTACGAGATCAGAATGCACTCGGCATCGTCCAGGAAGAACTCCTTGTAGCGCGTGATCTCGTGGACCCGGTTGTCGATCTTGTCCACCAGGTGGTGCATCAGCCCGTGCGCCACGTCGGGTTTGTTGGAGGGGAACCCCCACATGTCGTGGATGAGCCCGGTGACGTTGTACCGGTGGACCCCTCCGAAGTCCGACATGGGCAGCCTCCCGTCCTCCCGGGGCAGGTAAGGGTGGAAGTCCGTCCCCTCCTGGAGGGCGGTCCACAGACGCTCCACCAGGGGGATCTCCTCGGGGTCGGGCATCTGGAGCTTCTCCCGCATGTGGCCGACCACCTCGTCGAAGAGGAGGATCACCGGGGTGCGGTAGGTCTCGGCGAGGTTGAACGCCTCCACGGTCATGGCGAAGACGTCCTGGTGGTTGGAGGCGGTCAGCGTGATGATGGCGTGATCCCCGTGCGTGCCCCAGCGGGCCTGCATCACGTCGCCCTGGCTCGGGCTCGTGGGGAGACCCGTGGAGGGACCGCCTCGCTGGACGTTGACGATGACGCAGGGGATCTCCGCCATGACCGCGTACCCGATGGCCTCCTGCTTGAGGGAGAACCCCGGGCCGCTCGTGGCGGTCATGGATTTCAACCCCGTGAGGGACGCCCCGATGATGGCGCACATGGAGGCGATCTCGTCCTCCATCTGGATGAACTTGCCGCCTTTTCGGGGAAGCTTCAGGGAGAGGAGCTCGGCGATCTCCGTGGACGGCGTGATGGGATAGCCGGCGAAGAAGTCCAGCCCCGCGTACAGCGCGGCCTCCACACACACGGCGTTCCCTTGCAGGAACAGGGTCTTGTTGCTCATATCCAATGCACCGGCGATCTGAAAGGGATGGAGTCGTAAAAGGCCCAAAGCCTCGAGATCCGCCTGGAAGCATCAACAGGTCACAGCGTTTCCAGCGGCGCGTGATCTCGGCTCACGCCGCCTCGGTCTCCGCCGACTCGATGGCCAGATCCGGGCAGCGCAGCTCGCACAGCCCGCAGTCGATGCAGTCGTCGGGCCGGACAATGGCGGCCTTCTCCGACTCGTCCAGGTCCATGACGTCCTTGGGGCAGAAGGCCACGCAGATCCCGCAGCCCTTGCACCACTCGACGTTGACGGTCCTCTTTCTCTTCTTTTTCTTCTCGCTCATGGAGCCCGCCGCTCCTTACGTCGGCCGTGGGCCCGTTTTCGGAGCCCGTCTGTCATGCATAGTCCATCCGCCCGGGCCCGTCAACCCCCGGTCGAGGGGATTTTTGACGGATTCCTGCAAACCCGCTCGGCCGCCGCGTACAACGCTGCGGGTCGTTGGAACCCCGGCTGGCGGATCTCGAGGCCTCCGGCGATCCGGGACGCCGTCAAGGTTTCAGGAGGATCCGGGCGTCCACCACGCTGGCGCCGCTCTCGTGGACAATCACCGGGTTCAAGTCCATCTCCAGGATCGCGGGGTAGGACTCGACCACCTCGGAGCAGTTGAGCAGAAGCCTCCGCAGGGCCTTCTCGTCGCAGGGCGGCCTGCCCCGGGCTCCCTCGAGGACGGGGTAGGACTTGATCTCCCGGATCATCTTCCTGGCGGCCGTGGGCGAGATGGGCAGGACGCGGAAGGAGACGTCCCGGAGAATCTCCACCAGGACCCCGCCCAGGCCGAACATGATGATCGGACCGAACTGGTCGTCCTCCTTGGTGCCGACGATGACCTCGACGCCCTCCGCGGCCATGGGCGAGACCAGCACCCCGCGAACGTCCGCTTCCGCCCCGGCGTGGGCCCTGGCGTTCTCCACGATGCGGTCGTATCCGCCGCGTACCTCCGCCTCTCCCTCGAGGTTCAGCAGGACGCCCCCGGCGTCGCTCTTGTGGAGGATGCGGGGCGAGACGACCTTGAGGGCGACGGGTCCGCCCGCCTGCGAGGCAAAGGCCGCCGCCTCCTCGGCGGACTCCGCCAGATGCTCCGAGGGGACGGGCACGCCGTGCAGCCCCAGAAGCCGCTTGGCCTCGTGCTCGAGAAGGGCGGTGCGCCCCTCGGCCCGCGCCCGCTCGATGATCTCCTCCCCCTGCCGGCGGGTCTTGGCGCCCCAGTTCATGGTGAACTTGGCCTTGGGGTGATAGCTCCCGAGAAAGGTCCCGTACTCGGCCAGGACGCCCGTGCACTTGCAGGCCACGTCCAGGGAGTCGTAGACCGGGATGCCGTAGTACCGGAGGAGGTGAAGGGAGTGGGGCCGGGCGCTGCTGTAGAGGCTGTGGACCACGATGGGCTTCCCGCGTTCCCGGACCATCTTTCCCATCTGGTGGGCGGCGTCCTCCTCCATGAGCGAGAGGCTCTCGGCGAACCGGATGCCGTACCCGCCGAAGAGCCCCACGATCAGGAGTCCCCCGACCCCGGGGTCCTTGAGGATGATCCTGGCGCACTGGGCGAACACCGACGGGTCGGCGTCGGTCCCGCCGGCCACATCCACCGGGTTGGGCACCGAGGCCGCCCCGGGAAGGATCTCCTTCAGCCTCGCCTGGGTCTTCTCGCGCAGGACGGGAATCTCCAGGCCGAGGTCCGTCAGGAGATCCGAGGCGATGGTGGCGTGCCCCCCGCCGTCGGCGAGGACGGCGACCCGGTTGTTTTTGATGGGAGGCAGGCTGGACAGGGTCTCGGCGGCGGGAAACAGCTCGTCGGACTTCTCGATCACGATGATGCCGGCCCGCTCGAACGCCCCCTTGGCCACCTCGGACATGCCGGCGAGGGCGCCGGTGTGCGAGCCGGCGGAACGCTTCCCGGTCGAGGAACGCCCGCTCTTGAGCAGGACGACGGGCTTGAGGCCGGTGGTGTGGTAGGCCTCGTTCAGGAAGTCACGGCCGTGGCGGAGCCCCTCTACGTACATGAGGATGGCGCGGGTGTTCGGGTCGGTTCGGAAGAACGCCAGGTACTCGTGGAACTTGATGTCCGCCTCGTTGCCCACCCCCACGTAGTAGGAGAACCCCTTCAGGCTCTTGAGCTTGGCCTCCGTGATCAGGGTGAGCGCCATGTTGCCGCTCTGGGTCAGCAGGGCGATGTCTCCTCGAGGGGCGTCCCGGAGCCCCACCAGGTTGAGGTTGGTGGTGAGGTTCATCATCCCCGAGGTGTTGGGACCGATGAGGCGGATCTTGTTCTCCCGGGCCGTCCGCACCATCTCCTCCTCCAGGGCGCGACCCTCGGGGCCGGTCTCCCCGAACCCGCCCGCAATGACCACGGCCCCCCGAACGCCCTTCCGGCCGCAGTCCTCCAGGATGCCGGGGATGGTCTGGGCCGGGGTGGTGATCAGGGCCAGGTCCACCGGGCCTTCGATGGCCGAGACCGAGGGGTAGCAGGGAAACCCCAGAACGGAGCTCTCCTTGGGGTTGACCGGATAGATGGCGCCTTCGTAGCGCTCCTCCACCAGGGTGCGGATGGCCTGGAAGCCCCGCTTGGTTTCGCTCCTGGAGGCGCCGACCACGGCGATGGAGGCGGCGTTCAGAATGGGTTCGAGATCCATGGGGTCACCCCTCCTCCCGGGATTTCCGCTCCTCGAAGGCCTGGAGGGAGGCCTGCCGCTCCTTGGTGGAGACGCAGGCGAGGCAGGCCTCCACCTCGTAGTCCATGAGGGCGTCCAGGCTCACGCCCTCCCGGGCCATGAGGAGGCCCCGCTTGATCATCTTGAGGGAGAAGGCGGAGTTCTTGGCGATGCGGCCGGCCAGGTCCCTGGCCTCGTCCATCAGCCGCTCCGGGGGCACGGCCCGGTTCACGAGGCCGATCCGTTCGGCCTCCACCCCGTCGATCGGCTCCGCGGTGAACAGGAGCTCGCAGGCCTTGCCCGGGCCGATGAGGTCCTGGATCAACCGCATGGCGCCCCCGGTCACCGAGGAGGTCACTCTGGCCTCGGGGGACCCGATCCGGGCGTCCTCCGCCGCGATGCGGATGTCGCAGGCCAGGGCCAGCTCGTACCCCGAGCCCAGGGCGTACCCGTTCACGGCCGCGAGGGTCGGCTTCTCGAACCGGAGGATCTTGCGGGAGGCCTCCTGGAGCTCCTCCAGGTAGTCCCGGTAGGCCTCCGGGGTCCGGGTCTTGGACTCCTTCAGGTCGGCGCCCGTGGAGAAGGCCCGTCCCTCGCCGGTGAAGATCACCACCCGCACCTCCGGGTCCCGCCGCGCGTCCTCGAGGGCGGCCTGGACGTCCTGCCAGAGGCGTTTGTTCATGGCGTTCAGGACCTGGGGCCGGTTCAGGTGAATCTCGGCCACCCCGTCCTCCTTGATGTAGAGAATGCATTCGAGCTCCATGGCGGACCTCCGTCGTGCATGGATGGAAGCCGGGCGCGGGAGGGTCTGGAGCCGCGCCGGCGCGTAAGTGGTGTGAGGATTTCCCGGAGGCCGATGTGAGCTCCGGTGCAACTAGCGCGTCCGGTAGGAGAGGACGGGCACGGGCGAGTGACGGAACATCTTCTCGGCCACCGACCCCAGGAGCACGTGCTCGAGCTGCGAGTGGGCCTTGGTCCCCATGACCACGAGGTCCGCTTTTTCCTCCTCGACCACCTGGAGGAGCTTCTCGAAGGGGTGACCCACCTTGAACACCGCCCGCACTTGGTCCGGGGGGATGGACGCCTTGGCGAGCAGCTCGTCGACCTGCCCCCTCCTGTCTGCCTCGAGCCTGCGGCGGTAGTCCTCGGCGTCCACCCGGTAACCCATGGACTCCACCCGATCGACGGCCTCGATCATGCGGATATTGATCACGTTCACCACCACGAGCTCGGCGCCGAGCCCACGGGCCAGCTCTCCGGCATAGGCGATCAGCCCGGGGGTTCGCTTCGAGAAGGCGACGGGTACGAGAATCTTCTGGACGGCGCTCATGGTTTCTCTCGCATTTGGGTGCCGGTCAAGTCCTCCCACACCCCGGCGGGTCACCGCCGTCCGGCCCGGCGGCACCGGCAGCGGGCGTGACGGACACGAGGTCGGGGGGATGCACGTGCGTGCCCGGCCGCGTCCGGGCGGTCGCAAGGGGGTGGGGAGCTCCAACATCCGGATTCTTCGACCATTTTAGGTCCGGGAGCGGCGTTGTCAAGAGAAAAAGGAGGGCTTTGGCTATGAACAGGCTGAAATGATTGCATATTTCAGCACGCATCCTCGCGGCGGGCCGGCCGGGTCGACCGAGGCGCGGGAAAAATCGTTTGACAGGCCGGACGGGGATGACCTATGTTCAATCGAGCGATATCAGTGACTTAACTTGTTCGCTGTTCAAAGAGGCTTTTTCCGAGTCCCGATCCCTCTTGACCGAAAGGAGCGACATGGACCGACTGCGCAAGGAACTGGAGCGTTGGACCGGTGAGGTGGAGAAGAAGGTCGAGAAGCGGCCGGAGCGCAAGGCGTCCTTCGTGAACACGTCCGGGATCCCGGTCCGGCGGGTCTACACGCCCCTCGACGTGGAGGACGCGGACTACCTCGAGCGGCTCGGCCTTCCCGGGGAGTACCCCTACACCCGGGGGGTCCAGCCGACCATGTACCGGGGCCGGTTCTGGACCATGCGCCAGTACGCGGGTTTCGCCACGGCCGAGGAGTCCAACCGGAGGTATCATTTCCTCCTGGAGCAGGGCCAGACCGGGTTGTCCGTGGCCTTCGACCTTCCCACCCAGATCGGATACGACTCGGACCACGAGATGGCCATGGGCGAGGTGGGGAAGGTGGGCGTCACGGTCGACTCCCTCCGGGACATGGAGATCCTGTTCGACGGGATTCCCCTGGACAAGGTGAGCACGTCCATGACCATCAACGCGCCGGCCGCGGTCCTCCTGGCCATGTACATCGCCGTGGCCGAGAAACAGGGGGTGGCGGCCGAGGACCTGCGGGGAACGATCCAGAACGACATCCTGAAGGAGTACTCCTCAAGGGGAACGTACATCTTCCCGCCCAAGCCCTCCATGCGGATCATCACGGACATCTTCGCCTTCTGCGCGGATCGGGTGCCCCAGTGGAACACCATCAGCATCAGCGGGTACCACATCCGGGAGGCCGGCGCCACGGCCGTCCAGGAGGTGGCCTTCACCCTGGCCAACGGAATCGCGTACGTGAAATCCGCCCTGGACGCCGGCCTGGAGGTGGACCGGTTCGGCCCGCGTCTCTCGTTCTTCTTCAACGCCCACCTGGACTTCCTCGAGGAGGTGGCCAAGTTCCGCGCCGCGAGGCGCCTGTGGGCCCGCATCATGAAGGAGCGCTTCGGGGCGACGGACCCGCGGGCCCTGATGATGCGGTTTCACACGCAGACGGCCGGGTGCACGCTCACGGCGAAGCAGCCCAAGAACAACATCGTGCGTGTCGCCTTTCAGGCCATGGCCGCGGTCCTCGGCGGTACCCAGTCCCTCCACACCAACTCCATGGACGAGGCCCTGAGCCTGCCGTCCGAGGAGGCGGTCCGGGTGGCCCTGCGCACCCAGCAGGTGATCGCCCACGAGCTCGGGGTCACCGACACGGTGGACCCGCTCGGGGGGTCGTACTATGTGGAGACCCTCACCAACCGCATCGAGGAGGAGGCCTCGGACTACATCCGCAGGATCGACGAGATGGGAGGGGCCCCCGCGGCGATCGAGCAGGGGTACGTGCAAAAGGAGATCCAGGAGAGCGCCTACGCCTACCAGCGGCAGATCGAGACCGAGGAGCGGGTGGTGGTGGGGCTCAACCGGTTCCAGACCGAGGAGGAGCCGCTCACGGGCCTTCTCCGGGTGGATCCCTCGGTCCGGGAGGCCCAGACCGCCGCCCTCGGGACCCTTCGATCGGAGAGGGACGGGGACGCGGTGAAGCGCACCCTGGCGGACCTGCAACGTGCGGCCGAGGGTGCGGGGAACCTCTTGCCTCCGATGGTCGAGGCGGTCAAGGCCTACGCAACGCTCGGAGAGATCTGCGACGTCCTCCGCGGCGTGTTCGGGGAGTACCGGCAGAGTGCCATTCTGTAGCCCCTGACGCCCCGGGGACCCGGGGCCCAACCACAGGAACGGAACAGAGCGGGAGAAGCCATGCAAGCGGAGAAGAGAATTCGGGTCCTGGCGGCCAAGCCCGGCCTGGACGGGCACGACCGGGGCATCAAGGTGGTGGCCGCGGCCTTGATGGACGCGGGAATGGAGGTGGTGTACACGGGCCTTCGGCAGACGCCGGCCCAGATCGTGGAGGCGGCCGTCCAGGAGGACGTGGACGTCATCGCCATGAGCATCCTCTCCGGCGCCCACGACTACCTGTTCCCGCGGGTGATGGACCTGCTGAGGGAGCGTGGGGTGGACGACGTCCTGGTGCTGGGAGGGGGGATCATCCCGGAGGAGGACGTCCCCGCCCTGAAGTCCTGCGGCATCGCCGAACTGTTCGGCCCGGGTACCACGACCGGCGACATCATCCGATACATCCGGGATCACGTGAAGCGATGACGGCTTCCCGTGCCCTGATCCTGTCTCGAGGCACCCCGAATCCGGAGATCAGTCCCTCTGCCCGCCGCAGGTCGGGATGGGTTCTGCCGCCGGGCAGCCCCCGGCTCCTCCAAAGAACCGGAGCGGGATCCGAGAAAACCCGCCCACCCGCTGCAGTAAACGCGATAGCCCGTTGATGTCCTGAGGGTGGATCTCGAGGCTGCAGGCTTTTTGCGACGCCATCCAATTTGGGTTCAAGCGGACCCGCACCGGTGCCGATTTCCATACCGAAACACCACCCCATCACCTTTCCGGGAGAGGATCCATTCCCATGATCGATATCCAGAAGATGACCGTGCTGGTCGTCGACGACTCCATGAACATGTGCCAGTCCATCGGCGGCATGATGAAGGTCGTCGGGTTCGGAAAGCGATTCCTGTTCGGACACACCGGAAAGGAAGCCCTGGACGTGCTGGCGAAGGAGCCGGTCGATCTCCTGCTGCTGGACTACAACATGCCCGTGATGACGGGGGCGGAGGTCCTGAGTCAGGTGCGCATGGATCGGAACCTGCGCGACCTGCCCGTGATCATGATCACGGCGGAGGCCTACCAGGACTACGTGGCGGAGATCGGGGAGTCCGAGATCGACGCCTACATCCTGAAGCCCCTGACGGTCAAGGTGCTCCAGGAGAAGGTCGTCCAGGTGATCGACAAGGCGAACAACCCGCCGCCCATGATCCGCCATTTGAAGCGGGCCCGCGAGTGCGAGGACCTGGGGGACCTGGAAGGCGCGGTGAGAGAGGCCCAGCTGGCGGTCCGGGAGAACCCCAAGGCGACCCGGCCCATCCGCGAGCTGGGATACTTCCACCTGAAGGGGGGGCAGCTGGACGAGGCGGAGAAGTGCCTTTTGGAGGCGGTGAAACGCAACAAGCTGGACGTGTTCGCGTTTCACCACCTGGGCGAGCTCTGCCTCGAGCGGGACGACTTCGAGAAGGCCTCCCACTACCTGGACAGGGCCATGAAGATCAGCCCCCGCCAGCTGGGCCGCGGGGTGAGCTTCGGAAAGGTTCTCGTCCGCAGGGGGCTCTTCGAAAAGGCGGCCGGCGTGTTCGACCGGGTGCTCGATCTCCCGGCCGCCACCGCCGGGCTCAGGGAGGAGGTCGCCGACTTCTGCCTCGATCACGGCGCCGGGGCGTATGCCTTGAAGCTTCTGGAGGCCCTGGTGGAGGAGAACCCGAAGCGCGGGGACCTGCTCTTCAAGCTGGGCAGGGTGCTGGCGTCGTCCGGGGAGAGCATCCGGGCGGTGACCTTTCTCACCCAGGCCGCCGAGCTCGACCAGATGGACGTCGGGGTGCGGCTGGAGCTGGCCAGGCTGTTCCTGTCCATGGAAAAGCCGATTCTCGCGGAAAAACCCCTCGTCCAGATCCTGGAGCTCGATCGCGGTCACGAGGAAGCCAGGGCGCTTCTCAGGGAGTGCTCCTGATCGAAGGGAGCGGGATGAACACGAAACAACGGCTCATGGAGGTGCTTTACGCGATCAACGAGATCTCCAACGACGCGTCGTTGGGGTTCGAGCAGAAGCTCGACCGGGTGATCGCCGGGATCACGGAAGGCCTCGAGGCGAGAAGCGGGTCCATCATGCTGAGGAAGGGCAGGATGTCCCTCGAGGTGGTGGCGTCCACCAACCCGGAGATCGTCGGGGTCCGGCAGTCCATCGAGGAGGAGAGCCCCTCCACGTGGGTCGCCCGGACCGGCGAGCTCCTGTACGTGGACGGCTCCACCGGGCCGGCCCGGTTTCAGAGGAGGAGCGGGCGCTACAGCAAGAGCGCCTTCCTGCTGGTGCCCGTGGTCAACCAGGGCAAGGTGATCGGCGTGATGAGCGTGACGGAGAAGGTCGACAGGGACCGGTTCAGCCGGGGGGAGCAGGAGATCCTCCTCAAGGTGGCGGGTCAGGTCATCAGCGCGCTCGAGGCCCAGCGGCTGGCCGACGACCTCCGGAAGAAGCGGAGGACGCTCCAGAAACGCAACCGGCAGCTGCGCGAGCTGGAGCGCCTCAAGACGGACCTGTTCCGCATGCTCATCCACGACCTGAAAGGCCCCGTCTCCGAGCTCATGGCCAACCTGGACATCCTGTCCTACACCGCCTCGGAGGACAACCGGGGCTACGTGGAGACCGCCAAGAACAGCTGCGACACGCTCTACAGCATGGTCTCCAACCTGCTGGACATCGCCCGTCTGGAGGAGGGAAAGCTGGAGCTGGTCTACGAGCGGATCGACCCCGGGGACCTCCTCCGGGAGGCCATGGCCAGGGTCTACTGGTCCATGGAGCGGAAGCGGCTGCGCTTCGAGGAGGCGTTTTCCGCCGACCCCGAGCCGCTCTGGGCGGACCGGGGCATCCTGCTGCGGGTGCTCCAGAACCTGCTGACGAACGCGCTGGGCTACTCCCCCGAGGGGGAGGCCGTCGTCACGGGGTTCGATCGGCCGGCCCCCGGCGTGGTGCGGTTCTCCGTGGAGGACCGGGGACCGGGCGTCCCGCCGGGGCAGCAGGAGGCCATCTTCGACAAGTACGCCCAGCTGGAGAAGAAGGGGGACGGCCGGATGTACACCACCGGCCTCGGACTGACCTTCTGCAAGATGGCGGTGGAGGCCCACCGCGGCCGGATCCGGGTGGAGAGCGACGGCCGCGCCGGCAGCCGCTT
>CAYUBQ010000099.1:0-12263 GCA_964443135.1 uncultured Desulfobacterales bacterium | reverse complement strand
AGCCCGGGGACCGGTCCCAACACCCAAGTCGTGAGGAGCACGCCATGCCCAGGACCAAGATCATCTGCACCATCGGACCGGCCAGCGACTCCCCGGACGTGCTCCGCGCCCTGGTGGCGAGCGGGATGAACGTGGCCCGCCTGAACTTCTCCCACGGCCTGCAGGAGGGACACCTCCGAAAGATTCGTCTCATCCGGGAGATCTCCCGGGAGCTCGGCCGGGTGGTGGCCGTCCTGCAGGATCTGGCCGGCCCGAAGATCCGGGTGGGTTCCGTGCCGGAGCCCGGCATCCGGCTGGAGGCGGGCGAGACCTTCGTCCTCACGGGGGAGCCGGTCGCCGGCTCCCACAACCGGGTCTCGGTCTCCTACCCCGCCCTCCCCGGGGAGGTGAAGGCCGGGGACCGGATCCTCCTGGCCGACGGCCTCATGGAGCTCGTCGTGCGGGGGACGGACGGCCCGGACATCCGGACCGAGGTGGTGACCGGAGGGGTGCTCACCTCCCGAAAGGGGATCAACCTCCCCTCGGGCAGCGTGCGGCTTCCCTCCTTCACCGAAAAGGACCGCAAGGACCTGCTCTACGGGCTCGAGCACGGGGTGGACTTCGTGGCCGTCTCCTTCGTCCGGAGCGGGACGGACATCCACCGGGTCAAGAAGATCATACGGGAACGCGGCATGGACACCCCGGTGATCGCCAAGATCGAGAAGCACGAGGCGCTGAACGGGCTGGACGCGATCTTCGACGCCGCAGACGGGATCATGGTGGCCCGGGGAGACCTGGGCGTGGAGATCCCGCTCGAGCAGGTGCCCGGGCTCCAGAAGACCCTGATCCGGCGCGCCAACCGGATGGGCAAGCCGGTGATCACGGCCACGCAGATGCTGCGCTCCATGGTGGACGCGCCCCGTCCCACCCGGGCCGAGGCGGCGGACGTGGCCAACGCCGTCCTGGACGGTACGGACGCCGTCATGCTCTCGGAGGAGACGGCCAGCGGGAAACACCCGGTGGGCGCCCTGCGGTACATGACCCGCATCGTGACCTCGGCCGAGGAGGCGTTCCCCCATGATCGATATCTCGGGTTGACGCCCGGATCGGGGGTGTCGGAGTCCGTGGCCCACGCGGCCTGCGTGCTGGCCGATCACCTCGGGGCCGCAGCCGTCGTGGCGCCGACCAGCTCCGGGAGGACCGCCGCCCAAGTCTCGCGGTTCCGCCCGAGGCGGCCGGTCATTGCAGTTTCCCCGAACGAGACGACCGTTCGCAGATCCACGCTCTACTGGGGCTGCGAGCCGGTCCGCACCGGTCCGCCCGAGGCGGACGAGGACGTGGTCGAGCTCGCCGTCAGGGCGGCCCTCGCAGAGGGCCGGGTGAATGCCGGGGACCTGCTCGTGGTCACGGCCGGGCACCCCTTCTGGGTCCCCGGCTCCACGAACATGATCCGCGTCCGTTCCGCCTGAGGCGGGCGGCGATACCAAATTCCTGTGGCCGGGGAGACGGCTTTCTGATAAGATGCTGAAAACGCAGCGTTCGCCGGAGCCCAAACCCGCTGGGGCCCGGTTTCCGCCCCTGTCGGTCGTCGCACCGTCCGAGGCCGGCGCGGTCCTTTCCCCACGCCGGGTTTGTTTTGTCCCCCATTTGTCCGTTCTTCCTGCTCCCCGGCCCGACCTCCCCGAGGGCGGTCGAGCCTCGAGCAGGCGGCATCAGGAAGGAGTGATCCGCAACATGGAAGAGACCGCCAAGCTCATCATCGACGGCACGACCTACGAGCTCCCCGTGGTCCGCGGCACCGAGGGGGAGCGGGCCCTCGACATCTCCAGGCTTCGCGAAGAGACGGGCCTCATCACCCTCGATCCGGGCTACCCGAACACGGGCGCCTGCAAGAGCAGCATCACCTTCATGGACGGCGAGCAGGGCATCCTCCGCTACCGGGGCTACCCCGTGGAGCAGCTCGCCGAGCAGTCCACCTTCGTGGAGACCGCCTTCCTGCTCATCAACGGGGAGCTGCCCACACGAGAGGAGCTCACCCGGTTCTCCGTGCTCCTGAACGACCACAGCCTGGTCCACCGGGACATGCTCCAGTTCTTCGACAACTACCCGAGACGCGCCCACCCCATGGGCATCCTTTCCTCCATGGTGAACGCGCTTCGCGCGTTTTATCCGGAGCTGCCGGAGCGCAGCGAGGAGGAGGAGATCCTCGTCACCTTCACCCGGCTGATCTCGAAGATCCGGACCATGGCCGCCATCTCCTACAAGCTGAGCCGCGGCCACGAGGTCATCTACCCTCGGCCCGACCTCACCTACGCCGCCAACTTCCTGAACATGATGTTCGACTCGCCGGTCCGGCCCTACGAGCTGGACCCGGACATCGCCAAGGCGCTCAACGTGTTCTGGATCCTCCACGCGGACCACGAGCAGAACTGCTCCACAGCGGCGGTGCGACTCGTGGGCAGCGCCCGCGTCAACCTCTACGCCGCCATCTCGGCGGGGATCTGCGCACTCTGGGGACCCCTTCACGGCGGGGCGAACCAGGCCGTGGTGGAGATGCTCGACGACATCCAGGAGAACGGCGGGGATCCCGGTCCATTCATCGAGCGGGCCAAGGACCGGAACGACCCGTTCCGCCTCATGGGGTTCGGGCACCGGGTCTACAAGACCTACGACCCCAGGGCGAAGATCATGAAGAAGATGGCCGACAACGTCCTCAAGAAACAGAAAAGCGACGACCCGCTCCTGGAGATCGCCCGCCGGCTGGAGGAGGTGGCCCTGGAGGATCCCTACTTCATCGATCACCACCTCTATCCGAACGTGGATTTCTACAGCGGCATCGTCTTGCGGGCCATGGGGATCCCCACGAACATGTTCACCGTGATGTTCGCCATCGGACGCCTGCCCGGCTGGATCAGCCAGTGGAAGGAGAGCATGGACGACCCGGGCTGGAGGCTGCAGCGTCCAAGGCAGGTCTACACCGGCCCCAACGAGCGCGACTACGTTCCCCTGGACCGGAGGAAGTAGCCCGCTCCGGTCACCCGGGCGGGCTGCGATACCGGAAGGTCTCAGGCAGGTCTTTTCCGTGGAGGTGACGTGGCCGACAAGGCAGGAGACGAGCTCAAACGGCTCAAGAAGGACTACCTGGAGCTGGACCGTGTCCACCAGGAGGAGAAGGCGCTGCTCATCCGGATCGTCCGGGCCCTCGGTGCGGCCTCTGCGGAGGACCCGGAGCTGGATGCGGCCGTCGAGGCCATGGAGGCCGGGCTCGTCCCGGACGAACCCCTCGACCAGGAACAGCTGGAAAGGACGCTCGACCGTTTCAAGAGCGGACTCCGGGCCCTGTCGGAGGCCTCCCGGGATTCCCGGGGTTCTCCCCCCGGTTCCGATCCGGCGGCGGAGCGTCTGTTCGAGGCCTGCCGGATCCTTCGCAAGATCATGATCGCCCTCCTGGAGGACTTCTACCCGCTCTCGCCGGAGCTGAGCGCCCGGGCCGGGGACATTCACCTGGACTGCGCGAAGCCGGGGGCGGAGATGGATCTGGAGGGTCCCGCCGAGCGGTTCCTCGCGTTCCTGGAGGGGCTCAAGGAAACCATCACCGGGGACTTCCGCGAGACCGGCAACACCCTGTTCGCACTGCTCGACCAGGTCAAGGAGCTGGAGTCGTCGTTCGTCGAGGAGTACGGCACCCAGGGAGAGCGCCTCAAGGAGATCGAGTACTTCGAGATGAGGGTGAACACCGAGGTGGGCTCCATCGTGGAGTCGTTCGACGTCCACACCACCGTGAGCGAGATCAAGAAGGCGGTGACCCGGAAGATCGAGAACCTCAAGGCGCTCGTCACGCAGAGAAGGCAGGAGGAGGTGAGCCGGTCGGAGTCTTTTCAGCAGAGTATCCGGAGCCTGAAGAAGCGGATCGACGAGGTGGAGCAGGACGCCCAGGAGATGTCCAGGAGGGCGGAGCGGTTCCAGACGGCCGCCATGAAGGACGAGCTGACCGACCTCTACAACCGCAAGGCGTTCGACGAGCGGATGGAAAAGGCGCTCGAGGCCTTCAACCAGGGCGGGACCCCCTTCGCCCTGATCCTCTTCGACGTGGACCGGTTCAAGGAGATCAACGACACCTTCGGTCACGTGGCGGGCGACAAGGTCCTCCAGAAGGTGGGCGAGTGCCTGAGGGAGACCTTTCGGAAGAACGACTTCATCGCGCGCTACGGCGGGGACGAGTTCGTCGTCCTCATCGAGGAGCTGAACCGGGACCTGGCCCGGGACAAGATCCTGGCCTTCCTCGAGAAGCTCCAGCGGCTGCGGTTCACCTCCCATGCCCGGGGGGACATCTCGGTGGGCGTGAGCCCCGGGATCGCCATGGCGAAGAAGGGGGACACGCCGGAGTCCCTCCTCGAGAGGGCGGACCAGGCCATGTACGGGGTCAAGAAGCGGAGGCGGTGAGGACGTCGGGACCCGTTTCCACGCGCCGCTTCGGATCGCCATGAAACCCGAGACCGACACAGACGCCCGAAGCAAGGCATCGCTCCCGAGCGGTCCGCTCGAGGCGTTGTACCGCCGATTCAACCGGCGGTGCTTCGTCCAGCCCGATCCCCTCCAGCTCCTCTACGACTATCCTTCGGTCCGCGACCGGGAGGTGGCCGCCCTCGTGGCCGCGTCGCTCGCCTACGGCCGGGTGGGTCAGATCCTCGAGAGCGTCTCCTTCGTGCTGTCCGTTCTGGGACCGTCGCCGCGCGCCTTTCTCCTGGAGCGTCCCCACGAGGAGCTGCGGTCCGCGCTCTCGGGCTTTCGGCACCGCTTCAGCCCGGGGGAGGAGATGGCCGATCTGCTCAGGGCCGCGCGGCGGGTCATCCGGGAGGCCGGATCCCTGGAGGCCGGCTTCACTCCGGGGATGGCCGGCGGCCACGCCACGGTCCTGCCGGCCCTCACGACCTTCGTCCGCACCCTTCGGGAGGCCGGGGGCCGGGACGGGTTCCTGCTGGCCCGGCCGGAGAGGGGGAGCGCGTGCAAGCGGTGGCACCTGTTTCTCCGGTGGATGGTCCGAAGCGACGATGTGGACCCGGGGGGGTGGCCGGGCATCCCCGCCTCCATGCTCGTCGTGCCGCTGGACACCCACATGCACCGGATCGGCCGGGGTCTCGGGGGAACGGCGCGGAAGCAGGCCGACGGGAAGGCGGCCCTGGAGGTGACCGAGATGTTCCGGTCCGTCGCGCCGGAGGACCCGGTCCGCTACGACTTCTCGCTCACCCGGCTGGGCATCCGGCCGGAGGGGGACCCCAAGGCGTGGATCGCCGCGTGTCGAGGCCCCGGAAGGAGGACGACATGAAGATACTGATGACCGGGGGGACGGGCTTCGTGGGCTCGAACCTGACCGAGGCCCTGGGCGGGGACGGCCACCGGGTGACCGTGCTCACCCGTTCCGCGCGAGGGGACCGGACCCTGCCGGAGGGCTCCGTGTTCCTGGAGGCGGATCCCACCGAGCCCGGCCCGTGGCAGGAGCAGGTGCCGGAGCACGACGTGCTGATCAACCTGGCCGGGGCCTCCATCTTTCAGCGCTGGACCGACAAGGCCAGGAAGCGCATGAGGGAGAGCCGGCTCCGGACGACCCGGAACCTGGTGGACGCCCTGGCCGGCGGGGGGCGGGGCGGGAGCGCCCGGCTTCTCAGCACCTCCGCCGTGGGCTACTACGGCTACGCCGGGGACGAGCCCCTGACGGAGGAGAGCCCCCCGGGGGACGACTTCCTGGCGGTCCTGTCCCGGGACTGCGAGCAGGAGGCGCTGAGGGCCCGCAAGGCGGGTGCCGGGGTGGTGATCCTGAGGTTCGGCGTGGTGCTGGGCGGGGAGGAAGGGGCCCTGGCCAAGATGGTCCCCCTCTTCCGGAAATACCTGGGGGGTCCCCTGGGCAGCGGCGAGCAGTGGTTTTCCTGGATCCACATCCAGGACCTGGTGGCGATCTACCGGTTCGTGTTGGGGCGGCCCGACCTGGAGGGTCCCCTGAACTGCACGGCCCCCCAACCCGTGCGCAACCGCGAGCTGACCCGGGCCCTGGCCGGGGCCCTGGAAAAGCCCGCCTTCATGCCGCCGGTGCCCGGTTTCGTCATCCGGGCGGCGCTGGGTGAGTTCGGGAACGTGCTGCTGAAGGGACAGCGGGTGATCCCGGAGCGGTTGACCCGGGAGGGATTCACCTTCCGACACCCCGACATCGAGGGGGCGCTGGACGATCTCGTGGGGTGAGGGGCTTCGGGGGCCTCACTCCGAGCGACCGATGACCAGGTGGGTGCGGCCGAAGGGCCCCAGGCTCACGTACCGGCGGCCCTGGATCTCCATGTTGTACCCGGCCGTGAGCGGAAAGAGACCGCCTGCGTTCCAGATGATGCGGACGCCCTTGTCCCTGGGGACGAAGGCGCTTCGGCAGAGCCGGGCGAGGATGTCCCTGGCCTCGGCCTCGGACCGTTTCACGTTCGCCGTCACCAGCTTGCGCTCGGGTCCCTGCTCGGGCGCGGCCGCCTCTGCTTCGGACTCGTCGCCGCCGGAGCCCGCACCCGCGAGCAGCGCATCCACATCGTCCTGGGAGAGAATCTCGTCGTTCGTGACCATGGCGCTCGATCGCGTCTCCTTCCGTATCTTGCGTCATCGGCAGAAGCCCCCCTTTCCTGAAGGGGATTCTCTGGAAACCGGGCACAAAAAAAGCCCCCCGAAAGGGGCGGCTTCAGTGGTGCGTTCGGGATCCGTTCCCGGTTAGTTCAGGATGAACCCGAGAAACACGTCCTCCATGGCGCACTCCTCGCAGTCCGGACCCTCTTCCGAGACCTCCTCGAAGTAGACGATCCTTCCCCGGTACTCGTCGAGAAGCTCGAACTCCCCGTCGTCGGCCACCTGGAGGAGTCGCTCCGAGCAGGAAGGGCAGGCGGGCCCGTGCTCGGCATCGTACTCGAAAAAGCCCGAAACCCAGTTGGACTGGATGGCGTGCTCGATGGACTCCACTTCCACTCCGCAGATGGCGCATCGTACCATGTTTGAGCGAACCTCCTGAACGCGATTACTGGACGAATACTAGCAAAACGGGTTCAAAGCAAGGGGAATATTGACGTCGGCTCAAATGGCCCCCGGACCCGGAGATATGTCCCCGTCGTTTTCCCGGCAGAGGCTCAGCCCGTCTTTCCGGTCAGGGGAGTCGTCCCCTCTTGCCGGTTGCGGACAGGGCCGCTTGACCGAGCTTTCGGAGCACCTCGGCCACGGCCTCCGAGAGCTCCATGGCCCGGCCTTCTCCGATGTCGTGGAGCTCGAGAGGAGGCAGGGGAAGGACGATCCCCTCGCTGCCGCTGAACGCGGCGGAGAGCGACACCCGTCCGTCGGTCACGCTCAACCTCCCGATGGTCACGGTCTTCTTCCTTGCCCCCTCACCGGCGCGTCCCAGCAGGGGAACCCCCTGTTTGTGGTGGTCGCGGAGGCCCTCCACGAAGACCGTCAGGTTGCTCCGGCCGAAACCCACGGCCTCGTAAGTCAGCTCGGCGCCCCGGATCTCGACCTCCCGGACCCGAATGCGGTCCGTCACGAGGCTGGCGGGGTCCACCCCCAGGAAGATCTGCTCCAGGTAGACCATCCGGGGGGTCTCGAACCCCTCCGGGTTCTTCAGCTCGATGCCGGACAGAGTGAGGGTCCGCTTCAACAGGGACAGGCGCACGGACTCGACGCGCGTCTCCACGCCCAGGACGCGGTGGCCGGACTCGTTGATGGCCCGGGTGATCAACGCGTCGGCGAAGAGCACCGCGACCAGGCCCGCGACGAGCACCAGGAGGGCCGCCGCGCCGATCCACAAGCAGAGTCGCTTCATCGGGCCTCCCCTCCTCCCGGAAGCGCACGGGGCGGTTTACCGGAACGCTCCGGATGGTATAATGGAGGAGAAAGGGGGAACCGATCATGGCCACGGAAGTCGAGATCGTGGAGGGGGACATCACCAGGCAGCAGGTGGACGCGATCGTGAACGCTGCGAACACATCCCTTCTGGGCGGCGGCGGCGTGGACGGGGCCGTTCATCGCGCGGCGGGTCCGGAGCTCCTGGAGGAGACCCGGCGGATCGGCGGCTGTCCCACCGGGGAGGCCCGGGTGAGCAAGGGGTACCGGCTGCCGGCCGGATGGGTCGTCCACACCGTGGGGCCGGTCTGGCGCGGGGGAGGCCGGAACGAGGAAGGACAGCTCGCCTCCTGCTACCGGAACAGCCTCGAGGCCGCCGTCGATGTCGGCGCCCGGACGATCGCCTTTCCCGGCATCAGCACGGGGGCCTACGGGTTCCCCCTGGAGCGGGCCACGGAGATCGCCATGGAAGAGACCAAGCGCTTTCTCGATCAGAAGCCTCCCTTGGACAAGGTGGTGTTCGTCTGCTTCGGGAATCGGGCCCTCGAGACCTACAGGGAGGTCTACGGCCGGGTGTTCGGATCGTGACGGGCTGCCTTCCTCAGACCGTCTCGTCTTCGTCTTTCAGGAACAGGGCGTGGTACTCCTCCTCGGAGAAATACTTCTCGAGGAGGCCCCCGATCAGGGTGAACAGGGCCTCCAGGTCCTCGTCGCTCATGCGCGCCCTCAAGCGGGCCATCACCCCGTCGTCCGAGAACTTCTGCAGGTAGTAGACCACGGTGTTCTCGTCGGTCTCGCGATCCAGGCCGAAACCGACGAACCCGTCGTACTCCTCCACGAACCGGTGGCTGTGCTTCCACATGTCGAACACCCCGTTCCCCGGCGGCTCAGCCGGAGGTTTGCTTTCGCTTTCCGCCGCCGGCCCGGGCCAGGATCAACTCGGCCACGATGCTGACGGCGATCTCCTCGGGCGTCTCGGCCCCGATGTCCAGCCCGATGGGGGCGTGGACCCGATCCAGCTGTTCCTGCGAGAACCCCTCTTCCAGCAACCGGTCGTAGAGGATGCGGATCTTTCGTCTGCTGCCGATCATGCCCACGTAACGCGCCCCGGTTCGGAGGGCCTGCTCCAGGACCGTCTTGTCGTGGAGGTGTCCCCGCGTCACGATCACCAGGTAGGAGGACCCGTTCACCGGCAGATGCTCCAGGAGGCCCTCGAAGGCCGACTGCCTGACCTCCCGGGCCTCCGGGAACCTCGCGGGGTCCGCGAACTCGAGCCGGTCGTCGATCACCACCGCCTCGAACCCCACCCGGGCGGCGATGGGGACGATCTGGGCCGCCACGTGCCCCCCGCCGAACAGGTACAGGACGGGGTTCGAGACCACGGGCTCGACCAGCACCTCGAGCGGCCCGCAGGCCTCGTCCTCCAGAACGGCCGTGTGCGCCTGCTCCCGCCCCACTCGGTCCAGGAGGATCTCCACCAGGGGGGCCGGCATCTCCTCCACGCCGAGAAGCGAGCCGGTCACCTCGCCGCCCCCGTCCACGAAGGCCTTGGGCGTCCCCGAGCCCGTCCATCGGTCCGGATCGACCGAGGTGACCACCAGGCCGGACCCGCCCCGGTTCAGCACCTCGAGGGCGCGCTCGAAGATCCGAACCTGCTCCGGGTTCTGTGAGGAGACCGGCTCCAGGAACACCTCCCCCTCCCCGCCGCAGAGCATGTCCGTGTCCGCGACGTCGGTTCCCGTCAGGCGGAACTCGAACCGGCGCGGGTTGCCCTCCCGCATCACCCGCCGGGCCTCCTCCACCACCCGGGCCTCGAACAGCCCGCCCCCGATGGTTCCCCGGGAGGTGCCGTCCTCGAGGACCACGAAACGGGCCCCCGTGTCCCGGGGAACCGATCCGGTCCGCTTGATCAGGGTGGCCAGGACCACGGGACGGTCTTTTCGTACGGCTTCGACAATGACGGGGTAGAGGGTGTGCATGGTTCAACTCCTCGTTCGCGTGATGTAGCGGCCCAGCCGCGGGGATCCGATCACCACCTCCCGGACGCCGGACTCGCGGCTGTCCAGGATCCGCCGGGCCAGGTCGTGCGCCTCGTCGGGATCCGCTGCGAGGTCCAGCTTGTTCAAGAAAACGGTCCGCCGGGCCCCTTCGGGGCTCCCCCGGAACAGGCCGGCCGAACGGGAGAACAGCCGGGCCAGGATCGGGGCGGTGAGGGGCGTCCCCCGTGAGGCCCCGGTCACCTCCTCGAACCGCTCCCTTCGAAAGACCACGACGTCCTCGACGGGCCGCCCCAGGGACTCCAGGCCGGCCACGGCCACCACCCGGGTGGCCGACCCCGGCACCACGGGCTCCCCGGGCCCGGGGGCCTTGAGCGGTCTCCCGGCAGCGCCGTCCCCTTCCACGATCAGGCAATCGAGCCGGCCCGAGTGGAAGAGGGCGTCGGCCGTATCCGGATCGATGCCTTCCACCTTGCCCGAGGGAAGGAGCCGCCGTCCCAGGAAGACCGCTCTTCCCGCAGCGAGCCCTCGGTCCAGCCGATCCGTCCAGCCCTCCTCCCGGGTGAGCACGAGCCGGCCGGCCTCCTCCGCCTCCCGATGCCACACCTTGGTGGTCGTGGCGGCCGCGACCCGGGCGCCGCGATCTCGAAGCTCCCGGACCAGCGCGATCAGGAGCGTGGACTTCCCTCCCGCCCCCACGAAGGCCAAAAGCTCCCTGGAACCGAGATCCAGCGCGGCCGCGACCTGGTGGCTGATCCGCTCCACCCTACTGCTTCCTGAGGACCCGGTTGTCTCCCACCCGCACGGTGACCTGGTTCAGGTCGAAGTGCTCGATCAGCGGGATGGCGTACTTCCGCGACGCGCCGGTCATCTCCTTGAACTGGGGTGTGGTGATCTCGCCGTGCTCCTTCAGGAAGGCGACCAGGCGCTCCCGCAGCCCGGCGACGGCCTTGCGGTGGAAGTAGAGGTCCTCCTTCACCTTCACCAGCACGCCCTCCTGGGTCATGAGCTGGAGGACGTCCCGCGCGGTACGTTCGGGGAACCGGTCCGCGAGCTCCTTGAAGTAGGGGGGCTGGAGTCCGCCCTCCCGGTAGATCGACTCGATCTCCTCCCGCACCTTCTCCTGGTCCTGCCCCAGGGTGACCTTGTGCTCGGCGAGGTGCAGGACCTCCTGCTCCCGCGCCACCAGATCCTCCTGGACCAGGTGCCCGATCAGGTAGTTGAAGAGCTTCTGGTTCCGGGCCCCTTCCGTCCGGGAGCGCAGCTCCTCCTTGGAGAGGCCCGCCTTCAAGGGGTTGTTCCGGTGATAGGCCTCCAGGGTGTCCAGGATCTCCCTCCGGGCCAGGTCGTAGAACTCGCGGTGGATGTAGGTCTTCCGCTCCCGGTCGTACATGAGGATCCTCTGGCGGCTCAGGAGCTTTCGAAGGATCTCCTTCAGCTGGGACTCGCGGGAGTTCGTGAGGAATGGCAGGTCCTTGTGCTCCACGCCCTGGAACCGGCCCAGGGCCACGAACTGCTCGGCGATCCGGGAGAGATCGCCGCTGTTGAAGACGTCCAGCTCCTGGAGGACCCGCGGGGAGTGGCGCTTCTTCTTCCTCGGGAGGGCGTTGAGCACCTTTCCGCCGCCGATCGCCCGCACGGGCGAGTAGCTGCGGAGCACGAACCGGTCCTGCCTGAGCACCGCGATGGGTTGGTCGAGTCGGATCTGGGCGTAGCAGGTCTCTCCCGGCTTCAGCTCGTCCCGGTCGAGCAGGACCACCGTGGCGAGCACCTCGGCCGTCCCCGTGTGAAACCGCACCTTGGCCCGGTTCTTCATCTTGCGCGGCGCCGCGGGCAGGAGATCCACGAGCACGTCGATCATGTAGGTGTTCCTGAGCGCCCTCCTCCCGGCGATGACGTTCCCCCGCTGGAGCTGGGCCTTTTCCAGGCCCTGGAGGTTCACGGCGGTCCGCTGGCCGCGCCGGGCCTCCTCCACCTCCCGGTTGTGGACCTGGAGCCCCCGCACCTTGGAGTCGATCTCCTGGGGATAGACGGTCACCTCTTCCCCCAGGTGCACCGCCCCGGAGACGGTGGTCCCCGTGATCACGGTCCCGAACCCCTTCATCACGAACACCCGGTCCACGGGCAGGCGGAAAAAGCTCCCGGGGTCCCGCTCCGGGACCTTCTGCACCAGCTCGTCCAGCACCCGGACGAGCTCCTCGATGCCCTCGCCCGTGGCGGAGGAGACCGGGACCATGGGGGCGTCCTCCAGAAAGGAGCCCTCCAGGTACTCGGCCGCGTCCTCCTGGACCATCTCGAGCCACTCCTCGTCCACCATGTCGGTCTTGGTGAGGACCACCAGGCCGTGCTGGACGTCGAGGAGCTCACAGATCTCCAGATGCTCCCGGGTCTGGGGCATGACGCCCTCGTCCGCCGCGATGATCAGCGCCACCA
>CAYUBQ010000098.1:5620-12349 GCA_964443135.1 uncultured Desulfobacterales bacterium | reverse complement strand
CCAACACGGTGTTCACCCAGGAGGCGGCCGAGCAGGCCCGGGAGCTCCTCCGCAAGAAGCTGGGCCAGCTCAACACGGGCCTGGACCCGGAGATGGTGCAGGCGGGGATCCAGCTCGCCGGGTACCACATCGAGGCGGGCGCCCGGTCGTTTGCGGCCTACGTGAAGGCCATGGCGGCCGACCTGGGCGACGCGGTCCGGCCGTACCTGCGGGGCTGGTACGAGGCGGTCCGGCACTACCCGGGGTTCGACGCGGCCGGCATGACCGACCCGGCCGAGATCGCGGAAGGTGCCGCCGAGGCGGCCGAGGAAACCAAGGAGGCCCCAAGTGGCGAAGCTGACGCTGGAGCAGTTGAAGAAGGTGAGGCCGGAGGACCTGGAGGTGCCGGACGCCTGGACGTATCCGGAGTACCAGGATCACCTGAGGTACCTCCTGGAGAATCACCCGGAGCTGGTGAAGGAGCTCTTCCAGGAGGACCGGGAGCGGCTCGACCGGATGTGCCTGAGGGTGGTGCAGCGGGCGACGTTGCTCCGGAGGATGCTGGAGCTCGAGGGGAACCTGGATCCGGACCAGATCGAGGAGCACGTGCAGAACCTGGTGAACCCGCCGGACGGCCCGGCCTCGAGCCCGAACCCACCCCCGGAGCTCCCGGAGGAGGAGCTCCTGCCCATCCTGGGGTGGGCGCAAAACCCGCACTAGCCCCGGAAGACCAGAACCACCGCATCCAGCCGGACGACGAGCTGGCCCCCGCCGGCGTGGAAGGGAAGATCCAGGCCAACATCAAGGCCCTTCGGCTTCTGCGCACCCTCCAGAAAGCAAACCGCAACCCCTCCCCGGAAGAGAAGCCCGTCCTGGCCCGGTTCGTGGGCTGGGGCGCGTTCAGCGAGCGGGTGTTCAGCCACGAGTTCGACCGCTACGTGCGGGAGTACCGGGACCGCTACGCGCCCGAGGAGTGGTTTCACGACGAGAAGAAGCTCAAGAAGTACCGGGACTGGGAGAAGAAGTACGGGAAGGCCCTCCACCCGGCCCTGGGCGGCCTCATGAGCGACGACGACTGGTCCCGGGCCGCGGAGAGCACCCTCAACGCCCACTACACCTCGAAGGAGGTGATCGGCGCGGTCTGGGACCTGATCGGACGCCTGGGCTTCGCCGGCGGGGCCGTGCTCGAGCCCGCGGCCGGCGTGGGGCACTTCCTGGGGCTCGCCCCGGAGTCCCTGGCCCGGCGGAGCCGGTTCGAGGCCGTGGAGCTCGACTCCGTCACGGGGGAGATCCTGGCGAAGCTCTACCCCCAGGCCCGCGTCCAGGTGACCGGGTTCGAGTCGGCCCGCGGGATCCCGGACAACTCCATGGACCTGGTGGTCTCGAATTTCCCCTTCGGCAAATTCTCCGTCTACGACAAGGCGCACCCGGAGTACCGCAAATGGTCTATCCACAACTACTTTTTCGGGAGAAGCCTCGACGCCGTCAAGCCCGGCGGCCTCGTGGTGGGGATCACCAGCCATTGGACCCTGGACGCCAAGACGGGCGGCCCGATCCGGGAGGCCCTGGGCAAGAAGGCGGACCTGGTGGGGGCGATTCGCCTGCCGAACACGGCGTTTTCGAAGAACGCGGGCACCGAGGTGGTGACCGACATCCTGGTCTTCCGGAAGAAGGCCGAGGACCAGGTCGGGCTCGGTGAGGACTTCCGGCACGTCCAGGGCGTGGAGATCTCCAAGAAGAAGTCCGCGGACGTGAACGAATACTTTGCCCGGCACCCGGAGATGGTCCTGGGCGAGCACTCTCTCCAGGGCTCCATGCGCGGGGGCGAGGACGAGTACACGGTCACCGCCCGCAAGGGCGAGGACCTGGCGGGGGCCCTGGCCGGCGCGGTGGAGCAGTTCCCGGAGAACGTGGCCTCCCAGGTCCAGGCCCCCCGGCGCTCGAGCGAGGACGTGCGCTACGCCGAGGCGGGCCAGCGGGACGGCACCCTGGTGGAGGACGACGGCGGGCTCTTCATGGTGGAGGAGGGGCGTCTGGTCAAGCCCTGGGTGCTCGACAGCAAGGGCCAGCGCCAAAAGCTCGCCCCGGCCCGGGAGAAACGCGCCCGCAGCTACCTCGACCTCCGGGAGAAGGCCAAGGCCCTGATCGCCCGGAGCCAGGCCGAGGACGCTTCGGACGCCGAGGTGGAAACCTTACGGGCGGCCCTGGACACGGCCTACGACCGGTTCGTAAAGAAGTACAAGCGGTTCGGGGATCCGCCCAACGCCTTCCTGCGTCAGCTCGACAGCGAGTTTCCCATCGTGGACGCCCTGGAGATCGAGTCCGTGGTGCCCGAGGAGGTGGAGATCCAGAGCGGGCCCCGCAAGGGCCGGAAGCGCCTGGTCAACACCAAGCAGTACGAGAAGGCCCCGATCCTCACCCGGCGCACCCTCTGGCCCTGGAAGGAGCCGGAGACGGCCGAGACGCTCGAGGACGCCGTCAAGATCAGCCGGGTCTACCGGGGCGGCCTGGACCCGGAGTACATGGCCCGGATCCTGGGGCGCGACCGGGAGGCGCTGGAGCGGGAGCTCCTGGAGGACGGGCAGGCCTACATCAACCCGAAAAACGGGCGGATGGAGCCCCCGGACCTCTACCTTTCCGGGAACGTCCGCAAGAAGCTCCGCCAGGCCGAGGCCGCGGCCGAGGAGGACGAGCGGTACCGGGCCAACGTGAAGGCCCTCGAGGCGGTCCAGCCCGAGCCCCTGGACCTGGAGTTCATCTCCTTCCGGCTGGGCACGCCCTGGGTGCCCGAGGCGGCCGTCCAGGACTTCCTCAAGGAGGAGTTCGGCGTGACCGCCCGGGTGCGCGAGATCCGGACCCGGGAGACCGTGAGCTGGGCGGTGCAGGCCCACGGCGGCACCCGGGACACCCTGAACATGGAGACCTGGGGCGTTCCCGGGAAACCCGGCCACGAGCTCCTCCAGGACGCCCTCAACCTCAAGCGGAGCGAGATCTACAACTACTGGCGGGACGAGAACGGGAACCAGCGCCGGGAGATCAACCAGGACGCCACCATCGCGGCCCAGAGCAAGCAGGCCGAGATCCAGGCCCGGTTCCAGGGCTGGGCCCGGGCCCACGAGACCTGGGGCCAGGAGCTCGCGGACCGCTACAACGAGGCCTACAACGGGCACCGGCTGCGGGAGTTCGAGGTCCCGGACGTGGACAACTTCCCGGGGGCCAACCCGGACTTCAAGCTCCGGGAGACCTCCAAGAAGGCCATCGTGCGGTGCCTCCAGGAGCCGACCCTGCTGGCCTACGGTGTGGGCACGGGCAAGACCTTCATCTACGTGCACCTGGCCATGGAGATGCGCCGGCTCTCCACGGCCAAGAAGCCCCTGATCGTGGTGCACAACGCCACGGTCTCCCAGTACCGCAAGGCCTTTGCCGAGACCTTCCCCCAGGCCAAGGTGCTGATCCCCAACGACAACCAGCGGAGCGCCCGGTACCGCCAGCGGCTCCTCAGCCAGATCGCCACGGGCGACTGGGACGCGGTGGTGCTCCCCCAGAGCTTCTTCGACGGGATCGCGGACGACCCGGAGCGGCAGGCCGCGTTCATCCAGGAGCAGCTCGACATGATCGCCGAGGCGGTGGGCGAGGCCAAGGGCGAGGAGGGGGAGAAGTCCCCCCGGGTGAAGGAGCTCAAGGCGCTCCAGAAGCGAAAGCGCGAGCAGCTCGCCCGGCTCCTGGACCGCCGGGTGGACGACGCCCTCACCTGGGAGCAGATGGGCGTGGACGCCCTCCTGATCGACGAGGCGCACTCTTACAAGCGGAGCGAGTTCTTCACCAAGATGACCCGGATCAAGGGGATCGACTCGGGCGCGAGCCAGCGCTCCACCTCCCTGATGCTCAAGGCCGACTACGTGCGCTCGAAGACCGGGGGCAAAAACGTGGTGCTCGCCACCGGGACGCCCATCTCGAACACCACGGCCGAGCTCTGGACCATGATGCGCTACCTCCGCCCCGACCTCCTCGAGGAGTACCGGGTGGAGCTCTTCGACGACTTCGCGGCCACCTTCGGGGAGACCTCGGTCACCCTCGAGGAGACCCAACCGGGCGTGTGGCGGAACGTGGAGCGGTTCAACAAGTACGTGAACGGCCCGGAGCTCCTGACCCTCTTTCACACCGTGTCGGACGTGCTCCTGACGAACAAGGCCAACCTCAAGCTCCCGGACGTGAAGGGCGGCGGGCCCCAGGAGGTGCGGATCGAGCCCCACGAGGAGCTCGCCCAATACATCGACGCCATCCGCCGGGCCCGGGAGGCGTGGGAGCGCCTCTCCGGCAGGGAGAAGATGGAGCAGCGGCACGTCCCCCTGATGCTTTACACGGCGGCCCGGAAGGCCGCGGTGGACCTCCGCCTGGTGGATCCGGCCTACGAGGATCACCCGGGGAGCAAGCTCAACCAGGTGGTGGAGCGGGTGCACGAGGTCTGGCAGCGGACCGAGGCCGAGAGCTCCGCTCAGGCCGTGTTCCTGGACCTCCGCCGGAGCTCGGGCGGGGGGTTCGACGCCCACCAGGAGATCAAGCAGAAGCTGGTGGCCCTGGGCGTGCCGGCCGCCGAGATCGGCGTGGTGGAGGAGGCCGGCTCCGACGCCAAGCGCGAGGCCCTGTTCCAGCGGGTGCGGGACGGCGAGTGCCGGGTGGTGATCGGGAGCACCGAGAAGTTGGGGATCGGCGTGAACATGCAGGACCGGCTCATCGCCGCCCACCACGTGGACGTGCCCCACCGGCCCATGGACATCGAGCAGCGAAACGGCCGGATCGTGCGGGAGAAGAACGGGAACGCCGAGGTGGAGATCTACAACTACGGCGTCACCAAGACCCTGGATTCCGTGAGTTACGACCGGCTGGTCAAGAAGCAGCGGTTCATCGACCAGATGCTGATCGGCGAGATCGAGGGGCGCAGCTTCGACGAGCCCAACAGCGAGGACCAGCTCTCGTTCGCCGAGATGCAGGCCGCCTTTGCCGGCGACCCCCTGGTGTTCGAACGGGTGGAGCTGGACCAGAAGGTGAAGGAGCTCCGGGTGCTCCGGACCGCCTATGAGGGCCGGGTCTCCCGGGCCCGCCGGGATCTCCGGGCCTGGCGGCAGGAGTGGATGCCCGCCCTCGAGCGGGGCCTCGAGAAGGACCGGCGGTTCAAGGAGGTCCTGGCCGGCGCCTTCCCCGAGGGCCGGGTGGAGGCCGTCCAGGTGGGCGAGCAGACCCTGGACCGCAAGGCCTTCGGGAAAGAGGTGGTGCCGGCCTGGGAGGCGGCCCGGAAGGAGCTCGAGGAGACCTTCGACCAGATCCCCTACCAGGACTACGAGCGGCTCGTGAGCGAGGGGCAGCACACCCGGGTCTTCCGCCTGGGCGTCGGCCCCTTCGACCTCCGGGTCACGTTCGAGGCGGACGTGGACTTCGCCTGGGCCGAGGTGACCAAGAAGCCCACCGCCCGCCTGGACCTCCGGGGCGTGAGGGCCCGCCTCGAGGTCCGCCACGAGGGGGAGGCCATCGAGGCCGACATCCGGGCGCAGACGCCGGCGGGGTTCCTGCGGGCCTTCGACGCCTGGATCGAGCGCGAGAAGCAGGCCCCGGAGCTGACCGAGGCCCGGCTCAAGCGGGCCCGGAAAGAGGTGGACGAGCTCGAGAAGGTGGCCGAGGAGACCTTCACCCAGGCGGGCGAGCTGGCCGAGACCGAGCGGCGCCTGGTGGAGGTGAACCAGGAGCTGGAGCAGAAGGCCCGGCAGGGCCAGCCGGGCGAGGGCGAGGCGGTGGACCCGGAGGCGTTGGCTCGTGGGATCCCGGGGCCCGGCGAGGCCTCCCCGGCCGCCCCGGCCCGGGACACGGCCGGCCGGAAGAAGCGAACGAAGAAGGATCCGCCGGACCCGCGGACCCACTTCGGCGAGCTGGCCAAGGAGGAGCCCCAGGTCAAGCCGGTGGTGACCAAGTTCCTGGGCAACACCGACTCCCGCGTGACCGTGCCGGGGGGGGTTGCCAGCGGTCATTGGATGCTGTTCGACGACTTCGTGCCCCCGGGGGTGCGGAAGCGGTTCGACAACCCCCCCGAGGGCACCCAGCGGTTCGAGGTCGAGGACATCTCGGCGCAAATGCCGAAAGAGGCCCCGGCCGGCCGGTACCTGTTCACCTATGCCCCGGAGGACTCGGAGAAGCCCACGATTGCGGTGTTCGAGACGGGGACCGGCGCGCTGGCGGGGTTCAACGAGGAGTACGTTTCGTATCTCCAGCGCCACATCAAGGACTTTTCCCTGCACGTCTCCGCTCCGGTCGAGCCGGCGGGGGTCTACTCCGGCGACACCCTGGCCGGCGTGCTCATGCCCATGGACCTCACGAAGGGGCCCTATGCCGACCAGTTCGAGGCCCTGGAGAAGGCCCGCCAGGCCCGGAAGGAAGGGAGGGAGCCCGAGCCGGTGGAGGGCGAGACGCGGCTCCGCTTCGGCGCCGAGCCGGAGCTCCCCTACCTCCTCTCGCCGAGACAGTTCCGAAACACCCGCAAGATCGCCCAGCAGGTCCGGGAGTGGCTCCAGGAGGCCGGGGCCAACCCCGAGGTCCTGGAGCGCATTCAGGTGGACCTCCAGCCCATCCTGGGGGCCTACGGCGAGAACGTGGAGCGGAGCCTGGACGAGTGGGCCCGGGAGCTCGAGGACGGCGAGCCGAGGGTGGTGCTGGGCTCCACCACGGTGAACCGGATGCAGGCCCTGGTGCAGCTCGCCTTGA
>CAYUBQ010000098.1:0-5520 GCA_964443135.1 uncultured Desulfobacterales bacterium | reverse complement strand
CCTGGGCCCCAACGAGACCATGCTCCGGTTGCAGGAGCAGCCCCGGGGCGCCGAGGTGGCCCGGGATGTTGAACAGAACCGCTCCTTCGTGAACAAGCTCTTCGAAATGCGGGACCTGGCCAAGCTCCGGGTGCAGGTGGCGGTGAACCGCCTCCAGAAAGAGGTGCAGGCCCTGGCCGGCCCGGAGAGCCGGCGGAAGTTCACCCTGGGCTTCGCCTACGACCGGCGCCTCAAGCACTCCTCGGCCTCGGCCCAGCTCGACCGGGCCCTCCTGATCCACCGCGACCTCCAGGCCGCCCCGGAGAAGGCGGCCGAGTACCGGGCCTGGGCGGCCGAGCGGCTCCAGGCCGAGGACCTCAAACCCCGGGAGAAGCTCACCATCAAAGGGAACCTCCGGGTCCTGGACCTGGCCGAGGGTCTCACCGACGAGCAGAAAGCCCTGGCCGACCGGGTGGGCGGGCTCTTCGACGACGCCTTCCAGGTGGCCTCGAACGCCAAGCTGGTGCAGACCCACCGGGACCACTACGTGCGCCGGGTCTGGCAGGTGCCCGAGGGGCTGGAGGGCCGGTTCCAGGCCTCCGGCACGGGCCACGGGTTCAAGGTGGGGTTCGAGCCGGGCAAGCACCGGGTGTTCGACACGGTGCTGGACGGCTGGATGAACGGCTACGAGCTCTCCGTCCAGGGCCTCACCAACGCCTACGAGCGGTACATGAGCGAGCTCTCCACGGTGCTCGCCAACAAGGCCTTTCTCCAGCGAGGCGTGAACACCCGGAATGTGGATGGCGGCGAGCTCTTCAGCACCCGCCGGCTCGAGGGCTACGAGAAGCTCGAGGCCTCGGGGTTCCGGGTGTGGCGCTGGGCCGGCAGCGTCAAGGCCGAGCTCGAGCTCCCGGAGCAGGAGGCCATGGTGGTGGACGGCTTCGGCCGGCGCTTCTGGGCCGCCCCGCCGGAGCGACTCCCCGAGCGCTGGGCGGTCTACAAGAACCCCACCACCACCCACCCCTCCAAGGTGTTCGAGACCGAGGCCGAGGCCCTGGCCTACGCCCAGGAGAAGAACTACGAGCGGATCGAGCGCAAGCCGGCCGAGGACGTTTCGAACCTCTTCGAGCAGCAGGACCTCTACGCGCCCAAGCCCCTGGCCGAGATGATCAACAAAATGACGGCCAAGGACACCATCTTCCGCAAGACCCCGGGGGCGGAGGTGCTCCTGCGCCTGAACGCCGGGCTCAAGGCCTGGATCCTCATGAGCTCCTTCTTCCACCACCTGGCCGGAGCCCGGAGCTGGGTGTTCGGGGTCCACCACGGCTGGAAGGGCAAGAAGTGGAACCCGGTCGCCGCCTACAAGGCGGGATTGAAAAAGATCGAGGACCTCCACCCGCTGGTGGAGCTGGGGGTGAAAAACGGCCTCACCACGGGCGAGCTCCAGGACTGGAGCGAGCACGAGCTCCGGAGCCGGGAGGGGCTCACCGAGCGCCTGGTGAAGCACTTCGGCTGGGAAAAAGCGGCCCAGACCATCGAGAAGGGGAAGTTCCACCGGGAGACCTGGGCCGATGCCCTGTTCAAAAGGTTCTTCGCGGGACTCAAGGTCGAGGCGTTCGTGCTCGAGTACACCCACGAGCTCCAGAAGGCCCAGGACGCCTGGGAGGCCGGGCGCCGGGCGCACCCGCCCAACCCGGACCGGATCGCGGAGCGGGTGGCGCGGCTCATCAACGCGGACTTCGGCGGGCTCCACGTCCAGCGCATGGGCCGGAACCCCACCCTCCAGAAGGTGGCCCGCCTCCTCCTGCTCGCCCCGGACTGGACCGAGAGCAACTTCCGGACCGTGACCGGCCTGATCCCGGGGCTGAACGACTGGATCGGCAAGGTGATCGGGGACGTGCCCGGGCCCAGGGGCATGGAGAAGATCTACCGCAAGTTCTGGGGCCGGGTGATGCTCCGGATCGCGGTCTCCACCATCATCGCCCAGATGCTCCTGAACAGCGCGGATGAGAGCGATGAGTTCTACAAAGAACAACTTTTGGGCGGCCAGTTCAAGAAAGGCCGATGGCTCGAGGTGGACATCACGAAGATCTATCACGCCCTCGGGGTGGACACAGAGGGTCAGCGCAAGACGTTTTCCCTGGGTGGGCATTTCTTCCATCCCCTGAAGCTCCTGGCCCCGATGCGCCTTGCCAAGGGCAAGGGGAGTCCGGTCACGAAGGTGTTCGGGGCGCTGTCCACAGGCACGGACTGGGCGGACCGCCCGTTCACCGGGGTGAAGGAGCTGGTGTCCGAGGGGAAGACCATCAAGGGCAGCGCCTACGAGCCCGTAGAGGGCGAGTTCAACCGGCTCCCGTCTGTCGTGGTGAATCAGGTGGTGTCCATGCAACCCATCCAGGTCGGCCATTTCCTCCGGTACCTGGCCGGAGAGCAGGATGGTCTCTCCGCCCTTCTCTTGAGTATGGGCGCCTATGTCCACACGGCCTGGAAACCCCGGGTCGTGACCCCGATCAAGGATACGGGCGAGGCCCCGGGTGCCTTCCGGGAAGTGGCCCGGCTCCACGAGGCGGGCCACCTCACCATGGGCCCGCCCTCGAAGCACTTCACCATCAACGGTGTGAGCCACGAGCTCACCCGGGAGCAGTACGACCGGTACCTCACCGAGAGCAGCGACAAGGCCGCGGCCCGCCTGGCCAAGAGCACGGCGGGCGCCCGGTGGGCCCGGTTCACCCCGGAGCAGAAAGCGGAGATCGTGGCCAAGGTCGTGAAGGCCTCGAGGCGCCGGGTGCGGCAGAAACTGAAACGAGAGATTTTGCGGGAGAAGCGGAGGGCGACAAATGCTTGAGACGGCGACCCTGGGGTTCTTGGCGGTGTTGATGCTCGGGGTTCCGGACGGACGGATCCGGTACCCCTTCGAGACGTTCCGGAAGGTGTGGGTGTGCCTGGGCGGCCTGGCCCTGCTCGCCCTCTTCGGCGTGGCTGATCCGGTGTTCCCGGTCTCCTTCGAGACCGCGGCGGCGCTCGCCGCCTGCGCGGGGGTCTGCCTCCTGGCCACGGCCGCGGCGGACCGGCCGGAGATCGCAGCCTGGCAGGCCCTCCCCTGGGTGGTGGCCGCGGCCCTGGGGCTCCTGGTGTTCGCCCGGGTCCCGGCCGTGACGCTCTTCCGGGTGCTCATGGCCTGCGGGCTGGTTCACGCCGGCGTGGTCCTGGTGGAGAACGTCCTCCGGATCCGGGTGCTCCGGCACGTGCCCTGGCACAAGAAGTTCGGCCCCCGGGGCCTCATCGGCAACCCGGGCGGCTCGGGCGCCTACCTCCTCCCGCACCTCTTCCTGGCCCCCTGGCTGGCCCTGAACGACACGCCCTGGTGGTGGCTCGCCCTGGTGCCCCTCCTGGCCGCCTTCTACCGGACCCGGTGCCGTTCCGCATTGGTGGGTGCGGTCCTCGGCGGCTGGTTCATCTGGGTGCTGCACGAGCCGCTCGCCCTCCTCCTGGTGTTCGCCGGCGGCCTCCTGGTGCTCTTCAACCCGCACACCCTCAAGGAGCGGAAGGCGTACTGGACCGTGGCCTGGCGGCAGATCAAGCGGACCCCGGTTCTCGGTTGCGGCCCGAATCACTGGAAGATGCACGTCCCGGACCTCCAGGCCGAGATCGACCAGGAGCGGGGCGGTGAGTTCCTGAAAAAGGAAAACTACCAGGACCCCTGGCCCCGGCACGCGCACAGCGTGCCCCTCCAGCTCCTCCTGGACGTGGGCCTCGTGGGGTTCCTCGCGGGGGGGTGGCTGCTCTTCCGGGCCCTCCATGGAGTGCCCGCGGACGGCCTCCTCCTGGGCGCCTTGGTGGCCATGGCGGCGGCCGGGATGCTCTGGCACGCCCACGCCTACGTGCCCGTGAACGTGGTGTTCTGGGCCATTCTGGGGCAGTTGACGGCGACGGCGCCGGGAACGGCCGTCTCCCCCTGGGTGCTTTCCGCCTTCCTGGCCGCGGCCGGGATCCTCTCCGCCCGCTACGTCTTCCCCTGGATCCTCTGGGCCCGGGCCGAGTGGCAGGCCACGGACGCCCGGGCCCGGGAGGACCTCGAGGCGGAGAAGAAGTGCCTGAGCCGGGCCCTCCGGACCTTCCCCAAGAGCACCCTCTCGAACCTCGAGGCGGCCCTCTGGGCCCACCGCATGAAGAACCGGGCCCTGGCCTACGTGCACGCGGCCATGTGCTTCTACCACTACGACGGTGACGTGCCCAAGTGGACGGTCTACGTCAACCTGGGGAACACCCTCCGGGACAACGGGGCCCTCCACCTGGCGGACAGCGCCTACAACGAGGCCCACAAGCGGTTCCCCCGCTGGAGGCTCCCCGCCGTCCTGAAAGCCCAGCTCGGCCGGATGGTGATCCGAATGGAGATGCGCCCATGAGCTATCGACCCAACCGCCTCCGGGGGTGGATCCGGAAGAAGGTGCCCAAGCAGAAGCGCCGGGACCTGATCGAGGCCTTCGTGCACCACAAGGGGTGGTACGACCAGGGGCTCCGGATCCTGGCCTCCTTTCGCCTGGTGCAGATCACCGACGTGGCCATCCTCATGGCGGTGTTCAGGTACATCGCCGGCGAGAACGTCTCCATCTGGTGGGTGGTGGCCTTCGGCGCGGCCTACTACATCGGCCGCACCTATCTTCATTGGTGGCTCGGGCGGTTCTGGGAGCACAACAAGGGCTGGGACATTCACGCGAAGTGGAACGCCAGTCGCGTGGAGCCCGGCCGGCAGGTGATTGTCAACGTGGATGAGCTCGCAGACGCCGTGGCCCTCCGCCTGGCGCCGGCGGATCCGTTCAACCGACTTTTGGAAGAGGAGAAAGAGAGATGAAGAAACGGCTTATGGGAGAGCTCTGCGATCTGGTGGCCCCCTTCGGGGCCATAGTGGGCCTTGTTTTGCTGGCCTATTTCTTTATCCCCGTGTTTACGGAGAAAACCAAGACAGCCTGGGAGCCTTCTCGAAGCCCCCGCGTGGCTCACGCCATGAGGCCCCCGGACCAACGCTTGGAGATCCTCGGCCGAGAGCTGCTGACCATTACCAGTAAAACCGCCCCGGTGCAGTTCGCGTCGGGCGTCTCGAAGAGAGCCGTGAACGTCTTCGTCTTTTTCGAGGGCGAGGATTGCCGGTGGGATCCGTACAGCGACCCGACGCAGGATGTGGGCGGCACCTTGTCGGACTCCGACGAGTTCTGGATGGAGGAGGAGGAGATCGCCGGCAGCTCATTCATCCTGGATCGGGACGCGGCCGTGACGGGCACCAGCGCGTTTGCCATTTTCTACGGCAGGCCCAATTAAGATGCCGTAACCATCGGAATCGGAGAAGGCGATGTGTGAGAAATGCAACGACACAGGCTGGGTAGACGAAAAACAGGAGCAGCCTTGGAACCCCGATGATGAAGCGGCCGGAGCAGGGCGGGCTTGCAAATGCAACCCAACGGGGGCGCTTCCGCCGGGCTCCAGGGTGTGTTGCGGTGGACTCAAAGCAATTTATACGCCCGACAATTTGATGCCGTAACCATC
>CAYUBQ010000097.1:0-12796 GCA_964443135.1 uncultured Desulfobacterales bacterium | reverse complement strand
CATCCGAGTGGCTGAAGGCGATCCCCGCCAGCACGCTCCCCAGGAGCATGCCGGCGCGGGCCACCAGATCGTCCCCGTGCGCGACGGCGCGCACCAGGTGGGCGGATACCAGCCCCACGGCCTGGATGGCCGCGGCGTCGGAGAGGACGTTGGCCGAGGGCGCCGTGTGGGCCTCCACGGCGTGGGTGAGGGCGTCCATGCCGGTCGCCGCGGTGAGTCCCGGCGGCATGCTGCGCGTCATCGCCGGGTCCAGAAGGGCGATTCGCGGGGCGATCCGGGGGCTCTTCATGGTGAACTTGTAGTGCTTCTCCGCGTCCGTGATGACCGCGCTGAAGGTCACCTCGCTCCCCGATCCCGCGGTGGTGGGAAGGGCGATCAGGGGAAGCACCTCGGGTCCGATGCTCCCGCGCTCCTCGTAGTCGTGACATGTCCCGCCCTGGGGCGCCAGCACGCTCACGGCCTTGGCGCAGTCCAGGACGCTGCCGCCGCCCACGGCGACCAGGGCCTCGGCCTCCATGTCCCGGGCCTTCCCCGCCCCCGCCTCCGCCTCCACGTCCCTGGGGTTGGGCGACACGCCCTCGAACAGTTCCACGTCCCGCCCGCGCAGGCCCGGGGACTCCAGCACGGAGGAGAGCACCCCCGCGCTCCGGAGGCCCGGGTCGGAGACGACGAGGACCCGTCTCGCCCGGAGCTCGTCCAGGAAGGGACCCAGGTCGGACAGCGACCCCGGGCCGTACTCGATTCTCGTGGGAAGCTCGAAGCTGAAACCCTTGAGCAGATCCATCTCTTTCCTCCTTCAACCCTTCTCGACGCGCCCTGCCACCTGGTCCCGGTCCAGGCGTTCCGCCCGGACCCGGACGACGTCCCCGGCCCTTTCTCCGCAGGCCTCGAACGAAAAGGGGATGTAGTTGTCCGACAGACCGCTCGCCACACCGGTTCCGCCGGGCAGGACGGTTTCCACGAGAACCGGGTGCACCTCGCCGAGGCGGGACCGAAAAAAGGCCCTGCGCTTCTCCCGCCCGAGGGCCCTGAGGACGGCCGCGCGATCCTTGGCCTCGGCCTGGGGAACCGGGTCCGGAAAACGGGCCGCGGGCGTTCCCGGCCGAGGGGAGTAACGGAACACGTGCAGGTAGGTGAGCGGGAGCGCCTCGATGAGCTCCCGGGTACGCTCGAACGCCTCCCGCGACTCCCCCGGGAACCCCACGAGCACGTCCGCACCGACGGCCGCGCCGGGGATACGGCGCCGGACGGTCCGGACCACGTCGGCGAAGGCGGCGGCCGTGTAAGACCGCTTCATGCGCTCGAGGACCCGGTCGTCCCCGCTCTGCATGGCCAGGTGGAAGTGGTTGCAGACGCGTGGATCCGATGCCGCCAGCTCGACGAGCTCCCGGTCCACCTCCTCCGGCTCCAGGGAGCTCAGCCGGATCCTCAAGGGGATCTCTTCCCGGAGGATCCGCCTCAGAAGCGCCTCGAGATCGGAGCCCGGTCCCAGGTCCACGCCGTATCGCCCCAGGTGAATCCCCGTCAGGACCGCCTCGAGAAACCCGGCCCGGGAAAACCCTTTCAGCGCCTCCACCACGGCTTCCACGGGCAGGCTCCGCGGCCGGCCCCTTGCGTGGGGCACGATGCAGTAGCTGCAGAAGGCGCTGCATCCGTCCTGGATCTTCAGGAGCGCCCGGGTCCGGCCCGGCCGGCCGCGGACCGGCAGGGCATCGAAGGGCGTGTCCCGGCGCAGGGGCTCGTGGAGGACGGCGGCGGCCCTGGCGGGACGCGCCTCCAGGACCAGGCCGGGAAGACGGCCCTTGAGGCTGTTTCCCGCCACGATATCCACGCCCTCGATGGCCGCGAGCTCCTGCGGCGACACCTGGGCGTAGCACCCCGTGGCCACGATCACGGCCTCCGGGTTCTCCCGGATCTGCTTGCGGATCGCCTGCCTGGACTGGTAGGAGGCCCGCCCGGTGACCATGCAGGTGTTCACCACGACCGCGTCCGCCCGCTCCCCCCGCCCCGCCCGTCGCCAGCCCGCCCCCAGGAGCGACTCCTCCAGGTAGGCGGACTCGTACTGGTTCACCTTGCAGCCCAGGGTGAGGATGCGAAACCTCTTTGCCGGCATCTGCATCAACCTTGCCCGTCTCCCGCCCGGACGATCCAGCCGCCCCCCAGGACCCGCTCGCCGTCATAGCATACCAGGGCCTGACCGGGCGTGACAGCCGGCTGCGGCTCGTCGAACACGAACCGCACCCGGTCCTCCCCCAGCGGCTCCAGCCGGCCCGATGCCGCGGCGTGCCGGTACCGGACCTGTGCCTCGGCGCGCCTGCAGGCTCCCTCCGCGCGGTCCGAAACCCAGGTGAACGACACGGCCTCCACCCTGCGGCTGAGCAGGTCCCCGCGGCGCCCCACCACGACCTCCCGCCGTTCCGGGCTCAAGGCGACGACGTAGTAGGGCTCGGCCGAGGCGATCCCCAGCCCGCGGCGCTGACCGATGGTGTAGCGGAAGACGCCACGGTGGCCGCCCAGCCTTCGTCCCTCCCTGTCCACGATGGGCCCGTGCCCGGAGACGGCGCCCCGCCGGCGGCGCTCCAGAAAGGAGCGGTAGTCCTCTCCGGAGAGGAAGCAGATCTCCTGGCTCTCCGGGCTCGAACGGGACGGGAGCCCCCGTCCTTCGGCCATGGCCCGGGTCTCCGTCTTGAGCAGGCCGCCCAGCGGAAACAGGCTCCTCGCCAACACCCGCCACCCCAGCCGGTGGAGGAAGTAGGACTGCTCCTTCCCCGGATCCCTCCCTCGAAGCAGGCCGGGGGCACCCCCCTCCGGCCGTGCAATGCGCGCGTAGTGGCCGGTGGCCCCGAACCGGACTTCGTGCCCGTCCGCCCACGCGAGAAGCGCATCGAACTTGACCTCGGGGTTGCACACCACGCAAGGGTTCGGGGTTCGACCGGCCAGGTACCCGTCCACAAAGGGCCGGACCACCCGTGCCTCGAACTGCGCCCTCAGGTCCACCATCTCCAGCGGGATCCCCAGGTGGCGAGCCACCCTTTCCGCGGCCTGCTCCTTGCTTTTCCGCTCCTCGGCGGATGACGGGAAGACGAAATGGATCCCGTGGACCTCCCAGCCCTCCTCCTTCAGGAGCGCTGCGGCGAGGGAGCTGTCCACGCCGCCGCTGAGGGCCACAATCACGGATGAGGGACGGAGAGACGTCATGGGCGAGGATGAAACGGGGCCGTCAGTACAGAAGGGTCCGGTTGAACTTCACTTCCATGGCCCGGGCCGGGCAGGCCACCACACAGAGCTCGCAGGCGCTGCACTTGTCCTTGTCGAAGATCACTTCCATCTCCGGCCGCTTGATGTGAAGGGCCCCGGTCACGCACACCGCCGTGCACGCGCCGCACTGGTAGCACCGGTCCTCGTCGCGGCGGATGTCGTTGCCGATGCTCTCCACCTTGATCCCGAGGCTCTTCAGGTAGCGGACCCCTTTCTGGAAGTTCTTCTTGTGCCCGCTCAGCTCGAGCACCATGAACCCTTCCTTGCGGGGGTAGATCGTGGCCTTGAGGATGTTGAAGGAGAGGTCGAACTCCTTGACCAGGTTCACCGCGATGGGTTCGTTCACGGTGTTTCCCGGAAACCTGAGGCTGAGCATCTTGGAGTACATGGGGCGTTCCTCCCGGGATCGCCAGGGCTCTCCCGGCGGTGGTCATGTCACGTACAGGGACCGACCATACCGGTTTTCCGGGGCGATGTAAAGCGCGCCTTGTGCCGACCCCGGCTGATTTGGGGGACACCAAATGACTCACTTCAGGAGGCTCCGGGGGTGAGGCCTTCCTCCGCTCCCTCAGCTCCCGGCCTGGTCATTGCAGGCGGTTCCGCCCGGGGGCATTCCTGCCCCCTCCGCGTTCCACGACCGCCACCCACGCCGAACCGTCCAGGCAAGCCTCCTTCGTCCGAACCGTACATTACGATTCCACGCCCTTTCAGGCGGCCGATGGCCGCGGTTTCCCCCGGGCGGAACCACCGCAATGACGAAGGCCTTCCGCAATGTCCGCTCCGGAAGCCCTCACCCCCTCCGCTACGAGCCCCGGATTCCGCAACGACTTCCAGCAGGATCGCGGAAAGCCCGACATCCAGGGATGACCCCGCCCGCAACTGGAGTGGGGGCACCGGTGGCTGCCGGGAACAATACCGGGAGGCCGGACCCGCCGGAGCACGCCGGACGCGACCGGGAAAGGGAAATTGCTTTTTCCCCCCATGGGTGATATGAAATTTGTTTCGCCGAAACCAAGGAGCGAGGTGAAACGGCCGGGCCTGGAAAGGGATCCATGGAGCAGGAGGAGAGGAGAGCAACCCGCCGAATTCACGTCGGTTCCGTCCCCGTTGGAGGGGGCGCCCCGGTGGCGGTCCAGTCCATGACCAACACCGACACCCGGGACGTGGACGCCACCGTGGCCCAGGTGGACCGGCTGGCCGAGGCGGGGTGCGAGATCGTCCGGCTCGCCGTACCGGACGAGGAGGCCGTAGGCGCCTTCGCACGAATCAAGGCCCGGGTCGCACCCCCCCTCATCGCCGACATCCACTTCGACCACCGGCTGGCCCTGGGTGCCCTTCGCGCCGGGGCCGACGGGCTGCGCATCAACCCGGGGAACATCGGGGACCGGCGGGCCGTGGAACGGGTGGTCTCCGAGGCCGGGAAGGCCGGCATTCCGATCCGGATCGGCGTGAACGCGGGCTCTCTACAGCGCGAGATCCTGAAGAGGCACGGCCACCCCACCCCGGAGGCCATGGTGGAGAGTGCCATGGAGCACGTGAAGCTCCTGGAGTCCCTGGGGTTCGACCGGATCAAGATCTCGCTCAAGTCCTCCAGCGTGCTGCAGACCGTCGCGGCCTACGAGCTCCTGAGCAGGCGGGTGGACTACCCCCTCCACCTGGGCGTCACCGAGGCCGGCACCCTGATCGCCGGCACGGTCAAGAGCGCCCTGGGTATCGGCCTGCTCCTCCACCGGGGGATCGGCGACACCTTCCGCGTGTCGCTCTCCCGGGACCCCGTGGAGGAGGTCCGGGTCGCCTGGGAGATCCTGCGGGCCCTGGATCTGCGCCGGCGGGGTCCGGAGATCATCTCCTGCCCCACCTGCGGCCGGTGCGAGATCGACCTGTTCACCCTGGTGGAACGGGTGGAGGAGGCGCTCCGACCGGTCCGCAGCTCCCCCCGCGTGGCGGTCATGGGCTGCGTGGTGAACGGCCCCGGCGAGGCCAGGGAGGCCGACGTGGGCATCGCCGGAGGCCGAAGTCAGGGCATCCTCTTCAGGAGAGGCCGGTTGGTTCGAAAGGTGCCGGAGAGCGAGCTCGCAGAGGTCCTGATCCGCGAGGTGCTCGAGATGACCGGAGACGAAACCGAAAAGACACGGTCCGGCCCGCCGGATCCGGAGACCGGAAAGGAGTGACCGGGATACCATGCGCTACTCGAGGACCTTCATCCCCACCACCAAGGAGACGCCGGCCGACGCCGAGGTGGTCAGCCACCAGCTCATGCTGCGCGCCGGCATGATCCGGAAGCTCACCTCCGGGATCTACACCTACCTCCCGGCCGGGCTTCGCGCCGTTCGAAAGGTGGAGCGCATCATCCGCGAGGAGATGGACCGCTCGGGCGCGGTGGAGCTCCTCATGCCCGGCGTCCAGCCCGCGGAGCTCTGGCAGGAGAGCGGGCGCTGGGAGGTCTACGGCCGTGAGCTGCTCCGGCTCAAGGACCGCCACGGCCGCGACGCCTGCCTCGCCCCCACCCACGAGGAGGTGATCACGGACCTCGTGCGCAGGGAGATCCACTCCTACCGGCAGATGCCGGTGAACTTCTACCAGATCCAGACCAAGTTCCGGGACGAAATCCGCCCCCGCTTCGGCATCATGCGGGGCCGCGAGTTCATCATGAAGGACGCCTACAGCTTCGACGGGGACGAGGGAGGGGCCGCCCGGAGCTACGAGATCATGCACGAGGCCTACGACCGCATCTTCCGCCGCTGCGGGCTCACCTTTCGGGCCGTGGAGGCGGACACGGGCTCCATCGGGGGAAGCTTCTCCCACGAGTACATGGTGCTCGCCGATTCCGGCGAGGACCGGATCGTCAGCTGCCGGGCCTGCGACTACGCGGCCAACCTGGAGAAGGCCGAGGTCCGCGTCGAGACCGCCGTCTCCGGCGAGGAGCCGGCCCCGGTCGAGGAGGTGGACACCCCCGGGACCCGGACCATCGAGGCCGTGACCTCCTTTCTCTCGGTCCCGGCGGACCGGTTGATCAAGACGCTGATCTTCCGGGCCGGGGACGAGGTGGTGACGGCCCTGGTGCGGGGCGACCACGAGCTGAACGAGGTGAAGCTCAAGGCCCTCCTCGGGGCCGAGCAGGTGGAGCTGGCCGACCCGGCCCTGGTGGAGCGGGTGACCGGGGCCCCCATGGGGTTCGCCGGTCCCGTGGGGATCGACCTGCGCATCGTGGCCGACCACGCCGTGGCCGGCATGCGCAACGCCGTCACCGGCGGGAACCGCGCGGACGTGCACCTCAGGAACGTGAACCCGGACCGGGACTTCACGGTGGACCGCTTCGCCGACCTCCGGGTGATCACGCCGGAGGATCCCTGCCCCCGGTGCGGCGGGGGGCTGCGCTTCGGCCGCGGCATCGAGGTGGGACACATCTTCAAGCTGGGGACCAAGTACAGCCGGGCCATGGGCGCCACCTACCTGGACGAGAACGGCAAGGAGGCCCCCATCGTCATGGGCTGCTACGGCATCGGGGTGGGCCGGACCGTGGCCGCCGCCATCGAGCAGAACCACGACAAGGACGGGATCGTCTTCCCGGTTCCCATCGCCCCCTGGGAGGCGGTCGTCCTGCCCCTCCAGATGAACGAGCCCGCCGTGGTGGAGGCCGCCGAGGCCCTGTACCGGTCTTTGCAGGACCTGGGCGTGGACACCCTCCTGGACGACCGGGACCTCCGGGCCGGTGCCAAGTTCAAGGACGCGGACCTGCTGGGCACCCCCGTCCGCGTCACCATCGGATCCAGGAGCCTGGCGAAGGGGGAGGTGGAGATCAAGCTGCGGTCCGAGCCGGAGGGCGGGACCCTTCCCGTGGACGAGGCCGCCAGGCGGATCCGGGAGCGGGTCCGGACCCTCTATGATTGACGCATTCGCGAATTGACGCATTCGCAAAAACCCGCTCACGCGCCGCTGGGGATGCTATGGCCTCTGGACACTTCCAGGGCAGATCTCGAGGATTGAGGCCTTTTCCGACTCCATCATGATTGACGCATTCGCAAAAACCCGCTCACGCGCCGCTGGGGATGCTATGGCCTCTGGACACTTCCAGGGCAGATCTCGAGGATTGAGGCCTTTTCCGACTCCATCATGATTCGCTTGAATGACATCACCAGCCGGCTCCTGAGCTATCACCCCAAGGCCGACCGCAGCCTCGTGGAGAAGGCCTACGTCTACTCGGCCAAGGTCCACAAGGGGCAGGTCCGCCTCTCCGGCGAGCCCTACCTCTCCCACCCCCTCGAGGTGGCCTACATCCTGACCCAGATGAAGATGGACGTGATCAGCGTGGTGGCCGGGCTCCTCCACGACAGCGTGGAGGACACCTTCGCGGAGCTGGAAGAGGTCGAGCGACTGTTCGGCCTGGAAACCTCCGCCATCGTGGACGGCGTGACCAAGATCAGCAAGGTCCACTTCACGAGCCACCAGGAACGCCAGGCGGAGAACATGCGCAAGATGATCCTGGCCATGGCCACGGACATCCGCGTCATCACGGTCAAGCTCGCCGACCGGCTCCACAACATGCGCACCCTCGGCTTCCAACCGCCGGACAAGCAGGACTCCATCGCCCGGGAGACCCTCGAGATCTACGCGCCTCTGGCCGGCCGCATGGGCATCTACTGGCTCAAGAGCAGTCTGGAGGACCTCTGCCTCTTCTACCTGGAGCCGGAGATCCACGGGCAGATCCGGACCGGCATCGCCGAGCGCCGCGGCGCCCGCGTGGCGTTCATCCGGGAGGTGAAGTTCCTCCTCTCCCAGCGGCTCGAGGAGGCCGGCATCGAGGCCACCATCAAGGGCCGGCACAAGCATTTCTACAGCATCTACGAGAAGATGAAGGAGCAGAACCTGAGCGTGAACCAGGTGTACGACATCGTCGCCTGCCGCGTCATCGTGAGCTCCCTCAAGGAGTGCTACGAGGTCCTGGGGGTCATCCACGCCATGTGGAAGCCCGTCCCCGGCCGGTTCAAGGACTACATCTCCATGCCCAAGGCCAACATGTACCAGTCCCTCCACACCACGGTGATCGGCCCGCTCGGGCAGAGCCTGGAGGTCCAGATCCGGACCTGGGAGATGGACAAGGTCGCCGAGGAGGGCATTGCCGCGCACTGGAGGTACAAGGAGGGCGTGTCGGCCAACCGGACCGACGAGCAGCAGTTCTCCTGGCTCAGGCAGCTGCTGGAGTGGCAGCAGAACCTGAACGACCCCCAGGAGTTCCTGGAGAGCGTCCGGATGGACCTGTTCCCCAACGAGGTCTACGTGTTCACCCCCCAGGGCCACGTGAAGGAGTTCCCCCGGGGGGCCACCCCGGTGGACTTCGCCTACAGCATCCACTCGGACATCGGGGACCACTGCGTGGGCGCCCGGGTCAACGGCAAGATGGTCTCGTTCCGCCACGAGCTCGAGAACGGCGACATCGTGGAGATCCTCACCTCTCCGAAGCAGCAGCCCCGCAAGGACTGGCTCGACTTCGTCAAGACGCCCCGGGCCAAGACCAAGATCCGCAACTGGATCAAGCGCCAGGAGCGGGACCAGAGCGTCCAGCTGGGGAAGGAGCTGCTCGAAAAGGCCCTGGAAGGGGAGCGTCTCCGGGTGCCCAACATCCCCAAGAACGAGGACCTGGCCAAGGTGGCCGAGGAGTTTTCCTTCCACAGCGCTCAGGACCTGCTCGCCAACATCGGCTACGGAAAGCTCTCGGTGAAGCAGGTGATCGGGAAGATCAAGGCGCGCCTGGGGATCGACGACGAGCACCCGGGCCTCATGCGCAAGGTGGTCTCCCGGATCAAGCGGAAGAAGAGCACCCAGGGCATCAAGGTCAAGGGGCTGGAGAACATGCTGGTCCGGTTCGCCAACTGCTGCAGCCCCCTCCCGGGCGAGGAGGTGAAGGGCTTCATCACGCGGGGGCGGGGGGTGACGGTGCACAAGCGGGACTGCCGGCACGTGCTCAACGCCGACCCCGAGCGGGTCGTGGACGTGGAGTGGGAGCCCACGGAGAAGGAGGTTCACCTGGCCCGGCTTCGGGTCACGTCCATGGACAAGAAGGGGATCCTGGCGGAGGTCAGCGCCATCATGGCTGCCAAGGACGCGAACATCATTCACGCCGAGGTGCACACGACGGCGGACAAGAAGGGTGTCTCCTACTTCACCATCGAGGTGGAAGACTTCCTGCAGCTGCAGAACATCGTCGCCGCGGTGAAGAAGGTGAAAAACGTGATGATCGTGGAACGGATCCAGGCCCTGGGGGACGTGGAGACCCACTGAGCCTCATCCCCCGGGCCGGGACGGGCTTCCGGTACGCAACCGGCCGGCCATGCAGAAACCCGCCCACCCGCCGCTGGGAGCGGTAGGGCTCGTTGGCATTCCGGGGGCGGATCCCGAGGCTCCGGCTTTTTGCGACTTCGTCAGGGCTTGACCACGGCCCCGGAACGGATGCAGGACGTGCAGACGGTCATCCGCCGGGTGTGACCGTTCTGAAGGGCCCTGACCCGCTGGAGGTTCGGGTACCACCGCTTCTTGGTCTTGTTGTTCGCATGGCTCACCTTGGAGCCGACCACCGGACGTTTTCCGCAGAGTTCACACACCTTGGACATGGCTGTCTCCTTACGGTTCAAATCACAATCTTTTCTTATATTCGGCTTTGAGATGAATGACAACCCCTTTTTTCTTCTGAAGCGAGGTCTCCCGCCGGCCCCCGGAGCGGCCGGATCGATCCCCGCAGCCCCGATCGACCCGGCCCGGAAGATCCGGGCCGGACGGCGGGTGGGCCTCCTGGAAAGCGGTTGATCTCATGGAAATCACCCGGCCCTCCCCCCAGCCGCTCCCTCCTCTCGATCCGGAGCTCAACCGGGTCCCCGATCGTGTGCGTCACGTGCACCTGATGGGCATCTGCGGGACGGGCATGGCCTCACTGGCCGGCCTGCTCGAGCAGCGGGGCCACCGGATCACCGGGTCCGACCGCAACGTCTACCCGCCCACGAGCGACCTTCTGGCGGCCCTTGCCATCCCCGTCTTTCCGGACTACGGTCCCGAGAACCTCTCGGCCCGGCCGGACCTGGTGATCGTGGGCAACGTGATCACCCGGGACAACCCCGAGGCCGTGGAGCTTGCACGGCTCGGGCTCCCCTACCTGAGCCTGCCCCAGGCCCTCCGCATCTTCGCCATCGGGGACAAGCACAGCATCGTGGTGGCCGGGACCCACGGCAAGACCACCACCTCCGCCCTGGCATCCTGGCTCCTGGAGACCGCGGGCCTGGATCCGGGCTTCATGATCGGGGGCATCCCGGGGAACTTCCAGGCCGGCTTCAAGGAAGGGAGCGGGCCCTGCTTCGTGATCGAGGGGGACGAGTACGACTCGGCCTTCTTCGACAAGGGCCCCAAGTTCCTCCACTACCGCCCCCGGACGGCCCTCCTGACGAGCATCGAGTTCGACCACGCGGACATCTACCGCGACCTGGATCACGTGCTGTCCGGTTTTCGGACCTTCATCGCCCTGCTGCCGCCGGACGGCCTCCTCGTGGCCAACGCGGACGACCCGCTGGTGGCCGCCGAGGCCGCCCGGGCCCCCTGCCGGGTGACCTACTACGGGCTGGAGTCCGGGGCCGACTGGACAGCGGACCATCTGGCCTTCGAGGCCGCCTCCACCCGGCTGGACCTCCGGCGGCCCTCCGGTCCCCCCATCCCCATCGAGACCGGCCTGTACGGACGGCACAACGTGAGCAACCTCCTGGCGGTGAGCGTGCTCTCGGACCGGCTGGGCATCCCTCCCGAGATCCTCCAGGAGGCGGCCCGGAGCTTCCAGGGGGTGAAACGGCGGCAGGAGATCCGAGGGGAGCGCCGGGGTATCACCGTGATCGACGACTTCGCCCACCACCCCACGGCGGTCCGGGAGACCGTGGCCGCCGTCCGGGAGCGGTATGCGGACCGGCGCATCGTGGCGGTCTTCGAGCCGCGGTCCAACTCGAGCCGGCGCAACGTCTTCCAGGACCGGTACGCGGCCTCCTTCGACCGGGCCCACCTCGTCTTCGTCGCGGAGCCGCCGCTCATGGAGATGATCCCGCCCGGCGAGCGCTTCTCCTCGCGGGGCCTGGTGGAGGAGCTCCGGAGGCGGGGTCTCGACGCCGCTTACGCCGAGACCACGGAAAACCTCCTCCAAACCCTCCTCCGCCGCCTCGGGCCCGGAGACGTCGTCCTCGTCATGTCCAACGGCGCATTCGACGGGATCCACGCCAGGCTGCTCGACGCACTGGGGGATTTCGATCCAGGAGCGACATCATGACCCGCATCCCGATGGAAGAGAAGGTGAAACAGGCGGCCGAGGTGGTCTGCAGGCAGGGGATGATCCGGTTCCCCTCACCGACACGGCCGTGGCCATCGTCTCCGCCGTGGTCCATGGAGACGAGACGGAGCTGGACCTGATCCAGGCGTTTCGCGAGAAGCCCTCCCAGACCCTGGAGCAACTGGTGGAGACCACGGGTCTTCCTCGCGACCTCGTCGAGACCACGGCCGCGAGCCTCGCCCGCAAAGGCCTCGTCTTCAACCAGCCGAACTCGTCCGGGGCGATGGTCTTCCGTCTCCTGCCGCTGATGCTGGTCGGCTTGATGGAGTACCGGTTCATGGGGGAGCTTTCCGGCGACCCGGTTCGAGCCTGTATTCGAAGGTACGGCCTTACCCTAGCCCGGCAGGAGCTCCACCCGGCCGCTGTCCAGGTCGTAAAAGGCGGGCACGGCGGCGCCCCGATCGGACCGCTCCATTTCCTTCATCACGTGGTACTCCGCCCGCAGCAGGTCCGCGGTCCGCCGGGCGTGGATCCTGGCCGCGTTGTTCACCGGGTCGCCCGGGAGTGCGGACGCCTCCTCCACCGCAGGCAGGATCTCGGAAACGAGAAGGGACATCGGTTCGTGGGGCGCATCACGGCCGGAAACGGCCGCCTTCACCGCGCCGCAGTCGGAGTGGGCCAGGACCAGCACCAGGGCGGTTTCCAGGTGGGACACGGCGTACTCGACACTCTCCAGGACCGCCCGTCCCAGGACGTGTCCGGCTGTCCGCACCACGAACAGATCGCCCAGCCCCTGGTCGAAGATCAGCTCGGGGGGGACGCGGGAGTCGGAGCACCCCAGGATCACCGCGAAGGGCTGCTGGCCTTCCAGGAGCCGAGCCCGTCGGTCCGGTTCGAGGCGCGGGTGGGTGGAATGGGTTTGAGCGAACCGTGCGTTTCCCTCGAGCAGCCGCTCCAGGGCCTCCTTCGCGTGGGTCATGTCGGGTCCCCTCCTCCCAGCGTCTGCGATCTAGCCGTTCAGAACGGAACGAGGCGAGGCGACGATCTCCTTGACCCTGGCCTCGCGAATGCGCTCCTCGTGCTCCGCCTTCTTGGCGCCCGCCTGGTCGATCTTCCTGAACAGCTCGTCGTTGTCACAGGGCTTCATGAGGTAGTCGTAAGCCCCCAGCTTCATCCCCTCGATGGCGGTCTCCACCGTGGCGTGGCCGGTGAGCATGATGACCTCGGTCAGGGGCTTGGTTCCCT
>CAYUBQ010000096.1:0-13192 GCA_964443135.1 uncultured Desulfobacterales bacterium | reverse complement strand
GTACCTTCCGTTGGACTGGGTCGACCACCATGTCAAGATCGTACGGATCGACTAGGGCTCGACGGCCCCGGCGGGGGGAAGCGAGGAAGCAGACGTTTTCTTCGGAAGCAAGGCAGGGATCGCCGGCTCCCTGACCGGCCGGACGGCCAGGATCTGCCGTTTCATGGAACTCAGTGGGAAAAGCCCGACTTCGAGGAGGTGGGGGCGGGAACCGACCGGTGGTGCCCCGGAGGAGATCGACGAGCGATTGAAACAGGGGATTGAACAAGATTGACGCATTCGCAAAAACCCGCTCACGCGTCGCTGGGGACGATATAACCTGTCGATATCCCATGGGCAGATTCCGAGGATTCGGGTTTTTTTTGGACTCCATCAAGATTCCTGACGGCCCGCAACAAAGGCTCACTCGATCGCTTGAAACCGTTTCATGAACTTCTTGTCGATGTGGTTCTTGATCAAGAACGCGGGTCTTCCGTCGAAGGTGATCCCCTTTTTCCGCAGCACCCCTTTTCCGCCGCCGATGTTGAAGATCAACAGGTAGTCGCCCCCCGGGCTGAACGGTTCGAGCGGTCCGCCCTCCAACGCGGACAGGAGGTTGCGGTACAAGACCGGGTTTTGACGAACGGCGTACACCCCCACCTTGTCCAGGGGCTGGTCCTGAAAATGGATGCAGTCGCCGCCGCCGAACATGTCCGGATGGACAATGCTCTGCAGATGGGCGTTGACCGGCAGGCCGCCTTCCGGACCCGTGGGCATACCGGACTGTTCGAACAGGGCGTTCGGCCTCACGCCCAGGGCCAGAAAGATGAAATCCAGATCGTATCGCTCCCCGGACTCGAGGACCACGCCGTCGGGTTCGACCGTTTGGGCGTAGCCGGGGTGGATCTCCACGCCCCGCTGTCTGAGGGTGCGTTCGACCCGGGTGCGCACCGCCTCGGGGAATCGGGCCATGAGCCCTCTGCCGGCGAAGACCCGCACGCGAGCGGGGTGCTTTCCCTGCCCGGAGGCCAGCTGCCAGACGTTTCCCGCGATCTCCGCGGAGGAGGGTCCGCCCCCCAGGATGCCGATGGTGATCGGCTTGCGGGAGACCAGGTCCTTGATCCTGGCCCGGGCTTCCATGAGCTTCTCGATGGGCTTCACCGGGTAGATGTTCTCGGCCGGTTCCGGCAGGTTCAATCGCGGCACGTAGCTGCCCACGTTGAAGGAGACCAGGTCATAGGAGACGGCCTCCCCGGATTCCAGCTCGATCCGCTTCTCATCGGGGTGGACGCGGACGGCCTTTCCCAGAACGAACGTACCCCCCTGTTTTTCCACCACGTGTCGGGTGGCGAACCGGATCTCGGACGGCGCATAGGTCCCCCCCAGCATGCCGGGGCCCATGCCGGAGTAGTAGTGGTGCTCCGAGGGCCCGATGACCGTGACCCGGTGGCCTCTTTCCACGAGGGCATGAATGTTGGCGAGGGTCACCATGTGGGCGTGACCGCCGCCGACAAGCACCAGATGCTTTGCCATGGCTTGATCCTGTTGCTGCTCGTCGCGCTTTCCCGCCCGAGCTCGTCTACAGCCGGTCCATCCATTCGGCCAGCCGATCCAGGTGGGTCCGCTCTTCCTCTGCGAGCCGTTTGAGGGCCCTTCGACCCTGTTGGTCCCTGGTGCGATTCGCAGCCCGGGAGTAGAGGTCCAGCGCCTGGGCCTCGATGGACATGGCCAGGCCGATGATCTCCGGAGGCGTGCTCCAGTCCGGGTTGAACCGTTCGATGTACTCGTCCGTGGTCAGTCCTCCCTCCACGGCCCCCCTCACCCGTTCCGAATCGAAGGTCTCCCGGTCCACTTCCTCCCCGGTGATCCGGACGAACTCCTTCAGGACGCGATCCTGGTGGATCTGCTCGACATCGGAGAGCTTCCGGAACAGGGAGGCTACCTCGTCGACGGTCACGCGGTCGATCATGGAGAGGTAGAAGTCACGCAGGCCGGCCTCCAGGGCATAGGCGGCGATCAAGGTCTCCTCGACGGGCTCGTCGCCCGTGAAAAGATCCAGGCCCTGTTCCTCCGCTCCGAAGGCCACGGGGTCCTCCCAGGCCTTGATGCCGCCGGACAGGTTGATGACCCGATCGAACCCCTTGCCGGCCAGCATCTGGGCCGCCACCCGGCTTCTTCCGCCGACAGCGCAGTAGGTCAACACCGGTTTGTCCGGGTCGATCTCGTCCAGCCTCTGGTCGAGCTCGCCGATGGGGATCAGCTTCGCACCGGGGATGTGCTTCTTTTCGTACTCCCGGGGTTGACGGACGTCCAGCAGGGTGAACTCGTCCTGGGCCTTCTCGGCCATAAAGGCTTTCGCGGCCCCGGGGTCCATCGAGGGGACCGGGGTGAAGTACTGCTTCCAACGCATGGGCTCTCCATCCTCTTCCTTCACGATAAGCCGCACCTTTCGTTCTTGTTTCACAGTATAGTATAGACCTTGAGACGAGAAATTTCCACCAGCGTGTTCTTGCGTGCCGGGTGAAAAGGAGAGAGTCGTGCCGACCCGCTGAAATAGCCAAGGCAGGTCTCTGATTTTTTTATCTGTTTTTGGGGTCCGTCCGATTCTTCTTGACAGGTCATAATCGAGGACCGTATCGTAACAGATAATCATTATCCTTGGATATCCAGTTTCCCCCATGGTGAGCGATGAAGCCGGACCCCCTTTCCACTGATGACGCCGAGCAGCGAATGGGTCAGATGATCTCGCGGCTGAAAGAGCACGACTTCCGGATCACGCCGCAGCGGCTGGCCGTCCTGAAGGTGCTGGCGGCCGGCGAGGGGCACCCCTCCGCCGAAAGGGTGTACGACATCGTCCGGCGCGAGTTCCCGACCACCAGCATCGCCACCATCTACAAGACGATCCATCTCCTGAAGCAGATCAACGAGGTGCTGGAGATCGCCTTTCCAGACGGCAGCAACCGGTACGACGGCCACAAACCCTACCCCCATCCCCATGCCATCTGTGTCCGGTGTGGAAAGATCATCGACCCGGATCTGAGCACCCTCGAGGATGTGACGGCGGAGGTGGCCGATGAGACCGGATTCGACATACTGACTCACCGCTTGGACTTTTTCGGTATCTGCGGTGACTGCCAAAGAAGAGAACGGTCGATCCAGACCCAGGAAAGAAAGGAGGCATGACCATGAAAGACGACGAACGCAAACCCACCACCACCGATGCCGGGATCCCCGTGTCCAGCGACGAGTTCTCGCTCACCGTGGGGCCCGACGGGCCCGTCCTTCTGCAGGACCACTACCTCGTGGAGCAGATGGCCAACTTCAACCGGGAGATGATCCCGGACCGCCAGCCCCACGCCAAGGGCTCGGGGGCCTTCGGGCAGTTCGAGGTGACCCGGGACGTCAGCGCCTACACCCGGGCGGCCCTGTTTCAGCCGGGCACGAAAACCGAGGTGCTGGCCCGGTTTTCCACGGTGGCCGGCGAGAGCGGCAGCCCGGACACCTGGCGGGACGTGCGCGGTTTTGCACTCAAGTTCTACACCACCGAGGGCAACTACGACATGGTGGGGAACAACACGCCGGTGTTCTTCGTGCGCGACCCCATGAAGTTCCAGGACTTCATCCACTCACAGAAGCGCCGTGCGGACAACGGGCTGCGGGACCACGACATGCAGTGGGACTTCTGGACCCTGTCTCCCGAATCCGCCCATCAGGTCACCATTCTGATGAGCGACCGCGGCGTCCCGAAGACCTGGCGGAACATGAACGGCTACACGAGCCACACCTACATGTGGGTCAACGCCAAAGGCGAGCGCTTCTGGGTGAAGTACCACTTCAAGACCGACCAGGGCATCGACTTCCTCACCCAGGAGGAAGCCGACCGGATCGCAGGTGAGGACGCCGACTATCACCGCCGCGACCTGTTCGAGGCGATCCGGCGGGGGGACCACCCCAGCTGGACGCTGAAGGTGCAGATCATGCCCTTCGAGGAGGCCGAGGCCTACCGGTTCAACCCCTTCGACCTGACCAAGGTCTGGCCCCACGGCGACTATCCGCCGCACGAGGTGGGGCGGCTGACCCTGAACCGCAACCCGGCCGACTTTCACACCGAGATCGAGCAGGCGGCCTTCGAGCCGAACAACCTCGTTCCGGGGATCGGCCCCAGCCCGGACAAGATGCTGCTCGCCCGCCTGATATCCTATGCAGATGCACACCGGGCCCGCCTGGGGGTCAACTACAAGCAGATCCCGGTCAACCGGCCGAAGGCCCCGGTGTACAGCTACAGCAAGGGCGGTGCGATGCGGATCGAGAACGTCTCCGATCCGGTGTACAAGCCGAACTCCAAGGGCGGCCCCCAGGCCGACCCCGAACGCTATCCCGAGCAGGCCGTCTGGAGTGCCGACGGTGCGTTCGTCCGCGCCGCCTACACCCGGCGCAAGGACGACGACGACTTTGTCCAGCCGGGAACCCTGGTGCGCGAGGTGATGGACGACGCACAGCGCGACCGGCTGGTCGCCAACGTGGTCGGGCACCTCGAGAAAGGGGTGACCGAGCCGGTCCTGGAGCGGGCTCTGGAGTACTGGCGGAACATCGACCCGAAGATCGGCGACCGCATCGCCAAGGGCGTGAAGGGCGGCTGATCGCTGCAACCCCCCGGCCCGCCGCCATCGAGGCGGCGGGCCGGGCCTCACCCATGACGCATTGCTCCATGGTGAGAACCCTCCCCGGGTTTCCTGCCGGCGAATGCGGTCCTCCCTTGAAACGCACGCCCCCTCCTTTTTCGTCCCCCGGCCTGAAATCAAAAGATCGTCCCCTTGACTTTCAGGAAAACTTACAGTATTCTCGATTTGACTGAAAGTTTTACCGTAAGTTCGAGCGGGGTGACCATGAAGCTGACCGAGAAGCAGAAGGCCGTTCTGGCGTACCTCTCCCAATACCAGGAGGCGTGGGGGCAGGCCCCCAGCTTTGACGAGATCCGCGGGGAGTTCGGCTTCCGCTCCTACAACACGGTGGCCACCTACCTGGGCCACCTGGAGCGCAAGGGGTACATCCGACGGCCCGCGGCGAAGAACCGGAAGCGGGCCGTGGAGGTGATCCGCCCCGTGGAGAGCCGGCGGTTCGAGCTTCCCCTGGCGGGCACCGTGGCGGCGGGCCGGCCCATCGAGGCCGTGGAGACCCCGGACGTGATCGAGGTCCCGCCGTCCATGCAGGGGCGGGGGGACCGGTTCGTGCTCCGCGTCCGGGGGGACTCCATGCGGGACGACGGCATCCTGGACGGCGACTACGTGGTGGTCCGCAGGCAACCCACGGCGGAGAACGGCGAGACCGTGGTGGCCCTGGTGGAGAACGAGGCCACGGTGAAGCGGTTCTACCGGCGGGGGGACCACGTGGAGCTCCGCCCCGCCCACGAGGGCATGCCGCCGATCCTCGTGCGGGAAGGGGACCTGAAGATCGAGGGGAAGGTGGTGGGGGTGGTGAGGCAGTACCCGTGACCCGTCACATCATCCATCTTCACATCCCGGCCTTTCCCATCGCCGTGGAGCGGGTGGCCCGGCCCGAGCTTCGGGACCGGCCCGTGGCCGTGGCGTGGGGCCGGACCGCCCGCGCCTCCCTGCTCTGCGTCTCCTCCGAGGCCCGGCGCGAGGGGGTGGTCCGGGGGATGCCCCTGGGCCGGGCCCGGGACGTCTGCCCCGGCCTCACCGTGCTCTCCCCGGACCCGGCGCGGACGGAAAGGGCCGGCCGCCTCCTGGCGGAGACGGCCGCCCGGTACACGCCCCTGTGGGAGCCCCCCCGGCCGGGGCACGTCTACCTGGACGTGACGGGCACCTCCCGGCTCTGGGGGCGGGCCAGGGACACGGCCGACCGGATCCGCCGGGAGGTCCTGGAGCGGCTCCGGCTGGCCGGCACCGCGGGCGTTGCGGGCAACAAGATGGTCTCGAGCATCGCCTCCCGCATCCATCCCGTCCCGGGCATCCTCGACGTGGACCTCGGCCGGGAGGAGCGGTTCATGGCCCCCCTGGAGGTGGACGTCCTGCCCGGCATCGGGCCGGTGCGCCGGAGGCTCCTCCTGGAGGAGCTGGGGATCGTCCGGGTCCGGCAGGTGGCCGCCCTGGAGGCGGGGGACCTGCGGCTCCTCTTCGGCCGCCGGGGCGATCTCCTCCACCAGCGGGCCCTGGGCATCGACCCCACGCCGGTCTACCCGCCTCAGAGCAAACCCCGGGTACAGGAGGAGCAGGCCCTCCCGGAGGACGACAACGACGATCGCAGGCTCCTGGGGCTCCTGTACGAGATGGTGGAGCGGTGCGCCCGGAGGCTGCGGGAGCGGGACCTGGCCCCCGGGAAGGCGGGGCTCCTGATCCGGTACGCGGACCGGCGGGAGGTCGTGCGCCGGGCCGGCCTCTCCGGGGCGACCAGCTGGGACCTGGACCTCTACGACCCCCTGGAGGAGCTGTTCCTCCGGGCCTGCAGCCGCCGGGTCCGGGTGCGGTTCCTGCGGGTCTGGTTCACGGACCTGGCCCCTCCTTCCGGCCGCCAGCTCTCCCTCTTCGATTCTCCTCCTTCCGCCGGCGAGGAGCAGGCCGGGGTGACCCGGGCCCTGGACCGCATCCGGGCGCGGCACGGGGACGGGGCGGTCCGGTACGGACGGGGCGTCGCAGGATGAACGGCCAGGCGCATACACCGGATGGGCGAGATGCCGGTGCAGGAGGGCGGGGTTTTCTTTCCACGAGCTACGAACCACGAACCACGGACACGGAACCCATGAACCGTTTCGTCCACCTCAACGTCCACTCCCACTACTCCCGGGGCTGGGGCATCCCGGACGTGGAGGACCTCTGCCGGGCGGCCCGGGAGCGGGGCATGGACACCCTGGCCCTCACCGACACGAACGGCCTCTACGGCCTGATCCCCTTCCTGGAGGCGGCCCGGGAGACGGGCGTCCGGCCCGTGGTGGGAAGCGAGCTCACGGCCGGGCGCCACCGGGCGGTCCTCCTGGTCCGGGACGGGGACGGCTACGCCAACCTCTGCCGCCTGATCTCGGCCCGCCACTGCGACCCGGAGTTCGACCTGCCCGCCTCCCTGCGGGAGCACCGGCGGGGCCTGATCGTGCTCTCGGACGATGCGGATCTGCTCAAGCGGCTCCGGAAGGACGGGGGCGAGGACCTGTTCGTGGAGATCTCCCCGGGCTGCGGCATGAGCCGCTCGATCGCCTTCTCCCGGCGGAGCGGCATCCCGGCCGCGGCCACGAACCGGGCCTGCCTCCTGGACCGGGAGCAGTTTCCGCTCCACCGCGTCCTCCGGGCCGTGGCCCTGAACACGAAGCTCTCCCGCCTCGGTTCGGGGGACACGGCCCGGGAGCACCACACCCTGTGCACCCCCCGGGAGATGATCGACCGGTTCCCGCACGCGCCCCAGGCGATCCGGAACACCCTCCGGATCGCCGCGCGCTGCCGGACCTGCTGGCCCCCGGGCCGGCTCGTGTTCCCCCGGTTCGAGCGGATGAGCGACGGGGAGGCCTTCGAGCGGCTCCGCCGGCTCACCCTGGAGGGGTGCCTCCGCCGCTACGGCCGCATCACCCGGGCGGTCCGGGAGCGGGTGGCCCACGAGATGCGCATCATCCGGGAGAAGCGGTTCGCCCACTACTTCCTGGTAGTGGCGGACATCACCCGCAGGGCGCCCCGGTCCTGCGGCCGGGGCAGCGCCGCGGCCTCCATCGTGGCCTACGCCCTGGGCGTGACCCACGTGGACCCCATCCGGAACAACCTCTTCTTCGAGCGGTTCCTGAACCCGGGCCGGCAGGACCCGCCGGACATCGACGTGGACTTCGCCTGGGACGAGCGGGAGCAGGTCCTGGACTACGTGTTCGCCCGGTACGGCCACGGCCGGGCCGCCATGGTGGCGAACCACAACACCTACGGCGCCCGCTCGGCCGTCCGGGAGGTGGGCAAGGTGTTCGGCCTGGCCGACGAGGAGATCGGCGCGGTCACCGGCAAGATCGGGTTCGGCTGGCGGCTCCGGGAGGTCTGGGAGGATCTGGGCTCCCACCCCAGGATGCGGGGGCTCCGGTTGGATCCGCCCTGGGACCGGATCCTGGCCACGGCGGTCCGGCTCGAGGACCACCTGAACCACCTCTCGGTCCACTGCGGCGGCGTGGTGATCGTGCCCGACGAGGTGCGCCGCTACTGCCCGGTGGAGATCTCCGCCGGCGGGGTCCAGGTGCTCCAGTGGGAGAAGGACGCCGTGGAGGGGGCGGGCCTGGTCAAGATCGATCTCCTGGGCAACCGCAGCCTGGCCGTGATCCGGGACGCCCTGGCCATGGTGGAGGAGAACACCGGCCGGCACATCGACTACGCCGACTGGGACCCCGTGGACGATCCGGAGACCCTGGGGATCTTCTACCGGGGCGAGACCATGGGGGTGTTTTACTTCGAGAGCCCGGCCACCCGGCAGGTGCTGGTCAAGGTGGCGAGCGGCTTCACCCCGGAGGCCTACGTCCGGCAGGACCCCTTTCAGCTGAACGTGATCGTGACCTCCATCATCCGCCCCGCCTCGAACCGGAGCATCCTGGACTGGGTGACCCGCCTCCACGGCGCGCCCTGGGGCGTCCCCCACCCGCGGCTCCGCCCCGTGCTCGAGGAGACCCTGGGGGTCATGGTGTTCCAGGAGCAGCTCAGCCGGGCGGCCATCCACCTGGCCGGGTTCGACCCGGCCGAGGCCGACACCCTCCGGAAGGTGGTGAGCAAGAAGCATCGGGAGAAGAAGCTCCGGGACTTCCACGCGCGCTTTCTCCGGGGGGCGGAGGCGAACGGGGTCTCCCGGGAGACGGTCGATGCGACCTGGGAGATGATGATGGGGTTCGACGGGTACAGCTTCTGCAAGCCCCACTCGGCCAGCTACACCCTGGTGGCCTACAAGTCGGCCTGGCTCCGCGCCCACTACCCGGCCGAGTTCATGGCCGCGGTGGTCTCCAACGGCGGGGGCTACTACTCCGCCTTCGGCTACCTCTCCGAGGCGCGGCGGATGGGGCTCACGCTCCTGCCCCCGGACGTGAACCGGAGCCGGGTCGCCTACAGGGGCTGCGGCCGGTCCATCCGGGTGGGGCTCATGCAGCTGCGGGACCTGCGGCAGGAGGCGCGGGAGACCCTGGTCCGGGAGCGGGACCGGAACGGGCCGTTCGCCTCGTTGGCCTCCTTCCTGGAGCGCACCCGGCCGCACGTCCGGTTCCAGGACGTGCGGGTCCTGATCCGCGCGGGCTGCTTCGACCGGCTCGAGGGCGCGGACCGGCGGCCCACCGTTCTCTGGGAGGCCCTGCGGTTCTTCAACCGGGGCGAGGCCCCGGTCCAGACCCGGCTCTTCGACATCCGGGCTTCCGACCGGCATCGGGAGCGGGAACGCCCCCCCCGGCCCCTCTCCCTCGAGGACCGGCTCCGGGACGAGGTGGAGACCCTGGGGTTTCCCCTGTCCGTCCACCCCCTGGAGCGGTACGGGGATCTCCTTCGGCGGGTTCCCCGATGCCCGGCCCGGGACCTCCCCTCCCGCGTGGGCCGCCGGGTCACCCTGGCGGGCTGGCCCGTGACCGGCAAGACGGTCCACTCCCGGCAGGGGGACCCCATGAAGTTCGTCTCGTTCGAGGACGAGACCGGGCTCTACGAGACCGTGTTCTTTCCCCGGGAGTACCGGCGGTTCTGCCACATGCTGGGAAAGGGACGGGCGTACGTGCTTCGGGGGAAGGTGGAGGAGGAGCTCGGGGCGATCACCGTCACCGTGGGCTGGATCGGCTTCCTGGACCGGCAGGGTCCGGTCCGGACCGCCTCGAGGGAAGACCGACCCCGGCCGTACGCCACGTCCGAAGGAACCGAGGAGGCGTGCACCAGCCGTGCTGCGGAACCGGGGTGTGCGTGGGGAGAATCGGAGAAAGGACCGGGAAACGACGAGAAGCGGGGCCGCCTGAAAACAGGTTCTGAAGGGGGAAAACGGGTTTTTCAGAGCCCGTCCCGGTAGCAGCGGATCGGGCGACCGCGGTCAAAAGGCCTTGGCCGCCTCCTTCAGGCCCTCCTGGGCCTCCGCGTTGAACCAGACGTCCAGGAACCGCTCGTTCTTCTCCCACCCGCGCTTTTCGTACCGCTCCAGCACGGCCTCGACGCGGTTCTCCTTGATGGCCGCAAAGGAGTCCCGGGGCAGGGCGGCGATCTCGGCCACCGTCTCCACGGCCAGGCCTTCCACCTCGTTCTTCTCCGCCACCTGGTCCACCACCCCGCTCTCCTCCACTCTCGACGCCTCCAGGAGCTCTCCCCGATAGACCATGTCCGTGGCGACCCGGTCCCCTGCGATGTGCCTGAGGAGCAGGTCGGCGGCGTAGGGCACGGGCACGCCGAGCCGGCTCTCGTTCAGCCCGACCAGGGTCCGTCCGGTGGCGGCGATCCGGTAGTCCGTGGTGAGCATGAGGATGGTCCCGCCGGCCACGGCGTGGCCGCACACGGCCGAGGCCGTGGGCAGGGGCGTCGCGACCATCTCCATCAGGAGACGGCCGAACCCGTGAAAGAAGTCGGACATTCCCCTGCGATCCAGGTAGAGCAGGGCGGGGAGGTCGAACCCGATGGAGAAGAACTTGCGCCCGCCGGCGAGCACGATGCCCTGAAACTCGGATCGCGCCTGCTCGAAGGCACGGCCCAGCTCCTCCACCAGCTCGGGACCGATGGGGTTGGTGACCCCGTGGGTCAGCCGGACGATCGCCACGTCCTCTCTCGGTTCAATCGCGACCTTGTCCATGGATTCTCCTGGATGATCAGGGAAATGTCGTTGAAGTGGACGAGGAAGAGCCGGGGGAGCATGGCCCTCAGGTCCCGGCCGTTCCGGCGAGCCGCTCGAGGACCATGGCGTAGGCCCGCTGGCCCCGGTCGAACCCGGAGAGCCGGAAGAACTCGTTGGGCGAGTGCTGGCGCTCGTCCGGGAGCCCGAACGCAAAGATGATGGTGCAGGCGTTCAGCTCCCTCAGGAAGATACCGTTCACCGGGATGGTCCCCCCCATGCCCACCCGGAAGGGCACCACGCCGTAAAGCTCTTCCAGCACCGAGCCGGCCACCTCCAGGCCGGGGTGGTTTTCGGGGAGGCGGTAGGGGACCGCCCCTTTTTCCCCGCGCCTCGCCTCGACCCGGACGCCCGGGGGCGCCGCACGCTCGATGTGCTCGACCACGCGCCGGGTGACCCGGTCCGGGTCCTGGTCCGCCACCAGCCGGCAGGAGAGCTTGGCATGGGCGGTGCTGGGAAGCACGGTCTTCACCCCCGTCCCCTGGAACCCCCCGTAGATTCCGTTGACCTCCAGCGTGGGCCGGACCCAGGCCCGCTCCCAGGTGGTGAACCCGGGCTCGCCGAAGAGATCCGGCGCGTCGATGCCGCTCAGGTAGGCCTCCCGATCAAAGGGGACGCGTGCGATGGCCTCCCGCTCCTCGGGGCTCAAGGGCCGCACCTCGTCGTAGAACCCGTCCACGGCCACGCGGCCCTCCTGGTCGTGAAGGGAGTCCAGAATCCGGGCCAGGGCGTGGATCGGGTTGGCGATGGTGCCCCCGTAGGTGCCCGAGTGGAGATCGTGACCCGGCCCCTGCACGTCCACGAAGACCGCGGCCAGCCCCCGGGTGCTCATGACCAGGCAGGGCTGATCCTCCTTCCACTGGCCCCCGTCCGCGCTCAGCACCAGGTCGCAGGCGAGCCGTTCCCGGTGGGCGGCCACGAACTCCGGGAGCTGGGGGCTCCCGATCTCCTCCTGACCTTCGAAAAAGAACTTGACGTTGAGGGGCAGCGCCCCGGTGGTCTTCAGCAGGGCCTCGCACGCCGCGATGGGGACGAACATGTTTCCCTTGTCGTCGTTGGCGCCCCGGGCGTAGATGCACCCGCCCCGGATGGACGGCTCGAAGGGCGGGGTCTCCCAGAGGTCCAGGGGATCCACGGGCTGTGTGTCGAAGTGGCCGTAGATGAGGACCGTGGGTTTGTCCCCGGCGTTCAGCCACTCCCCGTAGACCACGGGGTGCCCGCCGGTGGACAGGATCTCCACGGACTCGATTCCGGCCGCCTTCAGCCGGGCCTTCACCCATTCCGCGGCCGCGGCCACGTCGGGTGCGTGCTCGGGCAGGCTGGAGATGCTGGGGATGCGCAGGAACGCGAGGAGCTCGTCCAGGAATCGTTCCCGGTTCTCCTCGAGGTATGTTTTCCAGTCGGTCATTGCGGTCTCCTTGCTCACCATCGGCTGCTAGGTTTCCACCTTCAGGTCCAGGTCGGGGCTGCTGGCGGAGGACGACGGGTCCAGCCGTCCGGTGAGCCCTTCCGGCAGCGCGTCCTTGAACCGTACGTGGACGGAGTACTCGTTGAAGGGGTGGGGCTGGACCGCAATGATCCTCCCGGAGGCCTCGAAATCCTCCGCCCCTCCCTTCAGGGGGAGCCTGGACTTCATTCGGAGCCGGCGGCCCAGGAGAAGGCGGGCCGTCCCCGGCTTGGACACGCGCACGGTGAAGGCGAGGCCGCCTCTCGAGATGTCGGCAAAGCCGCCCTTGAACGGCTTTCCCATGAGCTTGCCGTCCTTGCCCACGAGCTGGGCCAACAGGGTCCCCTCGAGCGTCACCCGCTCCTGTTTTCGCCGGTCCAGGGCCTGTCGTTTCAGGATCTGCTCCATGTCTCCGGACCGGAAGCAGTGCGCGGCGAGCTTGGCTTCGAGACCCGGGTGATCGCCCTTCAAATCGTCCAGTGCGGGCCGTTCCAGGACACTCGCCCGAACCGGCGTGAGTGTGACGGCCGAAAAAGTGCTGAAGGCGGTGCGTGAGAAGAAGGTCTCCGCCCCGAGCGCCCCTCCGGGGCCGAGGGTCTTCAGGAGGACCTCACGCTCCCCCTCGCCGTGGGTCATCTTGATCTCCCCCTGGTCCACGAGGTAGAGGCGTTGGTTCCGGTCCCCCTCCTGAAAGATCGACTGGTCCGTCTCGAACCTCGCGGGGCTCAGGGCGAAGTAGAGCGCGTTGGCCTCCTCCGTGGAAAGAGAGCCGTAGAGCGCGGAAAAGGTCTCCATGTGGCTCTCGTCCCGCGCCTCGGACTTCTCCTCCTCGATGACCTCGCCCGACTTGACGATCTCGCTGAGGGCCATGGGGTCCACCTCGTAGAGCCGGTCCCTCAGGGTCTCCGCCTTGGAGAACTCCTTCCTCTTCGCGTAGGCCACGATCAGGTCGTAGAGGCC
>CAYUBQ010000095.1:1993-13295 GCA_964443135.1 uncultured Desulfobacterales bacterium | reverse complement strand
GCGGAGGCACCCATGAAGATGCCCAAGGAAAAGCCGAACGCCCGGATCCGGATCCCCAAGGGGAGCAAGGTGAAGGCCAAAGGGTACCAGGACCTGGGGCCCGACAAGGAGATCACCGTGATCTTGAAGGGCCGGCTCAAGGGGTTCCAGGACAGCGACGAGCCCTGGGATCCGGGGAAGAGCTTCCACATGGAGCTCGGCTCGGTCCAGATCTCCGGTCCGGGCACCAAGGTGACGCTCGAGGACGCCATGAAGAAGGCGGAGCGGAGGGTCTAGCCGGTGGACGGGGCCAAACTGACATCCCGGTTCCTGGACTTCCTGGACGAGGGCGGCGTGAACGCCAACTACGCCGACACCCGGGAGATCTACGACTGCCTGGACTGGGCGGTGGCCATCTTCGTCCGGGAGACCGGGGCGCTCCACGCGACCCAGACGATCACCACGGTGGCGGACCAGCAGAACTACGCCCTGGTGCCCGGGTTTCTGGGGCTTTACGTCCGGGACGCCTGGGACCGCTACATCGTGAAGTATTCGGACGGCGACACCACGCGGTGGCCCTACTACGTGGCCTGGGAGGAGATCTGGCGGGCGAACGTGACCGAGAGCCGCTGGCCCACCCAGGTGAGCTACCGGGAGGCGCCCGACGCCCTGGAGACCGAGGAGGGCACGGCCACGGCGGACGGCGCGGCCTCGGGCGGCGAGTGCGTGCTGACGGACACCACCAAGGACTTCCAGACCTCGGACGTGGTGTACCCCCGGAGTGTGGTCCACAACACGGCCGACGGCTCCACCGGGCTCGTGCTGGAGGTGACAGGCGCCACCACGGTCCGGACCGCCCTTTTCGGCGGCACGACGAATGCGTGGACCTCGGGCGACGCCTACGTGATCGAGGCGGCCAACCCTTTCCAGCTCGTGCTGGACGCCCCGGCCGAGGCGGCCGGGCACACCATCGAGGTGCCGTATCTCGCCATGCCCGCCCCCGTGTATAGCGACTACGGGATGTGGCGGCTCCCGATTCGGAGCTGCACGGCCATCTGCGCGGGCGGTGCGAGCCTCTTTCAGATCCCCAAGAAGGAGTACGCGGACTCCGGGCAGATCGGCGGGCTGTTCGCGGCCGAGATCACCCGGATTCGGCGTGAGCGGGCCCGCATGGCGCTTCGCCAGGGCCGCAGCCGGCGGCGCGTGAAACCCATCGGAGGGTAGCGGTGGCCAGCCCCCAGACCAAACGAGAGGCCAGGCAGTTCACCTTCACGGGCGAGCTCGTGATGGGCGAGGACCCTCTCAAGATCGGGGAGGAGAACTTCTCCGTCCTCGAGAACTACCGCTACGTGCCCACCGGGATCGAGGGGGTGCTCGGCTACAGCAAGATCAACGACGTGCCCCTCGACAACAAGTTCTACCCCGGCTACTACCTGGGGAAATCCGGGATCCAGCTCCGGAGCCAGTACGCGGGGGAAAGCCGGATCCTGGCGCAGTGCACGAGCACCGGCGGGAGCTTTTCCGGCATCATGGAGCATCTGGGCTCGGTGCCGGCGACCGGAGAGTTCGAGACCTCGGAAGTGTGGACGGACGGCACCGGGGCCGGGCTGGGCCGGTTCGCCTACTGGCCGGGCGGGCACGTGGCGTATGCCAACGGCGCGGAGCTCGCGGTCTACGCGGGCGGCGAGATCCCCGTGGCGGGGTTCGTGAACTACGCGCCGGACGACGATTTCAAGTACGACTACGGGGAGGTGGTTTCCAACCTGGAGGAGGACGGCGAGAACATCGCCACCCTCCAGCGGGTGGCCGAGAGCCTGGATGCGGACACCCTGGCCTGCTACCACTTCGACGACGACGCCACGGACGCCACCACGGCCGGCCACAACGCCACGGCCCACGGGACCATGGCGTACACCAGCACCGGGGAGAAGTTCGGCACCCACGCCGCCCAGCTCAACGGCACCGACGCCTACTTCACCATCCCGGATCACGCGGATTTCGACTTCTCGGCCGGCACCTGGACCCTGGACTTCTGGGTGAACCTGGATGCGCTCCCCGGCGCCGGCACGCACTTCACCTTCTGGTGGCAGGAGACGGCGGGCACGGGGAACGACTGGTTCCACGCCTATGTGGACGAAAACGGCGCCGTTCACCTCCAGATCAAGGCGGACCACGGCGGGGCCCCGGCCCTGGACGTGGACATCCAGAGCCCGGACGGGGTGCTTTCCGCGGGTTCCTTGCAGCACGTGGAGATCGCCGAGAGCGGGGACACCTGGTACGTCCTGGTGGACGGCACGCTCCAGCTCGAGACCACGGACACGTCCCGGGCGGCCAACTACACGGGCACCATCTACGTGGGCTACGACGGCGCGAGCGGCGCGGGGTACTACCTGGACGGGGTCCTGGACGAGCTCCGGGCCTCGAGCGTGGCCCGGCACACCGGGGACTTCGAGGTGGCGGCCGCGGCCTACGGCGCGGCCTCCTACCGGACCTACTGCTACATCGGGTGCACCCGGCCCGTGCAGGGGTTCAAGTTTTACGTGGAGACCGCCAACGCCACGGCCGGGACGCTGCAGGTCGAGTATTGGAACGGCACCGCCTGGGCCGGCGTGGCCGGCCTCGACGTGTCCGGGGTGGAGGCGGCGGCCGGGACGCCCCTGGGCCAGACCGGCAGCGTCACCTTCAACAGCACGGCGGGCGTCGCCGAGGTGCGGGCCATCGACTCCATGGTGCTCTACTGGTACCGCCTCACGATCACCGAATGCGACGCCACGACCGAGCTCTATCACGTGACCATGGACGCCCCCATGCAGGCCGTGGTGGACCTCTGGGACGGGGTGTACCGCACGGCCATCAAGTGCCTGGTCTACGACGCCTCGACCTACAACGATTACACCACGAACGTGGCCCTGGAGGACTACTCGAGCGTCAACACGGCCACCTACTGCCCCCTCGACGCCCTCGGGACCTCCGACTACCTGCTCCTGGGGTTCCAGGAGCGGCAGCTCGGGGTGAACGTGAAGATCGTGGGCGGCAAGGTGAACACCAACGCGGCGGTCCTCACAGTCGAATACTGGGACGGCGACGACTGGCAGAGCGTGGGCGCGGTCAAGGACGGAACGAGCGAGAGCGCCAAGAGCTTCACCCGGAGCGGCACCGTCTCCTGGAACCCGCCGGGGCCGAACGTGGAGTTCCCCCGATCCATCGAGAACGAGTCCCCTCTCTACTACTACAAGCTCTCTTTTTCCGCGGCCTTGAGCGCCAACGTGTACGTGGACTACGTGGGCGGGATCACGGCGCCCCGGAAGATCGTGGGCGGGTGGCGGTTCCCGTTCATGTTCCAGAACCGCCCCATGATGTGCGGGTACCTGTCCGGCCAGGAGCCCCACCGGGTGGACTACGGGGCCCAGAACACCACCGAGGTGCACAACGGCGAGGACTCCTCCGAGGGCCTGGGCGGGCCGCTCTACTTCGGGAGCTCGGGCGAGGAGCTCACGGCCGCGGCGGTCCTCTACAACCGGTTCGGGAGCCAGATCTACTCCACGGCCGTTTTCACCAAGCCCAACGAGACCTACCTCCTGGACGGCTACGACCAGGAGACCTGGCGGATCTACCCCATCAGCCAGACCGAGGGGTGCCCGGCGCCGCTGACCATGGACACGGCCGAGGTGGGGTTCGGCCTGGCCGGCGAGGCCCAGCGGAACATCGCCCTCTGGATGAGCTTTTCCGGGGTGGTGGTGTTCGACGCCGCGGTGATCGTGCCCGTGGACTGGCAGATCCGGAACTTCTTCGACGAGACCCGGGACGAGTGCGTGAACTGGGCCGCGGTGGAGGCCGCGGTGGGCTGGGTGGACCCGGTCTACCGGGAGTACAACCTGGTGATCCCCACGGGGAGCTCCACGGTGCCGGACCGATGGTTGTGCCTGGACCTGGTGCGGCAGCGGTGGTTCGAGAAGGTGCCCGTGGTGGCCACGGGGAACGCCTGCCCGCAGGCGGCCTTTCGGGTGCAGGACTCGGACGGCACCACCTACTGCTACGGCATGCGCGAGGACGGGCACATGCTGCGCCTCGAGCACGGGACGACCTGGGCGGGCAAGCCCATGACGTTCAAGGTGCGGTCGGCGGACCAGGTGCCCTCCATGTGGAGCGTGACGCAGCTCGAGCAGGTGATGGTGATTCTGACCCCGGTGTCGGAGGCGGACGTTTCGGTCTCCGTCACCCACTACCGGAACGGCGAGAGCTCGGGGCAGGCCCTCACGGCCATCACGCCCTCGGGGAGCAACCGCCACATGGTGGACGTGCAGGCCACGGCCCGGACCGGCAAGGCGTGGAGCCACGCCCTGGAGTTCGAGGCCACCACGGAGGCAACGGAGAAAGGCGTGCCCCTCCTCGGCTGGGGGTACATCTACAACGAGGACCGGCCCCTGGGCAGCAGGGACGGTTGGTAAGGGACGCTCTTTTGAGCTTGGGCATTGGCGGGACGGTTGGTGGGGCATCACAGGAGGGAATGAGACATGGCAAGCCTGGCTGAGGTGGTCCCGAGGTACAACTCGGCCCAGGGCGCGGCCGTGAGCACCCGGCAGCGGGTGCCGGGGCAGGCGGGGTTGAGGGACAAGGTGGTGCTCTCCCGGATCGCGCCCAAGACCGAGGAGGGCGGGCTCCAGGCCGAGGTGGACGACGCCTACGCCCAGATGGACGCGGAGCGCAAGCGCCTGGACCAGGAGATCGCGGCCGAAATGGCCGAGCTGGACTCCGAGATCGAGGCCACCCGGGCCAAGACGCCCTCGGTGCGGGACCTCGTGCCCCAGGCGGCCGGGGTGCCGATGGAGGCTCCGGGCCCGGCCCGGGGCGAGGCCGGGGGAGGCGACATCTCTTCTCCCCGGAGCCGGGACGAGGCCGAGAGCCGCCGGACCCCCCAGCAGAAGAGCCTTCGGACCCGCGGCAGCGGCTCAGGCGAGGACGGCCCGGACACCAGCGGCATGACCTCGTTCGCCGACACGGCCATGGGACAGACCCCGTTCGGCCAGGCGGTCATCGCGGGATTCGAGACGATCGCCAAGGGGGCGTTAACGGCGTTCAGCCCTCTGGGCGCCGCCATGTACGGCGTGGCCGAGGCGAACGCGAGCGGCAAGTCCCTGGTCAACCTGGCCGCCACCATCGCCTCGAAGGCGGTCCCGGTGCTCAGCCTGCCCGCGACCGTTGTCAAGGGTGCCATCGCGGTCTTCGGCGGGGGCGAGGGCGATGCTGACCCCATCGGCCCGGCGGCGGGGGCCGCCCACGGTCCCTCGGGGCACGGCGCGGGCGCCGGGAGCGGCAAAGGCGGGGGGTTCAGCGGGACCATCGGCCCGGCGGCCGGCGCGGCGCACGGCCCGTCGGGGCACGGCGCGGGCGCCACCGCCGGGGGCTCCACCGGGACCATCGGCCCGGCGGCGGGGGCCGCCCACGGTCCCTCGGGGCACGGCGCGGGCGCCGGGAGCGGCAAAGGCGGGGGGTTCAGCGGGACCATCGGCCCGGCGGCCGGCGCGGCGCACGGCCCGTCGGGGCACGGCGCGGGCGCCACCGCCGGGGGCGCGACGGGCCCCGGGGCGCCTTCGGGCACCCCGGGCGACGTGGGCGGCACCATGGGTTCGTCGGCGTCCGGTGCGGGCACGAGCGGCGGCGGCGGCGGAGGAGGAGGGAAGTAGATGGCGACCTATCCGTACAGGCAGGGGAAAGCCCTCCGGGACATCGCTTCGGCGCCGCCTTCCCGCGCGGCCACGCCGGGCGCGGCCCTGGGGCGCAAGGTGGCGGACATTGCCGAGGCCCGGGCGGGGGAGGCCGCGGACACCCACGCGGTGGAGCAGGAGTTCCAGCGCCGGGACCTGCGCGAGGCCGCCCTGGAGTCGAAGCACGAGTCGGGCCTGGCGCACGACCGGGAGCTCGGCGAAGCCCGGCTCGAGGCCGGCCAAGCCATGCACGAGGAGGAGATCGACACCAGCCGGACCCTCTCGGACATGGACCAGGAGATGCGGAGCCTCGAGCTCCGGGAGGCCCGGGCCCAGAGCGAGCGGGCCACCCTCTTCGCCCTGGCCGGACAGGCCGTGAACCTGGTGGGCGTGGAGGCGAAGCGGCGGCAGATGAACCAGATCCTGGACAAGTACACGGCCCGGGAGAAGGCCGCCGAGGAGCAGGCCGCCTACTACGAGGAGCTCACGGCCGACTACCAGACGGAACTCCTGGGCGCCGTCGAGGACCTGAGGAAGGCGTTTCAGGGGGCGTCGGCCCCGGGAACGGGAGGGTAGACCATGGCAGCCCTGGCAGAGATCGTCACCCCGCAGATGAAGGCCGTGAGCCGCAGGCGGCAGGCGGGCCGGGCGCCCCTGGCGGAGATCGTCCACGCCGAGGCCCCGGCCAAGAAGGCCGAAGGGCTGGCCGACTTCCAGACCAAGAAGTTCGAGGAGTCCCTGGAGTTGGAGCAGGAGCGCCACGACGAGACCTTGACCCAGACCCGGGAGCTGGCGCTCGCCGACATCGCCCAGCGCCGGGAGCAGCACGAGGCGGACCTGGCCGAGCGGACCCGGATCGCCCTCGAGGAGAAGGAGGGCCGGGAGGAAGAGCTCGCCTTTGCCAAGGAGGAGGCCCGGAAGGCCGAGGGGATCCAGGCCATTGGCATGGGCGCCAAGGCTGCCTTCAGCCTGGCGAAGCTGGGCGGCGAGTGGGGCTCCTGGGGCGCCGGCCCGGCCTTCGGGTTCGGGGTCGGGTACGGGTACAAGAAGCTCAAGGGCTCCAGCTCCACCGAGGCGGCGCTGGTGGGCGCGGGCGCCGGAGCCCTGGCGGGGGTCGTGGCCAACCTGGAGGAGGACCTGGGCGCCACCTACGGCGGCATGATCGGGGCGGCCGTGGGCGCCCTGGGAGGGCTGTTCTGATGGAGCTCCGGATCTTTCGCTACGCCGAGGTGGAGACGCTCTACCCGAGGGTCTACGCCGAGGTGTTCGGCCGGGCGCCGGCGCCCTCGGATCACCCCTCGTTCGTGGCCCTGGGCTACGAGGACGACGCCCCCATCGGGTTTTTGAGCGGCTACGCCCAGGATGACGACACGTTGTACGTGCAGCGGATCGGGCTCTTCCCGGATCACCGGAGCGAGGGCCGTGCCCTGGAGCTGTGGCGGGATGTGGCCCGGCTCCTGCGGCGGGACGGGTACCGCTGGCTCACGGGCACCGTCCGGTCCGACAACCCCATCCCCTTGGTGGTGGCGCTCAAGGCCGGGTGGCGGGTGGTGGGTTTCAAGCAGGATTCCCGCGGGGTCGGCTACGTGCTGACCCTGCTCGACCTCCAGGAGGAGACGCGATGAACCCCTACGGAGGGTATGGACCGGCCCAGGCCATCCGGGACGCGGGCAACTCACTCGCCGACGTGATGAAGGGCTACATGGAGATGGAGCTCCTGGGCAAAAGGGTGGACCTGGAGTCGAAGCGGTTGGCCCTGGAGGACCGCAAGGCGATCCAGGGGCTCAAGACCCGGGCCCTGGAGACCCGGCTGGCGAGCGAGGAGCGCCAGGCGGACACCCGGTACCGGGAGGCGAACCTCTCCGAGATCGCCCGGCACAACCAGGCCGTGGAGGGGGAGACCGCGGAGCACCACGACGCCCTGGAGGAGGACGCCGCGGCCCGGAGGGGGCTGGAAGGGCGCCGCGTGGCCACCGAGGAGGGCCGCCTCCGGATCGCCCAGGACGAGCAGGCCCGGTTGAACCAGCAGGCCCCGACCCGGGTGATGATCGAGCAGAGCGGCCTGAGCTCCTTCGCCAAGAAGGCCCTCCTCGAGGGGATGAGCGAGGAGGAGCTCAACCGGGTGATCATGGCCCGCGACTTCCGGGACGGGATGCTCAAGCAGATCCAGCAGAACCCCAAGATGTTCTACCAGGAGATGTACGCCCAGTTCATGGACCGGAAGAGCGCGGCCGAGGCGGCGTTCCTGAACGCCAAGACCCAGGAGGAGGCCGCGGAGATCCTGGAGAAGCAGCTCCTCCCCACCGTGAGCCACATGCAGAACCTCAAGCACGTGATGGGCAAGGGCCCGGAGCTCTCGACCGAGGACATCCAGGAGGCGCACGACCTGGCGGCCCGGGTGTACGAGCGCAACCCCGAGCTCTTCGAGAGCCTCCAGGACGCCCAGACCCAGTTCACCAACAACCTGTCCAGCGCCCGGAAGCAGGTGCATGGCAAGCCGGGCAGGGAGGACTTCTTCGGCCAGTGGCGGGAGAAGAACCTCGCCGCCGTCTCGGCCGACGAGGTCAAGGCCAACCCCGGCAAGTACGACCCGCACCAGGTGGCCGACCAGATCCGGGCGGCCAAGGGCGACGCCGAGGCCAAGAAGTTCTACGAGCTGATGGGCTTGGACCCCAAGTCCGCGAAACAGGACGGCGAGAAGCCCGCGGCCCAGGCCGCGGACGTGGCCGGCCGGAAGGGCGGGAAGGGCAAGAAGGGGAGCGCCGGAGCCCCATCCGAGAGCTGGGGCGGTCCCCTGGAGCCGGAGAAGGTCAAAGAGATCGAGGATGCCGTCTCCGGGTGGTTCGAGAAGGAAGGCGACGAGGCCAAGCAGGAGCTCGAGCTCTTCAAGAAGGAAGCGGCGGCCGCGTGGGAGCGTACCTTCGGGAAGAAGGACGCCGGCCGGATGAAGAAGGAGCTCGAGGCCCGACTCAAGCGGCTGAAGAGCAAGCGGGAGCAGCACAAGCACACCGGTCGGGCACGGCCCGGCGCCGGCGGCGGCTTCTAGGGAAAGGACCGGGTTCATGCCGTTTCTGGACGAATTTCTCGCCCTCAAGCCCAGCTCCCCGGAGATGGACGAGTTCTTCGGGCGCAAGCCCGGCGGGCCCCTGGTGACGCAAAAGCCCGAGGCCGAGGCCGAGCCCCCCCTGGATCTCGACCAGCGCGGGTTTTTGCGGGAGGCGGCGAGCTCCCTCAGCGCCGGCGTGGTCTCCACCATGGAGTCCGTCTCCGGGACCCTGGAGATGCTGGGCGTGCCCGGGGCGGAGACGGCCGTGGGCTACTGGGAGGAGCTGGGCCAGGCCGCACCCCTCCAGCGCCCGAGGTACCTCCAGGAAGGCACCATCCTGGATCACCCGGAGCGGCTCGGGGACTGGCGGTGGTGGACCCGCTCCCTGGGCGAGAACCTCCCCAACATGGCGGCCATGATGCTCCCGGGCCTGGGCGCCATGAAGGCGGCCAAGGCCGCCGGCTGGGGGCAGCGGGCCATCCGGGCGGCCGCATCCACCGGGGCGTTTTCCGGGGCGGCGGCCATCGAGGGCGGCGCCCAGTACCTCCAGGCCAAGCGGGAGATGGAGCGCGAGGGCGGCTGGGACCCGGTGGAGATCGAGCGGGTGGCCACGGCCGAAGGGATCACCACGGCCACGGTGAACGGGATCCTGGAGGTGCTCCCCTTCGACCGCCTGTTCCTCCGGAGCTGGGGCGGCGACAAGATCGTCAAGCGGTTCGTCCGCCAGGCCATGCTCGAGGGCTCCACCGAGGTGGCCCAGGAGGGCGTGAGCATGCTGGTGGCCCACATGGGGCACGAGCCGGACCTCGAGCTCAAGGACGCCATCGGCCAGGCCCTCGAGGCGGGTCTGATCGGCGCGGCGCTCGGCGGCGGCGCCGGCGTGTTCCTGGGCGGCGGCGAGGGGGTGGAGGCGAAGGACCGGGCGAAACCGGGCGCAGACGCCCCCATGACCTCCTCGGCCACGGCCTCCACCGAGGCGGCCGAGGCCCCGATCCGGGAGCGGGAGCAGGCCGAGAAAGACGAGCAGAAGCGACAGCTCGAGGCCCGGGACCGGGCCGCCGGGATGCTCGAGAGCATCGTGGCGGAAGAGGAGCAGGCCCGGACCCAGGCCGAGGAGATTCGCCGGCAGCAGCAGGAGCAGGAGGCCGGCACCCCGGATCCCCTGCTCCAGGAGGCCGCCGGCCGAGGCGCGGCGGTGATCGCCGACCCGGCCCTCGAGGCCCGGCAAAAACAGATCGCGGACGACCTGGGCACCCCCCAGGAGGAGATCGAGGCGGCCCCCGGTGCCGAGCCGCCGCCCGCAGCCGGCGTGGCAGACCCCCAGGTCCGGGAAGCCATCCACCGGCAGATCCTGGAGCTCGGCAGCGTCCAGGCCGTGGACAGCTTCTACGGCGGTGAGAACGAGGCCAAGGGAAAGCCCCTCTCCCTCGTGGACCAGTACGCCCGGGATGCCGCACGGCACCTCCTGGGCGAAGAGACACCCACCCCGACGACCCCGACGGAGCCAGGGCCCGCTCCGGAGGAGGTATCCCCATCCGCCGCGGCCGAGCCCCCCGTGGAGCCTGACGACCTCCCCGGGGCAGGTGCCGCGGCCGGCCAACCGCCCTCGGGGGGGCTGACCACCCCCCCGGAGGGCCCTTCCAAGGCCGGGCCCCAGAAACCCAACAAGCACGGGGTGTACGCAAAGGCCGAGCGGGTCCAGGTGAAGATCCCCAAGGCGGCCCGGCACACGGCCGAGGTGCGGGTGGCCCAGGGCGAGGACGGGAAGTGGCGGATCGGGGTGAGCCAGTCCCGGGATTACGGGCAGGGCGCCGGTGGCAGCCGTTTGCCCCGGGCGGCCGATCCGGGTTTCGGCTCGCGGGAAGAGGCCGTGTTGGCCGGCCTCCAGGAGATCCGGCAGGATTTTCTCAGGGAACGGGACCAGGGCGACACCATGGTCAAGCCGGAGCTCCACGAGCGCCGGAGCCGGAAGGCCCTCGAGGCGGTGGAGAAGGCCATCGAGGCGCACGGCGGCACGGTGGAGGCGGCCGGGAAAAAGCCTCAGGAGAAGGCGAAGGAGCACATCCACGACTACAGCAGCACCCAGGTCCGGATGCCCGAGGCCGTGGCCCAGAAGGCCCGGGCGTATGCCGCCCGGATCCCCGAGGAGGAGCTCTACACCGAGCCGGAGGACGCCAGCTACGGCCGGGCCGAGGAGCCCCACGTGACGGTCCGCTACGGCCTGGGCACGGACAACCCCGCGGAGGTGGCGAAGGCCTTCGAAGGGATGGGCCCCATCGAGGTGACGCTCGGCAAGGTCTCTATCTTCGAGACGGACAAGAACGACGTGGTGAAGGCGGAGGCGGAGGGCGAGGGCCTGCGCGAGGCCAACCGCCGCGTGGGCGAGGCCGTGGACCTCCCGGGCGAGACCTACAAGGACTACAAGCCCCACATGACGCTCGCCTACGTCAAGAAGGGCGAGGGGGCCAAGTACGCCGGCGACACCGAGTTCGAGGGGGAGACCGCCACCATCGACGCCATTGAGCTTGCGGACCGGCAGGGCAAGGTGCACCGGATCGAGCTCACGGGGGAG
>CAYUBQ010000095.1:0-1893 GCA_964443135.1 uncultured Desulfobacterales bacterium | reverse complement strand
CATTGAGCTTGCGGACCGGCAGGGCAAGGTGCACCGGATCGAGCTCACGGGGGAGCGGGCTCCCCGCAAGGCCAAGGCCAAGGACGTGGCCGGCCGGAAGAAGAAGCAGGCGAAGGAGGAGCCGCCGGCTACGGGGAACGAGAAGACTTGGTTTGATCTCGGCAGCAAAGTAAATGATGCTATGCCCCATGAAACAGGCCTGAAACCAACTTCCGAGGACTACAAGGTTGCAGCTAAAAAACTCGAGATCTCCACGGTAGACGCCCAGCGGGCATGGCAAGCCTACACATGGGGCGTTGACAGTCTGGAGCTGCCCGACAAACCCGCCCCGGCCCCTTCTGACCTCCAGCCCGAGCCGGCGGGGCGAAAAGAGAACGTCACCGGCCGGAAGAAACAAGCGAAGGAAGGAGAGTACCCAACTGCTGGCGATACCGTTGGCGGGCGAAAGGTCCGCGATGAGGTGCCCAACCAGCCTTCGATTGAGGCAAGCGTCTCTGAGCCTGAAATCCTGCCCGGGATCCGAGAAGTGCCTATGTCGGATTTTGAGCTCACAGGCAAGCACTACTCCAAGGAGGGAAACGAGAGGATTGCCGAACTGGCCGAGGAGATCAGGGCGTCTGGGGAGATTGCGCCCCTGATCGTGGTGGTCGAGCCGGAGGGGCCCTACATCCTGGAGGGCGCCACGAGGGCCGATGCTCTGTACCGTCTCGGCGCGAAATCCTTCCCGGCAATGGTGGTGAAGGAGAACGCCCCGGTAGAAGAAGCGGACGTGGCCGGGCGGAAGAAGAAGACCCCCCTCTACGAGCCCGGGGCCCCGCAGCTCAAGGCGAGAACCCAGAACCCGCCCACCGCGGCCGAGCGCGAGGCCCTGGTGGGGATCCAGTTCGACGGGAAGGAGCCCGCCGAGGCCTACGGCGAGCGGCAGCTCGTGCTCCTTTCGGGCGGCAACTCCGGCGCCGGCAAGACCAAGACCGAGACGCTGATCGACAAGGACAAGACGGTCCTGGCCAACGCGGACATCATCAAGCACCAGGCCCACTGGGACCAGGGCGACGACGCGGTGGCCTTCCACCCGGCCTCGTCCGGGCTGGTCCGGGAGGTGATGGATCGAGGGATCGAGGCCGGGTATCACACCTTCTACGACAACCGGCTCCACGACCTGCAGCTCACCCTGGACACCATCGAGAAGGCCCTGGCGAGCGGGGCCGAGGTCCTGGTGGATTTCACCCAAGTGGATCTGGCCACCAGCCGGATAAGGACGCTCCTGCGGATGCTCGCCGGCGGGGACACGCGGTACGTGCCCGACAGCATCATCTTGAAGGGCGAGAACCGCTGCCTCTTCACCTTTCTGGAGCTCTGGAAGCGGTACCAGGACAACCCGGACGTGCGGTTTTTCCTCACCGACAACTCCAAGGACCGCCTGAAAGGGACGGACCCGGGCCCGGTGGAGGTGATTCGGGACAGCGAAGTGGTCGATCAAGAAATGCTTGACACGTACAACAGCATTTCCTATACTGTTCATGCGGACAAGAAAGGCAGGTCCTACTGTGAACGAGACGACAAAGCCACGGTCGAAACCCTCCGGGAAGCGGAAGCTGAAGTCAATCAGCGGCTCCGTCGCATCACGGATTCCTGGTATGAAAAAGGAATTAAGGGCGCTGAGTGGCGAGGAGCTTACGAAGGAGGGCAGGACGGAACTCCGGAAGGACTGAGCGCCCTCGTAGAGGCGTTCGCCCCGCTGCCCAAGGCAGAGCCGAAGACCGAACCCACCGAGAGCCGAGAGGGCGCCGCCCCCTCGGCTCCCGTCGTTTCCGGGGAACCCGCCGGCTACGGCGCCACCAACACGGTGTTCACCCAGGAGGCGGCCGAGCAGGCCCGGGAGCTCCTCCGCAA
>CAYUBQ010000094.1:0-13397 GCA_964443135.1 uncultured Desulfobacterales bacterium | reverse complement strand
GATCCGCAAGCTCAAGTGGGAGGACGTGGACCTGGAGGCCGGCCGCGCGTGGATCGTCGACCCGAAGAACCGGGAGTCGGTCGAGATCGTTCTGAGCACCGAGGCCCTGCGGATCATCCAGGCGCAGCGCCGGCGCGGGGAGTTCGTGTTCTGTAAGCTGAACGGGAGCAGATGGAAGACGAGCCTTCCGAGGATCATCAAGGCGGCCGCTCAAAAGGCCGGCGTAAAGCTGCCCGAGCGGAAGATCTGGCATATCTTTCGGAGGACCTGGGCAAGCATGATGCTCCAGAACGGTTGTGACGTGGAGACCCTGCGGGTCCTGGGGAACTGGAAGACGGCCTCCATGCCTCTCTGGTACGCGGACGCGGCCGGGGTGGACCAGAAAAAGAAGCTCCTGGACCAGGTGCCGAGCCTCGACGATGGCCCCGAAATGGCACCGGAGGCCAAGGTGGTAAACCTAAGTGATCGGAAAAACGAATAGAAAGAATCGGGACGTTCTCGACATCGAGTCAATAATGTTTCTCTCTGAAAGAATCAAGCAACTTCTCATATCCTACGAGTGATTCCAGGGGGTTGGGTCAATGACCTGACCCCCTTTCTATCCCGCCAGGATCATCGGTATTCGCCGTTTTTCGCAGGTTTTCGGGGCTGGAATGGCACCGAAATGGCACTCAAAAAAAGGGTTGACAGCACGAAATTAATCGAGGTATCATCCGATTAATCTAATCGGAAGGAGGCAACGGTGGAGCGGGCAGAGGCGAGACATTTCATTGAAACGTGGGTGGGGGACAAGCTCGATGGGTACCAGGCGCCCGAGAGGGCGGGGACTCCGAAGGGCGAAGCGGTGGGCTTCTCGCTTTCCAAGATGAGGGCTGCTTACTTGATGGTCGGGTTCGACCAGGCCTTTACCATCAAGGACATTGCGGGGAGGGTAGGTACGTCCCCGGGCGTGCTCAAGGTGTGGCGCACGCAGCAGCCATTCAAGGAGAAGATGGCCGAGGGGCGGCGGATCATGGCGGAGGATCTTCTCGGGACCATCCGGGTGGAGGAGGAGAAGCTCTTGGAGGGGGAGGAGCCGAAGTGGTTGATGGCGGCCAAGGTCGGCTCTGCTTTGCCGTGGCTCGATTTCGAGGTTGCCGAGATCATCCACCAGGAGCTCGGTCGCCGGATGGAAAGCGAAGAGCCGTCAGTCCGCATTTTCTATCAGGCGTCATGGACCGCATTGCATCGAGCCGCGATGGTCTACAACGAGGAGACGCGAGCAACCTGGGCGCGTGATATGCTGCCCTGGACAAAAGCCATGATCATGGAGGGGATCGACCTTCTTGCTTCGCCCGAGAGCTGGACGGAAAAGAACCGGCCCCATTCCGAGCAATTGGCAGAGAGCCTGAAGGGGATGATCGGCCGAACCCTGGACAGCCTGTCCTGATATTTTTTTAACCAGGACGTTAAGTAGAAAGCTAAGGAGTTAATGAGGTGAGGGAGATCCGGGACGTTGAGGGATGCGGAGCAGCCCTAAGCCTGACCAGGCACCAAGTGTACCACCTGGTCCGGCGTCCCGTGGACCCGCTGCCTTGCAAGAAACTAGGGAAGCAGCTCCGGTTTGACATGGAAAAGGTTTGGAAGTGGTTTGATCGTCAGCCTGGACGAGACGGAGATGATTTGAATTGACAGCTTGCCCGCCCCCGGGTCCCTGGCCGGTTTCTCCCCAGGGTCCGGCCACACCTGGGGGCGGGCAAAACCCTGGGGAGACAACATGGCTCTTGATGATTTCAACATCAATACAGACCCGCCTGATGCTCATTGGACTACGAGGTCCAAGCTCCAGATGTGGCTTGAGAGCGTGGATGGGACCTTCCATCTCCGAGACGCTTACGAGGCCATGGGCGCAGGCTCGGCCGAGGCGAAGACTCGAGTGCGCCAGGCCCTTCATCGAGAGAAAGGGCAGAGCATTGAAAGCGGCGGGCGATATGGAACGTATCGGAGGATCGACAGGGGCGTTGAGTGGGCCGACTTGTCCGTTGAGGATGAAGGTGGCCCCAAGAGCCTTGACTTACACATTGGCCTTGGAATTGGTCATCTCGTGAGGCTATTTCCCGGGGATGAGTTTGTAGTGGCAGGTGAAACAGGTGGGGGCAAGACGGGGTTTGCTTTTGATTTCGCACTCAATAACAAGGATAAATTTCCCGTCAATTATTTCTCCTCTGAAGTGAACAAAGAAGGCATGCAGGACAAGGCAAAGAAGGATCGCATTGAATTGAGTCGGCTGAAGGGATTTAAGTTCGGAATGCGTTATGACCATTATGAAGATGTTATTGTCCCTGGTGAAATTAACATCATTGACTACGTAAAACCTCCGGACATAGAGGGAAAGCCGGGGTTCTTCGCCATTGCCCATCTGCTCCAGAAAATCCACCGGAGCCTGAACGGTGAGGGGATCGCGTTGGTGTGCATTCAGAAGGACAATAACACGAGGTTCGGCGAGGGCGGGTCGAAGACTGCACATGCTGCGAATCTTTATCTGACTTTACACGAGAACAAGACCGGCCAATGGTGGGCCCAGATAGAGAAGTGCAAGGTTCGCCCCGAGCTGAAGGGATACGGCCTGAGGTACGAGCCGAGGCCAGCTCACTTGGAGGCCAAAACGGATTGGTTGCCATCCCGGAGAGAAGGGTGATTTGGGCGTCACAATGCACAAAAAGAATTAATTCTTTCTTTTAGGGTTGTGACACTTTGGGGTTTTGAGGCGTATCGTGTGCGATATCATAAACTTACCTCGATTTTTGGCAAAAAGTTGTGACAGCTTGGGGTGTCACAACTCGGGTTTGACCTGGAACAACTGTCACAACTTGTCACAGCTTGTCACAGCTGGAACAACTGGAACAACTGGAACAAGAGGAACAAATGGGGCACCTCGAACATCTGATTGAACGAACCGAAGGCCGCTGGCCCTATCCCAAGGTCGAGCCGTTGAAGGACGGCGAACGCCGGCGGGAGGTCATGCAGGAGATCCGGGCTGAGTGGGAGAAGCACAAGGCCGAGTGCAGCCAGCTCCATGACCGGGTGCCGGAGGACAACGGCCTTGAGATGCTGGTTCACTACCTGATCGAGAGGGGCGTTTTGTGAAGAGGCTGACGCTCAAACAGCGTAAGTGGTTGAAAGCCTACCTGAAATCGGGGAACGCCACGGAGGCGGCCAGGCAGGCGGGATACCAGGCGAAGAGTGACACAGCGTTTGAGCAGATCGGTTTTCAGAACGTAAGAAAGCTTCAGCCTCACATTGCCCGGTGGATCGACGAGCACGAGCTGAGCGAGACCCGGTTGAAGGAGCTCCTCATTCAGGGCCTGACGGCCAAGGAGACGAAGTTCTTCCAGCACGAGGGCGAGGTCGTCACCGAGCGGGAGGTCGTTGCCTGGGGACCACGGCGGGCCTTCCTGGACATGGCCTTGCGCGTGCGCGGCATGTACGCAGCGGAGAAGCTGGACCTTGGGGGCGACCTGGTGAGCGCCATTCGTGAGATCAACGAGAGGAGGTCGAAGAGAGGTGAAGCGAAGCCCGAGCGAGACAGACGCCCGGCGGATCTTGTCGGAGACGAAGGAGGGGGAGAGCCCGAGCCCGCCCCCGAGCCGGAGCGAGAGTTTGACTTTGAAATCGTCGACGATTAAACGCCGATGGGCCTGTCTCCAGAGGCGGGGCTTGGCCCTGGACTTCCGGGAGATCGCCCTGAGGAAGCACAACCGGGAGAACCCGAACGAGTTGTGGGTGGAGCTGACGATGTTCCCGGGGATGCTCAGGGGCGTGGACTTCGTGGTGGTCTGGAGGGACGGTCAGAAGCTGCGGCTGATCACGGAGAAGGCGCACCGGGTGCTCTCCCGGATTCAGCAGCGAAAGTATCAGGACGAGATCCTGAACCGGCGGCGGGATCGGCCCGTCTTTGCCGAGGTGGATGAAGGTTCAATCTTAGACTGAGGAGGAAGGAAAATGCAACTCAATTTGGACAGATCCCCATTGACCAAGGCAGAGGAGCGGGGGCGCGAAAACGCGAAGCGGCTGCTTAGTGAGCTGTCTCACGTGGCCACGCCCCGTATCGCGCAGGCTGTCAAGCCGCAGGCGAAGAACTTGGCCAAACAGCTGCTATCGGCCACCGAGCTGCGGGAGCTGGCGGACGAGTAATCCTAGCCGGGGGGCTCCGGCCCCCCATGAGGAGGCATCATGTCGAAGTGGCAAGCGAACCGACGGCAGATTTTACAGACCCTGAGGCAAAAGTTTGGTGATCAAATGGACAACGTGCTCGAGCAGGCGGAGCTCGCCGGCGTCGATGAGGATGAGTTGAGGCGCGTGGGCGAGAAGGACCCGGAGGCTGCGGTGCAGTTGCTTCTGAACGCTTGCGAAGTGGGCCGGCTCAAGATCATCGAGGAGCACGTTGAGGAGAATCGGGAGCGGGAAGCAGAGCGCCAAGCTGCGGAAGCCCCCCGGCAAGCGGCCCGCCGGGAGCTGGAGCGGCGGATCACGGCTCTCGGGGAGAAGTGGAAGCATCCCGATCACCAGCATGACCCGGAGGTCCTGTCCATCCGGGAGGGCTTCAAGGAGCTGTATCCCGAGCCGGTGCGGGCGAGCTACACGAGCCCAGGCCAGGGCTCCGAGGTTGAACCCGAGGGCGACGGTCAGGAACCGGCCCCGCGACTCATGAACATCGGAGGTTGACATGGCGACTGGTGGAATTGCAGGAGCACCTGGGTCTGGTGGAGGTGTGCCGGGGACCGGCGTCCCGAGCGTGCCGGGTGGATCGGCAACGCCGGGGTCGTTCGGTGCGGGCGTTTCGGGGTTCATGTCGGCCTTCGGGGGCAAGTCGAACCCGGCGGCCATGACGGCCTTCTCGCAGACGTCGAGTTTCGGGAAGGGGGCTCAGTTCGGTCATGCCGTGGGCCTGGTGGGATCGTTGGCCATGTCCTTCACGAACCCGTCCCTCCTCGGCTTCGCGCATACGGCTTATGGGATGTACGGTCACGCCAAGGGCCTGGCCCGTGGGGGAATTTCTTCCGGCGGACTGACGGGCCCTCCGGGCGCCCAGGCGGCTGACGGTCCCGACCCGGTGCCGAGCCGTTCGTTCAAGGCGAAGAAGAAGGCCCCCGCTCCGGCTCCTGCGCCGGCGGCAGCGGCCACGCCTTACACCGAGACGAAGGAGTACCTGGGGGGCCAGAGGCGGATCAAGGGGCTTCAAGGCGAGATCGCCAAGCTCGGGGCGGAGCTGGAGGCCATCCGGAAGAAGCGGGCGGAGCTCCAGCCCACGGCCCGGAAGATGGTGGGGCGGATCCCGCTGGTCCACACCGAGCTCAAGGGCCAGGAAAAGGGCGAGGTCAAGGCCCTGTCCAAGAAGGGCCGGGAGCGGATGCTCATGTCGCACAGCGTCCCCGAGGGTGCGAGAAGGAGGGCGGGCGGATGAACAGGCAAGAACATTTGATGATCAATGACGCGGGCTACTCAGGGCCGTCCCCGGCTTCGCCCTGGGCGAGCCTGTCGAGTGCCCTTACCAGCCGGTCCGGGGTGGGGCTGATCGCCAAGACGGTGGGGAACGTGGCCGGCACCATGGCCACGGCCCAGGCGTCGGAGGCCCAGGCCGGCGCGTATGACTTCAAGGCGGACATGTACGGCATGGACGCGGACCGGCTCACCGGCATGGCCCTGATCAGCGCCGGCGTGCAGCGGGAGATCATCAAGGCGCAGACGACCGAGGCGAAGGTGGCCAGCGCCGACAAGTGGTTGTGGCGATACGGTGCGGTCCGCTCGAGGTACGCGGCGGCCGGCGTGGACGTTTCCACCGGGACCCCGCTCCAGGCATACGGCGAGCTGCTTGAGGCCATGGAGCAGGAGGAGCGGCTGATCGACCTGAATGCCTCGATCAAGCGGTTCAACCAGGTGTTCATTCCGACCCAACAGGCGAAGATGGAAACGGTCAAGACGGAAGCGGCCGAGGACCTGTCCCGGGCCGAGGGTGAGATGCACCGAGAGCACGCCCGGATGCAGCGGACGGTGGGTCTGATCTCGGCCGGCGCCGAGGCACTTGACGTGATAGGAGGACTTCTCTGATGCCAGTTATCTCGAGTGACAAGTTCAAGTATTTCCGCCCCGAGGGCGGCGTGGCCGAGGCCAGGACCGGGAGGTTGATGGGCGGCCCTCGGATGGGCGGGCTCCAGGTTCCCACCGGCGGGGCCAGGGCTCAGGCGCAGACTGTCTCCGGTCTCGCCGGCGACGTGGCGGCGTGGGGAGAGAAGGTCCTCCAGGCCGAGGTCCAGGACCAGGCACACCGGACCGCTTTGTCTATGACCAAGCGCTTGAACGCGGCCGAGGCCCAGGTGCTCCAGAGCGGGGAGCCGCATGGCAACTGGACCGATGCCCTTCAGCGCCGCTCGAAGGAGATCCGGGAAGAGCATCGGAAGACCGTGGGGTCCGAGGCCTGGAAGCACGCGGAGCAGAAGTTCAGCGCCATCGAGGTCTCCCGTCTCCGGTCCATGCAGTTCAAGTCCCTGCAGGAGAGCCTTCGGGAGCAGCACGCCGGGGCCCTCTCCGAGTTCCAGGACACCCTGGAGCTGATCGGGGAGGCGGATCACGCCGAGGAGGTCCAGGCCTTCCTGGGGGATTTCCGTTCGAACGTCGAGGCCAAGGTGAGCGCCGGCGTCATGGACCCGGTGGAGGGGTTCCGGCTGATCACGCAGCTCGAGGACAAGGCCGGCCGTCTCAAGGTCGATCAGGACATTGTGACCGACCCGGCCGAGGCCCTGTCCAAGCTCCGCTCGGAGGAGTGGCAGGAGTATTATCCCGGTCTCGATCCCACCGTGAAGCCCGCTCTCAAGGACAAGGCCCAGGCGCGCGTCAAGGCCCTCGAGCGGGAGGCGGAGCAGGAGGCCAGGAAGGCCCAGGCCATCAGGGTGAAGGAGTTTGAGCGGGCCTTTGACGATCATCTGGCCAGCATCGCGGCCACGGGCCAAGGGCTCCCCGGCCTGGAGGACATGGCGGTGGAGGTCCTGGGGGATGCCGAGTTCGAGCGGTTCCAGAAGGCGACGAAGCAAGCCCATCGCAAGTTCAACGTCACCAGGGAGATCCGCTTCATGCCGCCGGCGGAGGCGGCCGCCCGTGTCGAGGCCCTGCGTCCCGAGCCCGGGACCCGAGGGTTCGAGGACCGGTGGGAGATGTATTCCGATCTCCGGGCTCGGCTCCACAAGAACCTGACGGCCCTGGTCGAGGACCCGGCCGCCTACGTGGCGGGGGACCCGAACGTGCGGAGCGTGCACGACTCGCTTGCCATGCAGTCTTACCTGGGCGTCCCGGAGTACAGGCAACGGGTCATGTCGAAGGCCGAGGCCTCCGAGACGGTCATGCAGGTGAACGCCCTTCCTCCCCGGGAGAGACCGGCGGCCCTGGCGCAGCTGCAGGAGCAGACCGGCCCGAATTTCGATCTCGCCTTCCGCCAGCTCGTGGACGAGGGGCTGGACCCATCAACGCAGATCCAGGCCAGCGTGCTTGACGATCCCGTGGCTCTCGATCAGATCTCCGAGGCGGCGGCTGCCGGCCGGAAGCAGCTCAAGGAGAGCATCGGAGACTCTTCCCTTGTGAGCGCCACGAAGGACGCCGTGCGCGCCGAACTGGAGGACTACCAGGAGACCGTCATGTCCTATGCCTGGGACTCGCAGACCGTGAAGAGGTTCAACGAGGTCCAGGAGACGATGACCGACATGGCTCTCCTCGAGGTCTCCCGGGGCAAGGATGAGAACGCAGCGGCCCGGGACGCGGTGGAGCGCGTGGTGCTCTCGAAGTATCACCCCATCGGCGGGGGCTGGTTCTCCGGCCCGCTCGATCACGCCCGGATTCCGAAGTCGGTGGACCGGGACCAGGTGGAGGACCTGGCCGGCGCCGTCATGAAGACGTTGGGCGAGTACGATCTCGATCTCCCCACCGAGGACCGGGGCCGGTACGTCAAGGCCATCAAGGCCGATGGATACTGGGCGACTCTCCCCGATGATTCGGGGCTCGCCCTCATGTACAACGGGGCTCCGATCCTGACGGCTGACGGGGATCTCGTCTCTTTCGATTTTCCAGGGAGGCACTATGCCATCGATTAAATTTCCTTACAAGGACCCGGACCGAAGGCGGAGCCGTGCGGCCCTGGAGCTGCCGGCGCCTTCGTTCTGGGAGATGATCAAGGCCAGCGGCCAGGAGGCGTGGGTCAGGAACCCCACCAGCTCCACCAGGCGCATGACGGAGGTCTATCGGGCGCAGAGCGGGTGGGGCGACACGCCCGAGTTTCTGCTTCCTGGGTTCGCGCCGTTCACCGGCGGGGCCCCGGTCCCGGAGGATGACCGGTTCCTCTCGCCCGAGGAGTGGAAGACTTCGGAGCACTACCGGGAGGACTTGTCCTTCCCGGACGGCGTGAAGCAATCGGTGGCGCAGATCCTGGCGGAGCGCAAGGACGAGGAGAACAAGCGGCTCGAGGTCCTGCGACGAGCCCCGAAGGGGCCGGTCTCCATCGGCTCCATGCTGGCCACGGACCTGATCGTGTCGGCCCTCGATCCCATGAACGTGGCGGCGTCCTTCGTCCCCGTGGTCTCCCAGGCCCGATACGCCGGGTGGGTTGCCAAGCGTGGAAAGACCCTGGCCCGTGCCGGCCGTGGCGCGGTGGAGGGCGTGGCGGGAGCGGCCATGGTGGAACCGTTGGTTCTTGCAGCGTCCTCCCAGGAGCAGGCGGACTACACCATGGCCGACTCCCTGATCAACGTGGGGATGGGGACGATCCTGGGCGCGGGGCTCCACACCGGGCTCGGAGCCATCGGGGACCGGTTCAAGCTCCGGGCTGCCGTGGGTCAGCTTGCCGATGATCGGGAGGTTCGGGTTGACGCCCTGGACGCCACGGACCAGGGCAAACTCTGGCCTGGGCAGCTCGAACCCAGGGATCGCATAGCAGGGCAAGGGTTGCTCGATACCGAGGCCACCTCGGCTGAATTTGAAGCGGACGTGGCCTTCCGGGAAGTGGAGGCTGCGGCCCAGGCGGGCCGGCTTACCGAGCCGGAGGCGCGGTCCTTCCAGGAGGAGCTGGAGGCCCTGACCGTCACCGATGACCAGATCAAGGACATGTTCTTCGAGTTCCAGGAAGTGGCCGAGGTGCGCCGTGCCGAGGGCAAGCTCCGGTGGGCCGAGGAGCGCATCCTGAACAACTATGACGAGTTCGCGAGCTCCATCAAGGAAGCGGAGCTGATCAACAAGCGGAACGCGGCTCTCGCCCTTCTCCGCCGGAACGAGATCATGACGGACGTGGGGAGGTACGAAGATCCGGTGCAGGGGCTCCAGGCCAAGATTGCCGGGACCGACAAGGCAACCGTGGGCGGGCGGCTGTCCACCGACGCCCGGGCGCAGGCCCTGTCGAACGAGTTCTTCGGGGGCCTGGTCGCGGACCTTCGGAAACAGGGCCTCCTCCGGGTCTGGAAATCGGGGAAGCTCGAAAAGGAGATCGCCCAGGAGCTGGCGGAGATCCGGCCCAAGGGCGGAAAGCCCGGGGTCTCCGGGAGCCCCCAGGCCCGGGCCATCGCCGGGGTTGTCCATAGGCTCCAGAACGACATGCTCCGCCGGCTGAACCGGAGCGGGGCGTGGATCCGGTCCATGAGCGGTTACATCACCAGGCAGACCCATGACCTGGACAAGATTCGTCGTGCCGGCTTTCAGGAGTGGATGGGCTTCGTCATGCCTCTCCTGGACACGGAGCGGACCTTCGGGCCCCGGGGGCTGAACGTCGAGGGGGACGAGCTGGAAGACATGATGATGAAGGTCTTTAAGGAGATCGTCTCCGGCCGGGTCCTCGAGGGGGATCTCCTCTCGGACATGGGCGCGAACGTCGCGAAGAAGGCCTCGGCGTCGAGATTCCTTCACTTCAAGGAGCCCACCGACTTCCTCACCTACAATGCCCGGTTCGGCCAGGGGACTTTGACCGGGGCCATCCACCGGTCCATGGAGGGGGCGGCCAAGAACATTGCGTTGATGGATACCTTTGGCCCGAACCCCGAGAGGCAGTTCACGAAACTCCTGGACGAGCTGGAGAACAAGCACATCGGGGACCAGAAGATTTCCCAACGGCTCCAGAAGAAACGGGCGGGTCTCGAGAACCTGTTCGGGGAGGTGAGCGGGATCTTCAACGTGCCGGTCTCAACCCGGCTCCACCGGTTCGGGAAGACGGTCCGGGCCATGCATCACTTGAGCAAGCTCGGGGGCGTGCTCCTCTCCTCCCTGGTGGACCCGGCCGTGGTCTCCTCCGAGTTCCGGTACCAGGGGAGCCGGATGCTCGGCTCCTATCTCAAGACGCTCCAGGCCGTGATTGGGGGCCGGAAGAAGGGGACGCAGCGGGAGATTGCGGACATGGTGGGCGTGGGCCTGGACGGAATGCAGGGCGAGATCTTCGCCCGGTTCTCCTCGGAGGACGGAGCGCCCGGGGCCACGTCCCGGCTCATGGAGAAGTTCTTCAAGCTCACGGGCCTCTCCTGGTGGAACGACGCGTGGAAGACAGGCGTGGGCTCGATCATGATGCGGGACCTGGCGAAGCAGCGGAAGGCCTCCTGGAAGGCCCTCCCGGACCGGCTGCGGACCGTGCTCGAGCAATACGAGATCGGCCGGAAGGAATGGGGCCTGATCAGGAAGGCGAAGACCGTCAAGGATGGGGAGGGCCGTTCGTACATCACGCCGGCCATCGTGGACAACCTGGACGCCCTGGACATTGCCGACCATCTCCGCTTGAGGCGGGAGGACATCGGGATCGACGCCTACACGGACAGGCAGATCCGGCGGTTCCGGGACGACCTGGCCACGAAGATCCGGAGCTACATTGTGGACCGGGTGGACTACGCCGTATTGACGCCGGGGGCCCGGGAGACCAGCATGATGAAGCTTGGGACCAAACCGGGAACGCCGGTGGGAGAGGCTGTCCGGCTCATGATGCAATACAAGACCTTCCCCATCACGTTCACCAGGAAGATGTTCGGCCGTGAGTTCTCGAAGGGGAAGCTCTCCGGGGCCCTGGGGTTGACGCACCTGATCCTTGCGACCACGGCTCTGGGATACGTGGCGCGGTCCGCCAAGGCGATCTCGAAGGGCCGCAAGCCCGAGGACCCCAAGGACCCGAAGACGTGGGCGTCCTCCCTGGTACAGGGCGGGGGGCTCGGGATCTACGGTGACTTCCTCTTCGGGGAGTATGACCGATACGGCCACGGGTTTCTTTCCACGGCGGCCGGCCCGACCGGCTCGACGCTCGAGGACGTGGCCAAGATCTACGCGAAGGCGATACGCGGCGAGGACGTGGGAGCCCAGGCGGCCAGGACGGTCCAGAGCATGACGCCTTTCCAAAACTTGTTCTACACCAGGGCGGCCATGGACTATCTTCTGTTTTATCAGATCCAGGAGACCCTGAATCCTGGATACCTTCGCAGGATGGAGCGGAACCTGAAGAGGCGCAGCGGGCAGGAGTTCCTGATTCCGCCGTCTCGCGTGATCGAACACGGCGCGTGGAGGAGATGATGGCGAAGGTGGAGGCGCAGACGATTTTTTCAAGGGCTCAGAGAATGAAGGCGCGGGGTGACTCAAATGAATCACCCCAACCAACCCCCCAAGATCACAAGGAATCCGGGGAAAATCAAAAAATCAAAGGCCGAGGCGGGAAAGAAATGACGGTGGACTACTACTTCTACGAGGGGGAGCTGTACAAGACGACGATGGAGGAGGGGGAGAGGCCGCGGACGTTCATTTTCAAGGAGTGGCGATGGGAACAGATCGGTTCCTTTCTCCCGTGGGAGGGCTGCCAGTTGATCACGCCGGAGCGGGTCCAGCTCTACCAAATGGCTCTCCTCGGTGACGCCGAGGTTCAAGGTTCTTGTTGACATTCCGGCCCGGGGGTGATAGGGTGTTTGGTATCCTTAAACCTCAAGCGCGGGGACCATGCGTCAATGGCCATTTTTGTTTCAGACAAACGAACACAGCGCCCCATGGTTGCGGGTATCCGCAAGGACCCGGCCGTTCTTGAGGACGGTAGGACAACCATGGGGCTCTTTTTATGAGGAGGGGAGACCATGGAGAGAATGAGAGAGGAAGGGATCTATGGGGAGCTGGCCCGGGTGCAGATGATCGGGGAGGTGCTGGCAGCATGGGCCAAGTGGGCCGACGAAGAAGCCGTGAACCCGAGGTTCGGGGCGGCCTCCCTGGAGGCCATGGTGGACACCATTCAGGAGGTCTATGCCAACGTGGTGGAGGAGCTGGACGTGGGCGGCTACACGCCCCCGAGCAAACGAGCCCCCGAGGGTACGCTCCAGGCTGAGCTGGACGAGGTGTTCGACGGCGACGAAGGGAGGGCGTAAACATGGACTTGGACCGATTGCTTGACGAGCTGAAGAAGGACATCAAGGATTCGAGAAAGCTCCCGCCCGAGCACAAGGCGGCTCTGCTTTCCCAGGTGAAGAGTCTTAGCCTGTCCATCAAGGCATTCAGCCTGGAAGGGTACTTCTGATTGCCGTGGCCTGGCTCGCCGGCTGGAAGGAGATCAGCGCGCACCTGGGATGCTGCATCGACACGGCGAAGAAGCACGTCAAGAAGCACAAGCTGCCGGTCTACCGGGACCCAGGCGGTAGGCCGGTGGCCTTCCCCAGGGAGCTGGACGAGTGGATGGAGAGGAGGGCGAAGCGTGGCGAGAAAAAGAAGTGAGAGCATCCGGGGCGTGTTCAAGCGGGAATACTACACCGGGGCCGTCTCCTACGGGATCGACTACATTCACCCGATCACCGGCCAGCGGGTCCGCAAGATCTTGAAGGACGTCACGAGCGAAGAGGACGCCTTGAAGGTCCGCGAGATCGAGTTGACGGATGCCAGGCGCGGGGCGATCAATCAGGCCTACGGGCTCCGGGAGAGGTCCCGGGCCGTGGCATTCGTGGACATGGTGGACGAGTACCTGGAGTGGAGCCGAGAGAACAAGAAGTCGTGGAAGACGGACGAGTCTCACGCGAGAGCCCTCAAGAAGGCGTTCGCCCGGAAGCTCATGAGCGACATCAATCCTTTCGTCCTCGAGAAGTACAAGGTGGAGAGGTCGAAGACCGTCAAGAAGAATACGGTCAACAAGGACCTGATCCTGGGTTCGCAGGTGTTCGAGAAGGCGGCCAAGTGGGGCAAGTACAACGGGCCGAACCCGTTCCTCCAGGTGAACAGGTTCAAGATCCCGAAGGGGAAGAAGCCCGGCTATCTCACGCCGGAGGAGGTCGCCAAGATCCGGGACGCCATCGACCATCCCGTGAAGCGGGACATGGTGACGTTTGCCTTTCACACGGGCTGGAGGATCAGCGAGATCCGCAAGCTCAAGTGGGAGGACGTGGACCTGGAGG
>CAYUBQ010000093.1:1783-13441 GCA_964443135.1 uncultured Desulfobacterales bacterium | reverse complement strand
GCCAGGCCAAGTACAACCTGGCCGGTCCGGTGAAGGTCATCAGCGAGAGCTTCTATCCCGAGCAGTTCAAGGAAATCTACCACCGCCCCGCCGAGTCGCGCAAGATCTTCGACGACAAGGGGTGGAGCCGGGTCGCGGCGCTTCAGCTCCGCAACCCCATGCACCGGTCCCACGAGTTCCTGGCCAAGATCGCCGTGGAGGTCATGGACGGGGTGTACATTCACCAGCTGGTGGGCAAGCTGAAGCCGGGCGACATTCCGGCGGACATCCGCGTCCGGGCCATTCAGGCCCTGGTGGACAACTACTTCGTGAAGGACACCGTGGTCCAGGGCGGCTATCCCATGGAGATGCGGTATGCGGGCCCCCGTGAGGCCCTGCTCCACGCCACCTTCCGGCAGAACTACGGCTGCAGCCACATGATCATCGGTCGCGACCACGCCGGCGTGGGCGACTACTACGGCCCCTTCGACGCCCAGAAGATCTTCGAGGAGATCCCCGAGGGCGCGCTCAAGTGCAAGAACCTCAACATCGACTGGACCTTCCACTGCTACAAGTGCATGGGCATGGCCTCCATGAAGACCTGCCCCCACGGCAAGGAAGACCGGCTCCTCCTGTCCGGGACCCTGGTCCGCAAGACCCTGTCCGAGGGCGGCGATCTCCCCCAGGAGTTCTCCCACCCCGAGATCGTGGCCATCCTGCAGGAGTACTACCAGAACCTGGACGAGAAGGTGGAGGTCAAGCTCCACGGCGCTGCCACCGGCGACGTGAACAAGAAGTAGCTTCACAGCCATCGAAAAGCGGAGGCCCCTCCTCGGAGGGGCCTCTCAATCCGTTGATCCCGAACGTTTCGAAGGAAAGGAGGTGTCGACCGAGCCGTACCCCCAATCATTGAGACACTCGAGGAAGTATATAAACTGAAATCTCAGGAGGTGTTCAAATGCCAAGCTATGTGATTACCGAAAAATGCGACGGTTGCAAGGGGCAGGACAAGACGGCCTGCATGTATATCTGCCCCAACGACCTCATGGTGCTGGACAAGGAAGCGATGAAGGCCTACAACCGTGACCCCCAGATGTGCTGGGAATGCATGTGCTGCGTCAAGATCTGCCCGCAGCAGGCCATGGACGTCCGCGGCTACGCCGACTTCATGCCCATGGGTGCCAGCGCCACGCCGCTGAGAGGATCCGAGGACATCATGTGGACGGTCAAGTTCCGGGACGGCTCCGTCAAGCGGTTCAAGTTCCCGATTCGGACGACCCCGGAAGGTGCCGCCGATCCGCTGGGCGGTTACGCGACCCACGACGACCTGAACAACGAAGCCCTGGCCACCGAGCCCGAGTCCCTCGGCATGGACGCGGTTCCCACGAGATAAGAAGGAGGATTGAATTATGGCAAACTTTGAGACTGTAGAAGTGAGCACCGACCTCCTGATTCTGGGTGGTGGGTTCTCCGGTTGTGGTGCGGCGACGGAAGCCGCCTACTGGGCCAAGAAGAACAACCTGAAGGTGACGCTCGTGGACAAGGCCGCCCTGGACCGCAGCGGCGCCGTGGCCATGGGTCTTTCCGCCATCAACCAGTACGTGGGCATCGGCGACGGCGACAACACCGCCGAGGAGTACGTCCAGTACGTCCGCCAGGATCTGATGGGCATCTCCCGCGAGGACCTGGTCTACAACATCGCCCGTCACGTGGACGGCACCGTCCACATGTTCGAGAAATGGGGCCTGAAGATCTGGAAGGACGAGGAAGGCAAGTACGTCCATGAAGGTCGGTGGCAGCTCATGATCAACGGCGAGTCCTACAAGATCCTGGTCGCCGAGGCCGCCAAGAACGCCCTGGCCGACTGCGGCGGCGAGATCTACGAGCGCGTCTTCATCGTGGATCCCCTGATGGACGGCAACAAGTGCGTGGGCGCCGTCGGCTTCAGCATCCGGGAAAACCAGTTCTACGTGTTCAAGGCCAAGGCCGTGATCGTGGGCCTGGGCGGCGCCGTGCACGTGTTCCGGCCCCGGTCCGTGGGCGAGGGCTTCGGCCGCTCCTGGTATCCTCCGTTCAACTCCGGCTCCAGCGCCTACTTCACCCTCCAGGCCGGCGCCGAGATGACCTGCCAGGAAGTGCGCTTCATCCCGGTCCGCTTCAAGGACGCCTACGGCCCGGTGGGTGCGTGGTTCCTGCTGTTCAAGTCCCGCGCCATCAGCGCCGAGGGCGGCGAGTACATGGTGGTCCGCAAGGAAGAGCTGAACAACTGGGCTCCCTACGGTCTGGCCAAGCCGATCCCGGCCAACCTGCGGAACTACCTGGGCATGCTGGACGTGGATGCCGGTCTGGGGCCCCTGTACATGGAGACCCACGAGGCCATTCAGAAGCTGGCCGACCAGTACAAGGACGATCCCAAGGCCTTCAAGAAGAAGATGAAGGAGCTCGAGAGCGAGGCGTGGGAAGACTTCCTGGACATGACCATCTCCCAGGCCATTCTCTGGGCGTCCCAGAACGTCTACCCCGAGCAGAAGCACTCCGAGATCGCGGCCTGCGAGCCCTACTTCATCGGCTCGCACTCCGGCGCCAGCGGCGCCTGGGTGAGCGGTCCCGAGGACCTCGACACCCCCTACAAGTGGGGATACGCCAACATGACCACGGTGGACGGCCTCTTCGCCATCGGGGACGCGTCCGGCGCCTCCAGCCACAAGTTCTCCTCCGGTTCCCACACCGAGGGGCGGATCGCCGGCAAGGCCGCGGTGAAGTTCATCGTCGAGAAGGGCGGCGAGCCCAACGTGGACATGGGCAGGGTGGAAGAGCTCAAGACCAAGATCCTCAAGCCGCTCGACCTGGTCGAGCAGCACAAGGACGAGCTCACCGACGTCGAGGTGAACACCAACTACATCATGCCGAGGCAGTTCCTGCATCGCCTGCAGAAGATCATGGACGAGTACGCGGGCGGCGTGAGCTCGGCCTTCAAGACCTCCAAGGCCCTGCTGGAGCGCGGACTGGAGCTGATGGAGTATCTCCAGGAAGACTCGGACAAGCAGGGTGCCCGCGACCTCCACGAGCTGATGAGGGCCTGGGAGAACTACCAGAGGATGTGGATCGCCGAATCCCACCTCCGGACCATGCTGTTCCGGGAGGAGACGCGTTGGCCGGGGTACTACTTCCGCTCCGACACGCCCAAGATGGACGAGGAGAACTGGCATTGCTTCGCCAACTGCAAGTACGATCCGGCCTCCGGTGAGTGGGAGATGATGAAGAAGGACGTCTGGAACATGCCGGGCGTCTGAGCCCCGCACGGACAGACCATCGTCTCGAGCAGTTGAGAGACCGCCCCGGCCGTCCCGTCATGGGACGGCCGGGGCTTTTTTTGCGGGGTTGATCCACGGCCTCCGGGCGCAGGGGCTGCCTGGAATGAGGGCCCTCGGCCGGCCGCCGGTCCGCCTCGGGAGCACGGGCCTGGAGTCCCTCTAAGTGGCATCGCTGCTGGAGAAATTTCAGCTTTTTTTGTTTGCAATCCCCCTTCGCATTTTGTATATAGAGCCAACCCTGAACCGGGTGCCCATCCCCTCGTGTGCCGAGCGGACCGGCGATGGTATGAGAGAAAGCGGCCTCGATGAGGGGGCCGCTTCCTGGATATTCCAATGAGCCTTAGGAGGATGAGCATGGCAAACAACGAGACCCAGAGTATCCTGGTGGTCGGCGGCGGAATGAGTGGGATGACCGCCGCGATTGAAGCGGCCGAGGCGGGCTACGATGTCTACATCGTGGAGAAGAACCCCTACCTCGGAGGTCGCGTGGCCCAGCTTCACCACTACTTCCCGAAGCTCTGCCCGCCGTACTGCGGGTTGGAGATCAACTTCCGGCGCATCAAGAACAACCCGAGGATCCGGTTCTTCACCCTCGCGGAGCTCGACAAGGTCTCCGGCGGGGAGGGGAACTTCGACGTCACCATCAAGCTGAACCCCCGGTTCGTGAACGAGAACTGCACGGCCTGCGGAGAGTGCGCCGAGGCCACCACCATGGAGATCGACAACCCGTTCAACTACGGCATGGACAAGATGAAGGCCGCTTACCTGCCCCACGAGCTGGCGTTCCCCATGCGCTACGTGATCGATCCTGCGCTGGCCAAGAGCGACGAGGCCCAAAAGGTGAAGGAGGCCTGCCCCTACGACGCGGTGGACCTGGACATGGGCGTTCGGAACGTGGACCTGAAGGTGGGATCCATCGTTTGGGCGAGCGGCTGGAAGCCCTACGACGCCAACAAGCTGGAGACCTACGGGTTCGGCGTCTTCCCCGACGTGATCACCAACGTGATGATGGAAAGACTCGCCTCCTACTCCGGTCCCACCGCCGGAACGATCCTGCGCCCCTCCAACGGCGAGGCGCCCAAGAACGTGGCCTTCGTTCAGTGCGCCGGCTCGCGGGACGACAACCACCTGCCCTTCTGCTCCGGCATCTGCTGTCTCGCCTCCATGAAGCAGGCCACCTACGTTCGGGAGCAGTACCCGGACGCAAAGATCTCCATCTTCTTCATCGACATCCGGGCCACCGACCGCCTCGAGGCCTTCTACCGGAAGGTGAAGGAGGACGAGAACATCGAGTTCTTCAAGGGCAAGGTGGCCAAGGTCACCCAGAACGAATCGGGCCAGGGACTGGTGCTTCGAGTGGAGAACACCGCCACGGAAGAACTGAAGGAGATCCCCGCGGATCTGGTTGTGCTGGCCACGGGCATGGAGCCCAACACGGCCGACGCCCCTCTCCCCGTCGAGGTCCCCTACGACGACTACGGGTTCGTGGCCTCTCAGAACGCCGCCCCCGGCGTGTACGCCGCAGGTTGTTCGCGGACCCCCATTTCGGTCTCTGAAGCGGTCCAGGATGGGACGGCAGCGGCCCTGAAGGCCATTCAATCCATCGCGAGGAGGTAAGCTCAATGGAAGACAAAAAGATCGGAGTCTACATCTGCACCGGATGCGGCATCGGCGATGCCCTGGACATAGAGAAGCTGGGCGAGGACGGGACCGAGGATTACACCGTCGCCGTCTGCAAGAACCACCAGGCCCTCTGCTCCAAGGAAGGCGCGGACCTGATCAAGCAGGACATCGAGTCCGAGGACGTCAACACGGTCGTGGTGGCGGCCTGCTCTCCCCGCGTGATGTACGATGTCTTCGACTTCGAGGGATGCATCGTGGACCGCGTCAACCTGCGGGAGCAGGTGGTCTGGTCCCACCCGCCTCAGGACGAAGACACCCAGATGATGGCCGAGGACTACCTGCGGATGGCGCTGGCCAAGGTCGGAGAGATGGACCTGCCCGAGGCCTACAAGCCGGACGAGGAGATGTACAGGGACATCCTCGTGGTGGGGGGCGGCATCTCCGGATTGAACGCGGCCCTGGAGACGGCCAAGGCCGGGTACAACGCCGTCCTGGTGGAGAAGGAGCCCGAGCTGGGAGGTTTTCAGAAGAAGGTCGACCTGATCGCGGCCTCTCCTTACAAGGAGATCAAGGACAACGACCTGAAGCAGCTCATCGACGCGGTGAACGGCAACGACAAGATCACCGTTTACACCGGCGCCGTCGTCGAGAAGACCGAGGGCGGTCCGGGCGTGTTCAAGGTCACCGTCAAGCAGAACGGCACCAGCAAGGAGCACGGGATCGGGGCGATCGTGAACGCGGCCGGCTGGGTGCCCTACGACCCGCAGAAGCTCGACGAGAAGCTCGGGTACGGAAAGTCGCCGAACGTGATCACCAACATGCAGTTCGAGGAAAACTCGTCCGGCGGCAAGGTGACGCGCCCCGGCGACGGCAAGGATGTCAAGAGCGCCGCATTCCTCCAGTGCGCGGGACAGCGGGACCCGAACCATCTGCCCTACTGCTCTTCGGTCTGCTGCACCACGGCCCTGAAGCAGGCCCTGGTCATCAAGCGTCAGGACCCGGACGCCGACGTGTTCGTGATCTACAAGGAGCTTCGGACCCCCGGGCAGTCCGAGGACCTCTACCGGAAGGCCCAGGAGGAGGGCGTCGTCTTCATCCGCTGCCAGGATCCCGAGGTCGAGGCGGAAGGCGACAGCGTCACGGTCGAGGCGGAGGACGAGCTCCTGGGCGAGACCGTCACCCTGGACAACCTCGACCTGGTGGTGCTGGCCACGGGCATGGTGCCCGTGAGCTCCTTCGGCCGGGACGTGGCCAAGGAGGAGGTGGAGGAGTCCGAAGGGGAGGAGCTGGAGGACGTGCCCCTGGACGTGATCCGGCGGTCCAACATCCTGAACCTGACCTACCGGCAGGGACCGGAGCTGCCCGCCCTGAGCAACGAGTTTCCCGACTCCCACTTCATCTGCTTTCCGTATGAAACGCGGCGCACCGGCATTTACGCGGCCGGGTGCATCCGCAGACCCATGGGCCGGGGCACGGCCGTGGAAGACGCTGCGGGCGCCGCCATGAAGGCGATCCAGAGCGTCGAGCTGGCCTATCGGGGCGCGGCGGTCCATCCGCGCGCCGGAGACGTGAGCTTTCCGGAGTTCGCCATGCAGCGCTGCACCCAGTGCAAGCGCTGCACCGTGGAGTGTCCCTTCGGTGCCATCAACGAGGACGAGAAGGCGAACCCGCTGCCCCAGCCCACGCGCTGCCGGCGCTGCGGCGTCTGCATGGGGGCCTGCCCCGAGCGGATCATCTCGTTCAAGAACTACTCGGTTCGCATGATCGGCAACATGATCAAGGCGATCCAGGTCCCGGAAGAGGACGAGGAGAAACCGCGGGTCCTGGTTCTCGCCTGCGAGAACGACGCTTACCCCGCGCTCGACATGCTCGGTATGCGCCGGATCAACTACAACCCTTGGATCCGAGTGATTCCACTTCGCTGTCTCGGTTCCATGAACCTGGTGTGGATCGCCGATTCGCTTTCCAAGGGCATTGACGGTGTCCTGCTGCTCGGGTGCAGAAGCGGCGACGACTACCAGTGTCATTTCATCAAGGGGAGTGAGCTGAGCCAGATCCGGCTGAGCAAGGTGTCCGAGACGCTGAACCGGCTGGCCCTCGAGTCGGAGCGGGTACATTTCGACACGGTGTCCATCATCGACTACCAGCACTTGCCCGAGATGTTCGAGAAGTTCATGGAAACGATCGAGGAGGTCGGCCCCAACCCCTTCAAGGGCTGGTAAGTCGTCCCCGACGTTGCCTCCCCGGCCGGGCGGACCGCCGGGTCCGGGTCGGCCGGGGCCTCAGGTACGGAATGTGAACCGAGCAGGAGGACGATGCGAATGAGTGTCAAAGTTGATCCGAATCTGATGAAGGAGCTGAAGGAATTCGGCCTGAAAGACGCCGGCAAATGCTACCACTGCGGAAACTGCACGGCTGTCTGTCCTCTCTCCACCGAGGAAACCCCGTTCCCACGGAAGCTGGTCAAGTGGGCCCAGATGGGACTGAAGGACAAGATTCTGCAGAGCCCCGAGCCCTGGCTCTGCTACTACTGCGGGGACTGCTCGGACCGCTGCCCCCGGGGGGCGGATCCGGGCGAGACCATGATGGTGATGCGCCGGTATCTGACGTCGGAGTACGACTGGACCGGCTTTTCGAAGAAGTTCTACACCTCGGAGAGGTTCGAGATCGTGGCCATCGCCGTGGTCGGCCTGCTCGTGGGCCTGGCCATGTGGCTCTTTCACGCCGAGAACCCGAACATGGAGCACGCCTTTCTCAACTCCGTGTGGCCGGCGCCGGCCATCGAGATCGCCGACCTGATCATGGGCGGTATCCTCTCCGTCCTCCTGCTCAGCAACACCTGGCGCTGCGTGAAGTTCACCATGGGGGATTTGTTGAAAAAGATCCCCCTCCAGATCTACATCAGCCAGGCCAAGGAGCTGATCATTCACTTCATCACCCAGAAACGGTTCGGGGAGTGCAGCGACCGGACCCAGTGGATCGTGCACCTTCTGATCATGACCGGGTACAGCACGGTGTTCCTGCTGGTGGTGGTGTTCCTGGCCGGCGGGATCCACGTGGTGGGGCTCTCCTGGGACAAGATCGCCTTTCAGCGGGACGTGATCTACCCCTTCTTCCACCCTGTCCGTCTGCTGGGCTACTACGCCACCTTCGCCATCCTGTACGGGACCACCTACGCCATGATCGGGCGGATCAAGAAGACCAAGGCGCCGTACAAGAGCTCCCACCCCACGGACTGGATGTTCCTCATCCTGCTCCAGCTCACCACGCTGACGGGGATCTTCGTCCACTTCACCCGGTTGCTGGACTGGCCCATGACCACCTACGTGCTCTACGTGGTGCACCTCATGGTGGCGGTGCCCATGCTGGTCCTGGAGGTCCCCTTTGCCAAGTGGGCGCATCTGGCGTTCCGGCCGGTGGTGATCTTCCTGACGAAGGTGAAGGAGGCCTACGCAGAGCAGCAGAAGGCGGCCGCATAAGCTGTGACGGGGGGTCGTCCCCTGCGACGGATCGGAGCCAAATCCTGGAACGGCTCGAGCGGCCGGGGTTTGGCTCCGTTTTTTGAGGCGCCTGAACGAAGAATCGCACGCTCTGCTTTGCAGTTTGGCGAAAACGACTTAACTTGATGGGCGGAGATGCGGAAACCGCGGCTCCCTCCCGGAGCTTGACAGCGGGTCGTCCGTTTTCGTGCCCGGCCGACCGGAACTGGAAGGAGAAATCCCATGAAGGAAGAACGCCCCGACTGCCCGCACTGCGGCAGCCGGCTCGAGAAGTGGAAGACCCCTCCCATGTCCACCTGGAAGAGCGATTACCAGTGGGTCTGCTTCAACGACGAGTGCCCCTACTTCGTGCGCGGCTGGGACTGGATGATGGAGAGCCAGAACGTCAAGGCCTCCTACCGTCTCTGCCTCGACCCGAAGACCGGAAAGACCGGACCGCTTCCCGCCTGGTCCTACGAGGCCCACAGGGACAACATCATCGAAGACGAGTAGGAACCCGCCCCACAAAAGAGAGGTCGGCATGATCAAGGTCGGACGCAACGATCCCTGCCCCTGCGGCAGCGGGAAGAAGTTCAAGAAGTGTCACTCGGGACGGGAAGACGAGCTCTCCTTCGACGGGATGGAGGAGTTCACCGAGGAGATGAGCCGGATGATCACCTCTCTAAGGGAGGTGAGCTACGGCCGGTGCCGGGAGATGTCCGACCGTCTGGACCTCCCCGGCCTCACCGGCAAGGATCTGGGCGTGCGGTTCGTGGATCTGAGGGACTACCAGGGACTGAACTTCTACGGGACCGGCGGGGGAAAGGCCACGGATGAGAAGGGAGGCAGCGTTTTCATCAACCTGAACAAGACGCGCCAGACCGATCCCCGTCACGTGTACATCGCGGTGTCGAGGGACATCGACGACTCCAGCCTCGTACACCAGCTGGCCCACGTGACGGACTACCTGGCGGGGTCCGGGCTCATGCCCGGACTGCAGGATCCGTTGAGCTACGAGGTGGACGTGCCCGTGGAGCACCTGGAGCACACCCGGGAGTTCGGGTACTGGCTTCGGTACCTGAAGGAGCTGTTCGACGTCCGGCTGGACGCCGACGATGCCATCATCGACTTTCTCTACGAGAACGGCCGGCTTCTCGAGGGCAGGCTGATCGAAAAAAAGGACGGCCCCTCCATCCGCACCGGCTCCAACGCGATCCTGACCTACCTCTCCCAGCACCAGCAGGAGCTGGACGCCCTGATCCGGGAGCGGCCCGGCTATCTAGGGGACGTTCTTGCATAATTCGATAACTCCATCTCTGTTTTCCTTTCCAAGAGAAGAAGGAAGCGGCCTCGGGTGATCCGCTGAAGTTGGAGGGAAGAGAGTTATCGAATTATGCAAGAACGTCCCCTATTGGCGGACCTTCATCGTCTCCTCCCCGAACAGGGCGAACCGCAGCCAGTCGAAGGCGAACAGCATCAGGGCCGTGTCGTCCGAGGCGATGCGTTCGCGGGTGCCCGCGTCCACGTCGAACCGTTCGAGAAACGGGCTCTTGAACACGAAATCCCGGAACCGGTCCAGGTTGTACGAGGCCATGTAGAACATGGCCAGCTTACGTTCCGCGTCCGCCTTGGATCCCAGGTTGCGGGTGCTCGTCAGGATCCGCAGCCACCGGTCGTTCATGGCGTTGTAGTCGTCCAGCCCTTCACTCGACATCCACTCTGAGGTGGTCCACTCCCGCTCTTCCTCGAAACCCCGGCAGTGGGACTCCCGGACCAGAAAGAACTTCTCCCTCGCGGGCTGGTCCGGCCCCGCCAGGTTCATGGCGGCCCGGCCCAGCGGGTAGATGCGGCAGGCGCCGGGACGGTCCTCGTAGACCGTGCATCCGTCGGGCGTCACAAAGGGGCAGCTCCTCCGGTCGTCCTCGTTCATGAGGAGACGGATGACCGGAAACCGGTAGGCCTCGTCCAGCTTCGGCTCGGTGTATCGGTCGATGAACTCCCCGGAGGAGATCTCCAGGCGGCCCTTCAACCGGACGATGTCGTACGGCGTGAGAATCAGGCTCAGGTCCGCGCAGCAGTCGGTGAAGCACGGCACCCCTTTGTGGCAGGCAAAGCGGAAGGGCTTTTCCCCGAGGGGGAGAAAGGTCGATTCCTCGCGGTTGTCGCTCATGTTCGGCCTCCGGCCTCAGGGGACGTAGTTGCATCATTCGATAACTCCACTCCTGAACCCATCGTCTCGCAAACAGGGCGGTGAGTTATCGAATTATGCAACTACGTCCCCTGTCCCTTACTGGCTTTCGGTGGGGGCGGCGTCCGGGCGGACTCGAAACAGGATCTGACCGAACACGCCGAACTTGATCCAGTCGATGCCGAACTTGAGCAGCTCTTCGTCACTGCGCTTGATTTTCTCCACGGTGACCTCGTCCACCTCGAACCGGTTCAGAAACGAGCTGTCGAATACGAACGCCCGGAATCGATCCAGGTTGTACAGGGCCATGAACACCATCTTCCCCACATCCGGGTTCTCGATGTCCGCCTGGACCGCCCTCATGGGGTTGGTGACCTCGGAGAACTTGGTGTTCATCCGATCATAGGGAACGACGCCCTGGTCCACCAGCCAGTCCGCAATCCGCACGGGCGCCTCCTCCTGAAGGCCCTGGCACTTTTCCGGATCCGCGATCAGCTCGAACAGGCCGTCGCCGCTCATGTCCAGCGGAAACATGCGGCAGGGCCAGGGTCGGTCCTCGTAGATGCGGCAACCCTCGTCGGAGACAAAGGGGCATCGCTTGTCGTCCTCGTTCATTTTCAAGAAGACCAGCGGAATCAGCTGGTTCTCCCGTCCTACGATGACGGTGTGCTGGTCGAGGAACTCCTGGGAGGTCATGCCGAGCGCATTCTTGAGACGAAGGACGTCGTACGGGGTCAGGGCGATGGTGACGTCCTGGCAGCAGCGGGTGTAACAGGGCACGCCGGGACCGCAGCGAAAACGGAAGACCTGCTCCGGGTCCATTTTGGGCTTCTGGTTTTTCGGGCTTTCCTGATGTTCGTTCATGGGGTTGGTTCCTTTCATGAAATCTGATGGCGTCGCAAAAAGCCCAAATCCTCGAGATCTGCCCGTGGCATTTCAATAGGTTACAGCGCTTCCCGCGGCGCATGAGCGGGTTTTTGCGAATGCGTCAAACCTGATGACGTCGCAAAAAGCCGGTAGCCTCGAGATCTGCCCGTGGCATTTCAATAGGTTACAGCGCTTCCCGCGGCGCATG